>JAEZFP010000009.1 GCA_023417475.1 Bacillota bacterium | reverse complement strand
GAGCGAGGATGCACAGTCGTTGAGCGAGGATGCACGGTCGTTGAGCAAGGATGCACGGTCGTTGAGCAAGGATGCGCAGTCGTTGAGCAAGGATGCGCAGTCGTTGAGCAAGGATGCGCAGTCGTTGAGCGAGGATGCACGGTCGTTGAGCAAGGAAACACGGTCGTTGAGCAAGGATGCACAGTCGTTGGGTAAGGATGCGCGGTCGTTGAGCAAGGATGCGCGGTCGTTGGGCAAGGATGCGCAGTCGTCGGGCAAGGATGCGCGGTCGCCCGGCAAGGATGTGGCTTGTCGCGGGCGATAAGCTCGAAGCGGAAGCGAGCTGGCAACTGTTTTGGCGGACTTTCAACGAATACAATTGACAAAGGAGGGGCAAATATTTTTCACCATATCGAACGAATGATTACGTCATCGCAGCCGCGAAATAATTACAATAAGCAATTTTGGAAATCATTAAAATTACGGAGGGTTATCCGTATTTCCTTCAGGAATATGGAAAACAGGTCTGGTCGTTCATCAAGGACCAACAGATTGACCTTGCTTCGGTTAAGGAAGCATATCCCGTATTTGAGAAAAATTTAGACGATAGTTTTTTTAAAGTGCGCTATGACCGCGCCACGCCGAAAGAAAAGGAATTTATGATCGCCATGGCGGAGTGTGGGTTACAACGGATTCAATGATAGAGGTCGCCCGAAATCCCGGGACAGCAAATGGCGACTATCCACTGCAGTAATTCCGAAAATGATTAACGCCCGGCGTCACTGCCGCTCGTACAACCGTCTGACAATCTCGTCGATCTCCGGCGGCTTGATGCTGATGTCGATGATCTGAAAGTTCTGCGAGAAATAGATTAACACCTCATTGAGGGAAATCCGGTCTTTATCAAAGGAGAACAGGCACTTATGGCCGTTCTCTTTTTGGATCAATTGTAAGCGCGGGTCGACTTGCTGCGGGTTGCCGTCGGCGAACTCGATCAGGACGTAATAATCGTTGGAGAACGACTTTTTGAAACTGGCCAGCGGCTGATCGTAAAGCAACCGGCCTTTGTCAATCATAATGATCCGGTCGCAGATTTGGTCAATGTCCATCATATCGTGAGTGGTCAGGATGACCGTCGTTTTTTTCTCGCGGTTCAGTTCGCGGATGAACAGGCGGATTTTGTTTTTGACCACGACATCCAGCCCGATGGTGGGCTCGTCGAGGTAGAGAATCTGGGGATCATGCAACAAGGCAATGGCGATCTCGGCGCGCATCTTTTGACCAAGGCTGAGTTGTCGCACCGGTTTGCGAAAGAACTCCCGCATCTCCAGGAGTTCGACGAAAAAATCGACATTCCGGCGGTACCGCGCCGTTTCCACCTTATACATCCGGCGGTACAATTCAAAGGTGTCTTCAGTGGGCAAGTCCCAATTCAACTGGGAGCGTTGCCCGAAAACCACTCCGATCTGGAGCGCGTTCCGTTTTCGTTCGCGGTAGGGGACGATTCCGGCCACCGTAATCTGCCCGTGGGTTGGGAGCAGGATGCCGGAGAGCATTTTGATGGTGGTGGACTTGCCGGCGCCGTTGGGTCCGATATAACCGATCAACTCGCCTTGGTTGATGGCGAAGGAGATATCGTTCACCGCTTTTTTGGTCTCGTACTCCCGGACCAACAACGAACGGAGGTTATTAACAAAACCTTTTTGGCGTTTATAAATCTTAAATTCTTTGGATACCTGGTTGACTTCAATAAAGCTCATCAGCGTGAACCCCTTTGCGCGTTTTACGATCCGGTGCTTTGATAGTTGTTGATCCCCAGTTTCCAAAAGCCGTACGCCAAAGCGAAGGCGAGCAATCCGACCAACGGCGTCAGATATTGAAAGTAAGGATGAAATAACGCGTCCGTTTTGCCGAGAAAATAATGGGCCGGATAAAAATTGATGAAAGCGTACGGCAGGACGAAGGTCAAGACCACCTGGATGCTCCGGTTGTAGATTGAAAGCGGATATTGCAGAAACCCGGTCAGATTGGCAAAGAACAACCGGTACAGACTATCGCTTTTCACCAGCCAAAAGGAGGGAATGGTCGTCACCATAAACCCGGTCGCCTGAATCAATGTCGCGCCGATGATCACCAACCCCAGGTTGAGGAGTTTGACCAGTGTCAACTGGATTCCCAGCTTGCTAAAGCTGACGCCGATGATGATCAAAGCGATAATATAATTGCAGGTATAGCCGGCGCTGGTTTTGGTGCATACATAGTAGAGCAACGGGTTGACCGGTTTGGTCAACACTTCGTCGAACAAGCCCAATTGGATGTTGCGGCCGAGATTGCGGAAGGGACTGTAAAAAAAGGTGCCGGCGATCGAGTAGGACAACACGTCCATGGCATAGAGAAATAACACTTCGTAAGTGCTCCAGCCGCCGATTGATTTGAATTTATGCAACAAGACGGTGATGAGGACAAAACCGGCCGTCCAGGCAATGATCTTGGAGAGCATCCGGATGACATATTGAGCGCGATATTCCAACTGCGTCAAGAAGTTGACTTTGGAGAACGCCAGATAAAGTTGGAGCATTTCCATGCGCAAATTAACCTCCTTGGACAAAGATGCTTTTTTGCACCCGTTGCCAGATTGTCCGTTCCAAAAGCCAAACAACGCCAATCCAAAACATCTGGATCAAGATGACTTGGCGGGCTTGGTCCAGATCATATTTGCCAAGAAATACCGAGATGGGTTCAAAGGTAATGTAACGGAACGGTAGCGCATTGGCGACGGTCACCAGAAATTTCGGGTAAAACCACAGCGGAATGGTGCTGCCGGAGAAGACCGTAAAGAGACCGCCGACGAGCATATCGGCGTAAGCGCCGTCCTTCACCCAGAAGACCAGTAAACCGGCGGCCATTTCGATATAGAACATCAAAATCACCGCCAAGGCGAGACTGATTAAAAAGTGGGCCAACACCGGCAGGGCGGGGAGAGTAAATCCCCAAAAGCAAATCGCCACCAATAACACGGGACCGCCGGCAAAGATCAGATAAAAAACATTCTCGCTCAACTGTTCACAAAAGAGATAACGAACCAGACTGACCGGGCGGATCAAATCAATGGCGATGGCGCCGAGCCGGACTTTGTTGGCGATCGTATATGAGATCCGCGAATGGATCAACTCGGAGATGAAATACGACACAATCGCGTAAGAGATCATCGCCGGCAATGAAACGGTTTTGGTAAATCCGCCGTGTCCCAACAAAGCGGTCCAAATGCAGATCTGGATATAAATCCGTAGGATGCTGCCGATAATCCGGAAGAACACGTCCGAGCGGTAGGCGAATTGTTGTTTGAAGTTTTTGACGAGCAGACTAAGATACATCGTGCATACACCTCGGAGATTGTGACGGAAATTAACGGAAAGTATTGCCAAAAAGCGTGGTTGGATAATAGTATGGATGGTTTTGAACAATTTGTCAATCTTTTTCCGGAATTGTCTGGTGAAATTCTGCAAGACAAGCTGCGGTTGTTTTGGTAAACTGATGTTACAAAGATACTATCTAGTCAAGCCGCTTAGATAAGTAGGATACGAATGAATTTTAGTCTACGTGCGATCCCTCGAAGGGTAACCATAAGGCTTTGAACTCTATATCAGGATATGGATTACGGAGCGGTTGTCCTTTTTAAGGACAAAGGAGCGCAGTTGGGCTTCAAAGCACAACTGGGTGGACCTGCACATTCGGAATTTTTAATTGAGGAGCAATCAATGAAACTTAGCTACGCTTTTGCCACGTCGATCGGCGCAATGACTATCGTCGCCAATTCAAGCGCCGTCACCCAACTGCTTTTTCAAGGGGAAGCGCCACCGGCGGATGCGGTGGCGGGTGAATCCGCCGTTCTGAACGAGGCGGCGGCGCAATTGCGCGAGTACCTGACGGGTGACCGGAGGTTTTTCACCGTACCCCTGGCGCCCGCCGGAACCGACTTCATGCTTAAGGTCTGGGCCAGTTTGACCGCCATTCCTTACGGCGAAACCCGTAGTTACCAAGCGATCGCTCAAAGTATCGGCCGGCCCAAGGCCTGCCGGGCGGTGGGTTTGGCGAACCATCGCAATCCGCTGCCCCTTTTTATCCCGTGTCACCGGGTGGTCGGGGCAAACGGGAAACTCACCGGATATCGGGGCGGTCTCCCCGCCAAACAATATCTTTTGGAATTGGAACAACGCCATGCCCAGTTTTGATTATGGCCAGAAGGAAATGGATTACCTGAAGCGAAGCGATGCGAAATTGGGACAAGCCATTGAGCGGATCGGACTGATTGAACGCGAAGTAAATCCCGATCTTTTTGCCGCACTGGTCCAAAGTGTTGTCGCTCAGCAAATTGCGGCCAAAGCGGCAGCCACGGTTTGGCAACGGGTCCGGGATCGATTTGGGGCAATTATCCCGGAGGCGCTGGCAGTCGCCTCATTGACGGAAATTCAACAATGCGGCGTCTCAATGCGTAAAGCGGGATACATTCAAGGAATCGCCACGGCGGTGTTGAGCGGCGAAGCGCGCATTCATGATTTGCCGGAATTGGCGGATGCGGAGATTATTAAACAGCTTTCGGTCTTGCCGGGTATCGGTGTGTGGACGGCGGAAATGTTGTTAATCTTCGCGCTGGAACGGCCCGATGTGGTCAGTTGGGGGGACTTGGCGATCCGGCGCGGGATGATGGCGCTTTATGGCTTAACGCAATTGGACAAAACCCAATTTGCGCGCTACCGGAAACGGTATTCGCCGTATGGATCGGTCGCTTCGTTTTACTTGTGGCGGTTAGCAACGGAAGGTAACACCTAATGCGCCGGAAAAGGGGGCAGGCTTTTGCAACTGGATGATCGAAAATGGGACGCCATCGTTCGCTGCGACCCGATATTTGACGGTCGATTTATTTATGCGGTCAAAACCACCGGTATCGCCTGCCGTCCGTCCTGCAAATCAAAGACGCCGCAACGTGCTAACGTCGAAATCTTCCCCCATTATGCGGCGGCGGCCACCCGGGGCTACCGCCCTTGTAAACGTTGCCGCCCCGAGCTGGCGATTTATCAACCCGACGCCGAACTGCTTAGCCAGGTGAAAACGCTCTTTGAACGCTACTACGACGACCGGGAGCAACTCGCCGCCGCTCGCAAACAGCTGAATGTCAGTCAAAATCAACTGATCCGGTTGTTCCGCCGGGGCTTTCAAATGACTCCGGTAGAGTTCCTGAATCAATTGCGGGTTGCCAAAGCTGCCCAACTGCTGCAAAATACGGACCAAAACGTATTGGAGATTGCATTAACGTGCGGCTTTGGAAGTTTGGCGGCGTTTTACGCCTGCTTTAAAAAGCTGCGGGGCGTGGCGCCGGGAACGTTGCGCCGGCGCCGGCAATAATTTAACGGTTTAATGAATGAACCGTTTTGACGATGGCAATAATAGGAAAAAAGCTGTTGTGGATATGAGTTCAACGGAGGCGACCGTTTGCATAAAGAGAGCGTGGGGGACAAGCAATGTATCGCGGTGATTGTCCTTTATATCGTTGGCACCTCTTCGTTAGTCATCTTTTCGCTGGAAGCGAAGAAGGACTTATGGGTTGGCATTTTGATCTGTTACTTGATGACGATGGTCATGGGATTGCTGATCGCCAGGGTCAAAACGTTATTTCCCGATCTGGATATCTTTCAAGTATTTGAACTTTGCTTCGGGAAAGTTCTGGCGAAGCTGATCAATGTCGTCTACATCCTCTCGTGTTTTTATGTTTCGGTCCTGATCAACACGTTTCTGATTCAATTCATCAAAACAACCGCGCTGCCGGACACCCCGAAAGTCGTGCTCGATATCTTCATTACGTTGATCTGTATCTGGATGGTCAAAGGGGGAGTCGGGTTAATCAGTAACTTCGCCACGTTTTTTCTGATTCCGACGTTACTTTCGATCGGCATGTTAATCATCGGGCTTTTTCCAATGATGAATCTGGATAACCTCCTGCCGCCGTTCCATGAAAAGCTGGGTGCGATTTTATACGGCGCCTTGTCGACCTTTATTTTTCCGTTGGGGGAAATTGTGATCTTCTCAGGGTTTTTCAAAACTTTCCGTTCAGCGAAATCACCCTACCGGGTTTTGTTAATCGGTCCCAGCATCGGCGCTTTGGGCGTATTGACGATCTCCGTCTCCAGCGTCCTGGTTTTGGGGATTAAATTGGCTTCGGATGTATATTATCCGACCTATATCGCTGCTTCCCTCATTATGCTTGGCACCTATTTGCACGGTTTTGAATTGATGTTGTCCACCGTTTTTATTGTGGGAGCTTTTGTCAAAACCAATGTTTACTTTACGGTCTGTTGCAAAGCGCTGGCCCGGACCTTTGGTTTCCAAGATAATTATCAATTTCTGATCACCCCGATCGGGCTATCGCTCTTTGCCGCCTCGCTCTTTTTCTTCGACGGTCCGCTCGATTACACGCAATGGCTGAAACAAGACCTGGTTCCGTATTCGATACCGTATCTGATGGTCATACCCATCATCACGTATGGGGTGGCCGAATTTCGCAAACGGAAACTGGCGCCCCAATTCCGCAAATAATTAAAGACCCCGTTAAGCTTACGATAGATAGTTCTTCAGCGGCGCAGTCTCAACCGGGGCGTCCGAATCGCTTGAGCAATTCATCCATGGCTTTGGCGGGACTGGGCGGTTTAACCTCCAAACTGAGCAGCAGGGTGAGTAAAAAGGCGCTTAAAAAAAGGCCGGAGTATAGCAGCAACTCCTTGTATTGGCGCTTGCGGATTAACGGTACGATTTCCAGAAAACCGATCGCCCCAAATCCAATAATAACCGCTAGAAACATGCTATCGCCCCACTTTCGTCGTTCCCATACTTTGCTCGCTACCGGAAATCAGCAATTTGACATGAACTTTGGCGGGGATTTTGGCAAATTCAACCCTCCACCGTTTTTGTAAAGACTGCCACAACTCGGGGTACTTGATCGCCACTTTGTTGCCCAGACCGATCACATCGCATTGATCTTTTTGAATCTGCCTGATAAAGGTGGTGATTTTTTTGGCGATTACCGTGGCGACCCCTTGTTGGATTTTTTTGACCTGCTCCGGTTTGAAGATATCGTTCTCACTGTCAATCTCTTGGATTTGCGCCTCCATCATAACTTGAATCTTCATTACCAAACCTTGGGGGGATCTTTCCGGTTCGATAATGGCCCGACTGTGGATAGTCTTCAGTGAAACGGCTTGAAATGCGCTGCTTTCCGACTGTTCGGGCGCAAAAATCGCCTGATTTAAATTATTGGTTAGCAGTAACAAAAATTTAGTTTGATTGCCGTCCAGTCGACCGCCGGTTTTGGTCGCGTTGAACATTTCCGTCCCTTCGATCAGCGGGAGAGTGCCGCTGGCGGAGTCGGACAGACGCACTAACGGTAAGGCCGAAGCGTTACTGGAAGACTGCAAGTCGGTGAGGAATTTCCAGAAGGGGACACTGACAAACGATTCGGATTTTCCAGTGAGAAACAGGTAATCCAGAAAAAAGGCCGTAATTTTCTGGGTTTGCGGTTTGGATTTCTCAAAAATCGCCGCGCCGGTTTTTTCCGCCGAGATCAAAAGCCACAAAGTGTCCCGCATATCCTCAGTGCGTTTGATCCAGTCCAACGTGCCGATGAACAACTTTGGCCGCCGGAGTAATTCATCACCGAAAATAATAACTTTGGAGTGACTCCATAATAAATTCCGCCCGGCTTTGGAGCGTAAGTCGACGACGGCCTCCGCGAGATTGCGGCCTTTGCCTTGGTAGACTTTGGAGACAAAATTTTGCTCCTTTGAGGAATTAGGTAAGGCGATCTCGGTTGTGAGCAGTAATTCGTTATTTTCTTTGTTGTAATCAACCGCCGATCCGGCGATAATGATCTGATCGTCGATTTCGCGGTAGTTCCAACAGCCGCTGAACAGCGTCGCGCCGATCAGAACGGGGATGAAAAGGATCAATTGTCGCTGTCTTAACGCCATGTTAGGCTCCTCGTAAGGATTTGCGCACTCACTTTCGGCCGTTTTTTGGCTGCCGGAGGCGATTGGCGGCGCCGATGAACTTGGGCCGGGTCTTCATATACCACCAGGGGGCCCGGATCACTGTATCTTTTATGTCTTGCAGATTTAACGAATCCAGCGGACTCATGTACGGAACACCGAATGACCGGATTTGGTGTAAGTGAATTAACAGGCCGATCATGCCGAACAGGTAGCCGTAAAAGCCGGTCAGACTAGCCAGAAATACAAATAATGCTCTCAGAATGATAACCGGCCCGCTTAGGTTAGGAATCATTAAACCGGTGACTGCCGTGAGCGCGGTAACAATAACCATTGGGGCGCTGACAATGCGGGCTTCGACCGCCGCCTGCCCCAGGATCAGCGCGCCGACGATGCTCAAGGCCTGTCCAATCGTGGACGGCATTCGAATTCCCGCTTCCCGTAACAGTTCAAAAGCCAATCCTAAAATCAGTAATTCAATCACCGTCGGAAACGCGACTCCTTGCCGGGAAGCGGAGATGCTGAGCAGTAGCGGCGTGGGGATGATCTCCTGGTGATAGGTGGTTAACGCAAGGTAAATGGCAGGGACGCTGATGGCGAAGAGAAACGAGGCAATCCGCAACATCCGATTGATTGAGGAGAAAAAGAAGCTTAGATAATAATCGTCGCTTGATTGAAAGTATTCGATAAAAAGATGCGGTAACGTAATCGCCACCGGAGTACCGTCAAGCAATAGGGCGATCCGTCCCTCGAGCAGTTTCGCCACGACAATATCCGGGCGTTCGGTATTGCCGATGGTTTTAAAAGGCGAAAGCGGAGCGTCTTTAATGAACTCCACAATATAACCCGTTCCCAAAACACCATCA
This sequence comes from Bacillota bacterium, assembly GCA_023417475.1. Classification (GTDB taxonomy): domain Bacteria; phylum Bacillota; class UBA4882; order UBA8346; family UBA8346; genus JAEYPR01. Next base: position 33,811 of record JAEZFP010000009.1, on the reverse strand, counting down.
ATTTCAATTTGTTTCAGCCGGTTTTCCAGTTCGCGCAGGAGCGCGTCGTTGATCAATCCGTCGATATAACAAATACACGCCTTGGTTTGGGTCCGGGAACCAAAGACTTGAAATTTGCACTTGAATTGGTGGGTATGGAGTCTCCGACGCACTAGCGACAGGTTCACCATCAATGATTCGGTGAAACCTTCTTTGGGTCCGCGAAGCACCTTCTCATTTTCCGGTTCGCTGATTGCGCGGGTCTGCCAACCCTTTGAGTTGACAATCAACGCTTCCGCAGAATTTTCTATCAATAAAACGGTGTCGCCGCAAACCAATCCCGCCAATATCACCTTGACATCCGCGGTTTTTTGGACATCATTGGCCATAATAACCCGGGTTTGCAAGACGTCAATGGGTTGATCGTTCCTTTTCAACCCGGTGAAACGCATAATCGGTTCAATGATATTTTCGTTGACAATTTCGTTATTGACCATTCCATCGCTGAAAACGGCGCAACATTTCAGGTGGAGGTCGATTTGACTCTGAAAATGCCGATAGATGACGGTGTCGTCATCTTTAAACAGATCGCGGAGGAGCGCTTCATTGGCCGCCAACGAGTCGCAGAGGGCGTTTCCAACCTCGTTCCGGGGTGGAGCGGCGGATGGAACGCGGCTGTTTTTACGGGAGTTTTTATACACAAACATTCACCCTGGTTATTATTGGTAAACCAGTGGTGGAATTATGTATTAGTCGCAAAAGAATTAGGGCAAAACTTGAGAGGGAAGAGTAATCCCGGTCAACGCGGTCGACCGGGATTTGACTGTTCCGATTCAGCTTTTGTCCCCCGGATAATAACGGCGTAACCAATCCAGTTCTTCCCGCTCCTCGTTGGTTTCATACCAACCTTTGCCGAACAGGCGGTGAACCCGCTGGAAATACTCTTCGTACATCTTGGCGATCCGTTTCATGGAGTAGTTGCGTTCGGACCACTCGCGGCATGCGGCGGGATTAATCCGGTGAATATTCTGTACCGCCCAGCAAAACTCTTCAAAAACGCGGCAGCGGAAACCGGTGATGCCGTGTAAAACGGTTTCGGGGAATGCTCCCCAGTCACTGGTGATGACCGGAGTGCCACAGAGTTGCGCTTCGACATTGACCCCGCCAAACGGTTCCAGATAAATGGTCGGCATCAGCACAGCTTTGGCGTTGCCCAATAGTTCCTTGCGTTCTTCCGGTCCAACCGCGGGGAAATATTTGATATGCTTTTCTTTGCTAAGGGTCAACCCTTCCTGGGGATTGTCGAGCGAACCCTGGCCGACGATGTACAACTGATTCCGGGTTGCCTTCGCCACATCGGCGACGACCTGGACGCCCTTGCGGGAAATAATCCGCCCGAGATAAAGGAGGTAATCTTGTTTTTGGGGTTGGTATGGGAAGTCGTTGACATCGAAATAGTTGGGGATGACCGCGTCATACCAACCGCCGTCACCTTGGTTCAATAAACCGTAAACATAATGCATCCAGGCATACGATTCGAAGACCCGGTGGGCGGTGAAAACACCGGTATAACCGATCCCCGATTCGATCACCAATAGGTTGGTGGCATCGGCAACCGGTTTTTGATAATTACCCATCGGACAAAGCAACAGGTCGTCGGGTTGTTTCCGTTCATTAATCGTGGCAATGGCATTTTCATTGAACGTGCGGTGGGCTAGGTCTTTGGGATCGTGTTTGAAAAATTCTTTCGACTGATCATAGTCGCCATACGCTTTTTTCAGGACAGCTTGGGTGGATACTTGGATAAATTCGTCGCAGACCACATCCGAACCTTCGACGCCGTAGAAGTAAAGTTGGTGGCCATAATTTTTGATCATCCGGGCCAGTTTAACAACTTTTTGCGTGTAAGCGCAGGAAGAATTGGAACGGTGAGTGGCAAGGTGAGCCAATCCGAGCAGATGAAAACGTAACTTTTTCATACGAACCTCGCTATCGTTTGGATTTATATATATATATTCATGAGCAACGACAATGTATCGGGATTGGCGAAGAATCTGGAGGGCGATGGGAACAGTTTTTTTGATTATAGGCCTTATGCAGGAATTTACGACCTAAAAAAGATCGTGACCCTCAAACCACATCGATACAATCGTGGTAAATAATGGCGGTCAATTCTCAGATCTTGACAAGAAAGATTGAAGCGTGTATTATGTATTTTACATCTTCATATTCGACATGCGATGAAGCGGAAGAGTAACCAAATCCTCGATTTCAAGAGAGCCCATGCCGGTGGAAATTGGGTATTCGAACTTGGCGAAACAGGCCGTTGGAGCTGTGGCTGAAAATACGGAGTAAGCCAACCGGTGCTTCCCGTTACCGAAGGAGCAGGATGAAGAAGATTGATCTTGCTTGAGCGAGTGGGCGTTTTTGCCAACAAGGTGGTACCACGGAAGTTGAACCTTTCGTCCTTAGCGGACGGAAGGTTTTTGTTTCGCTACCGCCGTCACTCCGTTTCAAGCGGGCGTTCAATTTGCTTTGAATGCATTTGGAGTGGGTAGTAATACCAAACAAGGTGGTACCGCGGAAGTTTAAAAACCTTTCGTCCCTGTTACGGGGATGAAAGGTTTTATTTTTTTTGAAAATCCCGATAAGCGTCACAGGGCGTTGGCGGACTGCGGACTCCTAGCCTGCTTGCGTCTTTGAATTTTCATATCGAATTCTCAATAAAGGATGGTTCAGATGGAGATTGGCAATGAGTTAGCGAAGTTACTTTTGCCGGGGATCGAGCGTGATGTGGCTGAAGTCGTCACGGCGTGTCCGGACCGGCAATTGGCGCCGGGGGTAAAGGTGACCCGTTTTGCGCCGAGTCCGACAGGGAAACTTCATATCGGCGGTTTGTATGCGGCGTTGGTTTCCGAACGTTTGGCCCATCAGAGCGGGGGCGTCTTTTACCTGCGCATCGAAGACACCGATAAAAAACGGGAAGTGGCGGGGAGCGTCGCGGGAATCGTTGAGGCGCTCCGTTATTTCGGGATTGGTTTTGACGAAGGAGTCACCGGAAACCAAACGGAATTCGGCGACTACGGACCGTATCAACAGAGCTTGCGGAGGGAAATTTATCAGACGGTTGTGAAATCATTGCTCGAACGCGGTTTGGCTTACCCTTGTTTCTGCGATGAGACCGAATTGAACGCCCTTCGGGATAAGCAAGAAAGATTGGGAACGCGACCCGGTTATTACGGACGGTGGGCCAGTCACCGCCAGGCCACGCTGGAACAGATTCGCGAAGAGTTAGGCTTGGGGAAACCGTTCGTAATTCGCTTCAAATCCCCCGGTAATTATGGTAAAAAGATCGTTTTCGAGGATGCGATCAAAGGGCGGATTGAAATGCCGCAAAACGACCAAGACATTGTTTTACTGAAATCCGACGGTTTGCCGACCTATCATTTGGCCCATGTGGTCGATGATTTTCTGATGAAAACCACCCATGTGATCCGTGGCGACGAGTGGCTGGCTTCGGTTCCGCTCCATCTCCAACTGTTTGAGGCGTTAGGATTCGCACCGCCCAAGTATGGGCATATCGCGCCGATTTTGAAACGGGAAGGCAATTCCAAACGCAAGTTCAGTAAGCGGAAGGACCTTGACGCCATTGCCGAGTTTTATCAGGAGCAAGGTTATCTTGGGCCGGCGGTCACCGAATATTTCTTAACTCTGATCAACTCCAATTATCCGGTTTGGCGGGCTGAACATTCCCGGGAACCACTGACCGCTTTCCCGATCGACTTGGCGAAGATGAGCATCAGCGGCGCGTTGTTCGACCTGGATAAGTTGAACGATATCAGTAAGAATCTGATTGCGACCTACCGGGCGGAGGAAGTTTACGAGCAGGCGACGGAGTGGGCGCGGCGTTACGATCCGGAATTGTTCGAATTGCTCAGCGACCAACCCGAATATTCGCTGCGGATTTTCAATATTGAACGCAACGTCGGCAAACCCCGGAAAGACTTCGGCAAATGGTCGGATATTCGGGCCGGTATGGGTTTCTTTTACGATTCATTGTTTGAGAGTGACTGCGCCGCCGGATACGTGTTCCCGGCGAAATTTTCAGCATATCAGATCCGGGAAGCGCTACGGGAGTATCTTGATCACGAGCCGAAGGGATTGGAGCAAACGGCCTGGTTCGAGTGGTTAAAAGATTTAGCCGAGCGGTTGGGATACGCCCGCGACGCGAAAACCTATCAAGCCGACCCCGCCGCTTACGCGGGACACGTCGGCGACCTGGCGATGATCCTGCGGGTGGCGCTGACCAACCGCACCGCCACTCCCGAACTTTACGCGATCATGCGGGTTATGGGGGAAGACCGGGTTAAGGCGCGGTTGCGGCGGTGTCTGGAACAGATTAGACTGTAATCTCCTGTTCCTGATGGGTGATCGCCACCGTGGCGATGCCCAATTGTTTGGCGCGGGCCGCGAAGGCTTTGGTGGCTTCGAAATCCACCCCGAAATGCATCGGGATTAGCAGCTTCGGTCGGAGGCGTTCGGCAAAGTATTCGGCGCCATGGGCGTAGTACTCTTCCAAACGCCGGTCGACCGGGAAAAACGCCACGTCGATAGGATGGCCTTCAATCTTTTGCACTTCGGCAAAGAAAGCCTGGTCGGCCAGGGCCCGGTCCGCTTCGGTATCCTCTTTCCAATGCCACCTGTTAAGATCGCCGGCGTGGAAGAGGTGAATCCCGTCCACCGTCACCAGGAAGGAGACGCCGATATCGGTGGAACCGAAGGTCTTGACCTGCACGGTATCGTCGGACCACTCGGCGTACGGCGCCAGGCGCTGACAATTGCAGTTGCCGAGGTTTTTCTTAATATCGCTGCTAAAAATATAGGTAATCGTCGGGTTGGCCTTGGCCCATTCGAGGATCGCGCGGTCAAAGTGGTCCTTGTGGCTATGGGAGGAGAAAACATACACCCGGGGTTTATCTTTGAGCATAGCCCCGGTGACGATGCCTTTTTCGAGGACGGGCGGTTGATAATAGTCGAAGATAAGATAGGAATTGGCGGTCTCGACCGCGAAACCGCTATGAAACAGATAGGTAATTTTTAGTCGGGTAGGACTCAATCGAAGTCACCTCTGAGAATTTAATTGACTTTATTATTGCATACTTATCATACCAAAGACAATGGTTTGGAGTGAAATGGATGTCAAAATGGCAATCGCGCCGGATCGTCGGGCCGGATGATCCGGTTTTTCCGGAACTGACCGCCATCTACGAGACGAGTTTCTGCGCTGATGAACGCCGGGAGATGAACCGGGTCTTGTTTGGCAATTCCCGTTACACCCTGAACGGTTTTTTCGCCGCCGGCGTCTTGCTTGGTTTTGCCGCGACCTGGCGGTTGGACGGCTACCTGATGGTGGAGCATCTGGCGATCGACCCCCAATGGCGGGGTCGAGGTTATGGCGGACAATTTTTGCGGGAACTAATCAAATACGCCCGACCCGCCACATTGATTCTGGAGGTGGAACGTCCCCAGCACGATCAAGCGCGACGGCGGATCGCCTTTTATGAACGCTGGGGTTTTCAACTCAATCCATACCCGTATCTCCAACCGGCCTACGCCAAGGACAAAGCCCCGGTCCCCCTATTCCTCATGAGTTATGGCCGGCAGCTCGATTGGGCGGAGTATCGGACGGTTGAGGAACAACTCTACCGGATCGTTTATCAAAAGCAAGGAGGCGGTCACGTTGAGTTGCCGTCGGGTTAAGCGAGATTCACAGCGTCAACGGCTACCCGCCTCGAATGATCTCGGTGAGGGTTTGAGACATAAGGACACATTATAAACGGCAACGATCCGGTGTGGGTAGTTCCCGGGTTTGGTAAAGCGCCGCTGGGATCGCGGCGACGAACGGCGTTAATTCGCCGCTGTGGCAGATGAACAAACGGTGGAGCGCCCGGGTACAGACGGTATAAAACAGGTTGCGATCCGCTGCGGCGGCATAATTTTGCGCGTTGGCGTCCCAGACCAGCACCGCGTCAAACTCTAACCCTTTGGCCAGGTATCCGGGTATGGCCACAATCCCTCGGTGAAACTCGCTATTTTCGTTCTTAATGAGGTGAATAGGCAGGATGGGCTGTAACAACCGATAAAGTATTTCCGCTTGTTGCGCCGCTTTGGTAATCAAGGCGATGGAACGGAGACCGTCGGCGCGGATCTGGTCGATCAGCGCTTGTAAACCGGCGGCGCTTCCTTCCGGATCGGGAAAAGAATAAACTTGCGGTAACATTCCGCTGCGCCGAATCGGCTCGCCCGTCAGCGCGTCGGTAGATACCGCCTGGGCAAAAGATTGAATCTCGCTGGTTGAACGGTAACTCTTTTGAAGTGTTAGCAAGCGCGAATCAGTCGCGCCTAAAATCGCAGCCGCGGTCTGAAAATCGGCCGTCTGCAGATACGGGTGGATCGATTGGGAGCGGTCGCCTAAGATCGTCCAAGCGCAGCGCGGAAAAAGTTGGTTGACGATCCGGTATTGCAAAATCGTGAAATCTTGCGCTTCATCAATGATCAACTGCCGGATGTCGCCGCGAACCGGAAATCCGCTCAAACACCCGTGGAAATAGAGCAGCGGCAACGAATCCTCATACATGATCCGGCCGTTTTCAAACCATTCCAAGGTTTGGCGCCGGATCTCCGGCCAATTTTCCGGCAGTGGCAGCCCTGCCGTCAACCGGGCGAAGAGCGCTTCGTCGCGAAACAGTTGCTGATACAGTTGAAAAGGGTCCAACTCGGTTCGCCGGACCAGTTCGCTCGTGAGTGGTTCCAGCTCAGCTTTGGCAGCTAGACGGGCCAGTACCCGGATGGTTTTCTCGTTGACCTCTTCCCCGGTGGCGGCGATGGCCGCTTCGTGTTTGGCCCGACTTCGCCGGACCAGGGGGCGTAGTTTCTGCTGGATCACCTTGCGGATTTGCCGGAGGCGTTTGGCCGGGGGCAAATAAGCTAGATTCACCTGAAACAGCTCTTCCCATTCTTCTCGGGAAAAGTAATTTTCCCCGTCCAACGTGAGTTTGGGGTACTCCCTAACAAGGCGTTCCATAATGTGTTGTAGGTAGCTCTCAAGCAGCTCGGCAAAGACGGGCGCCGATTTGAAACCAATCCCCGCCGCCCGGGTTCGCGTGGCCGGATCACCGGGATCCGACATGAAAAGCTCCAATTGTTCGTTCCAATCCTCAACTTTGGCGGGAAACTGCAGTTTGGTGTGGTCGATATAGTCCTGAAACGTGGTTTGTCTGACGTTGGCTTCGCCCAATTCCGGCAGGACATTGGAGATATAATCGGCAAAAATATAATTGGGCGAAAAGATCAAAATCTGCTTGGCGGTTAACGTGTCACGTTCCCGGTAGAGCAGATAGGCGGCGCGGTGCAAGGCGATGGAGGTTTTGCCGCTGCCGGCCGGTCCTTGGACCAATAATACCCGGTGGTCGGCGTCGCGAATGATCTGATTTTGCTCCCGTTGAATGCTGTTGACAATGGTGCGCATCTTCTGGTCGGTGCTGCGGCCCAGGATCTCTTGCAAGATTTCATCTTCAATAGTGAGGTCGGAGTCAAACCAGTAATTAAGTTGACCATCCGCAATTTTGTATTGCCGTTTCAGGGTGATCGCGCCGTGGATTTCGCCGATCGGGCAATGATAATGGGCCGGTCCCGTTTGAAAATCGTAAAACATCCCGGCGATCGGCGAGCGCCAATCGAAGACCAGCAGTTCGCCGGAGTTCGGATCGGCGAGGGTGGCGATTCCGATATAGACCATTTCCAAATTTGTTTGCATGTTCGGTTGGAGCTCCCGAAAGTCGATTCGTCCAAAGTAGGGCGCGGATAGCATTTTGGCAAAATGCGCCCGGCGTCGCCGCGCGGCTTCGGCGATGTTTTTCTCTCGCTCCACGATCTCGGTCAGTTGAGCTTCATCCCAAAAATCGGCATAGGTCGTCTGCCAGTAAGTGTCGAGCACCTTGTCAAGCTCGGCTTTGGTCGCGGCATAGGTCGTGTCGCTGATACCGAGCTGCGCGGCGATTTGGCGCAGCGTCTGTTCCAAATGCTGTTGCTCGAGTAGATTCGCATTGGCGTCCATTGGAGCACCCCTTTCAAGCGTTTTAACGAAACCCATTGACAGCCCGCTACTAATTTGATACAATTATATTGGTAAACTGTATAGTTTTAGTAATAATTGCTCAAACTATTGTACACTAACCAAGCGTAAAGCGCAAACACCTAATTCAATTCAAGCGGTGGTCTCTTTTGTTTAGGGTCACGATAATTACTATTTTTGCCCGTTTTCAACCGTTTTTATCCATCATCAAACGTGAGACACCCGATTCCGGAGTGTCTTTTTTGATACCAATAATTAAGCCGAAAAACCGACCGTCAAACCGTTACGGTCGGTTTGGCAGCAGCAACTATCGAAATTTCGAGTCCAAAAACCCGGATTGGGCTAAGTGTTGATAAAGCTGCTTGTGAAGGTGTTGCGCGGTTGCGGGGTCGCCGGGTTTGACCCAGACTTGAAAGAACCAGTCCATGTAACGGGCAAAGAGCTTATCCTTTTCCTTAAAGACCAATCCCAGATGTTTGTTGGGATCGTCGTACTCGGCGACGAGTTGGTCCAGTTCCTCCGGAGTTAGGGATTGATACTTGCCGAAATGAATCAAGCCTTTCCCGCAGAAGCGGCCGCGGCTGACCGGTTGCTCCGTTCCGGACGCGTAGCCCAGGATTAGCCCGATTAAGGGAAAACAATCTTGAGCGGGTAAATTGAAATGTTGGTAGAACCGGCTTAGATCCTTGCGGTGAATACTGTTGGTGAAGAGCGAATCAATTCCGAGTGATTTTGCGGCAATGGCGGCGGTTTGGGCGGCCAGGATCGTGTCGGTGCTGCCGGTAATGAAGTCGGTTATATGCTGGCTTTGGTAGGGGTACTGCAGTCGTTCGGCGGTAGCCCGCAACCGGCTGAAATCGACACAAAAGATTAGGGCGTGACTCCCGACATATTGTAAATACTCTTTCATGACCGGTTTCTCATCAACGACAATAATCGAGTAAGTCTGCCTAGCGGAGGCGCTGGCGGCCCGGACGGCAGCTTGTAAAATGGTTACCAGATCAGTGGCGGGAATCGTCCGCTCGCTAAAATTGCCGTGAGTCGAATGTAATCGATGAATGGTTTCTAAAGTTTGATTCATGGATGACCTCCTAAGTTCGGTATCATTATAACATAAACGGTATTTTGAAGCAATTTTTTCCAATAAGGAACGAACCAGGCTGAGAACGTTACAAAGGCGTTGGATTGACATCGCAAAACCATTTTGTGACGACTCAGAATCGTATCAGTTTGCAAACTGCCTGGCGAACGAGACAATTCAGAAGGAGTATGGGAGCAATCATGATCAAAATCGGCATTGATTTGGGCGGCACGAAAATTGAGATCGTCGCTTTGGACGAACAAAATCAACCGTTGGTCCGGCGCCGGGTCGCTACGGAACAGGAACGGGGTTATGAGACGATCCTTGATAACATCGCCGGGTTGTACCGGGAGACCGTAGCCGGGCTGGGGCCGGCGGAACATACCTTGGGGATCGGAATTCCCGGCAGCATCTCCGCGAAGACGCAACGGGTCAAAAATTCAAATACGCTTTGTCTCAATCACCAATCGCTGCAAGTTGATTTGGCCGCACGACTCGGGCGTCCGCTCCGGGTTGAAAATGACGCCAATTGTTTTGCCCTGACCGAAACCCTGCTCGGCGCCGGGCGGGGAAAACAATTGGTCTTTGGCGTGATTATGGGAACCGGCTGTGGGGCCGGAATCGTTTGGGACGGCAAGGTCCACCCCGGTTTGCAGGGAATTGCGGGGGAATGGGGACACATGCAAATCGATCCCGCCGGCCCGGCCTGTTACTGCGGGAAACGGGGTTGTGTCGAGACCTATATCAGCGGCGGCGGTTTGCAACGCTTGTACCAACAACAAGTCGGCGCTACCGTAACCGTGCAACAGATTGTTGCCGGCTACCGGGCCGGAGAAGTGGGAGCCAGTCAAGTCTTTGGCGATTTTATCCAGCATTTTGGCATCGCTTTATCCAACGTCATTGACATCCTTGATCCGGACATGGTGATCCTCGGCGGGGGTCTGTCCAACATTGACGAGCTTTACACCTTGGGCCGGACGGCGGTGGCCGGGACCATCTTCTCCGACAGTCTCGAGACCCCGATTGTGAGAAACGTTTGCGGCGATTCGGCCGGCGTTTTTGGCGCCGCCCTGATCGGGATTTAAGGCGGAGTGAAGTGTGTGACGGACCAACAGTTGCCGGTGGCTTTAGAGAGCGGTTTACAAATTGAACGAAATGGACAGTAAACGAGCCGTTCTTGACGTTGCAATCAAGGACGGCTCGTTTGCGCAACCGGCTAATTTGATTCAGCGACCGCCTTGCTTCTGAATTGGGAAAAGTACAACGGGACAATCAACACCAAAGTGATTAGGCCGCAAGCCAGAAAACCCATGCCGCCGCCGTAAGCTTCCATCACGGTTCCGGCAAAAAAGTTGCCCAGCGGGGTAGTGCCTTGATTGAGAAAGGCGTAAACGCTCATGACCCGGCCGCGATATTCATCGTTGGAGTGAAGTTGGAAGATCGAATTGGCGGTATTGATAAACGCCAAATTCATAAAGCCGATCCCGGCGATCAGCAGCATACTGAGCCAGTAAAGCGGAATAAGGGCGGTCGCGATTTGCAAAAAGCCGATGCCGAAGGCGGTGAGGACCAAGAGTTCGTTTTTGAGTCCGTGTCTACTGATTGTCGCCATCACTAACGCGGCGCAGAGCGAACCGATTCCCGCCGCCGACATTAGCGCCGTATAAACATCGGCGCCTTTCCCCAATACCGTTTTGGCGAATACGGGAATTAAGACGTCGTTGTTCATGGCGAAGGTGCAGACAATCGCCATGGCGAGGACGTTATGGACCAAAATGGGGCTTTGTTTAATATAGCGGATCCCTTCGGTGATCTCTTGCAAGACGTTCCGTCGTTGGCGTTGCACGACCAAATCGGGCGTCTTAATCAGCAACAGTCCGCCCAACACGGCTAAATAGCTAAGGCTGTTGCCAAAGAAACAGAAAACGGCGCCAAATTGGACAAGCAAGATTCCGGAGAGGGCAGGACCGATAATTTTAGCGATGTTGACGATGGTTGAATTTAACGAGATCGCGTTCATGAGGTGTTTTTTACCGACCAGCTCGATAAAGAAGGCTTGCCGCGCCGGCATATCGACAGTCTGAGTCAGCCCAAAGACGGCGCTTAAGATAAAGACATGCCAGTATTGGATCACCCCGCTGAAAGTGAGGGCGGTCATGATCAACGCCTGCGCCATAAACGCCGTCTGGGTCAGCAAGAGGATCTTTTTCTTAGGGAACCGGTCGACAAAAACCCCGGCAAAAAGAGCGAAAAACAACATCGGCAAAAACTGGCAGACACCTAACAAGCCAACCAGTAAAGGCGATTTGGTCAGGGTGTAAACAATCCAGACTTGGGCGGTCCGTTGCATCCAGGTGCCGGTCAATGAAACGCATTGACCAATCCAGAAATAACGGAAGTTTTGATATTGCAATGAGGAAAAGGTGGTATGTAGGGTTTTCTGCAACTTGCTGAACATCGGGCGCTTATTCCTATCTTGTTGATAAATTAATCGGATTGAACTTTAATAATATTATAGCCCGGGTTACCAACAGAACCAACGTCTTGACAGTTATTTCGGGTATTAATCCAGCGTTCAGTGGAAAATGTCCCGTCGCGAAACCCCCGGTCGCACCGTTGATTTATAACAAATCGTTAAAAACAAGACAAATCTGGATTATGGTCTTCAATTTCCGCTGGAAACATGATAAAATTTACAAAATATGCAAACGACTCGGGTGAAAATGGTGGGACGGAGGGAAGGCAATGCCGCAACAGGGACGAAATATCGATGAACGTTCTTCCAAGGTGTTGGAGATTACCCAATTTACAAAGTTGAAGGTGTTTTATCAGATTTTGACGGTCATCGGCGTAATGAGCCTCTGCTTTGGTCTTCAAGCGTATCTGAATGTGGGGGTCATCCGGACGATGCAAGAGGCGATTCCGGCTATCTTGAATCAGGGGGCGTATACCTTAAATGAGATTGCCAATCTCAAAGGGGATATTTTAAACGTCAAAGACGCCTACTTGGAACAGATCACGGGCAACGCCGCCGCCGACACGCCCGCCGTAGCCGAATTGCTGGAGAAGATCAAGCAACGGACCGGAAGTTTGGATCAGATTGAACCGGGAGCAAAAAAACGAATCCTCAATAAACTTAGTACTATCCAAACGCTTGTCGAGGATCCCGCGGCAGCCAATTATCCGTTGGTACGAAAAGAGTTGAATAATATCGGCTTGTATCTTGACAATGCTTATATGGATTTGTTCAGTCAAACCTTATCCCGCGTGACCGAGAATAATCAATTTTCCGATGAAGCGCAACGCAATAGTATTTTGATCATGATTGCCAGTATTGGGTTATCGATATTGCTCGGTGTGTTAATCGCCAATTCGATCGCCGGGCCGCTCAAGAAAATCGCCAAAGTGGTCAAAGGTATCGCCGTCGGTGATCTGACCGAAAAGGTCCGCGCCGCGGGCTCGCCGGAGTTGACGGTGGTTGTGAGCGGGTTAAACCAGGCAATCGACGGATTGCAAGAACTGGTCAGCAATATCGGGAATCAAGCCACCGTCTTATTTAACGCCAGTAAAGAATTGAAGTCAACCTCCGCCATGACCGGACAGTCCGCCGCCGAAGTCGCCCGTTCAATGGAGCAATTGACGGTCGGCGCCGAGGAACAGGCGCGGCAGATTAACCAAGCGGTCGCGACCATTGATCATCTTTCAGAAACCGTCCACCAGGTATCGCAAGGAACCGACCGAATTGCCGTCGCCTCGGAAAAAGTGGCGCAAGCCGCGCAGATCGGTCGGGAAGCGACAGTGGCCATTACCCGAGAGATCACCGAGTTATATACCTCCACCAAAGAAGTTGCGGAAGTGATCGCAATCTTGCAACGCTCGTCGGAGGAGATTGGTGAGATCATTACCTTGATTCAAGCCATTGCCGAACAGACCGCGTTGTTGGCTTTGAACGCTTCGATCGAAGCGGCGCGCGCCGGCGAGCAAGGGAGGGGGTTCGGCGTGGTAGCCCGCGAAACGGGGAAACTCGCCGAGCAATCCAAACAAGCCACTGAATCGATCACCCAATTGATCCTGCGGATGAAAGCCCGGACCGATCAAGCGGTGAATGTGATCCAGATTGGACTCGGTAGGGCGGACAAAGGCCGTAATCTGGTCGTCCAAGCCCGGACCACCTTTGAAGAGATCTTTACCGCCCTGAATGAAAACCTCCACCAAATCCGGGCGGTTGCGTCGTTGACCCGGAAAATGTCGCACAGCAACCAGGAGGTCATTGAGTTGATCAACGGGATTGCCTCATTTTCCGAGGAGAGTTTGAGCAGCACCGAACAGGTCTCGGCCACTACCGAGGAACAGAGCGCGTCGGTCGAACAAGTGATGGCTTTGGCCGAAAGTCTGGAACAGATCGCCGATCATTTGCGCCAAGCCGTCGCGGTGTTTGAACTCGCTCCCAAGACCGCCGACTAAACCCAACGCGCCCGGAAGTCATCATACGGAATGTCAAATGGTAGTGGACCGGTTCCACTACCATTTTTAGTTGGGCTTATGGTATGCTATAGTAAAGCGATCTTTGAACAAATCAAAGGAAATCGGTCACATCAAGACAGTTCCTTTGTTTAGAGCGACAGCTACCACAAGAAACAGGCGGGTAAACAAATGAAACAGGCACAACGTAATTTGACCGTATTGCTGGGTATGGTATTGATTTTGGCGGGGAACATGTTGCCAATCGCTGCCGCGGCGACGGGACGCCCGGAAGTCAGAGCGCTTTGGGTGGACGCCTTCCATGACGGGATCAAAAACCCAGCGCAGGTCGATCGTTTGATAAAAGACGCCGTAACCGGCAATATCAATACTTTGATCGTTCAGGTGCGGCGGCGGGGCGACGCCTATTATCACCGGAGCATCGAGCCGCGAACCGAGGACCCGACGTTACAACCGGGATTCGACGCGTTGCAATACCTGATTGAGCAAGCCCATGCCAACCGGATTGAGGTCCACGCCTGGCTTAATACGTTGGTGGCCTGGAACCGCGCCACAGCGCCGCTTGACCCCAAACATGTCTGGAACGCCCATGGTCCTACCGCAATCGGCCGGGCCAACTGGATCTCTTATTACCGCGCTTTTGACAAGGACAAACAGGTCTGGTCGGACAAGTTGCAGAGTTCGTATTATCTCGATCCCGGTCATCCCGATTTGGTCGATTACACGGTAGCGGTCTATCTGGAAGTTGTCAAAAATTACGATGTCGACGGCATTCATTTGGATTATAGCCGCTACGCCGGCAAAGAATGGGGCTATAACCCGACCAGCCTCGCCCGCTATCAGGCCCGTTACGGGACGACCGGCCTTCCCGCGCCCGATGATCCGCAATGGGCGGCCTGGCGGCGTGAGCAAACCGCCAATCTGGTGCGGAAGGTTTATTTACAGGCCATTGCGCTCAAACCCAAGGTGAAAGTCTCGTCGGCCGTGATTACGTGGGGCGACGGGCCGGTCACCGCAGCCGACTGGGAACGTTCGCGGGCATATACCGAGGTGTTTCAGGACTGGCGCGGTTGGCTTCAGGAAGGCATTCTCGATCTGGCGATGCCGATGAATTATTTCCGGGATTTCCATCCAACCCAGCAACTTTGGTATAACCGTTGGATCGAATGGGAAAAGGATCACCAATATGGCCGGCAAATTGTGATCGGTCCGGGAAGCTACATGCAATACATCGAGGATACGCTTTATCAGATCCGGCGGGCGCAGTCCCCGTCCAATCTGGGTAACTACGCCGCTGGGGTTTCGTTGTATACTTACGGGAGCAGTCACCTCTATAGTAACGATGATTATGCGGGCGGGGCTCCGGCCGCGACGTTGCCGCGGCAACCCCACCGTTATCTGCCGGAGAGCAATGACCTACTCTTTGCCACATTGAGCCAAACCGGAGGTTACTGGGATCCGGTGTTTGACACCTTTATTCCGACGCGACCGGTCTTTCCGGCGCCGGCCGCCATTCCGGAACAGCCGTGGAAAATCCGGCCTCAAACGGGGTTTTTGATGGGCGTGGTCTCCGCCGAAGGCAAACCGGTCGATCATCTCCGCATAACGGTCGAGCCGGTTCGGACGTTGTTTAAAAAGCAGCCGCGCCGCCTAACCGTTACCGATGGCAACGGTTGGTTCGGTCTCGCCGAGTTGCCGCCGGGACGTTACCGGGTCAGCGTCCGCTTGGGTGGACTGTTTGGCGCGCGAAACGGCGAAGTTCAAATCCAACCGGGCCGGGTTTCGAATATAAGATTATAGAAAAACTTGACTCGCTGGTGGAACGGTAAAGGCGCGGGATTTCATGAAAATTCGCGCCATTTTTGTTTTGGACTACTCGGGCGATGAATATAAATTGGTGTGGATGCCAGAATACAGTTGAAATGGAGTCGTTTCCCGGCCTGACGGGGCAAGAAGGCCGGCGGACGCAGTCGGCATTTTCAACAACTAGGAGTCCAAATGAACACTATATTGCACGGAAAAACGCTATTGATCATGGGGGTTCGCAACCGCTGGAGCCTGGCCTGGGGCATCGCCCAAATGGCGGCTGCGGCTGGCGCGGAACTGATCTTTACGGTCCAAGGGGAGCGGGAGATGGAACCCGTGTTGGAATTGGTGGGCGGTTTGGGGGATTTTCCGGTCTGCCAATGTGATGTTGGTTCCGATGCGGATATCGAGCGATTTTTTACCGGCCTCCGGGAGCGCGTAAAAGTCATTCACGGAGTGGTTCATGCGATCGCCCATGCCAAGACCGAGGATATTCAGCGCGATTTTATTGAGACCTCGCGGGATGGGTTCGCTCATGCCCTTGATGTCAGCGCGTATTCGTTGGTGGCCGTCTGCCGGGCGGTCCGCGGGTTGATGAGCGAGGAGGGGGGCGGAATCGTAACGTTGTCCTATATTGGCGCCGAACGGGTCATCCCCGGTTATAACGTGATGGGAGTCGCCAAAGCAGCCTTGGAAACCTGCGTCAAATACCTGGCCAACGACCTTGGATCTCACGGGATCCGAGTGAACGCCATTTCGGCCGGACCGATCAAAACCTTAGCAGCCAAGGGAATCCGTAATTTGGGAAATTTGCGGGACGTGGTGGCGGAAAAAGCTCCGCTGCGGCGTGGGATCGGCCAGGTCGATGTGGCGGGAACCGCCGTTTATTTGTTGAGCGACCTCGCTGGCGGAGTTACCGGTGAAGTGCTGCATGTGGACTGTGGACATCATATTATGGGAGTTTGAAGCGACCCGCCAACCGCTTTCAGAGTCGCTTAACAAGGTTTCGTCGTTATTTAATCGCCAACCGTTGCATCACCAAGTTGTAAAAGGCCCGTAAGGCTGGGGAAAACCATTTGTCTTTATGATAAACGATCTGGGCGTAAATGGCAAAAGGAGCGCCGCCCCAGGGCAAGGCTACGATTTTATTGACCGATACTTCCTGCGCTACGACAATATCGGGCAGGAAGCCGATGCCCCAACCGTCGCTCACAAACTGTTTGATCACCTCATTGTTGCCCATGTTGAAGACCGAAGCCGGCTTGACCCCGGCTTGGGTTAGCATGCTCTCGAACAATTGTCGGTAAGTGCAACCGGGCTCCGTCAGAATCAGAGTTTGGCCGGCGCAGTCCTCGGGGAAGCACCGGTCTTTAAAGGCGAGCGGGTGGTTGGGAGCGGCAATAACCGCCATCGGCTCTTCAAACAGATTTTCGGTCACCAAGTCCGGTTCGGAACTTGGGCGGTCAAAAAAGAACGCGATATCGGCGGCGTTTTTTCGGAGTTTCGCGCTGAAGTCGCTATATTTGCCGAAGGACAACTCGATTTCGACCAAAGGATAGCGCTCCCGAAATTCTTTCAGGATCGGCGCTAAACGGTATTGGCAAAACGATTCCGGTGTGGCGATCGTGAGCAACCCCCGGGGTGTTTGGGAATGGGCGATCTGATTTTTAGCCTCGTCGGACAGTTTCAACAACTGTTCGGCGTAATTATAGAATAGTTTGCCATCCGGGGTGAGTTTGAGCTGTTTGCCGAGGCGCTCGAACAACAGCGTTCCCAATTCGCTTTCCAGCGTTTGAATGTGCTCGGTCACGGTAGATTGGGCATAACTTAATTGCACGGCGGCTTTCGTGAAATTCTGGCACTTGACGATCGTTACAAAGGTTTTTAACTGACGAAACTCCAAATCGGCGTACCACCAATCTCAATCGGTTTTAACGAAACAAACAATCGAAACTATCGATTTCACCAATTGCTAATTTCATGATACGATAATTTCAGTTCGTAGTCTAGATACGATGCAAAAATTATTTGTAATAAATTAACATTCAATAACCGGCTCTGACTGGGATACGAACTGATTCAAATCATAAAGGGGGAAACCCAAATGAAGCTCGCTGATGCGCAAGGAGTCAAACAACGCCTGATCGAACTGGCGGTTGATATCACGGGGATCGCTTCGATTGATCGTTTTGATAACACGCCATCGGGATTTCATCCAACGGACATTATCAAGGATTGTCAAAGCGTGATTGTGTTTGGGATCCGTTTTCCCAATAGCACGTTATCCGGATCATCTCAGGCCGCTTATACTTTTGTCCGGAACCGGCTGATGGACCAAGTTGATTCGGTTGCGTTTCAATTGGCGAAGGAATTGGAGGAGGAAGGAAAATGGGCGGTCCCCATTCCTTCATCGGAACCGTACGAATTTTGGGATGAGGCCCGCCAACACGGTCGCGGGATTTTATCGTTGAAACACGCCGCGGTTTTGGCGGGGATGGGACAGCTCGGTAAAAATACGTTATTGGTCAATGATCGGTTCGGAAATATGTTATGGTTGAGTGCGGTTCTGGTTGATGCGGCTTATGAAGCCGATCCGTTGGCAACATATCGGACCTGTCCGCCGGACTGCCGAATCTGTTTGCAGGCCTGTCCGGCCCAAGCCCTGGATGGCGTAACCATTGAACAAAGGAAATGCCGGAGCGTCTCCGGGAAATATTCTCCCGGAGGCGGAGGGGTATATGCCTGCAACCTATGTCGAAAAATCTGCCCGCGCCGTTGCGGAATTTGAATGATTTTGAGATTACGCCTCATTGATCATTGAATTCAAATATTTGGCAATATTCATGTGTTTCCGATAATAACGGTGTTCAAATCGCACCTGATTTTCATGACGAAATCTCGGTAAAAATATGGCCGACTTAATTTCCGGAAATTCTTGCGCGGTGAAACAGATCTTATTTTTATAAGGCAATTGATCAAATTCAGCTAATAATGTAGGCAAAAATCCAGTCTGGTTAAATTTAACCAACAGATTTTTACGATTAAGCCTACGGAGACGTTTCTCCCATTTCATCCGAGCTTCTTCCGCGTTGGAATAATGTAAGAAATGGATCTCAATATCCGCCCCGAGTACCCCGATGGGATATTTATCATATATATCCGCCTCTTTCATATTGGTTATGTAATGAGATTCGGAAGCTTGAATGAAGCGCAGGTCTTCGTATATAAGATCAATGTTTTTCAATAATTTTATGTAACATGGCGTATTGATAAAAAGGCCGATAAAAGGCGTACGATACTCAAGTCCGAAGTGTTGGTAGACAAAACCTCCCCAACAATTGTTCGAGATAATCGAAAAATCGGTGTTTTTAAGAAAAAGCCTCCGACAATAGTAGATAAAAGGCATAAAAGGTTGTTTCAATCGGTTTTTCAGTTGTTTGAAGTTCATCAAAGACCTCCAGCGCTTCTTGTTATAGAAAGTAACATTGTTTCAAATAGTTTATCATTCGTGAATTTTATGTTATTTCCTGCGTTATTTTTTAATAACTGCTCTGGATGGATAAAGCCACTGAAAAACTTCATTTTCAAAATCAGTGAACGTACGACATTTGAAATTTAGAATTGTTATACTCATTCTCTCCCTTGCCATTTTAATGGAAATGATGGATGATTAATGAAGGATCAATCCAACATAATTAATAGGAGATCGCCGTTAATGCAATTTGAGACCTTCAATGCTCATCATATCGAAACCGCCGCCCGCCTCGCCTTGGCGGAATACTTGCAAGAACGTCAAAACGTAACGATCCTCCCGGATAGGGATTACCAGGCGCTTTTCTGCGAGATGCTCGCAAAGATGGTCGACCATCGGCTGGGCGTGGTCGCGATTGACGCGGGGAAAATGGTCGGTTTTTTGACCTGTTATAAACCGCGGAACAATTATTTCGGCAAGGTAATGGGCAACTTTTCGCCGATTCACGCCCACGGAACCGTGCCCGGTCAACGCAAGCGGATCTATTCGTTGTTATATCAAAATGCCGCCGCCCAATGGGTGAAAGAAGGTATCTTGAGTCATGTCATCGCCTTATACGCCCATGATCAAGCGGCATTAACCGGTTTTTACTGGAATGGGTTTGGACTGCGTTGCGTCGACGCCATCCGACCGGTCGCGCCGGTCGCGGGCGTAATCCCGTCAGCGTATCAGTTCGCTGAACTGTCGGTTGAAGACCTCGCGACGATTGTCCCACTGAAGCAGGCGTTAAAAGGACATCTGCGGAACAGTCCGATGTTTATGCCGGTCCGGACCGAAAGCCATGAACAGATCCTAGTGGAGCAGGCCGAACGGCAATCGCGTTTTTTTGTCGCCCGGGATCGGGAGCAAGTGATTGGTTTTATCGAGGTCGCCGTCTCCGGTGAAAATTTCGCCACGGAAGCTCCGGACATGGTTAATATTTGCGGCGCCTACCTATTGCCGGAATACCGCGGGTCCGGCATATACACAGCGCTGTTGGCGTGGTTGATGGAACGGTTGACCGCGGAAGGGGTGATTCGCTGCGGCGTCGACTTTGAAAGTCTTAACCCGACCGCCAGCGGATTTTGGCTGAAACATTTTACCGCGTACACTTACAGTGTCGCGCGGCGGATCGATGAGCGAATTTACGCTGAGAGCGAGTCCAACGGTAAATGACTTTCGTTCATTCCGTTACGATAGTGCAACAACCAAGGCCTTCCGTAATGCTTGCGGAAGGCTTAAAATTTATATAGACCATCAATACCGGATCAAGGAGAAGCAATGGTCAAATACTTACTATTTGATTGCATGGAGACGTTGGTTGATTTACATGATTGGCAGGGCGCCGGCGAGGATGCGCGTTGGGCTTTTGAAGGCAGGCAAATTTCTGGCAAACCTACCGGTCCCATTGTTACGTCAGGCCGGATGTCCAGCGTGTGTTGGGTAAGTTGCAAGTAACCTATAAGCTGGGGGTGGTTTCAAACTTCAAAGTTCCCGGTGGAGTGGAGGAATTATTAACGACCAACGGCATTGGGCATTTTTTTGATTTTGTGATTAGCTCGATTAATGCCGGTTGTCGTAAACCAAGCCCTGAAATATATTGGATGGCGCTTGACCGGATCGGGGCTTCGCCGTCCGAGGTCTGCTTTATCGGTGATGACTTACGGAATGATTATCTGACCCCAAAAGCACTGGGAATGAAAGCGGTGCTGCTCGACCGTTACCAGCGGCATCCCGAAATTCCGGAACGGGTTGTGGATTTTGATACCATACTCCCATACTTGTTCCGAGGGATTTGAATGGGTTATAATAGAATTAGCTTGTTATGCTTTGATTCAGACAATCGCAATCTGTAGGAAGTGAAGATACGTTGGACAACCCGAACCTCTCCACAGCAAAACTGAAAAAACTGCGGTTGATTGTGGTGGATGACGAGCCGGCGATCTGCTCCGGTCTGGTCGACCTCTTTCCCTGGGATACACTGGGCTATACCGCCGTGGGGCAATTTAACAATGGGAAAATGGCCTTGGACTATCTCCGCGAAAATCCCGTTGACGTCGTATTGACCGATATCCGGATGCCGGTAATGGATGGGATTGCCTTAGCGAAAGCCATTTATGAAGAGAAACCGCAGGTGATGATCGTGTTTCTCTCAAGCTATACCGATTTCGAATACGCACGGCAAGGATTGTTGCACGGTGTACGGGATTATATTGTCAAACCGGTCAAATATCAAGTATTGATCGACACATTTTCCCGTCTGTACGAAAGCGCGACCTCGCAGGGAAGTGAGACGATCCCGGCGGAACCCGAGGAGAGCCATCCATTGTATCAAGGGTATTACCCAGAGATTGTCGCTTCGGTTAAAAGCTATATTGAAGAGCATCTGGCCACCGCATCCCTGGAAACCGTGGCGGCAGCCGTCGGTTTCAGTCCCAATTACATTTCCCGGGTTTTTCACAAGCACGCCAAAATCTCTTTCTCCGAGTATTTGCTTTCGGTGCGCATGAAAAAAGCGGCGTCGTTATTATGCAACATCAACGTCAAACTCTACGAGGTCTCGCAAATGGTGGGATACGACAACCAAAAGAGCTTTTCCCGCGCCTTTTATCAATATTACGGGACGACGCCTTCGGAATATCGTAAATAGTCACCCCAAAGTCAAAGGGAGCGAAATATGCGGAAACGGTTTTTCCTGAACAATCTCTCGTATACGCTGAGCTTATCAATTTTACCGATCCTGTTGCTCAGTTCCACTTATTTTCTCCTATCGTACGGGGGATTGCGCAGCAACGCCAACCAGGAGACCCTCGACAAACTGGAACTGGTTCAGGAGATCTCGACCCTGATGTTTCATGATTCCACCAAAGTGTTGAAGTTTTTGGGGGATCAATCCATCGTCAACTCGATCAAAAAGACTTTTATGAAATATAAAATGAGTTTTGGCGAATACCTGACCTATCAACACGTTGTCCAACATCTGCAAGCCATCGCCAACTCCAGCGACTATATTGATTCGATCTACGTTTATTACCCCAACGACCATGGCTGGTATCTGACCAGTAATGCCAATATTCACACGTATTATGAGATGCCCGACCGGGATTGGCTGTCGGTTTGCGAAGCCAATCCCACCACCCGGTTTATCCGCCGTAACGCGCGCCTTTATGCCACGCTCCCGGATACGGTGGAGTATCTCACGGTGTTTGAAAAAGCCCCCAATGGAATTGTGGTCGCCATCAACATTAAAATTGCCGACTTTAAACGGGTCCTTGGCAATCTGAAGCTGGCCAATGATCGGACCATATTGCTGATCAACCAGGAAAACGAATTGTTGCTGTCGAGCGGCGATTCGAAATCAAGCCAGACGCTTCTGGCTGAACTCGGCAAAATACTGCGCGACAAGAACTGGATCACCTATAACACCCGTGATATGCTGGTGGTACGCTCGCATTCGGAAGAGTTGGGCTTGGATTTTCTCTCCGTCACCCCCAGCAAAGTGGCTTACCTGACCTTAAACCGTTTTATCGGGTTGAGCCTATTGGCGGGGGCCGTTTGTATCCTGCTCTGCATTTTCCTTTCGGCGATTTACGCCTCGCGCAATACCCGGCAAGTATATTCGATTATCAAGTTATTGGACGCCGCGACCCAAAACAAGCCGCTGCCGGCAATCCCCAAACCGCGGAAAGAAGATATCTACAGCTATATTATTACCAATATCGTTCAGACTTTTGTCCAGAACGACTATTTGAAGGCTTCGCTGAACGAACGGAAGTTCCATGCCATCGCCCTGGAGCTCTCCGCGCTGCAATATCAGATGAATCCCCATTTTCTCTCCAATACGCTTCAGGCTATCGATTTTGAGGTGATGCGCCTGAAACGCGGGCCGTCGAAGGCCAATCAAATGATCGAACAGCTCTCAAACTTTCTCCAATATAGCTTACGCTCGCCCAACCGGGACGTAGCCGTCGTCGAGGAGATTGAGGCGACCCAGATCTATATCGAACTGATGAAAGGACGCTATCCCAAGCGCTTCGAGGTGGAGTGGAAGATCGACCATCAGGTATTGGGCATCCCCATCCCCAAACTGATTCTCCAGCCGATCGTGGAGAACAGTATCAATCATTCCATTCATCGGGTCGAAACGCCGGTCCGGTTGCGTATCGGGATGGTTTTGGAACAGCAGACGCTGATCATCGTCATCAGCGATAACGGGGCCGGTGTTGCGCCCGAGCGCCTAGCCGAAATTGAGGAGTCGCTCTCCCATTTCGAAGGGTTCAGCGAGAAACATATCGGGTTGCAAAATGTCTACCGCCGCCTGCAACTGCGGTTTGATATGTTATGTCAGATTCAACTGGCAAGCACGCTAAATGAGGGTTTCTCGGTTACCTTGCGGATTCCGGTGGACACCGGCACGGTCCAACAACGATCCGGAAAAACAGAAAATACCGCCGGAAGCGGTATTTCTGAGATCTAAACGTGCTATTTTTTTTTACAACAATCCGGTGATTGCGGACCAGATCCGCTCGTCCACCGGGATGCCTTGGGCGAGGTTCTGGGACCGGATCTCCTGGGTCAACTGTCCGGTATAGATGATCCGTTGGGTTTTGGCATCGGGTTTCGAGGCGAGCAGGTCGGCGATGGCATCCTCGGCAATGGCGTCCGCCTGCTCCTTCGGGGCGATTTGGCGGAAGTTGATCGCCATGAAAACCTGCGAGACCCCGTGTTCGTCACCGCTTAACCGGCCGATCGCCGCGGTGGTGTTGCCCAACGACATGCAGCCGGCGAAGAGATCCAATACAAAGGAGAGAGCCGCGCCTTTCCAATAACCGGTCGGTAAGATCCGTTTTGACTGACAGACCGCAGCCGGATCGCGGGTTAGATTGCCCTCGGGGTCGAAACCGGCGTCGATCGGCATCTGGCGTCCTTCGAGTTGTGCCAGTTCCAACGCGCCATAGGAAAATTGCGACATTGCCATATCGACGATCACATTGCCTTGTTCGCGGGGGAACGCCAACACCAGCGGGTTGTTGCCCAGGTGGGAATCGGTCGCACCCCAGGTCGGCATATTGGGAATGGTGTTGGTAAAACAGATGCCGGCCATACCCGCCGCACAAGCTTGGTAGCCATAGGTGGCGGCCCGCAGCCAGTGGTTGGTGTTGCGTAACGCCACAAAACCGATACCGTGGGTTTTGGCCAGTTCAATGGCACGATCCATGGCGAACCAGGCGTTGACGATCCCCAGTCCCAATTGGCCGTCCCAATTTTCCAACGCGCCAAAGCCGTTGACAAGCACCGGTTCGACATCCACCCGGACGATCCCCTCGTCGATGTTGCGGATCAACCGTGCGAACCGGTTGATTCCGTGAGTATAGGTGCCTTCCAGCGAATTGCGGGCCATTTCGTACGCTACTTTGTGAGCGTGACCGGCCGGGCAGTTCCGGGTGAGCAACGCCCGCTTCAAGGTGCTTTGAACCTCTTCAAACGATAATCTCATCACGTTTCCTCCTCGATACCGCGCATCAATCGCACAAAACTCTCCATTTGGTCTTCAAAAGAAATCCCGTTAGTTCCGGGAGCGCTTTTCTCCCATTCCAAACTGTAGAAACCGTCATAGCCCTGCTGAGCCAGATAACCCACAATCTGGAGAACCGGAATGAGCCCCGCTCCGATCCGGCTGTAGACGCGACCACCGGGAACGGTCGCAGCGATATCTTTGATGTGGACGTGGTAAATCCGTCGCCCGATTAATTCCCAGGTTTTGGCGATCGGCTCCTGCAGGTCCCAAGGGTGGATAATATCCAGCAAGACTCCGACTTTGGGGGAGACTTGCTCCAGGATCGGAGCCAACTGCGCCCCGGAACGCATCGAATCGTGCGTCTCAATGATCAGCTTGACCGGCGCGTCGCCGATGGCTTCGGCGGCCAAATTCAAACCGGCGATGATATTTGCCTGGACCAACAGCGGGTCGCAGCCTTCCGGAAAGGCGCCCATAAACGTGCGAATAGTGGCGGCGCCAATCTCGCGCGCCAGATCGACATAGGTTTTGATTATGTCGACCTGTTCCGCTGCCCGGTCGATGGTTGCTTGGGCAAATTTGGTGTAAGCCGTCAGGCAGGGAACCGCCAAACCGGCTTGGGCGATCAACTGTTTGACTTGCTGAATATATTCCGGGCTGCTTTGGGGGGAGATGTGGATGTCGTCTTTGCCCCGCAATTCGATGCCGTTCAGTTGATAACGGGTGGCGATTTCGATTGCTTGTTGAATCGTTTTATCTTGGACCGCCAAGGTAGTATAACTCAGTTTCATCCTAAAAACCTCTCTTCCGGTACTGTGTTACAGGGCGATGCGGTTGTTTTCCCGGGTAATCTCTTGCAAACGGCATTCGGGATCGAGTTCGACGGTGCAACCTTCCAAGTCGAGACCACGCGTCCATAAGGAAACTTCCACGATCTTCGGATAGAGATCGGACGGCGCGGGTAGCGGCGGAATTTGACTGCTGCGCAAAACCGTGCCGTCCGGTCCTGTCAGGACAACCGTCGTCAGTTCGCTGGCCGCGGCGCCGATATTGTGGACGCGCACCCGGATGCAACTATCGCTGACGATCACATCGTCCCGGTCGATGGCTAGATCGGGACGTTCCCAATACGGCGTGGCCGCTTGCTCCAGATCCAGTTCCAGTACGGTATAGGTTTGGGGCGCGAAGGTAACGGGTTGTTTCATGAACCGTTCAAACCGGACCAATTCTTCTTGGTTGACCGTTGCCATCGTTCCGACCGTCGCGCCGCTTCCCTGGCGAATTCGCCATTGACCCGGTAAAATATGCTCGCCGATCAGCAACGCCTCAATGGCCGAGTCGGTCATGTTCCAGCCGGAAATCCGCAATTTGCTGGTGCTGGCATAAGTGACTAAAATCGCGACATCCGCTTCGGCACCCGGAGCGAACTGCCAACGGATGGAATGACGCGGGTAGAGCGAAAAACGCTCATGGCCGATGCCGCCGATCCGGTGTTCCTGCATGACGCCGATATCGATGACGCCACGGTCTACCCAAAGCTGACCATCGGTATTGATATACTCCCGCAAAGCCGCGTTGGTAATCAGCCGTTCGTAGGTTGCGGCCACTTGTTGGCAGACGGCTTCGGAGTCGTCCGCCAGGCGGTCCTGGGCTTGCGCATAAAGTTGCGCATTGATCGGTTGCAGATATTTCGGATCGCCGGTGAACTGCCAGGCGGCATAAAAGAGCGGCCATTCCCGGGTGCGTTCATGCACTTGATCCTGGTCGGTCGTCACGTCGATTTGGACGTGCAACTTGCCGTCGTAATAATGGTCCATCATCGCGTCGGCCAGCTCCAGCACTAACTGTTTCGCCAGCGGCGAGCCGTTATAGCGGACCAACATATAGGTCGGATGCAACACGTGGAAGGAATCGGACGCCGAATAGTTCCACGGCGCTTCCTCGGCCACCCGGGTGCCGGAATAATAGCCGGATTTGAGGTGGCGGTGTCCCGCGGCGTTAATGCCGGTGACAAAGAACAGGCCGCGGGCGTTTTCCATCGCCCTTTCCAATTGCTTCGGGGAACAGGGGTCCAACGTCAAACATTGTCCCAACGCCTGAAGGCCTTCTTCCAGAGTATGAAGTTGGTCGGTCTGGATCGCGCATAAGCCGTTGGCGAACATTCCCTGATCGTAAAAAGCCTCCATCTCCAGCAGTAAAGAAGCTTTGATCTTCTCGGGCATGCAACCGGTAAGCGCCGGGCCGGGCCACCAAGCGGTCAAATCGCCGTCATCGGAGAGACCCCCGCCGAATTCGCCGTTGCCAATCTGCCGTTTATCAATCCACCAGCGGAGATACCGTTTGACATAACCCATATATTCCACCTGCCGCCAGGCCCATAAGGGAATATTGGGCGGGCAAGGGGTTTGCTTGAAAACCGGCGCGTCCTGTTTGAATTTATCGTACCAGTAAAGCCGGGCCAAGGGATGTTCGGGGCAGATCCGCAACAGGTCTTGCAAATCGGCGACAAAACGGTTATATAAGTTAAACTTCGGACTGGAGGGGTTTTCCTCGACCAAATGAGCGTAATTGTCTTTGACTTGGATCCAGCGGTCGGCGCAATGTTCGGCTTTGGCCAATTCCGCCGGTTTATAGACGAGCTCCGCCGCAATGCCGGAGCAACTCGCCGCCGTGACCGGACCGGAGAAGGCGACGGTGGCGTATAAGGCTTTGCCTTCGGGCAGGATGCGGTCGCGTGTATCCAACCAGATTGTTTTGGCTTCGCCCGGTAAAACCGCAAAGGTGAATTGGATTAGATTTCGATAAATCCAGAGCGGATCCTTCACCTGGACATTGACCAAAAGATAACGGCCGTGAGTAGGGGTTCCCTGCAACGCCGGCAAATGCAAGATTAATCCATCCATACCGACACGGTCATCGGCATGGTATGGCATTATCAAATGCAGCAGCGGCAACATATTTTCCATGACGCTAGCGTCATGGGTTCCGGGGGAGACGGGGTTGGCGGAGCCAAGCAATGTGGCCCGTTCATCCCGCATAAAGCGGCCTTGGACAAATTGGCGGACGGCCGCCACGCCGGCCCCGGTCTCCGCGCCGGTATCCCAACTGAAAGCAAAGCGTTCGCGTTGGGCGTCTTGGGGCGCCAAGCCGTGTTCCACCTGTAACAAGGTAATATCGCCGATCGGTTCCTCGATCAGATCATTGGTGAAGGTCAGCGCCACATTACGGACCGGTTCATCCAACCGGTGCACCGAGCGTTCGCAGGCGAGCCGCCGGAGCGACTGGTGCTCTTCGAGCCGGCCGTGAATCCGTAAAGTGCCTTGCGCGGAGCCGCTGATCTCGATATGATTGAAATAACAGTCGGGCAATGGTTCGAAGGTAATCTCCTTGCCGGATTGGGAGTAGCAATCCCAGTCCGGGAGGACAAAATAATCGGTGCGTCCCGGCAAGCGGGAGCGGTTATACACACCGGGCCAAGTGGTTTCGCGAATGCCGTCGCAACCCTTCCACCACCAACGCTTCAGATCCCAGGCATTATGAATCTCCACCTTATGTACGGCGGTGAATTGATGGCAAAGTGGCGCCGGCAGGGTGGCCGCGTCAAATCCCCAACGTTGCAACCATTCGCGTTGCCAAACCGGAGCGAACAGCGGACGGTTCAAGAGCGGCAGGGTGTCAAGCGCCCCGCCCGCCGCCAAACCGGCAACCTGTTCCGGTTCCAGCATCCGGTCATAAATGCGAATTTCGTCAAAATCGCCGGTCCGCACATAGTTATAGGAACTTTGGACCTGCCAGTGGCTGATGATCCGCGAATGGGTCCCAAACTGGTCCAATCCGGCGTAATAGATGGAAAAAGCGTCCTTGGCCGCCGCCAGTTGGCCGTCGATGTAGAGCCGCACTCCGATGTTTTCATCCCACGCAAAGGCGATATGAAACCATTGGTCGGGTTGGGGCAACACGTCAAATTTCATGCCCACCCGGGTGCGGCTGAGATTGATGTCGGTCACAAAAGCGTCAATACCGCCGCCGTTGTAGTCGATCCGCATAAACTGCGCATCCCAACTGCTGTGGTCGGCATAACTCACCCGGAAGATCGGAAATTCGGTCGGACCCAACGGATAGCGGCTGCGCCAGAAGAAGGACACGGTGCCCCGTTGGGCGTAGATATTGCCCGGCGCCCAGTAGGCCAGCAATTGATTGGGAAGACAACGCAAGGCTTTACCACACTTGCCGTCTTCAATGGTTTCGACATTTTGAAAGAAGTTGGGCTCGGGATTGCCCAACGCCACTTCGGGCTGGCTGCCGTTATCGCCTGATAGGTAAAATAGCAGTCCTGAATCGTTTTTTAAATTGTTTGCCATTGTTTTACGCCTCAATTCTGCAATTTGAAAAAGTTGACCGGAGCGGGTTTACCCTTTCAACCCCGAGGTTGAAATTCCCTCCACAAAATAACGCTGGGCAAAGAAGAATAACAAAATCAACGGTACGATCGAACAGATCGACATGGCCATCACTTCATTCCAGCGGACCATCTCCGAGGAGCTGTCGATGGATATCCGCAGACCCAGGGCGATCGTGAATTTCTTCGGCGAATTGATGAAGATCAACTGGTTGAAGAAGTCATTCCAAGTCCACATGAACTGGAACAGACCCGCCGAAAACAACGCCGGTTTCATCAAGGGAGCCAAAATGCTGAATAAGATCCGCAAGGGGCTGCAACCGTCGATTTTGGCCGATTCGTCGAGCGCGACCGGGATGCCCCGCAGGAACTGGATTAACATAAAGATAAAAAACGGGTAACAGCCGAAGATCGCCGGGACGATAAAGGGCAGGTAACTGTCCAGCCAACCCAGGTTTTTGAAGATCAAAAACCGCGGAATGATGATTACCGCATTGGGCAGCATCAAGGTGGCGATCATGATGGCGAAGCAGAACTTTTTGCCGGGAAAGTCGAACCGGCCGAACCCGTAGGCCACCAAGAGACAGGACAACACGGTGAACGCCACCGTCGGGATGACCAGTAGAAAAGTGTTGATAAAGAACGTAGTGTAAGAAGCGGCGCCGGTAGCAGCGCTTTGCCAACCGTTGACAAAATTGATCCAAAGGAACTGATCGGGCAATAACTTATGTGAAATGAAAATCTCATTGACCGTCTTAAACGAAGCGAAAAACATCCAGATCAATGGGTAGATCATCACGATTCCGAAAAGAATGAGCAGGAGATGGGTTAACCAGGTGTGATTGTGCTGTTTGTTCATCAGTTATCTCTCCCATCTTCATAGTAAACCCAAGCGTTGGACGATTTGAACACGACAATGGTCATGATCATGATGATGATGAATAAAACCCAGGATTCGGCGCTGGCATAGCCCATCTTAAAGTTTTTAAAAGCATCTTCGTATAATTTCATTCCAATAACATAGGTCGACTTCATCGGTCCGCCGTTGGTAATGACAAAAGCCGAGGTAAAGTTCTGTAATGCTTGAATTGACTGCATAATCAGATTGAAGAAGGTGACCGAGCTGAGCATCGGCACGGTGATCGTAAAGAACTGACGGATTTTGCCGGAACCGTCGACGCGGGCGGCTTCGTATAATTCCGTGGGAATCTGTTTCAACGCCGCCAGAAAGATCACCATCGAGGAGCCGAACTGCCAGACCTGCAACATACTGATGGTAAATAAAGCGAAACGAGGGTCGCCGAGCCAATCGACCGGTCCGAAACCGATTACTCCGATTAAGCGGTTAAACATTCCCTCCCGCATGAACATCACCCGCCATAACACGGAGATCGCGACGCTGCCGCCTAAAATAGAAGGGATATAATAGATGGTGCGGTAGAGGTTGATCGATTTCAACTTCACATTTAAGATCATGGCAACCATTAAAGCGAAAGCCAGTTTGATCGGCACGGCCATTAAAGTGTAGGCGCCGGTCACCACCAATGAATTTAAAAAGAGCGGATCTCTGGTGAATAACAGAGTAAAATTGGTCCACCCGATGAACACCGAGTCTCCCAACATCGAAAAGTTGGTGAACGAATAAAATAGCGACGCCAGGAACGGGTAGAGCTGGAATACCGCGAAACCGATCACCCAGGGCAGGATAAACCAGAAACCGGTCCATTTTCCGCTGCCCAGTTTTTGGCGTTTCACCGGCTTGGCGGTGTTATTTTGGGCCAGTACATTTTGCACGCACTTAACATCCTTTCTTGAAAAATAGGGGGTTAAGGAATCGTTTTCCTTACCCCCTATCCTAGTTAAACTTCGTCTTTCAATCCTTGCTCATTTCTTTTGTTTGGAATAAGCAACGATATCTTTGATGCGGGAGATGACTTCATCAGCGGCTTGATTCATGTTTTTGTATTGACCAAAGGCGATCTTCTCCATCACTTCGGTAAAGAGCGATTCAACCTCGGGACTGGAGGAGTAACCGTTCAACGTCGAACCGGGGTTGGCTAACGAATAGTTCGCGTTGGCGACGGCGGCCGGATCAAGAATATCGGCGGTGATGGTCCGGCTGGCTTTGCGGGCCGGAACCGAATAGTTGTCTTTGAGCGTGATTACGCTTTCCTTGTCGGTAAAGAGGTAGTTCAGGAATTTAGCGGCCGCTTCCGGACTTTTGGTGTTTTTGCTAATGGCGAACATGGCGGCGGGCCGGACTTCAATCCCGCTTTCTTTGGCGTTTTTAAGTTTCGGCATTAAGAAAGCGGTGGTACGGGGTTTGCCGTTTTTCGGCAGACGGGCTGACGGGTCGGTCATGACTGAAGTCCGGCCGAGCACCATAAACATCTGGCCGTTAATCCACTTGGGATTTTGCAACATGCTGCCGTTGAAGACCGAATGTTCGGAGATGGGTTGGAAGATGCTCTTTTTGTACAGGGTATCAATTAATCCCAAGGCTTGGGCCAATTGGTCCCGGGTGCAACCCATGGAACCGTCGTCGTTGATCAATTGCTTACCGGTAAGTTGACGCAGGTAAACCCGGGCAAAATACAATCCGGCCTGTTTGCTTTCGATGACACATAAGTAATTGCTGGCGTTGGCACTGTGGACTTTTTCGCCCAAAGCGATCATGTCATCCCAGGTAAATTGTTTGACCTTCGGGTTGAAGCCAAATTTAGCCAAGGCTTCGGCATCAACCAATGAACCCATGCCATTGATGCCGGCCGGAACGAAAAAGGGTTTACCGTTGACCTTGCAATAATTATTCACCAGAAAACTGTCGAATGAACCGATGTTGATATACCGGGAATACTTAGATAAATCCAGGAAAAAGTCGCCGCGGGCCACAATGTCCGCTACCCAAGGTTGGTCAATCGCCACGATATCGGCGGTGGACCCTGAGTATAACTGAGTCATAAATTTATCCTTGTATTGAGCAAGGGCGCTATACTCAGTTTCAATCTCGATGTTGGGGTTTTCTTTCATAAACTGCTTGACTGAAGCCAGGATTGCTTTGTGGCGCGCATCTCCGCCCCACCAGGACATCCGCAAGACGGCCTTTTTTGGTTCTTTTGCCGCCATCGTGGGAAGCGAGCAAAAAACCGTGACCATCATTAGCGCTGCTATAAACAAAATACCAATCTTTCGTCTTTTCACGACAATACCTCCTTTTTGTTACTACGATGTTAACATGAAGCAATTCCTGGTTCAATGCATAGTAATTGTCAAATGGTTGCTTTTCAAAACCAGTTAAAACGACTTGACACATTTCTTACGATTTGTTCACAAATCATACACATCGTCTCCAATTTCCCAAGGAAACCCGTTGCAAACATTGCGATATATATAGAATTACCCCAAAAAACATTATACTCCCCAAAATAGTTAAATACCCTGGATAAATTCATTTTTATACGGGATAAATAGTATTTCATGAGTGATAAATATTATTGCAAGGGGCAGAAATATAATTGTCAAGGCGATAAATATTTTTTCAAGGTCAATAAATAGTATTGCGATGGTGATAATTATTTTTTTAAGGTCGATAAATATTTTTGTCAGGTGGGGAAATGTTTTTGCAGGGTCGATAAATATTATTGCAGGGTTGATATATATTTTTGTCACTTTACTTAATCATTTTGGGGGCGGGGAAATACAAAACGTGGTAGAATTGTAAAAGAAAGCGCTGGAAATTTTTGAATGGGCGTTGGCAACCGGGTCATTACCAAAACGAAGCGGAGGCGACCATGAAAAAGCTTCTCTTTATCCACGGTCCGAACGGGGTGGGCAAGTCAACGTTATGCCGGCAGCTACTGAGGCAACTGCCAAATTCGGCTTGGCTGGAAAGCGAGTGGTGCCGCATGACCAACCCTTTTACATTCAATCCGGAGATCATCGCCATGGTCGAGCGGAACATGACGTTTCTGTTGCGGAATTATTTGGGATGCAGCACCCTGGAGTATGTCATTTTTAACTATGCGTTGCATGGTCCGCGCGGGCAGATCGCCGCGAACGTGTTCCGCAACCTGGCGGACCTGGAATTTCAGTTGATTCCCATCATCATTACTTGCGGCGAGGCGGAGAATATTCGCCGCATGACAGCGGACGGCCGGGATGAAGCGCGGATCAAACGTTCCTTGTTGGCGCGGAAGGTCTATGAGGGGCTGACGGCGCCAACGATCGACACGACGGCGCTGACCGTCGCCGAAGCGGGACGGCGGGTTTTGGATCTGGCGGGCGTGAAGCTCGAGCTTGGTTAATTTTGTAACGCCGCCAATACAATCCTAGGAAGGGTGTTGGCGCGGACTTCGTGACGGTACTCCATTTCGGCTGCGGTTCGACCGCTGTAAAGGGACTTGTTTTTCAGCGAAGGGGTACACCCCAAAGCTAAAACCGTTTCCGCTACGACGGTAGCGCCAATCCCGGTTCTGATATAGGTGATTTCCAATTCATTAAATTCAAGGTTCCAAACTTGGATGTGGCCGCCTTTGGACAGGGAGTTCAGTTTGGCTCCCAAGGGAAGAAAAAGTTCCGGCTGCCACCAGGGCGCCAGAATGACTCGCTCATGGATCTGTTGCGGTTCACATTTTAAAACGTGGCGGCAAATATCGGCGGGGGTTGTGCCGAACAATTGGTTGCCTTGGAGTAAGGATTGATAAATCATTGCGAACCTCCTTCGATGACTTTAAAAATTATCCGTCAAATCTCGGGTCGTGTCAACTGATTCTACCTAGAAAATAGACTTGCAATTAGCACATTGACAACCCAATACATCAAGCGGCAATCTCAATAGTAACTTTGTAGCCCATGCTTTCCAGTCGTTTGACAGAGCGTTTAATTGTCGCCTGGCGATTAAT
>JAEZFP010000008.1 GCA_023417475.1 Bacillota bacterium | reverse complement strand
AACCCAAATGGTCGCTTACAATCCGATACGTAACGCCACCCTTAACTAGATAATCCGGCACAATCGAACTGGTCCCATAGACAAATCGCGTCACAACATTGTTACTGCCATCCAGTTCAACAACGGGTTTCAAATCATCCTGATACAAGAATCCTTGCACGAAAACCCCGTTAACCTTCTTGCCGACCCGCCGTCCGGCGCCATCGACGACATACTCCAATCTCGTGCCATCCGCCAACGTGACAGCCTTCAAATTGCCCAGGACATCATAATCATACCGTGTCGTCCCGTTACTGTTGATTTTGCTCTGTAATTCCCCGTTGGCCGAATATTGATAAGTGTTCCCGCCGTACTGGATTAACCGGTCTTGGGCGTCGTAACTTGTCAGAGCAACACTCCCATTGACTCCGCTGTAGCTCGTCCGATTCCCGTTACTATCGTACTCGTAATGCCCGACCTTTACGCCGTCTTTCGTAACATCGGTTAACTGCCCGATTTCGTCGTAACGATATTCATAAGTTTGATTCAAACCGTCCACAATCTCAATTTTGCGCTGAATCCGCCCTAAAGCATCATACGTATATTGGGTTTCAAATAGGTTCGTCCCACCTCTGGTAACTTTGTAATCCTTGACTTCGCCAAACTCCGTCCGGCTGACCACTGCATCCTTAATGCTGCCAATCGTGCTTTGGGTAAACACGCCGGTGGTTTCGTCGTAGTTGATCGTCAGATCTCCGGCATTGGTGAGTTGTCCATCATTGTTATACTGATAACTGACTTTATTGGCATCATTCACGCTTTGACTGTCCACCAGAAATTCGCTGTTATAGGTGACTCCAACCTTACCTTTGACTAAACCATCCCAAGTGACCGCAGTTGGTAGGGCTCCATCGTAAGCATTAGTCAGCGTTCCGTTATCCGGGGCGATAATATTCCGTAACTGCCCGGTATTCGCGTCATAAGCATAAGTCAGTTCCCCTTCGGGCAGCTGAATCCCGATCAACTTCCCTTGGGTGTTATACTCGAAACCGATCGTTTTCCCATCCGGGCGGGTCACTAATTTCGACTGTTTCGCCAAGTTGTAATCATATTGGGTCGTGGTGGCTCCGCTATCGATCATGGGCGGATTATAGGCATCTGCCAAGTCGACTGCCGTATACGTGAAGCCATGCGCTCCCTTGTCCGGCGGAGTTAAGTTGGTTACATTCCCATTGGCATCGTAGCTGAACGCGATCACTTTCCCGTTGGGTAAGGTTTGTTTGATGACTCGGCCGACCGGATCGTATTCGAAATATGTCTTTCGGTTCAGGGGGTCCGTCACATAATCGATATAACCATTACTTTTGAAATAAATTGTACTGATCCGGGCGGCACTACCCGTACCCTCCGCAATCCGGAACAGACGGCCACGGTCATCATATTCGAAGGTTACCGGGGCGAATCCCGGTGTCACAACCTTCGTTACCCGACCCTTTTCGTCAAGCGTCGAGACCATCTTACGCCCCATCGAACTGGTACTTACCAGTTGTCTTGTCGCCGCGTCATACTCTGCCACCTGGGTTTTCTCATTCACTGTTGTTTCCGTATGCAAGCTTACTAAGCTTAATTGATTGCTCGGGTCAGACAATACCGCCGTTTTATTGACCGTTACGGTATTGGTTAAACCGCTGGGCTTGGTAACCGTGATCATACTTGGATAAGGGGTAAGCATCCCGAATCGCGGATCGGGAGCCAGAACCGTCTCAGTTACTGTTCCATCGGCGGCAGTAACCTTCCGGTCGCCGTTGGCTTTAATGTAAGTCTCGATTTTATCCCCACAACAGCCGACCGTCGTCCGTCGGGTATCGCCGTTTGCTAAGTTCTCCACCGTATAGGTCGTGAGATAGTCCGCGTTGGCCTCCGCAGCCACTTTTTTGGTTATCTGATAACCATTGCTAAGTTCCACCCGTTCCAGCGCCGTGTAACCGCCAGCCGGGTCCTGATCTTTGACCAAGCGGCCCAGATCGTCATAGTCGAATTGATATGTCCCGCCTTTGGGATCAGTCATTGTCGCCAATAAACCACCGCTAAAATATGTGAGCCGAACGCTTTCGTTGGCCGGATTGGTAACGCTCTCAATATATCCGTCGCCATTCACAGCCAACGTGGTACGTTGTCCATACGGACTGACGATTGCTGCCGGATTCGCCCCGTATCGCTCGATGGTCGTCAGATTGCCATCAGCATCAACGACACTGAGCAAATAACCGCTCTCACCATAGTTGAATGAATATTTGACCAAACCGGTCAATGCATCATAGGTAGCCAGATGTTTGCCATTGGGGTTAAATTTGTAAAGTTCCGTTCCGTCTTCGGAAGGAATGGCGAGATCCAATCCATCAAATCCGGGCAGCGGTTTGGTGATTTTTAAGATGAATCCCTCATAACTCAGCACTAAATAAATGTCACCATCTGGACTAACGGCAATATAGCTATGAGTTGATGCTGCGCAACCACTCGTTCTAGAATAAAATTGTCTAAAATCGGCGATGGTTGTAATGATTCCATCCGGACTAACCCGGCGGATCTTTGCATTACTATCATCATCAATATACATACTTCCATCCAGACTAAACGCAACACTGGAAGGGTTGGCTAAATGTGCTTCGGTTGCAGCTCCTCCATCACCATTATAGCCTGCACTATCCTCACCGCCTTTTCCTGCAACGGTAGAGATTCGTCCGGATTTTGTGATTTGACGTATACAATTGTTTAAATAATCCGCAATATACAGGTTTCCATCCGGGCCAATCGTTATTCTATCAATATATCTAAATGTAGCGTCTGAAGCAGAGCCACCGTCACCGGTATACCCCCATTCTCCAGTTCCGGCATACTCTTGAAAAGAGCCGTTTTGATTTTTCCAATGCCAATAGATCTTATTTCCCCAGTTACTGCTTAGATAAATTTGATGGTTGTTCATTGTAAAAGCTTCAGCGTACTCATCAAAAGTTAAGTAGGTATCAATTGTACCTCCTGATATCCGTCGAATACATTTATTATACGTATCTAAAACAAATATCTGTCCAAAACGGTCTACAGCGATACTACTCGGTCCATCAAAAGTCGCTTCAGTTGCCGGTCCGCCATCCCCGCTATATCCCCATTGCCCAGTTCCTGCAACCGTTGTAATAATACCGCTTTTGTCGATTTTGCGAATTTTATTGTTATCAATAAGATATAAGGTCCCATCCGGTCCAAACGCAATTTCCGACGGGTATATGCTAGCTTGAGTAGCCGGACCACCTTCCCCATCGCCATTCCACTCACCAGTACCTGCAATGATGCTAACTGAGTTAATATTATTGGCGTTTCGTTGTTCGCCATTACCAAGATAAAGGGTTCTGGTATTAGGATCATATGTATGATGAATATTAAGGTTCCATCCTCCCAGTCCTTCTTCTTTCGTTTCCAATTGCCCAGTAACGGCAGTGGTATTCTCCTGATCTAATATTACACCATCCCGTGCAACAATTTTTTCCGGAAGAACTGTACCGCTAGGATAACCAAAGCTTTGTTCCATATTGGGAGGATAATTATAGTAACCATCGTAAACATATCCGATTCTGGTTGTTACTTTTTGTTTCCCTTGGACTTTTCGACCATAAGCATCAAGATTATCCCATTCCAAGACATATTTTTGTTCTGGAGCACTAGAGAATTCTTTCGTAATTATTTGACCAGCCACACAAATATCTACAGTGATTTTTTTCAACTCAGCAGGTACACTTTGACCGCTTAAAAATATCGTTAGCGTATTAGCCGCTGTACGTCCCGGGACCTGATCGCTGGAGTAATATAGATTATACGGAGTGCCATTTATACCGATTGCCTCACCAAGTCGTTGATTTTCAATATCAACAATTGATCCGCAATCTTTATTGGGATCAACGCAATTGCTGTCACCTTGCGGATTTGGTTGACCCGGTTCCGTTGCCCCGTTTGGAGCGGAAACGCCAAAATTACAATCATAGCTCGAGAAATGTTGCATCGGTACCCGCCACAAACTCTGACCTGGCGAGTATAAAGTGGCTATCATTTGCAATTCTTCGTTGGTGAAACCCAAATTCGCAAGGGCTTCCGCGCCGGCGGCTTGTCCAGTCTCATCAACCGCCACCTCCGCTTTGCCGTTGGTGACATTAAGGATCTTGATCACATACCCATTGTCCGTTGGGAGCCAACGGGCTTGGGTCTTGTCATAATAACCAACCGGGACGATACAGCCGACCGGGAAGTTCAGGAAGTTTTCTACGTAGTAAAAGACCGGTTGGTTAAATTGGGTATGTTCCTGTTCGTCAGCTTGGACTTCGACACAATACGTATAGGCGGTAGTTTCCGGCAATTCCGCCGGCATGGCTTTCGGTCCGTTTGGGCCGACCGTATATTCGGTCGCTCGGATATGTACTGTATCCCCACTATAACCGCTAACTTGAGTTCCTTTGGGGAAGATAATTGTGGCCTGACGCGAACCGTCTTTGTCGGTCACCACACTGCTCCGAGCCACCTGGACATCGCTTTGATTTAAGCCAATCGCCGTCACTTGCTTGTCTTGTTTGATCAAGACAACCTCCGGAGCCCAGGTAAAATCCTGCCACGGCACATTCACTTGGCGTTGGGCGCTTAAAAAACCGCTGCGGTCATACTTGACGGTCATTGCCTCGCCGCCATTGACAGCTAAATCAAAGACACCATCTAACCGGCTTAAGGTTTGTCCATATTCCGGATGCTCTAAAATACGAATTGTAACACCAGGCAAGGGATCCCCGTCATTATCCAATACCTTGCCGCGTAATACCGCCGCCCGGCGCGGTTCAATCGTATCGGGAGCCATGCCGGTTTGGATGGGGTTAGTGCCGGTATAAAGGAATTTTGTCGCGGAACCTAAATCGGTTACCTGCGTATTATCAAGGGGCGGGGCGATGGTTGTTGGATCCGGGGGCAAGGTCGGCAATGTCGAATCAACCGTAAAGGTAACTTGAGCAGTCACCGACCCATTCCCGGCTTTGTCGTTAAGTGAAAGGGCCAGAGTGTGTTTGCCCTCAGCCAATTTGGCGGATGGAGTGTAACTAATACTCGCATCATTGATCACTAGCAGACTGTTGCTGATAACGTTATTATCCAATTTCAGAATGATCGAAGCCGGATTGATTCCGGATAAATCGTCTGCATAAATAGCGCTGATGGTTGGCTGGGCATTGTTGGTCAATGCTTGCGGTTGCAGACTAGAAATCTCCGGCGCCATCATATCGATATTCACCGCATACAATAAGGCACTCTCATTCCCAGCCAGATCAGTGGCGTAACCATTGACAGTCTGTGCCACACCGGTTTGATTGACTACCACCGGCCCGGATACGGTTTTAACTCCCGAGCAGGAATCTGTCGCACTAAATGTAACGGTCACATTGGTGTTGTTCCAACCATAACCGTTCTTGGCAGGGCTTTGGGTTACAGTCAGCGCCGGTCCGGTCTGATCGATCAATACTTTAAGGCTTTGGGGCGTTTCGGCAATACCACTCTGATCCACCGACCAGAAGCTGACCGTATAGGCACCGTCTTGGTTTAACTGAATCACATTGCCGGTCACGGTGGTGCCGTCGTTGATCCGATAATAAGTGGTAGCTCCAGTCGCGCCGCTGACTGTCAAATGAATGACAACCGGCCCTTTCACCCATTTACCGTCATTGGTGTAATCCGAGGTTGTCTTCGGAGCGCTGCCGCCCTCGCCAATCACCACGGTTATCTTATCGGTATCCGCATACGTCTTGGCAGTCGGGTTAAAAGAATAGTCGTTATTCTGACGATAATTGGACCAATCGGTTTTGGCGAAACGATTATGAACTTCAACAACTTGACCCGGCCGGATCATCCCGGCGGAGGATTTGAATCCAAGTTCAAAGTAGTGGTCGGCACCGGTAAATGGGGAAGCAAGTTTGATAAATGTACCGGTTACGTTTTGCGATCCAATGGTTGACCAATCACACCAAAAATTTTGAGGTTTCTCACCATCGATCGTATAAAAATAACGAATCTTCACGGTTGCAAGGTCAACGGAATTTGCGCTTGTATTGGTGATTTTAAACCAGGGAAAGATCGTATTGATCTCCGCGGCGGTATTTCCATTATACATTTGAACCCATAACGATGTGGACGACAAGGCAAAAACATTACAAACCAACAACAAAGTGAGTAATATCCAAAATGTCGGCTTCAGATTCATTTTCATCTTTACGACCTCCCACGATTCGATGTTCCAAAGTATTTCTCACAAATTATTACTTCATATATTTTTCTTGCGCGTTTCGAAATCAAATCAGCGTTTGGAAGAATCTGACTGGATATTACTTAAAACTCTACCATATTTTATCTGTAAAAACAATAATCAATAAATTTGTAATATTGTGATATTGCCATGACAATTTAACAATCAATCAGCCAGCAAAAACCAACCATTCCCCAAACACAAAAATTGGTCGGCCCCTCACCCAAGCCAATTGGTTGTTTATTGTTTTTTTCAGGATGTTATAATGAAATTGGTTGACACCATTTTATCAGCGATTATTTCAGGAGGGCGTCTTGGAGATTTCCATCGACCGCAACAGCAGCCTGCCTATTTATAAACAAATTCGCAACCAGCTCCGGGAACAAATCGTCTCCGGTCACCTGCCACCCGGGTTCCGGCTGCCGCCGGAGCGAAAGTTGGCCGACCGGTTGGGCGTCAACCGGACCACGATTTTAAACGCTTACCGGGACCTGCGCGCCGACGGGTTGATCGACGCCCGCATCGGCCAGGGAACCGTGGTGAACCAACCGGAAACCCCTTCGGCAATCACCGGTCGAATGGACCCATCCAATGTCAATTCTTTACCCTGGCGGCAGTTGCTCAGCGCATCCGCCACCCGGATGCAGCAGCCGTTAGTCGGCAATATCCTGCGCAGCGCCAACCGGCAGCAGGTGATCTCCTTCGCGGCCGGCTTTTCCTGCGCCACGGCCGAACCCCTTGGAGAATTGGCCGAAACCCAGCAGCGGATTTTGCGCGATCACGGCAGCGCCACCCTCCAATACAGCGCCACCGAAGGCCACCTGCCGCTGCGGGAAAGCCTCGGCGCCTTGCTGGAGGGACGCGGCAGCCCCGCCACCCCCGACGAAGTGATGGTCCTGGCCGGTTCACAGCAGGGCATCGACCTCGCCGCCCGGATTCTGATCGACCCCGGCGACCTCGTTTTGGTCGAGGAACCCACCTTCTTCGCCGCGTTGCAAATCTTTCAGAGCGCCGGGGCCCGGGTGATCGGAATCCCCATCGACCACCACGGCCTGCGGGTCGACCTGCTGGAACCGCTCTTAAAACGTTATAAACCGAAATTTATCTATACGGTCCCGACCTTTCAAAACCCGTCCGGCACAGTGCTGTCTATCAACCGCCGGTTGCAGTTGCTGGACTTGGCCTATCATTATCAGATCCCCATCATCGAAGACGATGCCTATGCCGAGTTGCGTTATGAGGGAACCCCGGTTCCGCCGTTGAAAGCGTTGGACCGACACGGTTATGTGATTTATTTGAGTTCTTTCTCCAAAGTGATGTTTCCGGGGCTGCGAGTCGGTTGGGTGAGCGCTTCCCGGCCGTTGCTCCGCCAATTCGGTTTGGCGAAACAACTGGCCGACCTGCATACCAACACCCTGGGGCAATGGATCATGGACGACCTGCTGCGGCGCGGAGTTTATCACCGGCAAGTACAGGCGGTCCGGAAGGGCAATCACGCGAGCCTGACCCGGATGACCGAGGCCTTCAACCGGCATTGCCTGAAAGCGATCGAATGGCGGGCGCCCGAGGGTGGGCTTTATTTCTGGTGCCGGTTGCCCCAGGATTTTGACGCCGCGATGTTGGCGGCCCAAGCCGAAGCGCGTGGGGTTATCATTGTCCCGGGTTCGATCTTTTACCCGGCCGGGGGCGGCGAAAATGAATTCCGGCTTAGCTTCGCCTCGCCGGCGCCGGATCAAATTGAAACCGGGGTGAAAACGCTGATGCAAGCGGCCAAAACGCTGCTCGGCCAGGACTCTCCCCAAAACCAAACCATGGAAACACCTGTCGAGGTCCGGCCGATCTTATGATGGAACGGCCGATGAAATGAAATCTATGCGGAGGTCGATGCGGATGTTGCAGTTTGCCAAACGGATGGAGTTTATCAAAGCTTCGGAGGTCCGGGAGATTTTAAAAGTGACCGAAAACCCGGAGATTATCTCCTTCGCCGGCGGGTTGCCCGCCCCGGAGGTTTTTCCGGTCCGGGAGATGGCCGAGATTGCCGCCGCGGTGTTGGCCGAGGCCGGGCAACAGGCGTTACAATACGGGACCACCGAAGGTTTCCGGCCGTTACGGGCGATCATTGCCGGCCGGATGCAACGGATCTTTCAGACCGGGTTCGGTCCGGATAATATTTTGATTACCAGCGGTTCGCAACAAGGCTTGGACCTCGCCGGCAAGGTCTTTTTGAACGAAGGCGACGTGGTGCTCTGCGAGCAACCCACTTACCTGGCGGCGATCAATGCCTTTCGGGTCTTTATGCCCCGTTTCGTCGAGGTCCCCACCGATGAGCGCGGCATGATTCCGGAAGAGCTCGACCGGCTGCTGGCCGAACATTCCAATGCCAAACTGATCTACATTGTTCCCGACTTTCAAAACCCCTCGGGCGTCTCCTGGTCGGCCGAACGCCGCCGCCGGTTTATGGAGGTCGTGAACCGTTACGATATCGCGGTGGTCGAAGACAATCCTTACGGCGAACTGCGCTTTGAAGGCGAGACCCTGCCGTCGGTCCAGGCGTGGGACCGCAACGGTCAGGTTATCTGCCTGGGAACCTTCTCAAAAACCTTCTGTCCCGGATTGCGGGTGGGTTGGGTTGCCGCGCCCGAAGCCATCCTCGAAAAGATTATCCTGGTCAAACAGAGCGCCGATTTACATACCGCGACGTTAAGCCAACGCAAAATCGCCAAATACATCGAGACCTACGATTTTGACGCCAGCATCGCCCGGATTAAGGCGCTTTACAAAAAACGGCGCGATGTGATGCTGCAAGCCCTCGCCGCCG
Organism: Bacillota bacterium; assembly: GCA_023417475.1. Taxonomy (GTDB): domain Bacteria; phylum Bacillota; class UBA4882; order UBA8346; family UBA8346; genus JAEYPR01. Next base: position 97,715 of record JAEZFP010000008.1, on the reverse strand, counting down.
AGTTCCCGCCGGCGATCCAATACACCCGTCCCCAAGGCGGTCTCTTTATCTGGGTCGTGCTTCCGGCTTATATCAACGCCCGGGAGGCTTTAGTGGAAAGTTTGGCGCAACAAGTGGCGTTCGTCCCCGGCGGCGCCTTTTACCCCAACGGCGGAATGGAGAACACGCTCCGGCTGAACTTCTCGAACATGCCGGAGGAACGGATTGTGGAGGGGATCAAACGGTTGGGGAGAGTATTAACAAAATTACTGACCCCGCATTAGTCCAAAACCGTCAATCCTCCTAAACGGCAGTCACCCAACGGGGGTGACTGCCGAATATCTCAAGGATTCGTACGATGTATTCAGGGAACGACATAAATGGAGCGGGCTTTCGTCAATCCATTACCCACTCTGGTAAGGTCGGTGCGGACAGTTCCCTGCCAATAACAGGATTGCTGAATGGTGGTATCAAGATTACCGGCAGTATAAACTAGACCATTCGCCACCGCGATTGCTGCGACTTCACCCTCTTCGTCCGAAGTCAAGGGGATCCGGGTAGTACCGGCCCAGTAACAAGGAACAGTTCGTCCGTTGTTCCAATAATAACCCGCCGTATAGACTGTTCCGTCACTGCCCACCGCAATGGCCACAGCTTCCGTATTGGAATTTCCCCCGTTCAAACTGATACAAGCATTGTCGCTCCAATAACAGGGACGGTAATATGATCCTCCGTTATAATTTCCAGCCGTATAAGCAATTCCGTTATAAACGGTAATTCCATAGGCATCTCCTTGACTTTGACCGGACGGTCCCAGCAAGTCGGTACGGACCATATTATCTGTGCCCTTCCAGTAACAAGGGGCACTCAAATTCCCCGCAATATAAATTGTTCCGTTGAAAACGGCAATAGCTCTGGCCTCGCCACCGCTACCCAAGTCCTTCCTGACACCGTTCACCCAGTAACAGGGGATGGTAATCCCGTTGCTTTCATAATAACCAGCCACATAGATTGTACCATCGGATACAGCGATGGCATGGGCGTTTCCGTCTCCGGAAGGGATGGGTAGGTCATGTTTTGTCGTACCAACCCAATAACAAGGAATATCTTGATTACCGCTGGTATAAGAACCGGCAGCATAAACCGTTCCGGCGGAGACCGTGATTGCATAAGCGTCCCCGTCGGTTCCCGGTAAAGTAACCCGGTTATTATTCCGCCAGTAACACGCCAAATACCGGTTGCCGTCTTGGAAACACCCGGCGACATAAACCCCGCTTGAATTGGTATTACCTTTGCCACCGCTACCGCCACAACCAACTAGAGTCAGACCCACCGCCAACAATAGCCCCATTCTAAACAAACTTATGCTTCTTCGCATCACAAACCTCACTCCTTTAAGAAATCCTCACGGCTTCTTCCGACACAGTCTTTTGACGTCCACGTGAGAAAGTCATCAAAATCTCTCCAAAAATACCATTACGATTGGAATATTTCCCTTTTTCCTTTCCATAAATTGCATTAACAATATTCTCCTTCATTGCCAGATAACCTTTTCCCTGGAAATAAAAAAACCGCGATATGCGGATTTTTGGGTAAAAATGATCGGTTTTGAGAAACATGCGCTACAACTACAATAACCGCACCAGCACCGGCGCCAAAAACACCGTAATCAATCCGGCGATTCCGATGGTCAAACCGCTGATCGCCCCTTCGATCTCGCCCAGTTCCAGGGCTTTGGTGGTGCCGATGGCGTGGGCCGAGGTGCCGATCGCCGCGCCGACCGCCACCTGATCGTGGATGCGGCAAACCCGGCAGACGATTGGGCCGATCACCGCGCCAACGATGCCGGTGATAATGATGGCCGCCACCGTAATGGCGGGTATGCCGCCGATCTCTCTGGAAATTTCCAGTCCGATCGGGGTGGTGACCGATTTGGGAATCAGCGAGACGCTCAAAACATGACTGAGACCGAAAAGTTTCGCCAAGCCAATGATACTGACGATCCCGGTCAGGCTGCCGGCGGTGATTCCAACCAGAATCGGTACGATATTCGCCTTTAACAGCTTAATCTGCCGGTATAGCGGCACCGCCAGGACAACCGTGGCCGGTCCCAGGAAAAAGTTGATAACCTGCCCGCCGCGATTGAAGGATTGCAGGTCGATCCGGAATCCGGTCAAAACCGCGATCACCAGCATCACGCTGATCAGATAGCCGTTCAACAACGGCCACTTGGTTGTGCGGTAGATTAGCATTCCCAACTCAAACGCCAATAACGACAGCAAGATTCCAAATAACGGCGATTCAATCAATCCGGTCATCGTTTGCCTCCTCGTTTGACCCATTGAATGCTATGGCCGGTGACCACTATGATCAGGACGGTGGTGACGATACAGATCGTCACAAAAGCCAGCCATTTGCCGCGCAGCACGCCCAAACAAGCCAACACCCCGACACCCGCCGGAATGAAAAAGAACGCCAAATGGTCCAGGAGAAAATTACTGAACTCCTCGATCATCGCCAGTTTGATAACCCCGCTGCAGAGTCCGGTCAACAGCAGCAACATCCCGATCACATTGCCGGGAATCGGCAGTTTAAAGAGCTGATGCAGCCATTCTCCGGCGAAACAGATGCCGAGGATGACGGCCGCTTGACGCAGTAGTTTCATGGCAACCCCGCTGGTGCAGATATTAAACCAAAGCGGTATGACAAGCCATCCCGCTTGGTCCATTTCATTATACACCGTTCCGGCGGGGTTTCCCATGCGGTAAATTTAAGGAAATACCGGGAATAAGCTTACAATATTGTAACGCCGACCGATTACAAATAGGCTTCGCTCACCGGGATCGTAAAGCTAAAGACCGATCCCTGATTCAACGAACTATCCACCTTCACCTTGCCGCCGTGGGATTCGACGATATGTTTGACGATGGATAAGCCCAGGCCGGTCCCGCCCATCTCCCGGGAACGGGCTTTATCCACCCGATAAAACCGTTCGAAGATCCGGTCCAGATCCCGGGTGGGGATGCCCACCCCGGTGTCGGCCACCGCCACCCGGAGCATATCCCCTTCCCGCCAAGCCGACAGGCGCACCTGGCCTTCGGCCGGAGTATATTTAAAAGCGTTATCCAAGAGATTGATCAACACCTGTTTGATCTGATTGCGGTTACCGGATACCCCCGGCAGTTCGGTCTGGGGCAGATTCAGCTCAAAATGGGGCGTCCGGCCGGCCAGCGGTTCAAAACGCTCTTTGACCTCGTGGAACAGGCCGACGATATCAAACGGTTCTTTGACTACTTCGGCTTTGGAGTCAAGCCGCGCCAAGGCCAACAGATCGTTGATCAGATTGCTCAAGCGGTCGCATTCCTGGTCGATGGCGCGCAAGTAGCGAAGCAACATCTCCGACTCTTTCCAACCGCCGTTCAACAGCGTTTCCGCCATCGCCTTGACCGAGGTGATCGGGGTCCGTAACTCATGGGAGACGTTGGCGACAAAATCCTGACGTACCCGTTCCAAACGACGGATCTGGGTCAGGTCGTGCAAGACGACGATGGTCCCCACCACCCGGCCCGGCGTGTCTTTTAACGGCGCCAAAAAAATTTGAAACAAACGGTTGCTGGGGAAATGCACCGCCAACTCGCTCTCTTGCGGTTCCTTGTAGCGGTTCACGTCTTGAATCAGATCGAGCAGATGGTGGTTGAGCACCGCTTCCATCACCGGCCGTCCGGTAATGTTCTTCGGATCCAATTGCAACATCGCCTGGGCGGCCGGATTGGCCAAAACCACCCGGAGTTTCTGGTCGATCACCAAAATCCCGTCGGCCAAGTTCTCCAAGATCACTTCCAGCTTCCGCTTCTCCTCCTCGATCAACGCGAAGGAATCCGACAACTGCTGCGCCATGCTGTTGAACGCCAGCCCCAGATCGGCCAATTCATCCCGGCCGAAAAAACGGACCCGTCCGGTCAAGTCCCCTTTGGCGATCCCGGTCGCCAGGCGTTCCAACTCCAGGATCGGCTGACTGATCTGACGCATCACGGTTAACCCGATCACAAACGCCAACAGCGCCGTGACCGCAATCCCCCCGGCGATCAGCACCCGCAAGCGGAACAGCATCTGATCCAACCGGTTTTGCCCCTGCGCCACCCGGACCACCCCGACAATTTTCTTGTCAATCACGATCGGAACGGCAGTATAGATCATATTGGTGCCTAAGGTGTCACTGTAACGGGTGGTTGTGCCGGGACGGCCTTCCAGCGCTTCCTTCACCTCCGGACGGTCGGCGTGGTTCTCCATCCGGTACGGGTTCTCCGCCGAATCCTCCAGCACTTTGCCGGTGCGATCGATAATGGTCACGCGACTTTCGGCGGCTTGAGCCGCCTGAGCCGTTACTTGATCCAGTTTGGGCCGATCTTGCAATTGTTGCCGCGACTCAAAACGCCCGCTAATCAACTTGGCTTGGGTCAACAATTGCTGGTGCAAAGTCTGGCGGATCCGGCCCTCCTCAAAGTTGGTGAAGTAACTGGCCAAAATCAGCAACATCAGTCCAATGCCGATAACATAAAAAAGAAAGAGCCGGGTGCGAAATTTCATGCCAGGCCCTCCTTGGTTTGCTTATTTCTTGAATTTATATCCGACCCCGCGAACCGTCAAAATATACTGCGGATTCCCGGGATCTTCCTCGATCTTCTCCCGCAGCCAGCGGATATGCACGTCCACAGTGCGGTCATCCCCGTAGAAGTCGTTGCCCCAGACCAGATTGAGCAGCTGTTCCCTGGTCAACACCTGACCGGGGTGGCTGGCTAAGATCCGCAACAACTCGTATTCTTTGCTTGATAAATTGACGACCTGGCCCTTGACGGTCACCTCATGGCCGAGCAAGTCGATTTGCAGTTCGTGACTGGCCAATAATTGGGGCGGCGCTTCATTGCCGGCCGGGACGGCGACGGTCCGCTTTAACACCGTTTTGATCCGGGCGACCAACTCCCGCATGCTGAAGGGTTTGGTCACGTAGTCGTCGGCGCCGAGTTCGAGGCCTAAAACCCGGTCAATCTCCCCTTCTTTGGCGGTCAACATGATGATCGGAACATTGGAATGGTGCCGCAACGACCGACAGACCTCTAAGCCGTTCATTCCCGGTAGCATCAGATCAAGCAGGATCAGATCGACCGCTTCATCCTCCGCCAGTTGCATCCCAGTGACGCCGTCACCGGCGGAGATCACCTCGTACCCTTCTTGTTTCAAACTATAACTGACCGACTCGACAATCATCGGTTCATCGTCAATGATCAAAATCCGTTTGGGCATCGGTATCACCTCGTCATTTCAGTAGCGTTCGTTATGCCCGGTCACCAAATAAATTACCCGCTCGCCGATGTTGGTGGCGTGGTCGGCGACCCGTTCCAGATAACGGGCGGCAAACAACAGATTCAATGTCTGGACGATCCGGTGCGACTCCCCGCCTTCCAAAATAAACCCGGTCAACTCGTTGAAGACGTTCTCATACACCTGATCAACCTCGTCGTCGCGCAGACAGGTGCGTTTGGCCGCCTCGACATCGCGATCGACAAACGCTTTCAAGCTGTCGCGGACCATCGCCTCCGCCAGATGGGCCATTTTCGGAATATCCACCAACGGTTTGATCAGTTGCTCGCCGGAGATCCGCTGGGTAATTTCCGCGATATTGGTGGCGTGGTCGGCAATACGCTCCAAATCGGAGACGGTCTTCAACACCGTGGTCACCACGCGCAAATCCCGGGCCAGCGGTTGTTGTAACGCGATCAACCGGATACAATCATCTTCAATCTTCTGCGACAATTCATCGATTAAGTCATCCCCATCGATGATCCGTTGCGCCAAATCCACATCGAGTTTGGATAAAGCCTCCACCGACAGGTGGATCGCTTCTTCGACCATACTGCCCATCCGCAGCATCTCTTGTTGCAATTCACTGAGCGCTTTGTCAAAACCTTCCCGAGTCATCGTATCACCCCTATTTTATCAGGCATTTCCTGGTTTATTGTCATTCCGGTAATTGGTAATCCTCTTTATTTAGTATACAAAAAAACTGCCAATGATACCAGTTACTTTCATCGTCCCTAAAGATCAACCGAACCGTCCGGTCAGATAATCTTCGGTCTCTTGCTCTTGCGGATTGGTCATCACCGCTTCGGTCGGACCGTATTCCACCAACCGTCCCAACAGGAAAAAACCGAGGTGGTCCGAGATCCGGGCCGCTTGTTGCATGTTGTGGGTGACAATCACAATCGTGTAGGATTTCTTCAATTCCATAATCAGGTCTTCAATCTTGCCGGTGGAGATGGGATCCAGCGCGGAGGCCGGTTCATCCATTAGCAACACTTCCGGCTCGACCGCCAGTAGTCGGGCGATGCACAGCCGTTGTTGCTGACCGCCGGAGAGCCGCAACGCCGGGGTGTGTAAACGATCTTTCACTTCATCCCACAAAGCTGCCCCCGTCAGACTCTTCTCAACGATCTCGTTCAAGGCCTGCTTATCTTTCAAGCCGTGCACTCGCGGTCCATAGGCGATATTGTCGTAAATCGACATCGGGAAGGGATTGGGTCGTTGAAAGACCATGCCAACCCGTTTCCGCAGCATCACTACGTCGACTTTGGGCTGGTAAATCTCATCCCCGTCCAAGGTGACCCGGCCTTCAATCCGGATATTTTCAATCAAGTCGTTCATCCGGTTCAACGAACGGAGAAAGGTACTTTTACCGCAACCGGAGGGTCCGATCAAGGCGGTAACGTTCCGGTCGGGAATCTCCATGTTAATCTCTTTTAACGCCTGGAAATCACCGTAAAACAGGTTAAACTTTTCAGCCGTGATTTTCATATCCATGATGGTATATCCTCCTAAACTTCGCTCACCGGCGTTGCCGCAGGTGACTACTAGGCCTTCAGCCGCAAGGCGAACCGGCTCATTAACAGACTGGCGAGGGTGTTAATCAGCCAAATGGTGATAATCAGTACGCTGGCCGTTGCATAAGCGCGGGGCAACGACAGCCCTTCGGCGGCCAAGGTATATAAATGCAGGGTCATCGGGCGGGCCGGGTCCATCACCGAAACCGGCAAGCGCAACGCGCCGCCCACGGTCAACCAGACCGCCGCGGTTTCCCCGATCGCCCGGCCGATACTGAGGACAATTCCGGTCACGATGCCCGGCAACGCCGCCGGAACGACAACTTTGATGGTGGTCACCCATTTGGTGGCCCCCAATGCCAAGCTGCCTTCGCGGTAGGAGCGGGGCACCGCCTTGATGGCTTCTTCGGAAGTCCGGATGATAGTCGGCAATAACATAATCGCCAAGGTGATACCGCCCGAGAGGATCGAGAATCCAAAGTGGAGAAAGGTCACTAAAAAAGCAAACCCAAACAGGCCAAAGATGATCGAGGGCACCCCCGCCAAGGTTTCCGTCGCAAACCGGATTACCCGGGTGGCCCAATTTTCTTTGGTGTATTCCGTCAGATAGATTGCCGAACCGACCCCGACCGGCACCGCGATCACCAAAGCGATAAAGGTCAAATAGAGCGACCCGATAATGGTTGGAAAAATTCCGCCCTCCCGGCCCATCGCTCGGGGATATCCGCTTAAAAACTCCCAACTGACCGAAGGCAAACCTTCCTTAAGAATAAAGCCGATAATCAACAATAAGCAGCCGATCACCACCACCGCCGTGGACCACAACAGGGTAAACGCCCCGTATTGGGATAACTTAACACTCGCGCGCATCAGGTTCCAACCTTCTTTCTGGAGATGATCAAGGCTGTCGAGTTGATCAGGATGATCAGGACAAATAAGAATATTCCCACCGTAAACAAGGCCTGGGCGTGTTCACCCGAGGCGTAGGACCATTCCTGACCGATGGTTCCGGTCAAGGTCGGGCCCGGATCCAAGATTGATTTGGCGACCAAGGGGGTATTCCCGGTCACCATGATCACGGCCATGGTCTCGCCCAACGCCCGTCCCATTCCTAAGATGACCGAAGCCACAATTCCCGACTTGGCGGCCGGAACCAACACTTTATAAATGGTCTGCCAATGGGTCGCTCCCAATGCCAGAGAAGCTTCCTTATAATCGCGGGGGACCGCCCGGAGCGCATCTTCAGAGACGCTGATGATGGTCGGTAAGATCATTACCGCCAAAATCACGCCGCCGGACAAAAGACTAAATCCCACTCCGCCGAAGAGCGCGCGCATGGCGGGAACCAAAATCACCAATCCAAAAAATCCGTAAACCACCGACGGAATCCCCGCCAGCAGATTAACGGCCGGCCGGACCAACCGCGAAACTTTTTCCGGAGCGATCTCAGCCATAAACACCGCGCAACCGATCCCCAACGGCACGCCCAAAACCAACGCCGCCAGCGTTACAAAACAGGAGCCGACCAATAACGGCAACATGCCGTAACCCCCGCCGGTCGGTTGCCAATCTTTCCCCGCCGCCAAGGCCCAGGGACCAAACTTCGCCAACACCGGCCAGCCTTCCTTAAAGACAAACAGGATAATCAATAAGACACTGGCCACAGCCACGCAGGCAATGGTAAATAAGGCGCCGGTAATAATCTGTTCTTTCTTTTTAATCCATTCGTATGCTTCCATGTTTTCCTCCAAAAAAATAGGCCTTCTACCGTAGGCCTATTTCACCGAGATCGGGACGAGCCCTTGTTGGGCCACAATCTGCTGGCCCTCACCCAAAACATATTGGACAAACTTTTCGATTGGTTCCGCCGCTTTTTGAGGATAAATAAAGAGAAACGGCCGGATGATCGGATATTTTTTAGTTTGAACGGTCTCGTGGTTGCAAGCGACGCCATTGATTGACAGCGCTTCAACCGAAGCGTCCACCGCGTCGAGGGATATATAACCGATCGCGTCGGGATTGCCGGAGACCGCCTGGCGGACCGCGCCGGTCGAACCTTGAACCAAGGTCTTGGGAGAACTTTTTTCCGCTCCCATCACCAGTTCCGTGAAAGCCCCGCGGGTCCCCGAACCCTCTTCCCGGTTCACGATGACAATTTTTTGGTTGGGACCACCCACTTGGGACCAGTTGGTGATCTTGCCGCTATAAATTGATTGTAATTGCCCTAATGTTAAATTTTGAACCGGATTGCCCGGATGGGTAATGATCGCGATACCGTCAATGGCGATCTCGACCACCTTTAGGTCGTTCTTTTGTTCCCCCGGCTTCAACAACCGGGAACTGGTCCCGATCTCCGCCGTGCCGTCGGTGACCGCTTTGATTCCGGCGCTGGAACCGCCGCCTTGCACATTGATGGAAACTCCGGGGTTGTCTTTTTGATACGCTTCCGCTAACATTTCCACGATCGGTTGCACCGAGGTGGAGCCAACGACATTCAGCGAGTCGGACCCGCCGCAACCGGCGATAGCCAGGGTAGCTAAGACCAGAACTCCAATGATTGCCAGTAATTTTTGTTTCAAGAAATTACACCCCTTTTCATGCTTATCGTACAAAAAGGGAATTAAGCCTGATTAAACTCAATATTAAGAATAGATTAAGACATCGTCCCACGCCCGGTTTGGGGCCGGGTTAGTTTGTCCATCTTCGCTTCATTAAATTTTTCCGGGACTTCATTGCCAAGGAGCGTTCCAGGCGCGTTACGGCAATAGCGGTCAGGTGAACTTGGCCACCGCTTGCCGTAAATTGTCGCCCCAATGGGCCAGGATCTGACTGGCGGCGATCATCTCCTGCGTGCAGCTATGATGTTCCACCACCGCGCTGGAGGCGCTTTCGGTGCCGGCTTGATGTTCGGTGGCGATCCGGGTGATCTGCTCCACCGCTTTTAAGACTTGCGAATGTTCCTCGGTCAACCGGACCGTGTAGTGGGTCACCGTGCCCAACTCCTGATTGACCTGTCGCGCCGCCGCGATAATGGCGTCAAAAACCACGCCCAGACCGGAGACAGCCCGTTCCCCGTCGAGAATCACCTGATTTTCGGTTTCGATCATCCCCGACAACTTGCCGAAGACGTTTTGGATCCGGCTGACCAATTTCTGGACTTCATTGGAGGCGGTTTTGGTCTGCAGCGCCAGTTGGCCGATGGACTCGGCGACCACGCCGAACCCCCGCCCGTGCTCGCCGGCCCGGGCCGCTTCGATGGTGGCGTTGAGCGCCAACAGATTGGTTTGATCGGCCACGTCCCGAACCGTGGCCGCAGTTTTGGCGATCTCTTGGGACAAGGTTTGCAGTTGGGCCATCATCTCGTCGGAGACCGACATGAACTGTTCAATCCGGTGCATCTGCTCAACCACCGAACCGGCCACCGCCTCGCCGTGCAGGGCTTTGGCGATGGTGTTCTCCGATAAATCGTCAATGGTGTGAACCGTCCGGTTGATAAAGTCGGAAAAGTCGCTGACCATCCGCACCACTTCGTGAATGGACGCCACCCGCAGTTGTTGTTGTTCGGCACCCACCGCCACCTGCGACAGGGTTTCGACCAGCTGTTGGGTGACCGTGGACGCGTCATGGGTTCCGTGAAGCAATAAGCGGCTGTTTTCATTGACCTTCTCCGCGGCCTGTTTAATCTCTTCGACCAATGACCGGAGTTCCGAGGCCATCGCATTAAAGCAGTGACCCACTTCGCCAAATTCGTCGTTCCGGGCTTCCGGCACCGTCACCTCCAGGTCGCCGCCGGCAATCTTGCGGGCGCCCGCCGCAATGGAATGCAACGGCCGGATAATACAAAACGCGGTCAACAGACTGATGGCGATCGTCAACACGATGGTACCGATAATCACCACCAAGGTGGCAAACTGTTGCTTTTCATAAGTGACCCGGGCTTCGGCTTTTGCCAATACCGCCCGTTGCCGGTAGTCGGTCTCGATCATCCGGTCGATCCCGCCGATCAGGAAAAACCGTTTTTTGGTAATCTCCTGCATCAATACCGCATCTTGAAAACGATCGAAGTCAGTGGTCAAATTGTGATAAAGCTGCGCATAATCCCGCCAATACCCCTGAATCTCCGCAATCCGCTTCCGTTGTTCCGGACCGGTGGCTTGTCCGCTCAAACGTTCAAAGGAATAGTCCACTGTCCGCGTCACGGTATTGCGCAAAAATTCATTGTGAATGTAACGTAAGGCAACCGCATCGTGTTGCAACAAGGCGTCTCTGGTTGCCACCTCCAGTTCGGAGATGTACGAACGGATATCATGGATGTAAGCCATCGGTTCCAATTCCTGATCAATCACCGTGTCCAAGGCTTTGCTGATCTTATGCAGATTCTGCTGACTGACCCAGGCGATCGCCAATACCGCCAGCAAAACCAAGCCAAAACCAATCGCCATCTTCCAAATCATCTTTAAATCAAGATACACTTGGACTACCGGCCGGACAATCCGTTGCAACATATTCATCGGTTCAATTCCTCCTTAAAACCCACCCGAAAATCCTGTTTCTCTCTATCCTTGATCGTAAAAAAAAAGACTTGTTTCAAGTCGTTTGCAAAAAAACTTCTGCCCGTGCTGATAACTTATACTTGGAATTCGCTTGGAGGCCTAAGCCTGACGGCGCTCCCTTTGACTTCAGGGGAGGTTCGGCCTTGTTTCAACGGGTTCTCTTTTGCTTAAACTCAATATAGCAGCGCTGATTTAAGGAGAAATGCTCCTGGGGTTAAGGACAGATTAAGCTTGGCATAAACAAGTCGTCCTCCCGACGCCAAGGTTTCCCTTCATCCCAATTTAATTTGGTTTTAATCCGGTATTGAAGCGGTAATAAATATTCAATTATATAGTGGGTGCTAAGGGAGTCGCCCCGGTTGCAAAGGGCCCCCGCAAGGAGCGAATATGGCTGAAACCGCGAAACGCCACCAAACTGTGGTTAACCCGCCGATCCCCCGGTTACTCCCGTTGCAACGGCGGGTTTTGCAAACCGTCCTGCTCGGCTTCGGGCATTGGATCACCGTCGAGCACGAGCAACGTATGGAAGACCTGCCGGAACCGGCAATTTTCGTGTTTAACCACAACTGCTCGTATGAAACATTATTAGTAGCCTGCTTCCTGCTTTCCCGCCGCGATGGGCGACCGATCAGCTTTGTGATCGATTGGATGTTCAGCCGGATTCCGGTGATCGGGTGGTTGTTTCGGCAGATGGACCCGGTCCTGGTCTATAACAAGCCGTCAACCATTCCCTGGTGGAACCGGGAACGGGACCGGCGGCCCCGGCAATCCATCGTCGCCCAATGTCTGAACCGGTTGCAAAACGGCCAAAGCATCGGGCTGTATCCGGAGGGCGCCCGCAACCGGGACCCTTTGCAGCTCCTACGCGCCCGGAAAGGCATCGGCCAGATCGTCCTGACATCCGGGGCGCCGGTGATTCCCATCGGCATCGATTTTCCCCGGCGAACCAAACAGGGCATTCCCCATTGGGGACCGTTAATCCTGCGAATCGGCGAACCGTTGCGTTTCACCGCCCCGGCTTCGGAGTCCGAACCGTCCGGTTCCGCAACGGACCAACGCCGCCAAACCATTCACCGCAGCGCCGTCATTACCCACCAAATTATGGTTCGTTTAGCCGAACTCTCCGGAAAATCCTATCCCTTCCCCGAACCGCAAGGCGCGGAGGAGTGATTTCAATACATCATTTTTGACATTAGCAAATAAAGGGGGATTCAGCCATGGCTTTTTCCGAAATCACCACCGTCAAAGTGACCGACGCCGCCACCCGTTCCCAAGCGTTGCAAGTGATTGAACGCGTTTACTTTCAAGAAAAACAATGGATCCGTTTGCCGGAAAACGAAATCCCGACCGATATCGGTCAGTCCACCCAATATTCCTGGTTTTTGGCCTTAGTTAATCAAACGCCGGCCGGGGTGATCCGGCTCGCCTATGACCCGTCGTTGGAGTTCCCGCCCGAATTGGAAGTGACCTTGGACCCCCATGTCGACCTGGGACAAATGGCCCGGGATTGCAAAGTAGCCGATATCGGCCGTTTCATGATCGCTCCGGAATTCCGGAAAAATATCCGCGTCGTCCTGAAACTGATGCGCGCCGCCATCAAAGAAGTGGTCGAACGGGGTTACACCCATTTCATCACCGACGTGTTTGAGACCGATCCCAACTCGCCGTTGCATTTTCACACCAAAATCCTGGGGTTTGAACGGATCGGCAGCCATCTCCGGGGCGAATTGAACTGTAGCAGTACCCGGATCATTCTCACTTTGGATATTCTAAAAGCGTATCAACGGTTGCGGGAGCGGAAGGACAAGATTTATCTGGAAGTGACCGAGGGAATCCGGGAACTGCTCGATGAAAAGCTGGCCAACCGCATAAAGATCTCTATCTAAGCTAAGGCAATGCGCATTTTCAAATTCACCCAAGCTGAACAGTTGCGTCTTTTGAAAAACCCATTCATGGGTTTTTCAAATTTATAAAGACCGGCTTCCCACTGGAAGTTTAAAACAAGGAGAGTTCCGGATGAAGTTCCCGAAGATCAGCGCCCTCATCGGCCACAAAACCGTCGTATCGAATGAAACCGACCCGGCGAACCTCTTTATCAACCGGGAGCTGAGTTGGCTCCGGTTTAACCTCCGGGTCCTCGAAGAAGCTTTTGACCGCCGCCGTCCGCTGTTGGAGCGGGTGAAGTTCTTGGCGATCTTCGCCAACAATCTTGATGAATTTTTCATGATTCGCATCGCCGGTCTTTACCGGCAGCTTCAAGCCGGAGCCGGCAACTTATCCCAGGACGGGTTAAGCCCTTGGGAACAGCTTAACAACCTCAACGAAGAACTGTTGCCGGTATTGGAGCGTTCCGCCGCGTTGTGGTCCAAAGCGTTACAGCCGGCGCTGTGGTTCAAGGGCATCCGGCTTTATCATTTCGAACGGCTCAACACCGCGCAACGCCGTCACGTACGCGACTATTTCGCCAAAGCGATCTTTCCGGCGTTGACGCCGTTGGCGTTCGACCCGGGGCACCCGTTCCCCCACATCTCCAACCTCAGTCTCAACCTGGCGTTGGTGGTCAGCGATCCCGAAAGCGGCGCGGAACGCTTTGCCCGGCTGAAAGTACCGGATACGTTTCCCCGGTTGTTACCGCTACCCGCTCCGGAGACGGCGGGCTGCGAGTTGGTTTGGCTGGAGGAAGTGATTGCCGCCAACGCCGACTTGCTTTTTCCGGGAATGCGTCTTGACGCGGTGTATCCCTTTCGGATCACCCGCGACGCCGACTTGACCATTGAGGAGGACGAGGCTTCGGATCTGTTGGCGACCGTTCAGGAGAGCGTCGGCTTACGGCAGTTTGGCTCGGCCATCCGGCTGGAGATCCATCACGGCATGCCCCAACGGATCCGGCGATTGCTCCTGGAAAATCTGGGGCTCCGGCCGGAGCAGCTATACACTTTCCGTTGTCCATTGGGATTATCCAGCCTGATGGAGTTGACCAAACTGGATCGGGCCGAGTTGAAAGACCCGCCGCTCGTCCAACGCACACCGAAATTCCTGCAGCGGCCGGCGAGTATCTTCCCGTTGATTCAAGAACGGGATCTTTTGTTATACCACCCCTACGACAGTTTCCAGCCCGTGGTCGAGTTGGTGCGGGAGGCCGCTTCCGACCCGCAAGTGCTGGCCATCAAGCAAACCTTATACCGGGTCGGTCCCAACTCCCCGATCATCGACGCCCTGTTGCAAGCGCGCGAAAACGGCAAGCAAGTGGCGGTGCTGGTCGAGCTGAAAGCCCGATTCGACGAGGAGAACAACATCAACTGGGCGCAGGCGCTGGAGCAAGCCGGGGTCCATGTGGTTTACGGCCTGGTCGGTTTGAAGACTCATGCCAAAATGTGCCTGGTCGTCCGGCGCGAAGCCGACGGGATCCGGCGCTACGTCCATCTCGGCACCGGCAACTACAACACCGTCACCAGCAAGGTCTATTCCGATCTTAGTTTCTTCACCTGCAACCCGCTGTTCGGGGCCGACGCCTCCAATCTTTTCAACGCCTTGACCGGTTACGCGCGCCAACCCGCGTACCACAAACTGATTTTGGCGCCGCTGGCGTTACGCGACCAGCTCATCCGCCGGATTGAGCGGGAGATCGCCTGGCACCGTCAGGAGGGCGGCGGTTATCTGGCGTTTAAAATGAACGGTCTGGTCGATCCCGAATGCATTAAAGCACTTTACCGGGCCTCCCAAGCCGGAGTCCGGGTCGAACTACAGGTGCGCAGCATTTGTTGCCTGCGGCCCGGAATTGCCGGGATCAGTGAAAACATCCGGGTCAGCTCGATTGTGGGACGGTTTCTGGAACACGCCCGGATCTATTGCTTTGGCAACGGCGGTGCCCCCGAAATATTGCTGGGAAGCGCCGACTTGATGCCCCGCAACCTGGACCGGCGGGTGGAGCTCCTCTTCCCGGTCGAGGATCCGGTCCTCAAAGCGGCCGTGCAAACCATCCTCCGGATCCATTTGCAAGACAATCAACAAGCGCGGCGACTGTTAGCCAACGGTTGTTATGAACGGATCAACCCGAGCGGCAATGATCCGGTGATCAATTCGCAACAATGGCTGGTTGAGCGGGACTGGTTTCAAGTTCCGCCTGCTCCCCTGCCGGGGAAGCCAATGAAACCAGCAACGTTTGTCGAGTCAGGAATTAGCTCATGAGAATCGCGCTGTTAACCGACTTTCATGCCGACCCCGAACTGCTGCTGTTGTTGGCGGAGAAAGCCCGGCGCCATCATGTCAAAGCGATCTGGAACTTTGGGCCGGTCCTGGCGGGGTGTTTATTCCCCAATGAAGTGCTCGACATTTTACGCCGCGAAAAGGTGTTGAGCTTACTGACCGAACCCGATCTGCGCGTCTTGCGCAGTTGCCAGAGCTCGGTCAAGTTACGCCATGTCAAACAGCCCGACCAGTGGCTTTATTGGCATTGGCTCATGGATGCGCTGACTCTCGAAAACCGTCGTTATCTGCGGTCGATCCCCCGCTCGCAACGGCAACGCTTATGTAAAAAGCTCGTCCTGACCGGAAACCGCCAGTCCAATCTGGAGATTCCGCCCCAGACCGATCTGATCGTCGGCAACTTTGGCCAGGGTCCGTTGCCACACCAGCGGGAACGGCAGCAACTGGTCGATCTCGCGGTCGCCAAAGCCACCCCGGACAGTGTCGTTTACGGAATATTGGACCTGGGATCCACCCCTTGTCCGGTCCAATATTTCCGGGTCAAACTCAACAACCGTTCCTGGCAGCAACGGGCCGCGACCGCCTTCTGGCAGTTACCGGCCATCTTTTGGCCGTATATCCCGACGCCCGGGGAGCAACGGGCCGGCCATGGCCTGCTCCAGTCGTTAAAAACCTTCAACCCGCCCGCGCCGGAGGCCGTCCCAAACGATGCCCAGCTCGTCCAGGACCGGGTCCACACTTTGCTGGACAACTTTTTGCAAAAACGGCCCCAGTTGATTCTACATTCCCATTGCGTCGCCCGATTGGCGTTGCAATTGTTCGACCAGTTGCAACCGTTGCACCGCCTGGAGGGACCGGAACGCCGCTGGTTGCAATACGCCGGGTTATTGCACGATATCGGGTGGGTTACCGGGTCGCAGTCCCATCACAAAACGTCCCTGCATATTATCCTGCACACCGCTTTCCTGCCGTTGGAGTGGGAAGAACGGGCCGTCGTCGGGTTGACCGCCCGCTACCACCGGCGCACCGAACCCAACCAACGCCATGACTTTTTCGACACGTTACGCCCGGAGCGGCAACAGTTGGTGACCGTCCTGGCGGCGCTGCTGCGGATCGCCGATTGTCTGGACGCCTCGCAGCAGCAAGTGGTCCAAGGCTTGACCTGTCTCCTGGACCGGACCGAAACGGTGCGGCTGCAATGCGACGCCACCGCCCCGCTCCGCAAGGAGCAGGAAAAATTGGATCAAAAAGGAACTTTATTTGAGAAGACATTCAAACGAAAGTTGGTACTGGAATGGAACGCACGCTGAAATCTAACGCCGAACAAATCGTCGGCTTTATCGATATTGGGACCAACTCCATCCGGTTATTGCTGGTCCGCGACCTCCCCCACCACTCTTACCGAGTCATCACCCAACAGAAAGAGACCGTCCGCTTGGGCGAAGGAGAATTCTCCCGCCAGCAGCAGTTGCAGCCGGAAGCAATGGACCGCGCGGTGCTGGTCTGCCGGAAATTTACCGAACTGGCCCGTTCTTACGGCGCGGACCCGCTCTATGCGGTGGCGACCTCGGCCACCCGCGAAGCCGCCAACCAAGCCGAATTTTTGGAACGGCTCCGCAGCGAAGCCGGGCTTGAGGTTCAAGTCATCTCCGGCCGCGAGGAAGCCCGCCTGATCTATTTGGGAATAACCAGCGGGATCAATATCGGCAAACAGAAAGCGTTTTTTATCGACATCGGCGGCGGCAGCACCGAGGTGATCGTCGGCGACCAGGAGCAATATGACTACCTGGACTCGCTCAAGTTGGGAGCGATCCGGCTAACCGCCAACTTTTTGGCCAATCACAACGGGCCGGTGCCCCCCGCCCTTTATCATCAGATGCAACGCCATGTCCGCAACTCGGCCATCCGCAGTCTGCAACGGCTGGGCCAGTATCCGGCGGCGCGGGCCTTCGGCAGCTCCGGCACCATCGAAAACCTGGCCGAGATCTGCTGCCGCTATTTCTACAAACGCCGCCTGCAAAAAGATGACGTCGTCACTCACGAGCAACTGCAACAAGTGATCCAGATGCTCTGCGCATTGTCCCTGGAGGAACGGTGTAAAGTGGACGGCATTAATCCGGAACGGGCCGATATCATCATCGGCGGCGCGGCGATTCTCGATACGTTAATGCAGGAACTGTCCCTTCCCCAACTGGCGGTGAGCGAGCGCAGCTTGCGCGACGGTCTGCTCCTGGACTATCTGGCGCGCCGCAACGACAACGTTTCCTTGCGCGAGCAAAGCGTGCTCCAGTTGGGCCGGGCTTGCGCTTTCGATGAGTTTCACGCCAACCGGGTCACCGACTTAACGTTGGAGCTCTACGACAGCGCTGCCCAAATCGGCCTGCACGGGTTGGGCCCCGCCGAACGGGAGTTGCTGGAGTATGCCGCCCTGCTCCACGACTGCGGCGCGTTTCTCTCCTACAACAATCATCAGGCCCATTCGTATTATCTGATCAGCAACGCCGACTTACTAGGCTTCAACCAGGCCGAAATCGGAGTCATCGCCGCCATCGCCTATTTTCACCGGAAAACGCTGCCACGCAAGAAACACCCCCAATTCAGCGATTTGGCCAAGACCGACCAGAAACGGGTCGTGGTGTTAAGCACCCTGTTGCGGATCGCCGAGACCCTGGACCGCAGCCACAGCAACCTGGTGGCGCGGGCTTATTTTCAACAAAGCCAGCCCTCCGTCGTCACCCTGGCGCTGGAGACCAACGGCGATTGCCAACTGGAACTCTGGGGGCTTAAAAACCATCATAAAGCCTTCGAGGAAGCCTTTGGCCGGAAATTGATTGTCGTCGCCGCCGTCGATGGTTGCTCCGGTTGATCAGCCTGGACGACTGCCCGGAAACTGCTCCGGGGTTGTTGGATTCGACATTTAACCGCCGGAATTGAGAATTTCGGAAGCGGAATGGGTAATTTCGGGTGTTTGATCGGTAATTTGCGAAGGAAAATTCGCCAACGAAGAACCGGAATGAACCATTCCGGTTCCGGAGGGGATCAGCGAGGGGGTTTTGGCGGAGGCAAAAAAAGCCCGCCCAAGAAAAAAGACCCTTGCCCTTAGGCACTGGTCTCGCGCAGATTCTCCTGAATCCCGTTGATGGTTTCCAACGCGTTGCTTAGACACTCCCGGACCGAATCCGCTCCAGGCGCCGTAATCGCCACCGCGCCCCAGAGTTGGTGTCCCAACTGGAATACTTGCTCTTCAAAGAAGGCCTTGAACTTAAAGGAGTCGCCGCTGTAAACGTTTTGAGCCACAGTCACCCGGAACACTTTCCCCTGGCGGGTTTGAACCCGGAACAGGCTTTCGCCGCAGGACCAAATCTCGGTGATATTGCTTAGCAGCGAGTTATTGGAGATTTTCATCTTCGTCACCTGATTTCTGTCAAATTTCGATTGGCCGGTCGCTTATAATATTGGGCATTTTTCAGCAACTTCCTGCCGCATCGTTCGTGGCGGCAAGCTACCCCACCGGGTGACGGACGGTTGGGGCTATATTTGATTTCCTTGGCCGGCTTGCGTTTGAAACGCCGGTTAATCCGGGCTTAATCTGCTTTTAATCATTGGATTAACTAAATTTAATCAAAGACAACGCCTCTTTCAAACACCTCATTCCAGCGCTTCGGCAAGCCGCGTCTTAGCCATCTGTCGTTCGCCCCATTGGCTCATTACTTGAATCACCGGCAAGACTGTTCGTCCGTTCGGCGTCAAGGAGTACTCCACTTTCGGAGGCACTTGCGGGTATTCCTGTCGCTGAATCAAATCGTCCCGCTCCAACTCTTTTAACTGCTGGCTAAGCATCTTGTGAGTGATGCCGGGCACCAACCGTTTCAGTTCGCCATAACGCCGCACCGGCCCCAGGTGAATCTGATATAAAATGATCACTTTCCATTTGCCCCCGATCAAACTCAGCGTGAATTGAATCGGGCAAATTCCGGTCCCGACGGACGGATTCATCGTCTCACGCTCCCCTTTTGGGTAGTAGCTTACAAAAAAGTGCATACTTTGCAAATCGTTCAAATGATTTATAGTTAATATAAACCCACGACCTTGGGATGTAAAGTAATATTTCGGAGGCGATGTCCAGAATGGAATTGAAAACTGTCATTCAAAACCGCCGGAGTACCCGGAAGTTCAAACCGGACCCGGTTCCCGAAGCGTTCATCCGGGAGGTAATCGATACGGCGCGGTTCGCTCCATCGGCAGCCAATATTCAGCCAACCCGTTTTGTGGTTGTGCAAAGCGCCGCCATGAAAGAACAACTCGCCCCATACACATTGCCGTTTGTAACCAAAGCTCCGGTAATTATCGTCTGTTGCGTCGATGCCGGCGCCTGGTCGACGGCGCCGGCCCGGTTTACGGAGTTAAAAAAGAGCGGCGTCTTTCGGGATAACACTGAAGACGGTCAACTAATCGAAACCCAGCAAAGCGACATGCTTGCCCGGCTGACCGACACCCCCATCGGCCGAATGCATTTATGGCAAAACGCCGCCATTGCTATTGACCATCTGACATTACGTGCGGTTGATTTGGGCTTGAGCAGTTGTTGGGTGGGAATGGTCGATCGGGACAAGGTGAAAGCCATTTTGGGTTTGGCCGCTCTCTACGAAATCGTCGCGTTGTTGCCGCTTGGCTACGCCGACCAGACCGCCGCGCCACGTCCCCGGATCAGCTTAGACGAAGTATTGTTGCAAATCGTCTGACTCAAACCTACCGTCTTGACGGCCACAAGGTCATCTCCAGGTACCCGTTTTCAAACCCCAACTCCGCCAACCACCGGACGATGGCGCTGTCCTGTACCGCCGCTCCGTTATAATGGCTCACCGTAATCTTCCGGTCGGGATTGGCCTGACACCAAAGCCGGACCAGTTGCTCCAGCCCGGTCCGCAATTCCGCCGGGACCAGTTCCGTCAGGGTGGTCAGTTTCAGCTTTTTTCCGGCGGCCAGCAGCACCGGCCGGCCGCCTTTAAATACCACATAATCGCCGGCAAGTTTGGTCCCGTCCGGCTCCGACCAGTCCGCGAAACGCGGCAACGGATTGGCCGGGTCGTCCCAATGCAACGCCCAAATTGGCGGGTCCGCTTCGGAAAACGGTTGGCGCAACCGTTCCACCGCCCCGGTTTCGGCATACTGGATCCCGCTTAAACCGGCGACGAAATAACCCCGTTTCACCTTACCGGTCTGTTCCCACAGGTTCAGTTGGGGATAGACCGAACTCCAGTGATGCTCCTCCCCTGTCAACAGCTCCCGGCAGAGGATGCCGTAACGGGCCAATAACTGCCTGAGCTGATCCTCCAAGGAACTTTCCCGTAGCGGCGGCACTAACGACCAACGTCCCAAACGCGCCAGTAACACCGGGGGTAAAATCCCCTTCACCCCCACCCGGTCCTGCGGCCGTTTGGCAAGCAAATGACGGACCGGCCCGAACGTGTCATTGGTGACCAAACCGGCCCGGACCAACTCTTCCAAAACCTCCAACGCGGTCACCGAAGCAAGTTTGGCCTGTTGCCAAAGTTGCGGTAAGGATAAAGCGCCGCTCTGTGCCAAACATTGATAAACTTTCTGGGCATTGGGCGTTAATTGGTCCGGTGGCGCCGGAGTTGCCGTCGCGGCCGTTTCTTGAGGGTTTTCAGTCCCGGCGGTTTGGACTGCTTCAAAACAAAGCCGGAGATTTCCCTCGGTCCCCTTGGCCCGCCAGCGGAATTGACCGCTGGTGATCAATTGATCCAATAAAAACGGTTGATAATTCCGGACCCGTCCCGGCAGGACGCTCCCTTCCCAGCGGACTGCCGGTAGCCACAATCCGGAAAATTGTTGCAATGTTTCAGCCAACCCGTCCAGTCCGGTTCGTTCGCCAACCACCCCTTGCCAGCGCGCCAAAAAGAGACTATACTGTTCCGGCGTGCCGGGTTCCACTTCGCGGCGCGCCCGGGCCAAACTACGCCGGTGCATCTCCTGCAGCAATCCGCTGTCGCACCATTCTTCGCCGCAACCTCCCGGGATAAACGCGCCGGCTTCGACCAATCCCTGGGCTGACAGCGCCGCTAACTCCGCCAGCACCGTTGTCTCTGCCAAACCGTATCGTTCAACGATGGCTTGAGCTTGGAACGGCCCATGAGTGCGGACATAGCGTTGGATTAACCGGCGTTGCGCCGCCTTCGGCCCTAACAAGTCAACCGGATGCTCCCCGTTCGGGAGCGAAACTGTCAACTCCGGCACAACCTGCCGATAAAATGGCCACTCGCTCCGGAGCAGCCATAGCTCCCGGCCCCGCAACGGCAGTTTTATCACTTTCCCCTGGTCCAACAACTGGTTAAGCCCTTCCGCCACCGCCGGATATTGCTCCGGAACCAACGTTTGCAATTCGGCCAGGGTGATGTCGCCGACCCGTTCCAGCCAGTTCACGATCATATCCGTGGTAAGCTCCGGGCCATACAAGCCTTTGCCACCGGCTTGCGCCGCCACCGCTGCCACTAGTGCCGGATCCAACAACTCCCGGAGACCGGTCGCGCCGACCAACGACTTGAGCGTCTCCCGGCCCAATCCGAACAGGCGCAGTTTCAACTCGCCCTGCGGCGTTTCCCCCTGATACATGAAATTGGCGACAAAACTCAGCAGATGACCGGCGGCGAACGGCGACGGAACCTGAAGCCGTTGCCGTTGGATCGTGACCGTCCCTTGACGAATGGCCCCGAGTAACTCCCGGACCGCCGGCAGTTCGAAATAATCCTGCAAAACCGCCCGGTACGCCTCGACCACTAAAGGAAAATCAGGATATTTCGCCACCACCTGCAAGAGGTTGCCCGCTTTCAGACGGCTCAGCCAAAACGGCGTTCGTTTCCGGCCAAAACCGGTCCGCGGCATAACCAGCGAAAGCTGCGCCGCCTGCCGGAAGTTGACCCCAAACAGCGCGCTGCCGGAGACGAGCCGGGCCACTTTCTCCTCAAGATCCTCCATGGGCAACCGCTCCCACTCAACCGCCGGCGGCGTAGTTAATCCCGCGACCTGAAACATGATCCCGTTGTCGGAGGAGACAAACTCCGTCGTCAGTTGCAACCGGTTCTCCCAATCATCCTTGATCAGCAATCCCAGGACATTGTGCAGCTTCGTCCCAAACGGCGAATGGATGAAGATCCGCCATTCCCCCGCTTCGTCGGGGAACTCCTCGACCACGATCCGTCGGTCGGTGGGGAGAAAGTTGACCGCCCGTTGCTGATCGCGCAGAAATTGCACGAGATTCCGGGCGGCATCCGCTTCCAGGGCACATTCAGTCGCCAGCCATTGCCGGAGTCCGGGTGAATCCAAGCGGGCTTCCACTTCCCCCAAAAACGCGCCGATCCGTTTGCCAAGTTCATACGAGCGTCCGCCCAGATCCGCCTTCCAAAACGGGATAATCGCTTCGCCGCCCTTTTTTGACTGGCTAACCAAAACCCGGTCCTGCCGCAACTCCTCGATACGCCAGACCGAAGTTCCCAGCACAAAACGTTCATGTAAACGCCGTTCGTAAACAAACTCCTCGTCCAACTCGCCCAGACGGACATTGGAACCTTGGAGGTAAACCCCGTAATAACCCCGGTCGGGAATGGTCCCGCCGCTCGAATATACCAGCCGCCAGCCGTAGGAATCGGGTTTCAGCAACCCGGCGACCCGGTCCCAATACAGCCGCGGCCTCAGGTCCACATATTCGGTGGTTTGAAAGGTGCCGGCCAGCATCGCCAGCACATTCTCAAAACTCGCAACCGTCAGATCCTGATAGTTGTAGGCCCGGCGTATCAACCGGTAGGCGGTCGCCGCCGGCACTTCCTCCACCGCAGTCATTGCCACCAACTGTTGGGCCAACACATCCAGGCAATTGCGGATTGCCCGGGCCGGTTCCACCCGGCCCGCCCGCATCTCCCGGACAATGGCGGCGCTTTCCAGCAGATCGGTGCGGGTCTTGGGAATCACCCTACCTTTACTGGGCATCCCCACAATATGCCCGGCCCGGCCCACCCGTTGCAACCCCCGCGCCACCTCTTTAGGCGACTCCACTTGGACCACCAGATCGATATGGCCGACATCGATCCCCAACTCCAACGAAGCGGTCGCCACGATACAAGCGATCTCACCTTGCTTCAGCAGAGCTTCCACATCGAGCCGGACTTCTTTGGAAACGCTGCCGTGATGCGTCCGGGCGATCTCCCGTTCGGCCAGCTGATTGAGGTTGGCGGTGATCCGTTCGGCGGCGCGCCGGTTATTGACAAAGATTAAGGTGGTCCGGTGGGCTCGGATCAGTTGCAACAACTGATCATAAAGCGGCGGCCAGATCGATTTTTCCGGCAGTTCCCGGAGATCGGGCACGGGGAGCATGATTTGCAGATCCAAAGTCTTGCGTTGGCCGGTGTCGACGATTGCCACCGGACGGGGTTGCAAGTTGTCGGATTCCGCCGACCACTCATACCCCGCCAGATAGGCCGCTACTTGGTCTAACGGTTGCATCGTCGCCGAAAGCCCGATCCGTTGCAACGGCCGCTCCGCTCCGACCCATTGTTGCAACCGTTCCAACGTCAACCCCAAATGGGCCCCGCGTTTGGTGGGGAATACGGTGTGAATCTCGTCGACAATCACAAACCGGACCGTCTTCAAGATCTGCCGCGCTTTGGAGGAGAGCATCAGAAACAACGACTCCGGCGTGGTGATCAAAATCTGCGGCGGCTTCCGGATCATCTGCTGCCGTTCCCGGCCCGGCGTGTCACCCGTCCGCACCGCCGCCCGCAACTCGGGCAACGCGTAACCCAACGCCCGCCCCGTCGCCGCAATCCCCGCCAACGGCAGCTCCAGATTACGGTGAATATCGTTGTTTAACGCTTTAAGCGGCGAAATATATAAAACCCGGACTCCGTCCCCCGTCTTTGCCGCAGCGCTTTCCGACCGGTACAGCCAATCCAGGCATTTCAAAAACGCCGCCATCGTTTTGCCCGATCCCGTCGGCGCCAAAATCAAAACATTCTTGCCCGCCCCGATCAACGGCCACCCTTTAGCCTGCGGCGGCGTGGGCTCCCCATAGGTTTCCGCAAACCAACGCGCCACCGCCGGATGAAATTCTGCCAAACAAGGATGGTTCATGAAACACCTCGAAAAAATCAAATCATTATCTTCGATAACAAATTTGACTCTTTCCATGAGTTTCCTGCATCAGACCGAAAAATTGGGACTCGCCATCGCCTACTTTATTGCCCGCCTTGCCACAACCCGCCAACTCCTGCCCTCCCGCGCCAAGACAACCTGTTCCTTCGTTTCCCGGAGCCGCAATCCCGTCCCGGATCGTTCCCACCAGCCCAAGACCACCTCCGCCGCAACCCGTTGCCCTACTCTCCGCACCGCCCGGATCCGCCGCACCTCCGCCAACGGCCGTCCCAACACCTCCCGGAGCAACTCTGCCCGCTCCTGGCGCGCCTTCATAAAATCCCGCTCCAACGTTGGGTCCACCCCCGCGTCTTCCCGGATTAATCCTCCCACCGCCGCATAAAAACGCTCCAGCGACCGCTCCGGGGCCATCTCTCCGCGCGGTCGCGCCGTCAGCCACCATACCAACCCCGCCTGCAACACCAAGACCACCGCCACCCACGGCGCCCATTGCTTCACCAATCGCCAGCGGTCCTGCCGCCGGTACTCCCGCAATTCCGTCCGGCGCTCCCGTTCCCAATCGACAGCCTGAACCGCCTTTGCCCCGGCCAACATCCGCTCCCAACAACGCTTCACATCCGAAACGCTCGGCCGTTGGGTCCCGTCCGGATCCAACAGCGCCTTCACCACCGCCGCGATCTCCGGATCCAACCCAGGTTGGTACAAACCCAACGGAATCCGTTCCCCTTGCAACAGCGCCCGGGTCGGCCAGCCCTTAACCAACCGGAACGGCAACCGCCCCGCTAGATATTGATAGATAATCACTCCCAAATAAAAACAATCCCCCGCCTGACTCTGCTTGGCCGCTCCGAATTCCTCCGGGGGACGGCAGGCGGCCAAGCCCGGTGGCAACTCCCAGGGAGCTACCGCCAAAAACCCCTTGAAATAAGGATCGGGCATAAACAGACCTTCCGGACCCAGTCCAATCCGCCGCCAATCGGGATAACCCACGACCAAACCAGCCTGATGATAGGCCTCATACCCACGGATCAACGGCAATAATCTCTCAAGCCGTGGCCAAGTCGACTCGCCGGATCGCGCTCCGGGCTGTAACCATGGGCTGCCGTTGCGGGTTTCCCATCCCAACCAGTACCGGTTGGTAATCACCTCCAAACCAAAAACGGGCAAGATTCCCGACCCCACCGGGGCTACAACCGCCCGGCTACGTTCTCCCAACGCCATCCGTAGTCGGCTGATCTCGTCCACCTGAGTTTTGCCGGGCAACGGTTCCCAACGGAAGATCCGCCCGTCGCCCAACGATCGCCCGAGTTGAAAAATAAACCCATCCGCCGACTGTTCGCCAAGGAATAGCCATCCTGCCAAATTAACCCACCTCAAAAGTTAGCCTACCGGGTCGGCCGAATTTACACCGGATACCACGGGGTTGCCTCCGCCTGATCGGCCAAAATCTCCCGGAGTACTTCCACATCGTTAAACGGCTCTTGCTCCGAACCCCGGACCAAATACTGCTCATGTCCTTTCCCGGCCACAATCAAAAAATCCCCTGGACGGGCCAACTCCACCGCTTTGCGAATGGCGGCGCGGCGGTCCGGCTCGACAATGATCGCCCGGCGTTCCGCTTCGGGCAGGTCACGCAGAACATCGGCGAAGATCTGGTTGATCTCCTCATGATAGAGATTGTCCGCGGTCAAAATCGAAACCTCGGCGTTCTCGGCCGCGATCTTTCCCATCAGCGGCCGTTTGAGCCGATCTTTCTCGCCCTCGCAGCCAAAGACGATGATCCGCCGCCCGCCGCTTTGTTCCTTCGCCATCTGCAAGATATTTTCAAGCGCCGCCGGGTTATGGGCGAAGTCTACCATCACCCGGAACGGCTGGCCGCAGCTTACTTCCTGATAACGCCCGGGCACTCCGGGGAATTTGGGAACGGCGGCGGCAATCGTCGCCAACGGTACTCCTTCCAGGTAAGCCACAGTGATGGCGGCCATGATGTTATATTGATTGAATTGTCCCGGCAACGCGGTCGGAAAACGGCACTTCTCCCCAAACAACTCCACGGTCAACTGCGACCGGGATCCCTTGCGCACGACATCGGCTAAACGGACCTGCGCCTGCTGGTTGATTCCGTAGTAATAAACGGGGGCGGCGCATCGTTGAGCGAATCGTTCCGAATTTGAATCTTCGCGGTTGAGGACGGCGTATTTTTGCGGCTTTCCCCCTGAGCCAAGGTTGCGGAAGAGCAAACTCTTGGCCTCCAAATAACTGTGGGAATCTTGGTGAAAATCAAAATGATCGTGCGTGATGTTGGTCAACACCGCCACGTCGTATTCGGTCCCGTTCACCCGGTGCAAGGCTAAGGCATGGGAAGATACCTCCATCACCACGGCTTTCATTCCTCCGGCGATCATCTCTGCCAATAACCGTTGCAGCTCGATAGCATCGGGGGTGGTCCGTTCGGCGGGATAAATTTGGGAACCATGCTGGACGCGAACGGTGCCGATTAATCCGGTCGGAATCGCCGCCGCAGTCAAGATATGCTGAATCAGATGGGTCACGGTGGTCTTGCCGTTGGTGCCGGTAACCCCGATCATGCGCAACCGACGGGAGGGATTGCCAAAAAAACGGGCCGCCACGAGGCCTTCCATGACCCGCACATCAGTCACTTGCAGTAACGGAATGGTGGAATCCGGCGGACCCGGTCCCTCAATCACCGCAGCAACAGCTCCTTTGGCGATTGCGTCGCCTAAGTACCGCAACCCATCGGTCTTATAGCCGGGAACCGCGAAAAAAAGCGCTCCCGGCTTGACCTCCCGTGAGTCATTGGACAAGTCCCGAATCTCCAACGTTCGGCATTCCTCGGGAACCGGCAGCAGGTCGCCGAATTCCGCCAATTTCATTTTTCCACCCCGATTACTTCACATTTGTCATGATCAAATCCTTATTACCTTTTCCCATCATTGGTTAGAATATGTTGAAGATCGACACGGTTGGCGAAGTCCTTGCCAAGAATGGTACGATTAGGCATCCCTGATGGAGATTGACGGGGTTATGCAGACATGGTATATTTAATTCGCATACAAACTATATGTATGCGAATTAAATCAAGGGGGATTCGCCCGCATGGACAGTATTAATTCTCCCTTATTCTGTTTGGTGATCAAAAACACTTGGCAGAAATTGTCCCGCTATTACAATCAACGACTGGCCAAGTTCGACCTGACCGTTCCCAAGGCTCTGCTGTTGTTGGAGATTACTCCGGGAAACGGCGAAAATCCCAAACACCTTTCCCGGGAGTTGAACCTGGAAAATTCCAGCATGACCGGGTTGCTTGATCGCCTCGAGAAAAAAGGGTTGATCATCCGGGAGCGGGATCCGAAAGACCGGCGTGGGATTTTAGTCTCGCTGACCGCGGAAGGAGTTCAAGCCCGGGAGACCATTAAGTCCCTGGTCGAAGAGTTGGACCAAAAACTCCGCGACGCATTGAGTCCGGATGAGATTAAAACATTCCGCAAAGCAATGTCAGTCATTGGAAAACAAATATCATAAAGTAGGTGATCATCCTTGAATAAACGCGTTGTAATCACTGGAATCGGCCTGATTTCGCCATTGGGTCTCACCACCGCCGAAAACTGGCAAGCCGCCGTGGCGGGCCAATCCGGGATCGGCCCAATCACTCAATTTGACGCCACCGGTTATAAGGCCAACTTTGCCGGGGAGGTCAAAAATTTTGACCCGGCGAAGTTTATTGAGAAAAAAGAGATTAAAAAGATGGACCGTTTCATTCAATTCGCCATCGCGGCCGCCGATGAGGCGGTAGCCGACTCCGGCCTGCGGATCACGCCGGAAAACGCCGACCGGGTCGGTGTCGTCGTCGGTTCGGGAATGGGCGGCCTAGATACATTGGGCAATTATGTTTTGGTCTGCGACCAAAAAGGCCCGGATCGTGTCTCCCCGTTCTTCATTCCGGGCTGCGTCATTAATCTGGCGCCCGGCCAAATCTCCATCCGGACCGGCGCGGCCGGACCGAACTTCTCGCCGGTATCGGCCTGCGCCACCGGCACCCACGCCATCGGCGAAGCCTATCATATCATTAAGCGCGGCGAAGCCGACGCAATCATCAGCGGCGGCGCGGAAGCGACCGTTACCCCGGTGGCGGTGGCCGGATTTATCAATCTAACCGCTCTCTCCACCCGGAATGACGCCCCGGAAAAAGCGAGCCGTCCCTTTGACGCGGACCGGGACGGTTTTGTGATGGGCGAAGGCGCCGGGATTTTAGTGTTGGAAGAATTGGAACACGCTTTGGCCCGCGGTGCGAAGATCTACGCCGAAGTGGTCGGTTTTGGCATGAACAGCGACGCCTATCATATCACTTCCCCGCTGCCGGACGGTTCCGGCGCGGCGCGTTGTATGGAGTTGGCGATCCAATCGGCCGGTCTGGCAGTGACCGACGTCGACTATATCAACGCCCACGGCACTTCGACCCCGGTTAACGACGCTATGGAGACCAAGGCGATCAAAAAACTCTTCGGCGATCATGCCGCCAAGGTTCTGGTCAGCTCCACCAAGTCCATGACCGGGCATATGCTTGGCGCCGCCGGCGGAGTGGAAGCCGCTTTCACCGCGTTGGCGCTGCATCATCAGCTCGTCCCGCCCACGATCAATTTGGAAAATCCCGACCCCGAGTGCGATCTCGATTATGTGGCCAACGAAGCCCGCCAAGCCCCCATCGAAGTGGGGATCAGCAACTCCTTCGGGTTTGGTTCGACCAATGCCTGCGTCGCCCTGAAACGGTTTACCAAGTAAGGCGATCATAAATAAAAGCCTGTTCCGTGCCAAACGGAGCAGGCTTTTTTATATGGGCAAAGATATATCCTACCCGTTGATCAATCCGGCGATCGCAGCGCCGATCAACGGCGCGTTTTCAATATTGACAATCTCGAAATAACGCCCCTTTTGTTCGGTGAGGAATCCGTACAGATAATGTTCGGTCCGGAACCGCAACCCGCGCAATTGATAGAAGGTGGTGCCGTCGGCACTAATGCAGACCGGATGATCGGGCGCGGTCCCTTTATCGGATTGCAGCACCAGCGCTCCCAGATTGGCGGCGGCCAGTTTGGCGGCGCGTTCCACCAGGTTGTCAAGGATCAGGTATAACCGCGACCGGTCCTCAACCGTCCCGACGCTTAACGCCGCGCCAAGCGGGTGTTGGGTGGCGGCGGGATGGGTTAAAAAACGGTTCACATCGACCGTGCTGAGATCGGAGAACGCTTGTAACCGGGCGGCCACCGCCGGGGTGAACAATCCATCCCGCGCCGCTTGATGCATGGTGTGAAAACAGACCCCGCCAAGATACCGTCCTGAAACCATTTTTTCATAAGTGAATTTTCCCGGATCCACCGTGGTTTGATCAAAAACCCGATCCAACTGTCCGACCGGGGCTTGCAGATAACCGCCAACCTCCGTATTGATGATCTGGGCTTTCCCAGGATCAAGGGAACCGCATTTCCCGATATTGGCGTTTTGTTCGATATAACAAACATTGATGCCGGTTCCAAAGATAAAGCCGATGTAACTGTCGAAACTCCGCTCCTGCAGTCCGGTTTTCCCGGCCAGCAACGCCGCGACCGTATCGTTGAGCAACACGATTTGATGGGGGGTCTTGCAGCCGGCCGCCGCCAACGCCGTTTGCAAGTTGGCGCCGATCAGTTCGCCGACGACCTCCGGCGCTTGGATCTGTTTACTAAAACGAAGCAGTTTGCCATCGCGGTTTGGCAACATGTCCATGGGATACGAGAAACAAAACCCGATCTTGGCACAACCATCGGCGATCGGCTTGACGTAAGCGGCAATGGTGTTGAAAAACTCAGCCTTACCAACCTCGTTCCGGCTACCGGGCATTGGGTATTTACTGAAGTTTTCGATCACCGCTTCGCCTTGGTGATCAAAGTAGACCGTCGCCACTCGCAGATTGGTTCCGCCGGCGTCAATGACGATCACCCGTTCCGCTCGGGGCAACTCGCCTTCGGCCTCAATATAGGTAGGAAGCATTGCCATGCTGGATTGCCCGTTGAGTCCACGCCGCATCTCCGCCAGAAATCCTTGGCAACACGCTTCGATATCAATGGTTTGATGGTTCATTTGATAATGGTTTAAAAAATCACGAACCGGTTGATTTTGAAACTGCACGTCCATCCCTCCCATGGAGACAATACGACACAAACCCGCAAATGCCTGCTTTTGGGAGAAACTTCCGTCAATTTATTTTCGCGCGCTCGCGGTAGGTTTACTTTTTGACGCCTGCGCCGGAACCTTCAAGATGCTTAATCCATATATTGAATTAGCGGATTAGCCGCAAGCAAATCTTTTGATAGCGCATGAGTTATTTCGGGCTTGCTAAGAAGTCGTCCACCCGGCGCGCCGGGGCAAGCGAAGGAATGAAAATAAGTCAGGTGACGACATCGGCCCAAAAGTTATTTTCCGCGTAGTCGTTTCCCAAGCAATTTTGCAGAAAGGAGTTGCGTCATGAGTGTTGCTGAGTTCCAACTGAGTCATCTGCCGCCGGGACAATCGGCGGAGGTGGTTGCGATAAATACCGACGGTTTGATCCGGAACCGGTTGCTGGATTTAGGGTTGGTTCCCTCGGCCCGGGTCGAGTCGATTCGCAAGAGCCCGGCCGGCGATCCGGTTGCTTATAAAATCCGGGGGGCGGTGATCGCCTTACGTTCCGAGGAGAGTCGCCAAATCACCGTTCGCTTTTAGCCCGATGGATCCTTGATTTTTTGATATAGGAGGGACTTTTATGGGGTTAACCACCCAGTCGACGGGGAGCTCCGCTTTGCTGTCCGAATTTGCGCAATATCACGAACTTGACGCCGTGGTTGCCTTAGCCGGTAATCCCAACACCGGCAAAAGCACTGTCTTTAACGCGTTGACCGGTTTGAAACAACACACCGGGAATTGGCCCGGCAAAACGGTGCTCCTGGCCAAAGGCCACTATCGCTACAAACAAAAACAGATCATGTTGGTGGACTTACCGGGGACCTATTCGCTCCTGGCCAACTCGGCCGATGAAAAGGTTGCCCGCGATTTCATCTGTTTCGGGCGGCCCGCGGCGACCGTCGTCGTTGCCGACGCCACCTGCCTGGAACGAAATTTAAACCTGGCGTTACAGGTGATGGAGATGACCGATCAAGTCGTCCTCTGCCTGAATCTCATTGACGAAGCCAACCGCAAAGGGATTCAGATCGACGTACCGCAGTTGCAACGGGAGCTTGGCATCCCGGTAATTCCCACTGCCGCGCGGGAACGGGTCGGATTGACGGAGCTGATGGAGGCCGTTCATCAGTTGGCGTTTGGTCAAACACGACTCGCGACGCGCCCAATCACCTATCCCGAAACGGTGGAACAGGCGATCGCCGCGATTCAAACAGCGATTGAAACGGGTTATCAACCGCAACTGAGCTCCAGATGGCTGGCGTTGCGTTTACTGGACGGCGATCCGGCCATCGTTGATCAGATCATCCAATATTTGAATCTGCCCCCGGAGTTGCCCGACCAACTCCAACCGGCGCCAACAGGAGGAGTCATTCATGTCCGGTGAAAACCCGCTTCAACAATTGCTGACCACCGTGGCGGCGGTCCGGGAGAGTTTCCGGGAGCCGCTCCGCGACCAAGTGGCGCAAGCAATTTATCGGGAATCGGAATCAATCGCCCGCAACGCCGTGGTCACCCCGGCCAAACATGACGCTTGGGATCGCCGCATCGATAACGTTGTCACTTCGCGTTGTTTCGGTTATCCGATTATGTTTGCCCTCTTAACCCTAGTGTTTTGGCTGACCGTCGCCGGAGCCAACGTGCCGTCGGCGCTATTGGGCAATTGGCTTTTCGGTTTGCAAGACCAGTTGACGGCGCTCAGCCATTGGATCGGCATGCCCGACTGGCTGCACGGAGTCTTAATTTTGGGACTTTACCGCTGCTTGGCCTGGGTGGTCTCGGTGATGCTGCCGCCGATGGCTATTTTTTTCCCGCTTTTTACCTTTCTGGAGGACTTGGGTTACCTGCCGCGGATCGCCTTCAATCTTGACCATCTCTTTAAGAAAGCCGGGGCGCACGGCAAACAGATTCTCACCATGTGCATGGGGTTTGGTTGCAACGCCGCCGGAATTGTCGCCTGCCGGATTATTGAATCGCCGCGGGAACGGTTAATCGCTATTTTGACCAATAATTTC
Source organism: Bacillota bacterium (assembly GCA_023417475.1). Classification (GTDB taxonomy): domain Bacteria; phylum Bacillota; class UBA4882; order UBA8346; family UBA8346; genus JAEYPR01. Next base: position 64,712 of record JAEZFP010000008.1, on the reverse strand, counting down.
GTGCCGTGTAACGGACGGTTTCCAACATTGATCACCACCGCCGCAATCTTGGGCGCGCTGTTGCTGCACGGCTATAACAGCGGCGTCATCACATTACTGGTGGCTTTGGTGGTCTTGTTAGGCGTCTTCACCACTTTGGGGGTCTCCTGGTTATTGTCCAAAACCTTGCTGAAAGGCGTTCCGTCGACTTTCACCCTGGAACTTCCCCCGTACCGGCTGCCCAAACTTGGGACCTTGCTCATTCGTTCGATCCTCGACCGGACCCTCTTCGTGTTGCTCCGGGCGGTCACTGTGGCGGCTCCGGCCGGCGCGTTGATCTGGATCTTAGCCAATGTTCAGCTAGGCGGCGTTAGTATCATCACCTATTTAGCCGGCGGGTTGCAGGGGGTTGGGCACGCCATCGGTTTGGACGGTTATATCCTGTTGGCGTTTATCCTCGGTTTGCCGGCCAATGAGATCGTCTTGCCGATTTTGATCATGGTTTACCTGTCGCAAGGAACGATGGTCGAATTTGACAGTATCGCCGCAGTGCAACAATTGTTCGTCAGTCACGGCTGGACTTGGTTAACCGCATGTAATCTGCTCCTGTTCTCATTGTTGCATTTCCCCTGCGCCACTACGTTGCTGACCATCCGCCAGGAAACGCAAAGCGCCAAGTGGACCTGGCTCGCCGCCTTGATTCCGACCGCATCGGCTTTCCTGGCCTGCTTGATCATAGCGCAAGCGGTCCGCCTGTTGGGATTGGTCTGAATAAGCGACAAAGGCTGACCTTGACCGGTCAGCCCTCGTATTTTTCAAAAGTTGAAAAAATTCATTTTAATAACCTATTGAACGTAGCTAATTGGTTAAAAAGTCAAAAAACCGACCACTAAAATTAAACTTATCGCCTAAAAATAGAATTCAAGCGCCTAAAAACAATATTCCGCAACCGGAATTTAATATCCGGGAAGTTAGAAATAAAATTCCACCAGCGAAATTCAATATTTTACGCCCAAAATATAATATTCCCCAAGCTTAATTCAATATCTTGGAACTTAAATGCAAAATTCCTCAACCAAAATTCAAAATTCCACCATCAAAATATTGCATTCAGCGATTCGAATGGAAAATTACGGCGTTAAAATTAAAAATTCACCGGTTACAATCTAAAATTCACTAACTTTGCATTGCCAATCGGCTGTCGCGCGTTATTCTCCCGCCAACCGCTCCAACTCCGTCATCACCCGGTCCAACTCATTCACCAGACGGGGCGGCGCGCCGGCCGCGCGGTAGGCGGTGACCAACGCCCGGTAATACCAGAGGATTCCCTGTTTGCCATGGCTGAACCGTAGCCATAAAGCTGCGCCGAGTTCCCGGTAGTCGGCCAGGATCGTCCGGGCGTTATGCAGTTTGTCGGCGACGGAAACCAATAACGTTCCGGCGGACGCGCCGGGCAGCCGGCGCAGGTAATTTTGTTTGCGGTCCGCCCACGCCAATTGGGGAGTGGACCACGAATCGGTACAACCGGCGACAATCTCGGCCACCCCAGCACCGAAACGCTCCCGGATCTCCAGCAGCCGCGGCGCGCCGCCCTGATCTTCCACGGCATCATGCAGCAACGCGGCAATCGCCTCCGTTTCGGAGCCCTGATGCTCCAAGACGATCGCCGCGACCGCCATTAAGTGTGAGAGGTAGGGGATCCCGCTTCCTTTCCGGGTCTGGCGCCGGTGGAGCGCCGCGGCGTAGACCAGCGCCCGGTCAAATTGTTCTGTCAGTTCCATGTTCTCCTCAGCCGCCGCAAAAGCGCTTCGCCGCCGTAATTACGGTTTCTCGGCCCCTTCCAGATGCAATGCTTTCAGACCGCTCTTTTCCAATACCGCGAAATACTGTTCTTTTAACTGCTCGACTTGAGCGAAGCGCTCCTCGTTGCTCAAACTCTCCCAAGCCGCTTCGCCGTGTTTTTGCAGCAGGTCCCGTTGGGCCATTAATTCCACCAAACGCTCCCAAAAATTGAGCTCATTATACCGGTCAATTACGGGCAAAATGCGATCTAAAAATTGCTCGCTGGGATGCTGCTCTTCTTCGACCAGGTCAGCCAGACCAAACTGCACGGCCTGCTCAAACAGGCGCGTTTCCAATGCGTCGTAGTTGCGGATGGCATCATCCGACTCCATCACATTCGCGATCCAGTTTCCCATAAAAACCAATTCCAACAACGTCCGATACTGCTCCGTGTTTAATTGCAGTTGCATTGAAACCTCTCCTTATGCCCGGCAGATGCCTTGTGATCAAACGCTTGTCCTTCGCTTAGCTAGTTTCCCCGAAAACCGATTCTTTAGTTCTGATTCGCGGTTCATCCTAATATTTATTTACCAAGGACAGGGGGCGATCGGATGACTTACAAACGACTGGCCGTCATTTTACTGATTTTAACCGGACTGACCGTGGTATTGCATTTTCTGACGGTGCCGCTGCCGACGGGCTTCGCATTGCTGCTTGCCTTCAGTGCCGTGCCGATTTACTTGATCACCCGGCTTTTACCGGTCTGCGGCCCGATCGCATATTGGATCGCGGGATTGGTGATTCTATGGTTTCATCCGCAATCCAGCTATTATTTCATCTTTGTGCACGGCCCCTTGGGCGTGGCCTTGGGCGTCGGGCCGCTTTATAGCGACGACACGCGGGTGGTCGCCTTGGTCAGCGGCGGCGTCGTCACCTTAAACCTGGGGATTATCCAATTTTTACTCCAGATCAATATCTGGGGGATCGTCACGCCCGGCCCGCAAATTATGCAGTTTGCGCTGGTGACTGTCGCCGCTTTTTTCTATTGTTTTCTCTTTCGGTCGGGCGGCGAATACTTGTTGCGGCAGCTCAGCGTCAGGCTGAACCTTGTGACAGAAACCGCTCCGGGATAATGAAAAAGCCGCTCCGTTAATCCGGGGCGACTTTTTCATTACAATCGTCTGGATTTAATTCGCCGCGCCCAATAAGCCCAGGACGATTGCCACCACCAACCAAGTCCCTTGCCGTTTCTTGGTTTGCTCGGCATCGTTCCGGAGTTGGTCGAGATCGGCCCGGAGCCGTTGATTCTCGGCTTCCAAAGCTTGGACGCGCGCCTTTAAGCGGTCAAGCTCCGCCAACATCTGCTGCGCTTCCAAACGGGCTTGTTTTTGATACTCCAGCTGGTCGCCATTGAGTTTTTGCAGATTGGCCATGGTATTGGTGAGATCTTCTTTGATAATCTGATTGTCTTTGGTCACTTGGTCCAGTTTGCGCAGGATCAGATTATTTTTGGAATTGCCGGAGACCAGTTCCGCCTGGAACTCATTAAACAACCGCTTCAGCAGGTCCATATCGTCTTTATTGGTCAGCACCTGGCCGTTTGCGATCTCGTTTAGGACTTTTGAGACGACAATCGCCAAGGTATAGCGGTCGACCGGTTTGTCCCCTTGAAACGTCTGGTCTTGATAAAGCTGTAAATACCCCTTATCCACCAATTGTTTGACTGCCTTGTACGCCCAATGGGACGACGGCACGTCGGACGGATTGCTCTCCGCCAACACTCCCTGCGCCATCATGAAAATCATTGCCACTAACAGTAATAATCCTAGACTTACCTGAAATCGTTTTGCCATTATTGCGCTTCCTCCCCAACCTGATATTGAACTGAACTCAACTTGGCGGGCACCGGTTGCCCACTGCCGTTATAGAGCGAACACTCGCTCGCTCCGACCTGACCCGGTCCGGCCGCTTGACTGCTGACAATGAAATTGAACCGCGCCAAGGTGGTTTCGGAACCGGCGAAAGGCTGATCCCTGACCCCGTTGACTCCGGTAACGGTTCCCGCTTGATAATCAACCGTCCCCGGCGACCAGGAGGCCAACCCGTCCCCTTCCACCAGGAAGGTGCCCCGGGAGACATTGATCAGCCGGAGCTGTTGCGGATTATAGTTGAGATTCAGTTTAAACTTGGAAACATCTTTCAAATTATAAGCCACGACATCAACCATATAAACCTGACCCGGAACCAACTTCTCCGGTCCGGCCAGCCGCAATTGCACCGGCAAAACCGGAATCACCGCCTCCGCCGTCAGCCACTGCGGTTGCAAGCCGTTGCCAGTGATCTCCGCTTTGAGCTGCCCCGACGTGGCATTTCCAGTCGGAATCAACTGCCAACCGACGGTCAAACTCTCATTGGCGTCCAGGTTGCCTAAATATTTCTCAGCCCGTTCCCCGGGAGCCAGCCGGAAACCGTCATCATTGACCAATACCGCTTTGACGCCGCTAGCGGGGGTCTCGCCGCTGTTTTTCAGCTCCACTTGAACCGGGAGCGGATTAGGCTGCCATTGCTCAGCTTTAATTTCCAAACTTGGGATGATCAATTTCCCTGCTAATTTCGGCGGTCCGATAATCCGGACTTTCCGCGTCACTTGATTGGTCTCCAGCTGTTCGCCGGTGACATCAATGGTGAAACCGGTTTCCCCGCTGAATTGACCGTCCGGCTTGATTTCCCAGGCAAATTGTTTCAAAACGCCCGGAATCAATTCCGGAATGGTAATCTCGGTCACCCCGGCGGCAGTGACCAACCCGGCCGGAAGATTGAGCTGAATCTTGACATTTTGGGCTTTCACCTCACCCCGGTGCTCCAAATACATAATCACCAGATAAGTGCGGGGATTATCCAAGCTGTAACGCACTTCCGACGGCGCGGTGATCCCCAGGTAGGTATTGCCCGGGGAGAAGGTCACGCCGCCCAAACCGTAATCAGCCACCACTTCAAATCGTTCGCCCGGTTTAACCTCCCGGGGAAACCAGGTCATGACCAAAGCGCTGTCCAGCTCATCTTCGCCGTCGCGCGTAAAATCGGCCCCTTCGCTCAAAGGAATCTCCCAAGGGTGATCCGCCGCCCGGCCCCAATTGGTGAAGACCACTTGGTCCGGGGTGGTCACATCGCCGCCGCGCAAGGTTCCTTGGGCAATGACCGCCGGTTTGGTCAGCGAGTCGAAGGCCTGCCAGAAATCGGGACATTGTTCTTTGGTAAAACGGCGGTCGGTGGTGATCTCCTGATTCCCGACGCGGAACGGCGCGCCGTCATTATCGCCAACCATCGTGTCGAGCAATTCGCGCAACCCCAATTGGAGCGGCTCGGTTCCTTCATTGGTAACCAGATAACGGATCCGGGCGGTATCCAAAGCACCGGTACTGGGACTGCGGGTGATATTGACAACCTGTTCCACCGTCACCGAACCATAGCGACACTTCATGGTCAAACCCGTTTCCGCGAGCCGGGGCGGTTCGACAATCTCGCCCCCGGGCAAACCCGCCCCCGCCCGCTTGGTCGTGGCTTTGCCAAAAACATAATTGACGCCGTTGATCTGAATGGTCGTAAACGACGTCCACGGTTTGGGCCGGCCGTAGATCAACGGCTTATTGTCGTCGTCGGCGCGTTCCGGATCGCCGCCGGTGACGTCCACCGCGAACCGTCCCGTCTCTTCCGCCGTATTATTGAGAAAAACTTTGATATATTTATTTTCGATTGAGAGCAACCCCGCCGGCTCGGCACTTACCCCGGCCGTTGCCGTCAAAATCCCGGCGAACGCCAGGCTTAACATCAATTGGCGCCGTATCCGCATTGCGAAACCTCCTTACGGTCGCGTCTCCGCGTGAAAATAATTCACATTTACACCGCTGTCCAACCGGAAAGTGACACCCAACTCCAGCAGATAGGCGACCGGCCATTGTTTCAGCTTCCAATCCCGTTTGATCCGGTTGAGGACCGCCTGGTCCAACCGGGCATCGCTTGCGTGTTTGACAAAATCGATCCCTTCCAAGGTTCCGTCGGCTTTCACCAGCAGTCTAACGACGACGTCGCCTTCAACCCCTTCATTTAAGGCGTTTTTTGGGTAAATCGGCTTCGACGGGATCGCCACCAACTGTTCACCGGTACCCAACCCAACCGCTTTACCGGGGCGCCCCGAACCGGAACCGGGCCCTTCGCCGTTGCCGTTGCCGCCACCGCTACCAGTTCCGCCCCCACCGGTTCCGGGCTGTCCACCGGGATCGCCTTGCTTACCGGCCGGCGGAACGACGGTTTTGGCCTTGTCCCCGGTAGTCAGTTCGCCCGGAGCGCCGGTTTTATCCTGCGGCGCCGGGTTTGCCTTGCCGGGTTTGGAATCGTGACGCAACGCAGGTTGGGTCGACGGGTCGGTTTTGACCGGCGTGGAGTTGGCTTCCGCCGTTGCCGGGGAACCGCCGCCGCCGGTATTCAGCACCGTGCCCGAATCCCCGGCCAGTTCCATGGTTCCCACCGTAATCGTGTCCAACTTGGGGTCGAGGGATTGGGCCGCAAAAAACTGGCCCGGAACGATCAGCATTAACCCCATATGGAATATCGCGGAAAACATGATGGCGAAGAGATAATTATTCCGTTCGCTCCCAGTCATCGGTTATCCGTCCTCCTCCCATCCCGTTATTCCGCCGTTTCGGAATGGTTGGCGTTGGGGATCTGTTTCCGATCCACCCCCAGCACCGGTTTTTTCACTCCCACGCCGGCCAAAACATCCATCACTTGAACCACTTTCGCGTAGGCTACCGTGGCGTCGGGCCGGATCACCACTTGGGTGTCGGGATCGTTTTGCAACTCGCGCCGGATTCTTTCTTTTAACTGGCCTACCGCAACCGCCTCTTTACCGTAAAACAATTGCGACCCCTGATTAATACTGATAACCACCGTATTTTGTTGCGCTTTGCCAACATGCAACGTTTTGGGGAGTTCCACCGCCACTCCGGTCTGAGCGCCTTTAAAGGTGGCGAACAGCATAAAGAAGACCAACATGAAAAACATCACGTCAATCATTGGTACCAGTTCGATCCGGGGTCGCCGCCGTTTGATCGCTAACTTGATTGCCATGTTATCCACCTCAGCCTTTTTGCAGGATGGTCAATATTTCTTGCGCTTTGGCACTCAGATCGCCGGCTTTTTTCTCAGCGATCCCGTAGAAAATGTTCACGAAAAACAATGCCGGAATCGCAATCGCCAATCCAAATGCCGTGTTATAAAGCGCTTCGGCGATACCGGCGCTCAATTGCGTCGTTTGCGACGCCCCGCCGATGGCAATGGCGGAAAAGGCCTTGATAATTCCGGTCACCGTTCCCAACAGTCCCAGCAACGGACTGGCGGTGACGATGGTATCCAATAAATTCAAACCCCGTTGCAACCGTTTGGCTTGAAACTCGCCGGCGGACTGCATCACCAGTTCGACCAATTGCCGGTCGTTCTCCCGTTGCCGCAATCCCGCTTCAATCACCTGTCCCAACGCCGACCGGGATTCAATCGCCATTTTCCGGGCGTCGTCAATTTTGCCTTGCTGTAAGTAAATTCGCAACAGATTCAGTTCTTGTTCATCCAATGCCTTAAACGTCAAGTAAAAAAAGATCCGTTCCAAGACAATGATCGTAGCCAAGATCGAGCATACCGCCAGGGGAATAACTACCCAGCCCCCTTGAGTCAATAGATGCAACATGATCTTACCCCCTCGTGGATGAGATGATTATTTTTATAAACGTAAGGAAAGAATGCAAAAAGTCTCCATTTCAATGATACGTACCTTTGTCCGTTCTGTCAATGAACATAACCCCGAACATCGGAGTGGCAATCTGGGAAACCCGTGTTTAGCACAAAATGAACGCTTTGTAAAATCTAGCTAACATTTTCAATACACAACAAAAAGGCTCGTATTTCGAATTTTTTTTGAAATGACGAGCCTTTGTCCGCGCTATTATGGCTTGACAATCAACCTTCCGCGAAAGAAACATCCAAATGAATCGTGTCGCCCGTATCAAAGATCAGCGGAATGGAAACGATCTTCGCGTTGTCGTTGCTGAATTGCAGATTATCGCCGACCAAAAGCGTTGGCGGAGAAATGTCGATCTTAATGTCGCGATCGGAAAAAATCGTGGCGGCATGACCCAAGATCATGTTGCTCAATTCGGAGATCGCGCTCTTTGACAACTCGTCCAATTGCGTCACCGGCATCCCGCCCATCATCGCCGAAGCAACCCGGCAAGCGACCTCCGGCCGGTAGGCGAAAACCGCCGTGCCCCGAATTTTCCCGGTCAACCCGATCAAAACCACCAAATTTTCGGCGGTATACGGCGATTGTTTTATGATAACCTTACCCAGCGTTACCTGAAACCCGGCTACCTGTCCGATGATGTTTTGACTGGCTTCAATAAACGGGTTAATAAAGTTTACTTCCATGTTATGAATAACCCCTTTTCATGCGTTCTTACGTACTGTCCAAAAGTACTTCGCGATCACTCCAACCAACGCTTGAAGCAAACCGACTCAACCGATCCCCGGAAATTTGACCACTTTAATTGTAACACAGGTTAGCTCCACAATCAGGTCTTTTTCATCGGATGATCGTTATAAGTTATCTATAATATTATATCGAATTTTTGGCTCGATTCTTAACGGGTTTTTCAAAAAAATCGAACATTTTTTAAAATTAATTTTTATTTATTTTTATTATTTTTATTAACGATTAATCATCCTTTTGACAGAAACGTTGAAAAACTCCAAGCGCAGCTTGCGCTTGGAGTTTTGAGCCCCCCACCTATCTGTTTCGCCCCTTTATCGTTCGCGCTGCAACCAACGCGCATCGGCCAAAACGACCGAAGTGGCAATCTGACGTTCGCCCACCGACCAATAACGTTGCAGGAGACGGTCCTTTACACCGGGATCCACCAGCCGGAAACCGTGTTTTTCATAAAAGCGAACCGCCCAGACCGCGGCTTGCCAAGTTCCGATCAAGATGGGTTGCGCCGTTTGGCGCTGCAAAAATCGGAGTAATTGGCCGCCGATTCCTTGATTGCGGCAGCTGGTCCGGACGTAAGCGTGACGGATCAGATCCACCTCTCCTTTGGGTTGGATCCCCATGACTCCAATCAGCCCACCTTCGTCCTCATAACCCCAGAAGTCGACTCCTGCGGCGATTTCAGCCGCTAATTCGGGGCGCCCCATGTACGGTTGATGCCATTGGTCCGCGGGAATCGCTCCCTGATAAGCTTGGGCGGCATCGTTAATTATTTCGTAAATCGTTTCAAAGTCTTGCGCTTCACATTTTCGGATCATTGTTCCGCTCCTCGTTAGGAAAGTATTGCCGGACTAATTCCCGGACCTCCGTCAACCATTGTTGGCGTTGCCGCGGACTACTGGTTACGATTACCTCAAACATCCGCCGCCCGACTTGCTGCACTCCGCATAGGTTAAAAAGACAATTTCGCCATAGCAGTTCCAACGGGTCACCAAACGCCCGCCGTTCCCGTTCGGCCGCCGTATTGGAGGTATTGAGGATCAAAGCCGCCCGGGCTTTCAACAAACCGACCGGCACGCCTTCGCCCTGATCCCCCGGTTGAAACTCATAAGCTACCCCCGGGCGGAACACCCGGTCAATCCAACCCTTGACAATCGCCGGCGGTTGTCCCCACCAATTGGGATGGACGATTACAATTGCGTCGGCTTCAGACAATTCCAGGCAATGCCGGGCGACCGTCCCCGGAATCTCCCCTTCGCGCGGCAGCTCCGCCGCAGTGGCGATCGGATCAAAGGCTTCCTGATATAAGTCATGGAAGTCGACCCGGTAACCTTGTTCGACAAGCGTTAATACCACTTGGTCGGCAATGGCCCGGTTAAAGCTGTCCGGCGCCGGATGACCGAATACGACCAACGCTCGCATGTTGCACCCCCCAGCTTGTGGCTTGCTTGAAAATAGCGTATCATGAAAGAGTGGTTGTTCAAAGTTCCACTTATTCGTTTTTTCAAAGGAACCACTTATCAAACGGGAGGATTTCCAATGATCCTGATTCAAATCGACCCGAAAACGGATTTATCCCTGTCACGCCAGATTTATCTCCAAATTCGCTCCCAAATATTAAACGGAACGTTGGCGGCGGGATTCCGGCTTCCCGGCAGTCGCGAATTGGCCGCCGATCTGCAGGTGGCCCGCAACACCGTCTTGACCGCCTATGAGCTTTTAATGGCCGAGGGCTTCATTTCCGGACAACATGGCTCCGGAACCTATGTCGCGGCGGATGCTTCCTTGGACGCTACCACTCCGCCGGCAACCGCTCCGACAATCCCCGTTCCGGATAATAACCCGCCCGCTCCCGGTCAAATTGATTTCCGTTCCGGGATCCCCGCCATCGACCAATTCCAGTCCCAACCGTGGATCCAAGCCAACCGGATCGTTTGGCAAAATGCTTCGGTCGCCGCTTTAGGTTACGGCGCCCCGGCCGGCCAAATCCAATTGCGGGAACTGATCTGTGGCATGTTACGCCGCAATCGCGGCGTCATTTGCCAACCGGAACAGCTCCTGATCACCTCCGGTTCGGTTCAAGGATTGGCGCTGGTCGCCAAAGCGTTGGTATCGCGCGTCGCGCAAGTTATTGTAGAGGATCCGGCCAATCAAGACATCGCCCGGATCTTCGCGGATCCCGTCGTGCCAACCATCCCCGTCGCGGTCGACCAGAACGGTCTGATGGTGGAAGCGTTGACCGAATTCACCGGACCTTCGTTAATTGTCATTACACCGTCACATCAATTCCCTTTGGGCTCAATCCTGCCGATCAACCGCCGGGTTGGCTTGATCCGCCATGCCCGCGACAGTAAGTCGTGGATCATTGAAGACGACTACGATAGCGAGTTTCGCTATGACGGTCCGCCACTCAGCGCCGTCCAAGGTCTCGACCCGGAACGGGTTATTTATCTGGGAACTTTCAGTAAAACGCTTTTTCCGTCGCTGCGTTTGGGTTATATGGTGCTGCCGCGGGCGTTGGCCGAAGCGTTTGGACGGTTGAAGAAGCTTACCGACATCCATTGCCATTCCCTTAACCAGTTGGTGCTGGCGGAGCTGTTGGTCAACGGTTATGTCGAACGGCACGTCTTTCGCATGAAAAAACTCTACCGGCAACGGCGCGATTGTTTGATCAGAACGTTGCAAACGTCGTTTCCGGATCAAGTCCGCGTAAGCGGCGCTTCGACCGGACTCCATTTGATCGCGGAGTTTGAAGGGATTGAGTTCGATCCCGCTTTGGTCGAGCGTTGCCGGGCAGCGGGCGTGGTGGTGTATCCGGTGGAAAACTACGCGGTCCGCAACGGCTTGCACCGTCACAAGCTGGTATTGGGTTACGGTCATCTGAATGAAACCCGGATTCAAGAGGGCATCCACAGGCTCAAACGGGTGATTGCCACTGACCCCGACTCCCGACCGTTGCATATTCCGTGATTGATGGGCGACGCCGGCAGGCCGGCGCGTACCGGAAAAAAGATCTCTTATTAATTCTTTTTCCATGCCGAAAATAGTAGTAAACGATCAAAAATTCAGTTTCCGAGGTAGCGCATGAAATCAGGCAAACGCTTGACCGTCGGTTATATCGCCCAACACGGTTACGACGGGATCGGACTGGAACTCTTGCACGGCATCGCCAAAGCCGCCGCAGATTACGATCTCAATTTGATCAATTTCATCGGCGGTTCGACCCTGTTTGACCGTGAGGTTAATCAGGGGGAGATCACCGTGATCAAGTTTTTAAACTCGCATAGCGTGGACGGTATTATCTCCTGGGGCACTTCATTGCGGCATTATATGACCATGCAGGCGGTGGAAGAATTGCACCGCCGTTTCCGGCCGCTTCCGATTGTCGGCATCGCGATGCCCTTATCGGGGATTCCCGCGATCCTGCCCAATGATAATGAGGGAATTCGGGAATTGATGGTTCATCTCATCGCTGACCACGGTTTGCGGAAAATTGCTTTTATCGGACGGGTTCCCGGGCATTTCGGGTCGGAAATGCGTTACGAGGCGTATCGCCAAATATTGCGGGAGTACGAGATCGAGTTCCGCCCGGAACTGGTCTTTTTGACGCAAGAGATCACTTATCAGGAAGGCTTGCGGGGAACCGCCGATTTATTTGAAAATCGCGGTTTAAAGCCAGGAATTGATATTGAGGCCATTGTCACCGTGAGCGACACGCTTTCCGCGGCGGCCGTAGAACAGCTGCGCGTTTTGGGGATCGCTGTGCCGCACGATATTGCCGTAGTCGGTTATAACAATCGCAATGAAAGCGTGACTTCGGTTCCGCCGCTGACAACGTTGGAACTCAACTTCGAGCAACACGGTTACCAAGCGGTAACTTCTCTCTTGCAACTGCTCCTCGGGCGGGAAGTCCCCGCCCAAATTCTGATGCCCGTCAAAACCATCATTCGTCAATCCTGCGGTTGTTATGAAGGAATTATCCGCAAAGCCGGGATCCCGCCGGCCATGGCCGGTCAACCCCTTGACGCTCCGGAAAAGCAATGGGTAACCGCGATTAAGCAAAATCGTCCCGCGCTCATCGCGAAAATGAAACCCTTGATCGGCAAAATCATTGATAAGGACCACCCGGCGCTGTTGGATAACTTGATAAAGCAATTCATCCTCGACTTGACCGCCGCCGGCACGGGGAAAGGGCTGTTAAAAGCCGTCTCGGAGCATCTTGATTCGCTGCATACGCCCCAAGACATTGTGTACGCCCAAAACCTGATCTCCGCATTGCGAATCGGATTATGGCCCCAGCTTCCTCCCGACAAACTGAATCAGGCCGAAAATCTCGCTCATCAAGCCCGGACTCTGATCTGTAAAACGCTGGAGTACCGTCCGGCAATTCCCGGCTATTCCGCTCCGGGGCTGGTTCAGGTGGGCGGAGCGTTTAATACTTCATTGACCTATGACGAATTGATCGAAGTGATTGAACGCGATCTTCCAAAACTCGGCATCCCCGGATGTTACTTAGCGCTCTATCAGGAGCTTGGCGCAGCGGAGCCATTGACGGCCGAGTTAATCTTCGCGATGGATGACAACCGGCGGCTCCCGCTCGCCGACAGCCAACGTTCGCCCTATCCCTGTTATAAATTACTGCCGGACGGAATTTTGCCGGCGGACCGCCGTTATACTTTATTAGTCCAATCCTGTTTTTATAAAGGCGATCAACTGGGATTGGTCGTTTTTGAAATGGGTCCGCTGGAAGGGGTCGTCTATGAAATGCTGCGGACCAATTTCAGTTCCGCGCTTCACAGCGTCCTCATGTCACAAGCCCGGATCGCCGCCGAGCGGGACCGGGAGGAACTCCTGAAAGCCCTGGCGGCCAAAAACACGGAATTGGAGGACCGGAACGCCGATTTCCGGCAAGTCAACGAACAGTTGCAAGCGGCCATTACCGAGGCGAACAAAGCGAATCAAGCCAAAAGCCGTTTTCTGGCTAATATGAGTCATGAGATCCGGACCCCGCTTAACTGCATCATTGGCTTTGCCGAGATTCTCAATACCGCTAAAAATCCCAGTCAACGCCAACATTACACTCAATTGATCATTGAAGAGTCCGAAAAATTGATGGAACTCATCAACCATACGTTGGATATCTCAACGATTGAAGCCGGCAAATTGCGGATCAATCATGAACCGTTCGATCTCTACCAGTTAATGGAGTCGATTACCTCGACCTACGCCGTCCATTCCCGCAATAAGGGGCTGGAATACGAATGCGCCATCGATCCGGCGCTCCATCAGACTTTACAAGGCGATCCGTTACGGCTGCGCCAAGTGCTGATCAACCTGATCGGCAACGCGATTAAATTCACCTTTCAGGGCAAAATCACCGTTGACGTTCATTTGTTGGAACAGAATGAAACCAGTGTCACCCTGCTCTTTCAGATCTGCGACACTGGGATCGGGATCCCTCCCGAGCAACAATCGTTGATCTTTGACGCGTTTGTCCAAGCCGAAGACTCGACCACCCGCAAATTTGGCGGAACCGGACTGGGAACGGCCATCTCTAAAGAATTGGTGCATTTGATGGGCGGCACGATCGGCGTCCACAGCAAGGTCGGCCAAGGAAGCGTCTTTTGGTTTTCATTACCGCTAACCCTGGTCACACCAGGGAGCGAGCCGCGTCACCACGGGGTTGGTGGGGCCGAGACCGAACCGTTGCCGCTTTTGACCGGATCAACCGTCTTGCTGGTGGAGGATTATCCGACCAATCAGGAAGTCGCCATGGCCCATCTGGACCGTTTAGGATGCAACGTGGTTATTGCCGATAACGGTAAAGTTGCGGTTGAGCTGTATCAAAATCTCCATGCCGATCTGGTCTTAATGGACATTCAAATGCCGGAGATGGACGGGTTTGAAGCCACCCGGCTAATCCGTCAGCAACCGAACGGCCAAACCGTCCCGATCCTGGGAATGACGGCCAACGCCTTCGCATCCGACGTTCAACTATGCCTCGACGCCGGCATGAATGATGTGATCACCAAGCCGTTCCGAAAGGAATTTTTCCAACGGAAAGTCGTCTTCTGGTTGAAAGACCGGGATACTCCTCCCCCATTATCCCGCCCGGGGCACACCGGGCCCGAGCGACCTTCGCCCACCAAACGGCTTGAGTTGCCAAAGTCAACCGAACCGATTGACATGCCCTTGGCGCTCCAGGAGTTTGAAAACGATTATCAACTGCTGGAGCAGTTAATTACCTTGTTCATTGGCAATTGCCGCAAGCAATGCGGCCAAATCGACGCAGCGTTGGCCAAAACCGATTTGGAAACGGTCCGTCGCGAAGCGCACTCGATCAAAGGCGGCGCTTTAAATCTCCGCGCCAACGACTTGGGTAAAATCGCTCAGGCGCTCGAACGCCAAGCAAAATCCCTGGACCTGCCCGGCGCTTCGGCCACACTTCCGCAGTTACAAGCCGAACTGGAACGATTGGCAGTTTATTCGGAAAGTTATCAATTTCCGGTTTCACCCTCGCAAAACTAAAATCGCCGGCCGAGCAACCGGGTCGGCGATTCCATTCGAAAAAACCTAAGCTCAACCGGGGATTTTACCGAAGATAGAATCGTGTTATGCCTTTGAACTGTTGCAGTTCACAAAGGGGGGGTTATTTAAATGAAGATATTAATCGTCGAAGATGAAATCGTCAGCCAAAAGCGGCTCGAACTGCTCATCCAACACTTAGGGTATGAAACGGTCATCGCCAACAACGGCGCCGAGGGTTGGGAATTATGGAAAAGCGAACGTCCCCGCATCGTAATCACCGACTGGGTCATGCCGGAGTTGGACGGATTGGAGCTTTGTAAAAAAATTCGCCTCTCGGAAGGGAGCCTCTATACTTATATCGTCATGGTCACTTCCAAAAACGAAACCCATGATCTGGTCGAAAGCATGGATGCCGGAGCCGATGATTTTATCAGTAAACCTTACATCAAGGACGAGTTGGCGGTCAGAATCCAGTCGGCCCGCCGGATTATCGACTTTCAATCCCGGGACATCGCCATTTTCGCCATCTCCAAACTGGTCGAGTCCCGCGATCCCGAAACCGGCAACCATTTGGAACGGATTCGGCATTATTCGCGTCTATTATCCAAGACATTGATGGAACTAAACCGGTTCCCCCAGGAGATTGACAACCTTTTCATTGACAATATCTTTCTCACCAGTCCGTTGCATGATATCGGCAAGATTGGCATCCCGGACAATATTCTTTTAAAACCGGGCTTATTGAACGACGAAGAGTTCGCGGTGATGAAAACCCATACCACCATCGGTTTTAATGCCCTGAACGAAGTGCTCAAACGCAATCTCAAAGTAGAGTATTTGAAAATGAGCGCGTCCATCGCCCTCGCTCACCATGAAAAATACGACGGGTCGGGTTATCCCCAAGGCTTAAAGGGGGAAGAGATTCCGCTCAGTGCGCGGATTGTCGCTTTGGCCGACGTTTATGACGCGCTCAGCAGTAAACGGGTATACAAGACCGCTTTCACTCACGATGTCGCCAAGTCGATTATCATCAAAGACAGCGGCCATCATTTCGATCCGGCACTGGTTGAAGCTTTCTTAGTCTGTGAAGCCGAATTCATCAAGATCAATCAGAATTTCGTCGAGAACGACCGCTAATTTCCCATTTGATGCAATATTTTACCATCCTTTTACACAATTTGGGTTCCATTTATAATATAATGGAAAACGGTCCAAAAAAAGGAGTGGTTTTTCGATGCCAAGTCAGGCGACAATTCAAGAACTGGCTGATCTGAAAGAACGGTTGGGGCTTTTGTGGGATGCCCGCGGAACGACCGACGGTGAAATCTTAGCGGTCGCCACCCGTATCGATAAGCTGTTGAACGAACATTACCGTTTAACCGTTGGCCCCGCCCGGCATGCCAGCGGATAGCCGGGCCAACGATTGCGCCGATAACCAACAAAAAAGGAGTGTCGTCAAACTACCCGACGGTAGCACGACACTCCCTTTTTATTGCAAATCGTACGTTTCCGAGCAAAAAATCAAGCCGCCCATCATATCTATTAGGTAGTCGCCTCCGTTCGCGACCCGTCGCCATCCCTGTGGCGGCCCAAGCCAATGCTTTTTTAGAAAGGTGAGCGCAATGTTCAAACAGTCACTCATTCAACGGATTAACCAAATCAACCAGTCCGTTGCCTCAATCTATGAAAACAGCGGCGATTTCCAACGGCAAAAACCGGCGCTCGTCCTCCAGCTTGAACTGTTGATCGGCGCCATTCGCCAATCACCGCTTCGCGCCGTTCCAAAGGATCAAATTGTGCTCCAGCTGCAGACCGCGCTTGTTGCCTTACGGCGCGGCGCCGCAGCCGGATTTCCCACGCCATCGTCTCAATTGGACGCGGTGCTGCGAACCATGACCACCGTATTTATAATGATCGAGGGTTTGGAGCACCGCAGATAAGCAGCTTCCCGCTAAACACTTTGACCGATGGCATTGTTTCCTCCGGCGTCAGGCGCGTTTTTCCAAGGTGTCGGTATTGAACAAATCGGGGAAAAACCGGATCCACAGCAACACTACGGTCAGTGTTCCAAAACCGCCGATCAATACCGCGGGGACCACCCCAAGCCAAGCGGCGGTCATTCCCGATTCGAACTCCCCAAGTTGATTGGAGGTGCCGATGAACATGGAGTTCACCGCGCTGACCCGCCCCCGCATCGCATCGGGAGTATGCATTTGGACCAGGGAATTGCGAATCACCACGCTGATCACATCGGAAGCCCCCAGCAAGATTAAGGCCGCCAAGGACAGGACAAATGATTTCGAAATTGCAAAGACAATGGTGGCCATCCCAAAAACCGCCACGGCTCCAAACATGATCCGGCCAACCCGGCGCCTGATCGGATGCTGGGCGAGGAAAAACGAGGTTGTTAAAGCCCCGATGGCCGGCGCGGAACGAAGCAAACCCAAGCCCCACGGTCCGATCTGCAAGATTTCCCGGGCGTAGATCGGCAGCAATGCGGTCGCCCCGCCGAGCAACACCGCGAAGAGGTCCATCGAGATGGCTCCCAAGATAGCGGGGCGACTCCAAATAAATGAAATCCCGGCAAAGACCGAGTTCAAACTGACCGGCTCCCGTTTGGGCAAAACTTGCGTTACCTTGACCAGGGTCAAGAAGGCGCTGGCGCTCAAAAACAAAACCGCCGCCACCGCATATACCGCAATTGGGCTAGCGGCGTATAAAAAACCGCCCAACGCCGGGCCAATGATCACCGCCGTCTGGGTCGACGAGGCTTCCACCGCCAAAGCGCGCGGAAACGCCTCCGTGCTGACTAGCCCCGGCACCAACGCTTTTTGGGTCGGCACCTCGAAGGCGCGCGCCGCGCCGATGATCAAGACAATCACCAAGATGCTTACGCGATCGATCCAGCCGTTCCAACTACCGACGGCCAGAGCGATCGCCGCGCAGCCTTCAATGATTTGGCATATCCGAACCACGTTGCGGCGGTTATAATGATCGGCCACGTGGCCAACGATGAGGGTTAGCAGAAACATCGGAAAAAATTGCGCCAAACCGACCAAGCCGAGGAAAAAAGCGCTTTTGGTAAGGGCGTACGCTTGCCAGCCCACCGCCACCGATAACATTTGAAAAGCAAACGTGGCGTTAACCCGCGCCATGATAAACCGTGAAAACGGTTTGCTTTGAAACAGAAAAGCCAGATTTGAATTGTTCATCGACGTAACAATACTCCCTATCTACGAATGCTTCGTCACAGATGAAATGAATTATAGATTTATCCCCGGCCAATGTCAACGGTTGCGGCGACGGTTCGAACGATTTGAAAACAAAACTCTCCTTAAATGAAACGCCCGCTTAATCCGCCCAATACAAAAGCCGCCCGAATCCGGGCGGCCAAACAAATCGTTGCTATTCATATTGACGGCTTATCGAAAAAAGATTATGGTCATCACTAAGAAGATCGGAATCAAAACACAGCCCGAGTAGAACATATATCCAAAGAAATGCGGTACCTTAAATCCTTGTTCCTCGGCGATCGACTTGACCATAAAGTTCGGACCGTTTCCAATATAGGTGTTGGCGCCCATAAATACCGCGCCGCAACTGATGGCGGCCAATAAATCGTTACGCACTCCGGCAATAACGGCATGCCCGCCCGCGCCCAACACTTTGGTGACGCTTTCCGCCAAGGAAAACGTGGTCACATAGGTCGGGGCGTTATCCAGGAACGAGCTCAAGCCGCCGGTGATCCAGAAATACTGCCAGGTGCTGACGATACCCAGTTTGGCGCCGTTGGCGTGAAGCAACATCATCAACGGTTTCATGGTGATAAAGATTCCGACAAACAAGATCGCCACTTCGGCGATGGGTCCCCACGTGAATTTGTTCGCTTGGCGCAATTCCCGTTTTGTTAAGAGCAACGACAAAACCGAAGCTACAACCATTCCGATCTCCCGGTAAGGCGCTGGTACTTGAAAGAAGATCAACCCGATGACCGCCAACAGAAAGAGAATATTAATATTGCCGGCGACCTGCAACGGTTGAATTTCAATATCATCCCGCTGCCGATGTCGCAAGTCTTCCCGGTTGTACGCGCGGGTGTCCCAGATATAAAAGACCGCCAGGATCACACCCACCGCAAAAAGCCATTCCCGCCATAAACTTAAGTTCCACCCAAAAGGGACGCCCCGCAGATAACCCAGGAACAACGGCGGATCGCCCAGCGGCGTCAGCAACCCCCCGATATTGGAGACTAAAAAGATGAAGAAAACCGGGATATGTTTGGTAAAGGCCCGCTCACTGTTGGTCTTCAGCAACGGCCGGATCAACAACATACTCGCGCCGGTGGTTCCGATAAAGTTGGCCATCACTGCGCCGAAGCAAAGAAAACCGGTATTCACCAAGGGGGTGGCTTTCAAGTCTCCGGTAAAGAGAATGCCGCCGGTGATGACAAATAACGAACCGATCAATACGATAAAGGAGACATACTCTTCCATCGTCTCCGCGACGGCTTCCAGCTCGCGGTTTAAACCGAAATAAATCAGCACCGGCAACGCCAGCGCCACCGCGATGATTGCCTTATTCCGGTTATGCTCCCAAAAATGCGGGGCCAGCAACGGAAAGACGGCGATAACCAAAAGTAGCAACGCAAACGGGGCGCAAAGTAAAACCGGAATCTCGTTTCCTGCCATGGCAAACCCTCCCAACCTTTCGATCCCATTGAAGAAATTATGTATAACAAAAGGGTGTTCCGCTCCCCCGAGAGCTTCCCACCCTAAAATTTCGAATCACTTGAAATATTTTACGTAGTTGAATAAATTATCCGAAGCCATTCTAGGATAGATTAAGGCAATTATGCAAATTCTCTCCTTGACAGCGAACCCAACCACGTTGTCCACCCAACCGTCCGTCAATTATCCTAATATTGACTATCTTAACAAAACCCTTTGGAAATGTCAAACAAGGCTTCTTGCAAACCCAAGTATTTACTAAAGATTAACCGGGCGCAAAATGACGGAACAACGATTGTTAATTCTTTTTCCAGCGCGCAAAGTACGCTTTGTTTTTCACCAAAAATTCTTTGGCGATCGTAATATATTTGCCGTCATCGGTTTTATTTTCTTTCATGATCGGGATCGGGTTGCAACCGAAGCGTACCTTCTCCAGTTGGTCGATTTTGAAACGGTTGCCACAGTTGTTGCAGGTTAACTCATTGCCTTGTTGGGTGTAAAAACCCCGGCCGGAATCGAAACAAACCTGGCAGGTGTTGAACGCGGTCCGAATGCTTCCGTCGGAGGCTTTGACCGCAATCACTTCCAGCTTGGTCCCGTCGGCATTATAGGGATAAAACTTCGCCGTTGCGGTAACTTCGCTCTTTAAAATCCGAAGATCGTTCCCGTTTTCCTGGCCATGACTAACGCCGTTGGCAAACAACACGACCACCGCCAAAATACCCAATAGCAACCCGGAGTATGGGAGCAATTTCGCTTTGATACGGGGCGTTTCAATCTTCAATTTCATCAATCCACCTCATTTGTTTTATAGCTTCAAAGCCCAACGGCGATCCTTTGGTCCGTTAAAAGGATAACCACTTTGTTGCCGGCTCTCCATTCAAGTTTGTCTGAGTATATCAAGGGATTGTGAAGATTTAATGAAGATGAACAAACACGTCGTCTTGCGGAAGATACTGGATTTGTGGATAAGTCAGCTGGATTTGTGAATAAGTAAGCTTGCTGAGTCGTTCCGCAAGCTGGATATGTGAATAAGTCAGCTGGATTTGTGAATAAGTAAGCTTGCTGAGTTGTTCCGCAAGCTGGATATGTGGATAAGTCAGCTGGATTTGTGAATAAGCAAGCTTGCTGAGTTGTTCCGCAAGGTTGCTTTGGTAAAAAATGCGAATACCGGCTTTGCGGATCAGTAGCTTTTTCCGCTACAAATAACGGAGCCGGTGAAGTTTAAACTGATTCCCTTTCAACTCGATGACGATCGTCTCATACCCGATCAACTCATCGCCCCGGGTTTCCACGTGGCGTTCCAGCCAAGTTTTCACCTCGGCCAGGACGGTTTGGAGAAACTCTTGTTTTAATTGACCGGAATATTTGGCGCTGGGAAAAGGATAAAGGTATAACGCCGGCTTTAATTTCAGATCGATCCAAGCGTTGGCGATCACGATCCCTTCCAGTTTCGGCCGTTGGGTGCAGCGGGGATCCATTCGGAACGAACGTTGGGCGCCAAACTCAATCCGCAAATCCGCCAGACCGGCGGCCCAATCCTGGATCTCCATCACCGAACCGGCGTAACTTTCGGTCGGATGTAATTTTTTAAACGTGGCGACTCTGACACTCATTTAGCTACCTCATCATTGGCAATCGGTATTCCTATTATATCCGCAAACGGCTGTCATATCAAGCTAGTCGTCCACGCTAGCTACCCGTCGCTGCCCGCGCAAGTGAAGGAATGAAAATGGGGCGCGACTCACCCCCCTTCGACAGCGAATGCTTGATCCAACTTTTTACGATCCCCCTCTCTTTTGAATGACAGCCGGTTCGAAGCGGTGGAAGAGAGGGGGGGCCATGGGACATTTTCTCAAGAGCTAACAATTTGGAACAAGCGAAGGCTATTTTCTAGGTAGCGTGATGAGGGCAAATGGATAGTCCGGTCCAACGCGGATATATTTAGGCATCCGCCAGCTTGCTGGATATGTGGATAAGTGAGCTGGCGGAGTCATTCCGCAAGCTGGATATGTGAATAAGTAAGCTGGCGGAGTTGTTCCGCAAGCTGGATATGTGAATAAGTAAGCTGGCGGAGTCGTTCCGCAAGCTGGATATGTGAATAAGTGAGCTGGCGGAGTTGTTCCGCAAGCTGGATATGTGAATAAGTAAGCTGGCGGAGTCGTTCCGCAAGCTGGATTTGTTAATAAGTCATCTATTTCTGTGGATAAACGGTTATGTTGGATGTGGTAAAGGGATTGGGTTGTGGATAAGTTTGGTTTTTGGGGTTGGAGCTTGCTCCGCCGTCGTCTATTTTTAGTAATGTTCGCAATCGCTGCGGTAAAAATGTCGTTTCGTAAAAAAGGAACCCTTGGGCTTTTTTCATTATATTATAGGTATCATCAAAAGAGGTGAGAATATAATGAACACGCTCAATAACCAACCGCCAACCGGAAAACAGCCCTACCAAAGCGATCGAAATTGGGCGACCCAATATCCCGGGCAGGTCTTTTACCATGGGCCGACCGACCGCAAAGCCATCGCCTTAACCTTCGACGACGTGCCCGACGCGTTGTTTGCCCCGGTGCTTTTGGATGTATTGGCCCAATATAATGTCAAGGCGACGTTTTTCTGTCTCGGAACCTGCATACGGAAGAACCCGGACATGGTCTACCGGATGTTTAAAGACGGCCATATCCTTGCCAACCATACCTATAATCATCCTGATTTGACCACGCTTTCCCCGGAGCAGATCCGGACGGAGGTCCAATCGACCCAAGCCGAGATTCAAATGATCACCGGGTTAAAGACCGCGCTTTTCCGTCCACCTTACGGATTTATCGATGAGAAAGTGATTCAAGTCGTCATCGCTTTGGGTTATAAGATTATCATGTGGAATGTCGACAGTTTGGACTGGATGGGACTGACCGGCCCGCAAATTGCGGCGCGGGTGGTGTCGGCGACAACCCCGGGATCAATCATTTTGATGCACAACGCGTGCGAGGGGACTGTCCAGGCAGGCACGGGCACGGTACAATCGTTGCCCTATATTATTGAAATTTTACGAAGCCAAGGATATCAATTTGAGACGATTCCCGACTTGTTAAATATACCCGGCTACCAGTAATTTTGGTTGCAGATACCGTTGAACTGAAACAAGCTTCGTCACCGCAAAGAGACCTCCTTAATTAACAGGAGGTCTTTTGAGTTGGCGATAGTGACCGACGTGGCGGACTACTTGGTTTTGAAATTTAATAATACCGCGGAGTTTAAAACGACCGCCACCGAACCGACATTGTGCACTAAGGCGCCGAGGATCGGATTTAAAACGCCGTACATGGCGAGGATAATCGCGGCGAAGTTGAGCAGCAGCGACAGGGACAAATTCCATTTGATCGTGGTCATGGTTTTTTGGGCGAGGCTCACCAGATGCGGCAGGGTGTGAATATCATCCCGCACCAGGGCGATGTCGGCGGCGTCCACCGCGATATCGCTACCGACACTTCCCATGGCAATCCCGACAAAAGCCTTTTTCAAAGCCGGGGCGTCATTGACGCCGTCGCCGATCATGCAGACCGGTTCGTTTAGGGCTTGATAACGTTCAATAATCGCCATTTTATGCTCGGGCAGGCATTCGGAAAATACATTGCGGATACCGGCATTTTTGGCGATGTGGGAAGCGGCTTGGGGGTTGTCGCCGGTGATGAGCAGCGATTGGACCTTTAGCGCGTGAAGTTTGTTAATCATCGCGTCGGAGTCTTTACGCAACTGATCGGATAAAACCATCAATCCGGTCGCCTGACCATCGACTGCGACATAAATGACGGTGCAGCCTTCGTCGCGGTAGGTTGCGGCGGCATCCCGCAACGCCGGGGAGATGGTAACCGCTTGCTCCTGTAACAGTTCGGCATTTCCCGCCAAAATAACCTGGGCGGCAACGGTCGCTTTGACGCCACGGCCGGGAATCAGGGCGAAATCCTCCGGTTCGGGCAGCGGCGCGTTGGCGACGGTTCGGTAATGATGCCCAATCGCTTTCCCCAATGGATGCTCCGATCGGGCTTCGGCGGCGGCGGTTAAAACCAGTAATTGTTCCGCGGCGATTTCCGGATGGAAGCTATGGACGCCCACCACGGCGGGTTTGCCGTAAGTTAGGGTTCCGGTTTTATCAAACGCGATGTGCTTAACCTTCGCCAATCGTTCCAAGGCGTCGCCTTCACGAATCAAAATACCATATTTCGTGGCATTGCCGATTCCGGCCATAATGGCGGTCGGAGTGGCAAGCACCAGCGCGCAGGGGCAAAAGACAACTAAAATTGTGACCGCCCGGATCACTTCATGGGTTATTAACCACGTACCGGCGGCGGAGGTCAGCGCAATTACCACAATCCAGGTAGCCCAACGGTCGGCCATTCCCACAATCTTGGCTTTGCCGGCGTCCGCCGATTCGACCAGGCGAATCATACGTTGCAACGAACTGTCTTCCCCAACTTTGGTCGCAGTCATCTCGAAGGCGCCAAACTGGTTCACCGTTCCGCTGGAAACCGGATCGCCGACTCCTTTGTCGACCGGCAACGATTCCCCGGTCATGACCGCTTGGTTGATCGAGGTCTGTCCCGCGACAATCATGCCGTCCACCGCAATGGTTTCGCCGGCGAGCACCCGGAGCCGGTCACCCACTTGCACCTGTTCGGCAGGGATGACCCTTTCGGCGCCGTCCCGCACCACCCGGGCAGTGCGCGGGGTGAGGCGGACTAATTTTTCGATCCCGGCGCGGGCTTTCGCGACGGTACGTTCCTCCAACAACGCCCCAAGCGCCATAATAAAGGCGACTTCGCCCGCAGCGAAAATTTCGCCGATAATCACCGCGGCGATTAAGGCAAGGGAGACCAACACATCGGCTTTTATATCGAACTCATGAATCAGACCCTCAAGCGCTCCTTTGATAATCGGAACGCCGCAGCAGATAATGGCGACCCAAGCCGGATCAATGGCAAAATCACCGAGCCGCAGAAAACTGAGGATTAAGGCAAGCGCTGATAATGACAGAAACAGCAGGGTCCTTTTGGCTTCGTCTTTGAAAAAGAGTATGAATTGCTGCATGATAAGACGGTTCTCCTATCCCATTCTTGAAAAATGCTCAACGGCTTTCGCGAATTCGGCAATGGTTTTTTCGGCGTCGCCATGTTCGATGCCGTCACGGACACAATGTTGTAAATGCCCTTCCAGAACCATTTGACCGACCTTGTGCAACGCGCTTTTGGCGGCGTTAATCTGGATCAAAATATCTTCGCAAGGAACGTCTTTGTCAACCATCGCCGAGATCGCGCGTAGTTGACCCTCGGCCTTTTTAATGCGGGCCTGGATATTTGGAATGTCCATACATTGACGCATCCGCATCCACTCCTTTAGATTACCAATACCCCTAGGGGTATGGGTATAAATTGGTTATATCGTAATATAACTTCACCCCGATGTCAATATTTATCTGTTGTTGCATCGATCCGGGAGATATTTCGAAAGATAACTGTTGTAATATGCAACAGTTTTATACTACAATGATGCTGGAGGGATGATTTATGGATTGCCAAACGAATGCAAAAGCTTTACGGGAAGCCGTCCGGGTGTTGGAAAGAAAACTCGGATTACTCGATGAACTGGAAACCGCTTGTTGCGGAGTGACGTTTGCGCAATGCCATGCCGTGGTCGAAATCGGCAGAGCCGGAAGCATTTCGCTAAACGATCTGGCCGACGCGTTGTCTCTCGATAAGAGCACCATGAGCCGCACCATCAATAATCTGGTTGCCAACGGCATGGCGGTTCGGGAGATAGATCCGGCGGACCGGCGTTACATTACGATTCAACTCACCGAGTCCGGCCGGCAGGCATTTGAAACCATCGAAGAACGCATGGAAGAGTTTTTTGCAAGCCTATTTGAAAAAATTCCGCCAGGGAAGCGGACTCAAGTCCTGGAAAGCTTGCAGCTTTTAAACCAGGCGTTAGGGGCAAACGGCTGCTGTTAAACGGGCGTGGAATAAAACGATGAGGCGAGAGGTTGGGAGATATCTTTAAAACCGGGGGGCTATTCGCCAAAATAAGAAAGGGGATCGCCAAGATGGGCAGTAAAATATATTTTGACCAAGTGGCCGGCAATTGGGATACGATGCGCCAAGGCTTTTTTGCAACAGCAGTCCGGGAGCGGGCCTATCAGGTCGCCGGTATCGTTCCCGGGTTAATCGCGGCGGATCTGGGCGCCGGGACCGGTTTTATCACCGAAGGGTTGGTGGCAAAGGGACTAAAAGTCATTGCGGTGGACCAGTCGGCGGCGATGCTCGACACCATGAAAGCAAAGTTTGGCGTTGCGGGCGCAGTTGATTACCGGGTTGGCAGCGCCGCGGCATTGCCGATCGCCGAGGGTAGCGTTGACTATGCATTTGCCAATATGTACTTGCATCATGTCGAATCACCGGCACAGGCAATCCGGGAGATGGTCCGGATTTTAAAACCGGGCGGCAAGTTGATCATCACCGATTTGGACGAACACAAGTTTACGTTTCTCCAAACCGAACAGCATGACCACTGGCTTGGGTTTAACCGGGATGATATCAAAGGGTGGTTTGTTGGTGCCGGCCTTCGCGAGGTGATGGTCGATTGTGTCGGTCAAAATTGTTGCGCCACCTCCGAAGGAAATTGCGACCAACAGGCAAACATCAGTATCTTTGTGGCGGCGGGAAGGAAATAAATTTTCGAAAAAAGCCCTAAAGGGCTTAGGGTTGACAAGCGGTGTTGGTTGAATTAGTATATGAGTAAAAGTGAATATACTCGATGAGGGTAGCCATGAAATTGTTAAAAATTCTGAAAGCCATTGCCGATGAAAACCGGTTACGAATCTTCAATTTGATTTACCAAAGGGAGCTTTGCGTTTGTGAAATTGAGAGTCTTTCGGAGATGAACCAGTCTAACGTTTCCCGGCACTTAATCAAACTCAAAGACGCGGAGTTGATTGCGAGTGAAAAAAACGGCCAATTTGTTTATTACCGGATCAATCAAGCGACCATTGCCAGTTTCCCATTTCTGCAAAACGTATTGGAACAAGAGTTGGTTAAGGTGAAGGCGTTTCAGGCTGACGTACAGAAGTTACAAGCGCTAAGTGATTCCAGTCTCGAATGTATCCGGGAGCAGTGCCCGAAAAAGGAATAATTTTTTTGACAATATATGATTAAATGTAAATATAATCATTAGTGAAATGGGGAAGATTGCCTCGATCAATCCTACTTAATAAAAGGAGGGACTTTCGTGCCCGAACGAGTCACCGGTAAATTATCATTTGTCGATCGTTACTTAACATTGTGGATACTCGCAGCGATGGTATTGGGAGTTTTATTCGGTCAGGCAATCCCGGATATCGGCAAATGGATCAACCGTTTTCAGGTGGGAACCACCAATATCCCGATTGCCGTCGGACTAATCCTCATGATGTACCCGCCGTTGGCTAAGGTTAAATACGAAGAGCTGGGAGACGTATTCCGCAATTGGAAGGTGCTTGGTTTGTCCCTCGTTCAAAACTGGCTCATTGGGCCGGTATTGATGTTCTTGTTGGCCGTGGTCTTTTTGCATGGCTATCCCGAATATATGGTTGGTCTGATTTTAGTCGGTTTGGCCCGTTGCATTGCCATGGTGATTGTTTGGAACGACTTGGCTAAAGGAGATACCGAGTATGCGGCGGGGCTGGTAGCCTTCAACAGTATTTTTCAGGTGTTATTTTATAGTGTTTATGCGTGGATTTTTATCACGGTTTTACCGCCGGTCTTCGGATTAAAAGGAAGCCTGGTCCAGGTGAGCATCGGTCAAATTGCCGAAAGCGTCTTTGTTTATTTGGGAATTCCTTTTATTGCCGGAATGGCGACCCGCTTCTTGATGGTTCGGGCAAAAGGCACAACGTGGTATCAGACGAAGTTTATTCCGAAGATCAGTCCGGTTACTTTCATTGCGCTCTTATTTACCATCCTGGTTATGTTTAGCCTGAAGGGGGAGCTGATTGTCCGGATTCCCTTGGATGTGCTTAGGATTGCAATTCCGTTATTCATATACTTTGCCGTAATGTTTCTCGTCAGTTTTTGGATGAGTAAGAGGATGGGAGCGAACTATCCTCAAACAACCACGTTGTCGTTTACGGCCGCCAGCAATAACTTTGAATTGGCAATTGCCGTAGCCGTAGCGGTATTTGGCTTGAATTCCGGAGCGGCGTTTGCGGCGGTCATTGGGCCATTGGTTGAAGTGCCGGTAATGATCGGTTTAGTAAACGTCGCCCTAAACTGGCAACGGAAATGGCAATTGAAGTAAAAGCGTCGATTCGTTCAACGAACCGGAAACATCACGCGAAAGGAAAGGGGCGATTCAATGAAGATCGTAATCATTGGCGCGGTAGCCGCGGGTACGTCGGCGGCTGCCAAAGCGCGACGGAACAATGAAGCTGCCGAAATCAAAATATTCGAAACGGATAGCGACATATCGTATTCAGCCTGTGGATTGCCCTATTTTATCGGAGAAAAGGTCGCGACACGGGAGCAGTTGGTGCCCAGAAATGCGGCATTTTTCAAAAGCAAGTATCGTGTCGACATTTTAACCGGTCATCAGGTGCTGGCCATTCATCCCGCTGTAAAGACCCTTGAAGTCAAGAACTTAACCTCGGGGGCGGTTTTCAGTGAAACTTACGATAAATTGGTCATAGCGACCGGGGCTACGCCAGTGCTGCCTCCAATCCGCGGAATCGCTAAAAAAAACGTATTCGTCCTCAGGAATGTCAAGAGCGCCGAGGCCATTAAAAATTTTATCAAAGAGTCCAATCCCCCAAAAGCGGTAGTGATTGGGTCCGGTTTTATCGGGCTGGAGCTGATTGAGAATCTGAAGGCGATTGGAATCGAAGTGTCTGTTGTGGAAGCGGAAGACCACCTGATGAAGGGGTTGGACCAAGATGTGTCGGTTTATCTGCGGGATATTTTACGCAAGCATGGGATCGACATGTACCTGAATGATTTTGTCACCGAGTTGCAAGGTGAAGCCGGTGTTACTCGAGTCGTTCTTCGGAGCGGGAATGTCCTTGAGACCGATCTGATTATTATGGCTACCGGGGTTCGGCCCAATGTTGAACTTGCCAAAAACGCCGGTGTCGAGCTGGGTTCGACCGGGGCGATTAAGATCAATTCACGGATGGAGACGAACCTTCAAGCGATTTACGCGTGCGGCGATTGCGCGGAAAGCTTTTCGTTGATCACCGGCAAACCCCTTTACCGGCCGTTAGGCTCGACCGCCAATAAGATGGGACGCATCGCCGGCGACCGGATCACCGGCGGGGATCTGGAGTTCCGGGGAGTTTTGGGAACCGGAATTTTTAAAATATTTGAGGCGACGGTCGCGCAGACGGGATTGACCGAAAACGAAGCCCGGCAAGCAGGTTATCAGGTGGTTGTTTGCCACAATATCAAACCTGACAAACCGGAGTATTTCCATGGCGAAGAGATGTTGATCAAAGCGGTCGCGGACCGGAGTACCGGTAAGTTGTTGGGCGTGCAAATTATTGGCAAGTCCGGCGTTGATAAACGGATCGATGTTTTTGCGACGGCGCTTACCTTTGGCGCCAAAGTTCAGGACTTGTTTCATCTCGATCTGGCCTATGCGCCGCCGTTTTCAACCACCAAAGATCCGGTGATGTATACCGGAATGATTTTGACCAATGACATTGAGCGCGGCCGAAGGTTAATGACTCCTCAAGAACTCACAGCAAAAATAAACGCTGGGGAAGCAATAAACGTCATTGACACGAGGGTGGCAGAGCAATACCGGCAGGCCCATGTGGACGGAGCCGTCAACCTGCCGCATGAGATCATTAGAGACGCCATGAAAGGTCTCGCTAAGGACCAACTGGCAGTGACCTACTGTAATAAAGGGGTTACGGGGAATGCGGCGCAGAATATCCTGATCAATCACGGCTTCAAGCGGGTTTACAATCTTTCCGGCGGGCATCGGCACTATCGGGCCCAAACCGATGAAACGCGCAAAGATCAATAATCCCGTTTTTTTATCTTTAAAACCGATGGGGCATGGGAGTTTGACGAAGTAACCAACAACAATCAATCGGCCGCTATAGATTGAAAAATCGCCGTAAACAAAAGGTAATGAAGAAAAATAAGGCCGCGATCAAAACGATGGTGGCCCCGGTCGCCGTCCCCCAATAATACGAGAGAATCAGGCCGGATATGCCGGAAAGTAAGGCGATAACGACAGAATACATATGATATTGTTTGGCGCTGCCGGCAATATTCCGCGCGCCCGCCGCCGGCAGGATCAACAGCGAATTGATGATGAGGATGCCGATCCATTGAATGGAGATGGTGATAATCACCGCAATGAAAGCCGTGAATAAGACTTCCATGACATGAATTTTGACGCCGCGGCTTTTGGCCAACGATTCGTTCATGCTGACCAAAAGCAGTTTGTTAAAGGAAAAATACCAGAATACAATCACAGAAATTAAAACCAGGGCAAGCATGCCGATCTCTTCCGGGGAGATGCTTAGCAAATCCCCGATCAAATAGGTGGAATATTTGTTAAATCCGCCGCCCCGGGAAAGAATGACGATGCCAAGGGCCACCGCCACGGCGGAGAAAACGCCGATGACCGTGTCGGTAGAGGTTTTATTGCCGTTTTTGACAACCAGGATGCCTGCCGCGAAGAGTAAAGCAAACCCAATCATTGACCAGATTGGATTACGGATCCCCAAAATAACGCCGATGGCAATGCCGGTTAAAGCGGAATGGCCTAACGAATCGGCGAAAAAGGCCATCTTGTTGCTGACTACCATGGTCCCCAAAATACCGAAAACCGGCGTGACGAAGATGATGGCCAGTAAAGCGTTTTTCATAAAGAGATGCTGCAGCCAGGCGAAGGGCAGCCAATCGGTCAGAATATACCAAATATCCATTATTGTTCTCCCTCCGCGGATTCCGGGGTTAACCACATCGAGCCGAACGTCTCCACGAACCGGGGATCGGAGAAAACTTCTCCGGGAGTACCGACGCGTTGGATAACGCGATGTAACAACACGACCCGGTCGGCGTATTTCTGAACCATACCCAGATCGTGCGAGATTAAAATGATTGACAAATCATACTCCTCGCGCAGCTTGGACACGAGGGAGTAAAACAACTCCATCCCGCGCTGGTCGATGCCGGAAATGGGTTCGTCCAACAGGAGCAGATCAGGTATCGGTTGAAGGGCCAACGCCAGTAAAACCCGTTGCATTTCCCCGCCGGACAGGTTGCCGAGGCGTTTATTGGCAAGGTGTTCGGCTTGAACCCTGGAGAGCGCTTCCAGGGTTTGGCCGCGTTCCGCTTTGGCGTGTCCCAACCAAACCGGATGATTGGTTAGCGACGCCAGAAACAGATCCGTCACATTCATCGGGGAACCGACGTCAAACTGGATGCTTTGGGGAACATATCCGATCACGGGGTGGTTTGGTTGTTTCCCCTGCGGGCCCAAAAAGTTTAATCGTCCGGTATGTTTGACCTCTCCCAAAATCGCTTTAAGCAAAGTGCTTTTTCCGGCGCCGTTCGGGCCGATAATTGCCGTCAATTCCCCGCAATGAATATGCAAGTTAATATCTTTAAGGATTTCCGTATTCCCGAAGGTAACGTTAAAATCCTCAATCTTGGTGCAGCAAAGATTGCAGGCGTTACCGGGAATACCGGCGCA
This sequence comes from Bacillota bacterium, assembly GCA_023417475.1. Taxonomy (GTDB): domain Bacteria; phylum Bacillota; class UBA4882; order UBA8346; family UBA8346; genus JAEYPR01. The sequence continues at coordinate 33,434 of JAEZFP010000008.1, read as the reverse complement.
ACCGGGATGACGTTGATTCATTGCAAGGCCTCTTTTAAAGATTTTAAATTCTGTTCCATCGTCTTGAGATAAGCGTCGGGGTCGCCATTGGCGGCGCCGGTAACGGCCGGGTCAAGGAAGGAAACTTTCATCCCGGTCTCGCGGGCGATCGTCGCGGCGGCTTTCGCCGGATATTGCGGTTCGGCAAATAAGCCTTTTACTTTGGCTTGTTTGATGATTTTTATGGTTTCGGCCAATTCTTTCGCGCTTGGCTCCGATCCCGGTTCCCGTTCAATCACCGCCACGATTTTCAGATTAAACTCTTTGGCGAAGTAGGGAAAGGCTTCGTGAAAAGTGATGATGTTGCGATTGCGGATCGGATCCAATCCTTGGTGCATTTTTTCTCGCAAGGCTTCCAGTTTTTGAATATAAGCAACGGCGTTTTTTTGGTATTGGGCGCCATGGGCGGGATCGGCTTTCGCCAATTGATCCCCGATGGTCTTAACTTGTTGGATGGCATGGGAGACACTGACCCAGACATGGGGATTGTCGCCTGCTTCGCCATCGCCTTTGATTAAGGGAATCCCTGTACTGGCCTCGATAATTTTTAATTTGGGCATTTGTTTGATCACTTTACCCAGAAAAGCCTCCATGCCCGCGCCGTTCACCACGAAAACCTTGGCCTTTTCCAAAGTTTTCAAATCGTCCGGAGTCAGCTGATAATCATGGAGACAACCGGTTTGCGGTTTCGTCATATTGATGACTGAAACCCCTTTGACACCCTTCGTCACGTTGATAGTGTGAACATACATCGGATAAAACGAAGTGGCAATTGTCAATTGGTTATCCGCGGGTTTGGCCTCGAGGGGCTGATGGTTGATGCTGACCAAAGCGCAGATAGCCAGGGAAACAAGCAATATTCCAGTGATTATTTTAACGGATTTTGAATTCATTTTTACGCCTCCATTATCGTATTCATTGTTACCGGGTCGGTTGGCGTAACGGCGGCGACCGCAGACAAATGTTTAAAAACGCTTCAGGGAGTAAGATAACTTGCGAGTCCTTACCAATTGCCATCATTACGGTGAAAACCAGATAAAGCAGAAACGCTACGGTAATGCAAAGACCGGTATTGATCAGGGCGCAAAAAGGACAATGGGCGCCATCGTCATGGAGATGGACATGACCGGTTAGCAAAAATAACGAGCAAATTAACAGGAAAAAGAACAGGACCCAAAGGCGTTTTCCCATCGTTACCTCAACTATAGTATTACCATGATCGTTACCCGTTACAGTTTGGACAGGTACCGTAAAATTCCAAGGTGTGTTTTTTGATTTTGAAGTGAGTTTTCGATTCGACATCGCTGACCATCTGATCAAAAAAACATTCCGAAAAAAACACCTTGGCGCCGCATTTTAGACATTCAACCGTATGCCGGCAATTGCTTTTGACCAACTCATACTGATCGGCTTGCCCAAGGCTGTTGACCTTACGGATCAGGCCCATTTTCTGAAGAATTCCCAAATTGCGGTAAACGGTGCTCAAATTGACATTGCAATGTTTTTTGACGAGATTGAGTATTTCTTCAGCCACCAAAGGCGGACTGTCATCCAACGCTTCCAAAATTTCACGACGCTGTTTGGTTAGTTTATATCCCTGGTTTTTAAGTTTAACGAACTGATCTTCCACAAGGATCCCACCAATATAAAAAAATTTGCATTTACAAGATGGATTATTATCAGGAAAAGTTAAAGACCTTATCAGTATTTGCGTAAAAACAACCGATTATACGCTGTGAGAATCCACGGATTACCTGACTTTAAAAATAGAATTTTTTGCATTTAAATTTTATCATCAAACAAAACTTCAGTCAAGATCCACTCTTGCGCGAAATTGATTGGGATGAATCAACGCTTATCGGCACTCAACTTCAACCATTGATTGGAGATGTACTCCGATAGGATTGATACATCAATTACCAAATGATATGATAAGGGAGAATCGATCGAAACTTCTAAAACGATTCAGGTGGTGACAATGAAGCAGACGCTTTTCCGACAAATCCTCATATTGAGCCTCATCGGCTTATTGCTGGTGTTGGTTTGTCACGGTCATTACCATTCCCCTTGGGAGGGGAACGATGGTCAATGTGTCTTTTGCCAGTTATTATTGACCGGGTTTACGGATTGCATGGTCTTTTACCTCCTGGTGGGCAGCGTTGGGTTGTTGCCCGGCCTGACAGTCGAATCATACCACCGGTTTGAACCCTATTTCGGTCGGCGATTTCGCGGACCGCCTCTGTATCCTCTCTGCTAGCGTAGACGACTTTCTGGAAGAACCCAAAGAAATTAAAAATCACACCGATGTGACAAGACCTCTTCCCTCAACGATCACTGAGCGGGAGGGTTGTTTGCTTTTGCATTTTAAAATTAGCGATCGAGAGGATTGAAAGGATGAAAAAGTTAGCCAAAACAGCCTTTTCCCTTTTTCTTTTGGCGTTTATTCTTACGTTTATCGCGTTGCATGGCCTGACCATCCCAACCGCCATTTTGAGCCAATTACCCAAATTGGTAACGATTTTTTTAAGTATTATTATCCAGGCCCTGCCGTTTGTCCTGATCGGGGTTTTCGGATCGGCTTTAATGCAAAATTTGATCACGCCCGAAATGGTGGAACGCAAATTGACCCGGACTCGAAAACTGCCGGGGATATTGTTCGCGATCGGCGCCGGTTTCTTTTTCCCGGTGTGCGACTGTGGCGTCATTCCGGTGGTGCGCCGGTTATTGCTGAAAAAAGTCCCGCCGTATATGGCGATCGCTTTTTTGGTGACCGCCCCTTTGGTGAATCCAATCACAGTTTGGGCCACCGCCACCGCGTTCGGATATAATCTGCCCATCACCTTGTTGCGGGTGGGAATGGCGGTTGGGATCGGCATTATCGTCGCCATGCTCTCCGCCCGCTGTTTACCAACCCTCAACGAAGTTTTTTCGGCCAAGGCGCTTCGGGAAATGTCGGAAGCCGCCGCGAACGAAACGACGGTGGGCGAAGACCACGATCATACCGCTCATGCTCACGGCTCGTGCGTATGTCAACAGTCCCGACAATCAAAAATAGGGGCCATTTTCGAACATGCCAATGAGGAGTTTCTGGAAGTCGGGAAGTTTCTAATTATTGGGTCGTTGATTGCCGCGACCATTCAAACCATGGTTCCGAAGCAAGCGCTAATGGTGTTCACCCAAAATCCGGTTTTGTCGGTGGCGGTGATGATGCTGCTTGCCTTGAGTTTGTCGTTATGCGCCGAAGCGGACGCTTTTGTCGCCCGTTCGTTCACACTTCATTTTCCGATGGGCAGCGTGATGGCGTTTATGGTCTTTGGGCAGATGCTGGATATCAAAAACGCCTTGCTGTTGTTGAAAAGCTTTCGCCTCAAAGCGTTGCTGCTTATTTTCGGATGTTGCGCGCTGCTAGTGTTGATCGTATGTTCGTTCTTCAATCTTTTGGCGGCTGACCGCCTGCTGTGGGGGAGGTTTTAAACTTGACGAACTCGAAGCGCTATTTTATCACGGCAAGCTTGGGAGGATATTTCATCTTTCTGTTATTCCTGTTGCAGACAGGATCGCTCCGGAAATACATTAATCCCAGACTTTCCTTTCTGACGGTTTTGACCTTGGTGATCTTGGGCGCGATGCTTTTTCACAACTTTTCGAAAATCGTCGTTCGATCAAAAAAACATTCCCATGACACAAGCTGCGCCGGTCATCACCATCACGATGATTGCGAGTGTGGGCATCGCCATGATGACGACGGCTGCGGCCACCATCATGCTGAGACCGTCTCCATGAGCAGTTATATTCTGTTTTTGCCCTTATTGTTATCCATGATGGTGGCGCCGGAAACGCTCACCTATCAAGCGAATCCCAATCCCAACGGCTGGAGTTATCAACCCCAGGCGGTCGTCACTGACAACAATTCGGGGAACGGCCCCGACACTGCGAAGCTTGGGAATTACCTCCCCCGACCGGGGACGGTAATTCAACAGCGTCCATCTGGTCAGAGTCAACCAAATGCCGGGACGGCAACCGAGGCCGACAAATACCAAATTGCCGCGGCGACCGCTGCAACAAAGGCTAAAACAACCGTCGCCGCGGGTGAACTCCCGGAATATACCCAACTGCAAATCGGCGATATTATCTTTGATACTCGGAAAGCCCCAAAACAAAAACTGCTGGGTTCCGAGATCCGGGTGATTGGCAAGGTGATGAACTCCCCGCTCCTGCAGACGGATGAGATCGTCGTATACCGGATGATCATCAGTTGCTGCGCGGCCGACGGTTTGCCGGCGGGAGTGTTGGTCAAGTTACCAAAGCCCGGCGTCTATCAGGAAAACGATTGGGTTGAAGTGGCGGGAGCCATCCAACTTCAACCGTTTGACCCGAAATTAAAGAGCCTTGATCCGCTGGCAATCATGGCCACGCCGGAGAAGCTGTTTCCGTATATGACGGCAACCGTCGCCGCTAAGGTCAATCCGCCGCAAGACGAATATTTGTATCCCTAATCGTTTATCCCTTGGAAAAAATTACTTTTGAAATAAGGAAGGTTTTTGCCGGACGGGTCCCTAATTATATAATCATTGTTTAGCTGTTGATAATTACATATGCTTCAAACGCTTAATCCCGATCACCGAGAACGGGGGAACCATTTTAGTGGGGTGAGTAACAAAGATTGGCCGCAATCTTTGTTTAGGGTTACTCTTCGACCCGAATCCGTCAGCTAACCTCGTAAGCGTTGCAAGAGAGGTGCCAAAATTTTTAAGACCATGGTCAACCTCCATGGTCTTTTGTTATCTCCATATTAGTATTATGTAAATTTAAAGGAATGGCCAACCAAATGCCGCTTCAGGGCAATGGTCGAAGTCAATCATAATCGAAAGGGGCGGGAAAAATGGGAGTATTACGTTTTGCAGTATTGGGAGCGGGGCATGGCGGAATGGCGATGGCAGGGCATTTGGGTCTAATGGGCTTTCCGGTGCGTTTGTTTAACCGTGGCGCGGAACGGTTGAACCCGATCAAATTGGCGGGCCGGATTGAGGTGTTTGGCGCCGTCGAAGGGAGCGGTTACGTTGAAGTGGTTACCGCCGATATCGCGGAAGCGATCGCTGAAGCGGATGTGGTGATGGTGGTCGTGCCGGCCAACGCCCACCGGTATATGGCGACAATCATGAGTCCATACCTGCGGAACGGCCAAACGGTTATATTGAATCCCGGACGGACCGGGGGCGCCCTTGAAGTGCTTCAAGTTTTCAAAGAACAAGGGATGGACAAGGAGGTGCTGATCGGGGAAGCCCAGACCCTGCTGTACGCTTGCCGTAATACCAATCCGGCGCAGGTGCGGATCTTCGGGGTCAAAAATTCAGTTCCGTTGGCGGCTTTGCCGGGCAACCAGACCGTCGATTTACTGAAGATCATCCACCCGGCTTTCCCGCAATTTGTGCCGGGCGATAATGTGATTAAAACCGGCTTGGACAATATCGGAGCCGTGTTTCATCCGGCCCTGATGGTGTTGAATGCGGCGCGGATTGAGTCGACCCGGGGCGAATTTCAGTTCTATTTCGAAGGCATCACCAAAGCCGTCGCCCAAGTGCTGGAGCAGATCGACAATGAGCGGGTGGCGGTGGCCGCCGCGCTTGGCATTAAGGCGATGACCGCCCGGGAGTGGTTGTATATGGCCTATGACGCCCACGGGAAAACCTTATACAACGCCATTCGCAATAACTCCGGGTACAAGGGGATTATGGCTCCGGCAACCGTCGACCACCGTTATCTTTGGGAAGATGTCCCGATGAGTTTGGTCCCCATCGCTTCGTTGGGGGATCTGTTGGGCGTGGCGACCCCCACGATCAAACAGATCATTCATTTAGCGGGATTGATGAATGGTTGCGATTATTGGGCGGAGGGTAGAACCGTGACCCAAATGGGATTGACGGGCCGCACTCATAAGGAGATTCGCTACATTGCGCTGGAGGGATTTTAATGACGCAAAAAGGGAAGATTTGGGGATGCACGCTTGGCAATTGCGTACATGTGGCGGGTATTTACCGCTTCTTTCATTTGGCCGAGGAATGCGGCTATCAAACCGTCTGGGGCGGCGTGGGTCTGTCGGTCGACCAGATTCTCGAGGGAATCGGCCGGGAGCGGCCCGATTACGTGGGATTGAGCTATCGCCTGACACCGGCGGTCGCCGCCAAAATCTTGGCCGAGCTTCAAACGAAAACGGCCGCCCGTAAATTCCCCGGGACGCAATGGCTGTTCGGGGGAACGCCGCCGGTGTGCCGGGAGGCGCAAAAAACCGGCTTGTTTCAGAAGATCTTCGGTGCCGGGGCGGAGAGCGAAGCCGAAGTTTTGATGTGGTTGAACGGTCAAGACCAAACAACCGCCGGGATGCAATGGGCCGATACATTGTTGGGACGGATTGCGAACCAGACTCCGTACCCGCTGTTGCGCCACCATTTCGGCTTGCCCAGTCTTGCGGCGACAATCGCAGGGGTGCAAACCATTGCCAACTCCAAAACCTTGGATATCATTTCGATTGGCCCGGACCAAAACGCCCAGCAATTTTTCTTTCGGCAACCGGAGATGGTAAAAAGCCAGGACGGGGCGGGGGGAGTGCCGGTGCGGCGCGCCGCGGACTTACGGGCGATTTACCAAGCGGCGCAAACCGGCAATCATCCGTTGTTGCGGATTTACAGCGGGACGCAAGATTTAATCCCTTGGGCGGAGTTGAGCGTGAAAGAGCTGCATAATGCCTGGGCCGCGATTCCGCTCTTTTGGTATAGCGTGTTGGACGGGCGTTCGGGCCGCGCATTAAATGCGGCAATTGCCGAGAACCAGCAGGCGATGGCCTGGTATGGCCGGAAGAACCTTCCCGTGGAAGTCAATGATGCGCATCATTGGAGTTTGCGCGACGCTCCCGCCGAAGTGGCGGTGGCCGCGGCGTATTTGGCCGCCTGCAACGCCAAGCAATACGGGGTCAAGGATTTTATTCTGCAAATGATGTGGAATACGCCGGTCCGGACCACCCCCACGGACGACCTGGCCAAGATGCTGGCCAAATTGGAGTTGCTCCAACCGTTGGCCGACGCTAATTTCCGGATCTGGCGCGAAGTGCGCGCCGGACTCGCCAGTCTTTCGCCGCAACCCCATATTGCCAAGGGAGAGTTGGCGGCTTCGACGGCACTGGCTTTACAGGTTGAACCCCATATCATTCACGTCGTGGGGTTTTGCGAAGGAGACCATGCCGCCACCCCCGCGGATATCGTGGAAAGTTGTCAAATTGTCCGGGGCGTGCTGCACCGGGCGTTCCGGGGCATGCCCGATATGAAGGAAACACGGGCGGTCCAACTCCGGAAGGAAACGATTGTAACGGGCGCGCTCCGGATTATCGAAACGATCAGCCGGTTGAGCGCCGACCATCCGTTGACGAATCCCGAAGTGTTGACAACGGCGGTGCGGCGGAAAATATTATACGCCCCGCAAATCATGATTGATTTGTGAATAATCTCAAATTGATCTTGAACGATCGCGAATGTTGCCGGAATACAAAAAGCTGCTGCAAAACGATTTTGAATTCGTCTGCAACAGCCGTGAGTTACGATCCGGTTATTATATGAGTTATTTCGCGGTGACCACAATGTTGTCGAATTTGGCGACGGCCTTGATGGGAACCAGGCCAATCGCGCCGGCTGTCAGCGTGCTTTCGGTGGTTGAAAGCTGTAACGCGCCGTCGACGTAAACTTTGATGTTGGAACCGATCATTTCAAGCTCGACGGTATGGTAGGCGCCGGTCGCGATTGCCAGGGTTTTGCTGGTGATAGTGCTTGAGGAGCCGTTGACTTTTTTGCGAATTTCGAGTGTGGTGCCTTTATAGAGCGATACGGCGTAGTAGTTGTTGCCGTCGAGATAACGACCGCAAAGTTGGACCCGGTTGGAGTTATAGTTGTCGACCTTGATATCGGCTTTGACACTATAATTGGTCCAGGCGGAGCTACCGGCGGAAATGCGTCCCTCGGCCGAGGTGCTGGTTTGCGCCAAGGCTTTGGTGCCGTCGGTCACGACCGACCAGGCGCCCTGGGTCGCAGTCCAGCTGGCGAAGCTGCCGGATTCGAAATTATCGGTGAACAACACGCTCCCGGACGGAGTTGCGGTAGCGACCGGAGTGGCCGTCGCCTTGACGGTCGGCGTGGGAGTTGCGGCGCCGGTGGTCGCCGTGGGCGTCGCTGAAACTTTGACGGTTGCCGTCGGTGTGGCGGTTGGGGCCGGAGTCGGCGTGGCCGAGGTAACCGGCGTCGCGACCAATGGCGATACATAATTGGTCAGGGCTTGTTTTAAGGCGGCGTTTACACCGGAGTCGGTATCGTCCGCCATGGTGAAGGTCCATTTGAAATCGCCGCCGTTGATCCGGCCGGCGTAGGAGGTGACCACGGTTTTGACGTTATCCGGCGCATCCGGGGTATAGGCGTACATGGTGGAGGCGGTGTCAAAATTGTTATAGGTATTGCCACCGCTGACCGTCTTATAGGTGCTGGAAACAACTTCATTTCTTGAGCCGGCTAAATAAGCGTCGAATTGGGTGGCGTCACCGGTGTGGTAAACGAGCCGGGTCGCCCCTTCGATTTTATTATTGTAAGCTTTGTTGATCCCCCCGGGTTCGCTGGAGAAAGTCCCCTCGCTCCCGTCATAAATGTCGGTGCCTTGCATCGAGATTAACAGCGGGTATTTGCAATTGCGGAAATAGTTGGCTTCGACAAAGGCTGACCCGCCGTTGGTGTTGCCGACGCCGTATTTGGAAACGCCGTCGAAATAGTTATTGTAGACATGGACGGTCCCGACGCGGATCCGCGGGTGTCTGGAATCGGAATGGTCAAACCAGTTACGGTGATAGGTGACATGGAACTCCTGGGAATCGCTCATGCCGCACAGGGACGCTTTGCCCGAATCCCAGAAGTGATTGTAGGATACGGTGATATAGTCCGAGAACCCTTTCACGTCGCAAGAACCGTCGCCTTTGACCTGATCGGCGTCGCTGCCGGGGGCGCCGTAAAAGATGTCGTTGTTATGGACCCAGATGTTTTGGTTATCGGTGTCGAGCGAGATGGCGTCGTCGGGGAACAACATGATGCCAAGATTACGAATCTCGACATTATGAGCGCTCCGGACGAGCATGCCCCATTGATACACCGTGGCGTCCTCGCCGACGCCTTCAATGGTGACATTGTAACAACCTTTGACTTGGAGATAGCCGCTGCTGTTAAGGCCGCTGATGTCCGCGCCTTTGACCTGCCCGATGATCCGGATGATCAAGGGTGTCTTATCATAGCCTTTTTGTCTGCCCGATAAAATATTGACCAGGCCGGTATAGGTGGTTTTTGTTCCGCTGCTGCTGGTGATGACCGCTAATGTCACGGTGTTGGCGGTTTTCGATGTGATGTAAATGATCTGCGCGTTGCTTGGGACTGTGCCATCGTTGTTATAACCACCGGAGCCGGTTTTCAGCGGCGATTGGGCGGAAAACGCGAACCCTTCCCTGGTATGCGCCTTGACGGTGAGTGTGGCTGTGGTCGCCGCTGCGGAAAGCAGCTCGGTCCCACTGGCGGTCGGCACGACCTTGATGACGTAACTGCCGGGGGTTAATCCCAGCGCGTCGGCCCGGAAATAGGTCGGATACTGCCGCATTAATTGTCCGTCGAGTTTGAGATATTGCGCGTCGGAAGCGGCGGCCGGTTTGTAATAAACATTATAACCGTTGGCGCCGCTCACCGGACTCCACTCCGCATAGGCCGACTCTAACCAGCCGCCGCTTTTGGTGAAGGTCACGTTGGTGGTCGCCGCCAGGGCGGTGACCCCGTTGTTGCCGCTTGAAACAATCGCGATCAACGTCGGTAAAACTAAAAATAACGCCAAACAAATAAGTCCCAGCCTTCCCGGGGAGACTTTCGGGAAACGTCTCGCGCTCGGGTTGGATTTTTGGGATACTATCATCCCATTCCCACCTCTCTGTCTTTGTGTTTTGGTCGGTCAGTTTTCGACGGGTTTTTAGTAGGCGGGTTCACCTCCTATGTCCAGCGTTTGGAAGAGCAGCAAATCAGCAACCCGCAAAAAACCACCTGATTTATAAAATTACCGACGCTCCAATACAATTGGAGCTTTTGGCAATTTATAACAAAAAGGTCATTAGAAATATCATTTGACTGTAAAAATTGGTACGTACCTTTAAAATTGTTTGATTCTCCCAAATTATAACACGGTCCAATTTGGGCAATCAATACGGTTTTTTGACATAAAATCTTGGTGGAAACTTAAAGAAGAGGTATAAATCAAATTTCCCTCCAAAAAAATATTTTTCAATGGGTTCGCTAATCTTCAAAATTTATCCGTACCAATTGATGCGATTTAAGCCGGAACTTTAGAGCTGGCGGAAAGAATGGGCATCAAGTTATTTGCTGGTGGTAAACCCGGGTCGCCGACACCCGGGTTTCCTTTTGGGCAACCCCACTCGTCAATCAACCACCCATAGCGTCCCGGAATCTTCCCCCCGCCGTACTTTCCACAAGCGGAACGGTTAATTCCGCTCCCCCGGAAACGGTTTCCGGAACCCGAATGGTCTTCCCGGGAGCCGCGATGTTGAATTTAACCATCCGAATCTTTAATTCCAGGACCGAGATTTCGAATCCAACCACCTTGGTGTCGAATCCTGCTACCTGAATTCGCTATTCCGGTCCCCAAAAATAGAATTCAACCGCCGGAATGGCCGATTTGACAACCTGGGCAGAGGATTGCCGAGCCGGGGTGCCGCGAATAACCGGTTTTGATCTTTATACTTTCTTTACGGTTACCCGGCGGATCTTGATCCCGTTTTGACCTCGAGTCATTTTATAATAAGGGCACAAGATCCACGCTTCTTTAATTCAGGGATCGAGAGGAATGATGCTCATGCAAGAACTCTTATCCAGAGTTGGGGTTTTCGCGATCTTTTGCATTATTGTCGTTGTGATAAAGCTCTATCATGATCTGCAGATCTAAGGGGTTGATGCGGGGCGATTGTCCGGTTTGACAACCGGGCGACGCATTATCAATAACCGATGCAAATAAGCTATTAAAAACGGAGGTGGTTATCCGATGGATTTACTTATCGGGGGGATCGTGGCGGTATTTTTATTGATCTACCTGGTTTATGCTTTAGTAAAGGCGGAGGATTTATAATGGTAAACGATATCCTGCAAATGGGATTGATTTTAGGGATTACGCTGTTACTGGCTTGGCCGTTGGGCCGGTATATCGCGCGTGTTTTTCAAGGGGAGCGGACCTTCGTCGACCCGGTGGCACGGCCCATCGAGCGGCTTCTCTACCGGGTTGCCGGCATTCACCCGGAACAAGAGATGGATTGGAAACAATATGCCGGATCCTTAATGGCGTTTAACTTTTTGGGCGTGATAATCGTCTTGGCGTTGCAGCGGTTGCAAGGGTTCCTGCCGCTGAATCCGCAACAGTTGCAAGCGGTTCCCGGCGCTTTGGCGCTCAATACCGCGATCAGTTTTATGACTAACACCAACTGGCAGGCTTATTCCGGAGAGAGCACCATGAGTTATTTAACCCAAATGGTTGGGTTAACGGTTCAAAATTTCGTTTCGGCCGCCACGGGAATTGCGGTCGTCATGGCGTTGGTCCGGGGATTTACCCGTAAAACCAGCCGTCACATCGGAAATTTTTGGGACGATCTGACCCGGGCGACGGTCAGGATTTTACTGCCGTTATCATTTGTGTTAGCGATTGTGTTGGTTTCGCAAGGGGTGATTCAAAATTTCAAACCGTATGTTACGGTTCAAACGGTGGAAGGAAAACCCCAAACGTTGCCGATGGGGCCGGTCGCTTCCCAGGAAGCCATTAAAGAATTGGGCACCAATGGCGGCGGTTTCTTCAATGCCAATTCGGCCCATCCTTTTGAAAACCCGAATCCTTTCACCAATCTCTTGGAGATCATGGCGATACTCCTGATTCCAGCCGCATTAACCTTCACGTTTGGAAGAATGGTTGGGGACCGCCGTCAGGGAACTGTAATCCTCGGGGCCATGTTACTCCTTTTCCTGGCGGGTTTAGCAGTCTGCTATGGCAGCGAATTGCGGGGAAATCCCCAAATTGCCGCGTTTGGAGTCAGCAGTCCGACAGCGCTGGAAGGAAAGGAAGTCCGTTTCGGGATCGCCGGTTCGGCGTTGTTTGCTACGGCGACCACCGCCACATCCACTGGCGCGGTTAACTCCATGCACGATAGCTTTACACCGTTCGGGGGAATGATTCCCCTTTTCCAAATCATGCTCGGCGAAGTGATCTTTGGCGGGGTTGGGGCCGGGCTTTACTCGATTTTGATCTTTGTCATTTTGGCGGTCTTCATTGTCGGCTTGATGGTCGGCCGGACTCCCGAATACCTTGGCAAAAAGATCGAAAGCGCCGAGATGAAAATGGCGGTGTTGGGAATCGTGATCCCGTCGGCTTTAATCTTGATCGGTAGCGCGGTGGCCATCGTCACGCCGGCCGGCGTAAGTTCATTATCCAACAAAGGTCCGCACGGTTTAAGCCAGATTCTCTACGCATTTTCCTCCGCGGCGGGCAATAATGGCAGCGCCTTCGCGGGTTTAAACGCCAACACCCTCTTTTATAATTTAATCCTGGCGTTGGCGATGTTTTTGGGCCGTTTCGGGGTGATCCTGCCGGTGCTGGCGATTGCGGGCAGTATGGCCGGGAAGAAGTTGATTCCGGTCGGGCCGGGGACTTTTCAGACCAAAGGGCCGTTATTTATGGGCGTGTTAATCGGAACCGTCATTATTGTCGGGGCGTTGACGTTTTTCCCGGCGCTCGCTTTAGGTCCGATTATTGAACAATTGCTGATGAACGCCGGCAAATCGTTTTAATATCTAAATTACGGAATAGATGTCGCAGTCAAAGCGGTTAAAAACTTATTGCGACATATGTGATTAATTGGGGGAATTACCGTGAATGCTGAGAAAAAGCCGCAAAGTTTGAACGCCGCAATGATCTGGCAAGCGGTGCGGGAATCGTTTACCAAACTCAATCCGGCGACGCTCTGGAGAAACCCGGTGATGTTCGTCGTCGCAGTCGTGGCAACATTGGTGACTTTAGCGCTTCTGCGCGATCGCTGGGTCGGGCCAACTACCGGGCTGGGGTTCAATTTGCAAATCGCCTTTTGGCTTTGGGTGACCGTCCTTTTCGCCAATTTCGCCGAAGCTTTGGCCGAGGGGCGCGGTAAAGCCCAAGCGGCGGCGTTGCGCCGGACCCGCAGCGAGACGGTGGCCAAAAAGTTGGCCGGCGCAAAGACCGTTCCAACCCCGGCGGCGGAACTTCGCAAAGGCGATCTGGTCTTGGTCGAGCCGGGCGATATCATCCCCGGCGACGGCGAAGTGGCGGAAGGGATCGCCTCGGTGGACGAAAGCGCCATTACCGGCGAATCGGCGCCGGTGATCCGCGAAGCGGGCGGCGACCGCAGTTCCGTCACCGGCGGGACGCGGGTTCTGTCCGATTGGATCAAAGTCCGGGTTACCGCGAATCCCGGCGAGACCTTTTTAGACCGGATGATTCATCTCGTTGAAGGGGCCAAACGTCAGAAAACCCCGAACGAAATCGCTTTGACGATTTTACTGATTGCCTTGACCATCGTGTTCTTGCTGGCGGTGGTGACCCTGGAGCCCATGGCGATTTACGCGGGAGCTCCGCCGACGGTAACGGTGCTGGTCGCGTTATTGGTCTGCCTGATTCCGACGACCATCGGCGGACTCTTAAGCGCCATCGGCATCGCCGGAATGGATCGATTGTTAAAACGCAATGTGATCGCCCTTTCGGGCCGGGCCGCCGAAGCCGCCGGCGATGTCGACGTCCTGCTGCTTGACAAGACCGGCACCATTACCCTGGGTAACCGGATGGCCACCGAATTTTTGCCGGCTCCGGGCGTGACCGCGGCCCAATTGGCGGACGCCGCCCAGATTGCGTCCTTGTCGGATGAGACCCCCGAAGGTCGCAGTATTGTGATTTTAGCCAAAGAAAAATACAACATCCGTGGGCGCGATCTGACCAAGTTGGGAGCGGTTTTTGTCCCGTTTAGCGCTCAAACCCGGATGAGCGGAGTGAACTTGGAAACCCGGGAAATTCGCAAAGGCGCCACCGAGGCCATTGTAAACTATGTCAAAAGTCAAGGCGGCGCGGTCCCGCCGGAGGTCCAAAAAGACGCCGAGCGGATCGCCCAGGAAGGCGGCACGCCGTTGGTGGTGGCCGAAGGCCGGCGGGCCTTGGGAGTAATCTATCTAAAAGACGTCGTCAAGGGCGGAATGAAGGAACGATTCGCCGAATTGCGCCGGATGGGAATTAAGACCGTGATGATCACCGGCGACAATCCCTTGACCGCCGCCGCGATCGCCGCCGAAGCCGGAGTGGATGACTTCATGGCCGAAGCGACGCCGGAGACAAAGTTGCAACGCATTCGCGAATACCAGGCCCAAGGACATTTGGTCGCCATGACCGGCGACGGAACCAATGACGCCCCGGCTTTGGCCCAAGCCGACGTGGGGGTGGCGATGAACAGCGGAACCCAGGCTGCCAAAGAAGCCGGCAATATGGTTGATTTGGATAGTAATCCGACCAAGTTGATTGAGGTGGTCGGGATCGGGAAACAGCTGCTGATGACCAGAGGTTCGCTCACTACCTTCAGTATCGCCAATGATGTGGCCAAATACTTCGCGATTATCCCGGCGATGTTCGCCGGCGCCTATCCGGTGCTCAATAAAATGAACGTCATGGGGTTGGCCAACTCCGAAAGCGCCATTTTGGCGGCGGTGATCTTTAACGCCTTAATCATCATCGCCTTGGTGCCCCTGGCGTTAAAAGGCGTGGCCTATCGCCCGCTGGGCGCCAATGAACTGTTGCGCCGCAATATGTTGATCTATGGCCTGGGCGGACTGGTGGTCCCGTTTATCGGGATTAAATTAATCGACCTGCTGATTAATTTGTTCTGATTGGCATCACCCGGAGTTATTTCCGGGTAGTCAAAGATTGAAAATATAGTCTAAGTGCGTTCCCTAGCCGTTTAAAAGGGTAACCACAGGGCGTTGAACTCTATAAAAGATTTAATAGGTTACGAAGCATTGTGGTTGTCGTTTTAAAGGATAAAAGGATCGCCGATGGGCATCGGAGTATTTTCTACGTAGAAAGGAAAGAGCAAAACCATGTGGAAAACTATTGTCAAAGCATTTTTACTTTTACTTGGTTTGACGTTGCTGACCGGAGTGCTGTATCCCTTGGCGGTAACCGGCATTGCGCAAGTTTGCTTTCCGGCCAAGGCGAACGGGTCGTTAATTTACAATCAGACCCGGCCGATCGGCTCAGCCCTCATTGGCCAGGACTTTCAGGGGGCGCAATATTTTCATGGTCGTCCCTCCGCTTCGGGTTATGACGCTCAGGCGTCCGGAGGTTCCAATCAGGGTCCGACCAACCGCCAATTGATCGCCACGATTACCGAGCGGGTTAATGCGGTGCGGCAAGAGAATCGGTTGGCAAAGAACCAACCCGTGCCGAGCGAGCTGGTGACCGCCGCGGCAAGCGGATTGGATCCCCATATCACACCGGCCGGCGCCCGGCTGCAAGCGCCCCGGGTGGCGAAAGTCCGGAAGCTGACCCTAGCAACGGTTAGCCGGTTGATCGACCAAGCTACGGAACGTCCGTTCCTCGGTCTGTTCGGCGTCTCCCGGGTCAATGTGCTTCGCCTGAATCTAGCGTTGGATTCCTTGCAAAATAGGGGTTGATGGTGATGGTCCCATTGGAATCACGGGCTGATCCCGATGCGTTGTTAACAAAAATTCGCCAGTCGGAGCGGGGAAAACTCACGGTTTTCCTTGGCGCTTCGGCTGGCGCGGGGAAAACTTACGCGATGTTATTGGCGGCCAAAGAACGTCTGACCGAAGGAGTTCAGCTGGTAATCGGCTGGATCGAGACCCATGGCCGCGTGGACACGGCAGCGTTGGTCCAGGGCATTCCGGCGATTGAACCACTCACCATTGACTATCAAGGCAAAACTTTCCCGGAATTAAACCTCAATGAAATTTTGCGTCTTCATCCCCAAGTGGCGCTGGTGGATGAGCTGGCGCATACCAATATTCCCGGGTCGCTGCATCTCCGGCGCTACCAAGATGTTGAAGAGTTGCTGAACGCCGGGATCGATGTCTATACTACGCTTAATATTCAACACATAGAGAGCTTAAACGATGTGGTCGCCCGCATCACCGGAGTCGTGATGCGCGAGACGGTGCCGGACCGGATCCTGCGGGACGCCGCGATCAAGTTGATCGATATTCCCCCCGAAGGACTCTTAAAACGCTTGGACGAAGGGAAAGTTTATATTCCCGCGCAGGCCCAAGCGGCGGCTAAGCACTTTTTCCGGGCCGGCAATTTGACCGCCCTGCGTGAATTGTTGCTCCGTTATGCGACTCAGCACATCGATACCGATTTGGAAACCTATATGCGCGCCCACGCGATTCCCGGTCCCTGGCCCGCCGCCGAACGGATCATGGTCTGCGTGAGCGCCAGTCCCTTCTCGGCGCAACTGGTGCGGGCGGCTTACCGTTTGGCGGCCAGTTTAAAGTCGCCTTGGATCGCCGCTTATGTGGAGCTACCCCGGAGCGAAGTGGCCGGCGATCAGGAGAAACAGGCTTTGGCTCACAATTTGGGACTCGCCGAGGAATTGGGCGCCGAAATTATCACCATCGTTGGCGATGACATCGCGGCGGAGGTAATCCGCTTGGCCAGGCGGCGCAACGTGACGCACCTGCTGATCGGCAAACCGGCGTTGGGCAATCTTCGCCAGCTGCTGCGCGGCTCGGTCTTTCGGAAAATTCTCCGCCAAAGCGAAGGAATCAGCGTCCATATCATCTCCGAACCGACCAACCATCCGCCGCTATGTTTCGCCCCGCGCCGGGCGCCTGCCAAGCTGAAACTGGTTCCGGCACTGATTACCATCGGAATGGTTGGAGCTGTCACCGGCCTCGGCAAGCTGGTCGAGCCGACGTTTGGGTTGGTTAATATTGCGTTAGGATTTTTGCTGCCGGTGATGGTCGCGGGGATCATTTGGGGTCGTTACACCGCGTTGCTAGGAGCTTTCCTCGCCACGATCTGCTTTGATTTTTTATTTATTCCGCCGGTTTTTCGTTTTACCATGGTGGATTTCCGGTATTTATTCAGTTTTATCATGTTTCATCTGGTTGCCTATGTCACCGGAACCCTGGCGGGCCGCTTGCGCCATCACGCCCATGAAGCGCGTAAACGGGAAATCCGCATCGCCGCGTTGTATACGCTCAGTAAAAACATTATGGGCGCCGAAGGTTTGGGCCGGGTTCTGGATATGGCGGCGCAGCGGATGTCCGAATCGCTCAACGCAGCGGTGGTGATGTTGCTGGCGAACGAGGCGGGGGAATTAAAAATCAAAGCCCATTCCCACCCGCCGGGGGAGAGCAGCGTCGCTTTGCTCGCCGCAAACGAACTGGCGGTGGCGGCCTGGGTCTATCATCACCGTCAGCTTGCCGGGCATGGCACCGATACCCTACACGGAGCCAAAGGATTATATATGCCGTTAGTCTCCGATGAACAAGCGGTTGGGGTGATTGCCATTGAGTTTTCCGGCAGCGATCAAGTGGTTGATCCGGAAAAACGTCATTTAATCGAGGCGTTTGCCAATCTGATTGTTTTAGCGGTGAAGCGGATCACCTTGGCCGAAGCGTCCAAGCAGACTTATTTGTTGCAGGAATCGGAACGGCTCTGGATGGCTTTGTTTAATTCGCTATCGCACGATTTGCGGACACCGCTGGCCGCGATCATCGGGGCGGTGACCAGTCTGTCGGAAGAGGCGGAACTGTTCGACCCCGCGGCCCGCAACGAATTGCTGCGTACCGTCGAGCAGGAGGCGCTGCGCATGAACCGCCTCGTCGGCAATTTGTTCGATATGGCCCGGCTGCAGAGCGGCATGTTGCAGTTGAAAAAAGAATGGTGTGACATCGAAGAGATCGTCGGCATCGCCTTGAACGGTCTGCGGCGCTCGCTGGGCAACCGGCCCGTCCGGGTGGAGATCGAACCGGAACTGCCGTTGATCCAGGTCGATATGGGTTTAATCGAGCAAGTATTGGTCAATATTTTGGATAATGCCCTCAAATACTCGCTCCCCGATACCGAATTGCTTCTGCAAGTCAAGCGTCAGGGCAACGGGCTTTGGATAGCGGTCCGCGATCAGGGCGAGGGGATTCCCCAAAACGAAGTGGGCGTAATCTTTGATCAATTTTACCGGGGCAAAACGTCGCAGGCGGTGCGGGGAACCGGGCTGGGACTGACGATCTGTAAGGCGATCGTTGAAGCCCATGAAGGAACGATCTGGGCTGAAAGCGAAAAAGGCTTGGGAACGACCATTACCTTTTCCCTGCCGCTACCCGCCCATCCACCCAAGGCCATTCCGACAGAAATGAGTTGATCGGACATGAATGATACCGGTTCGCGAATTTTAGTCATCGACGATGAATCGCAAATCCGGCGTTTCTTAAAGGTGGCGCTGACCGCCCATGGTTTTGAAATGGCCGAGGCGGCGCTCGGACGCGACGGTTTAAACCAAGCGGTACTGTTCAAGCCGGATCTGGTCATTCTCGACATGGGGCTGCCGGATCTGGACGGAATAGAAGTGCTGCGGCAGCTCCGCGAGTGGTCGCAAGTGCCGGTGATTGTCTTATCCGTCAAGGAGCAGGAAGATACCAAAATTGCGATGCTGGATGCCGGGGCCGAGGATTATGTGACCAAACCGTTTGGAATGGGGGAACTGCTGGCCCGGATCCGGGTGGCGTTGCGCCGCGCGGTCAAAGAGACCGACGAGCCCACGCTGCGACTGGGCGAGCTAACGATTGACCGCGCCAAACGGATCGTGGCGGTTCACGACAACCCGGTCAAACTCACCCCAACCGAATATGACCTCCTGAAAACGCTGGCCTCAAGTCCGGGACGGGTCTTCACCAACGCCCAACTGTTAAAATTGATCTGGGGTCCCGGTTATGAGCACGAGACGCATTATTTGCGGGTGTTCATCGGGCAGCTGCGGCGGAAGATCGAGCAAAATCCCTCCCGGCCGGTTCATTTGATCACCGAACCCGGCGTGGGGTATCGCTTGATGTAAGCGGATTCACGAAGATAATGTTGAATCACCAGCGGATTGGCGTGAAGGGCAGGGTTTTCCCAAGCCACTGAAAAACCTCCGCTCTGAAAGATTGACCTACAATATATAGTGATAAGCTTGTTTTAGGCTATCAATATATTGTAGGTCAATGTTATTTCGAGCAGTTTTTCAGTGGCCTCGGTTTTTCCCTGCCTTTCGTTTTGTCCGAAAGAAGCGATTGGCAACCGGATCCGCAGGAATAATCAGGAAAAAGTTGAAGAAATGATCCGGGAATTGTTTTGGAGGGGAGCGCGGCAAACCGGATGGATCAAGGGGTTGTCTGACGCTTCTGCCGATACTGACGGACTTTGATCAAACTGGCGCAGGTATTGCAACACCATTTGCGAGAGTTGTTTTTGCTTTCGTCATAAAAAACCCACTGGCATTCGGCGTTTTTACATCGTTTGATCCGCTCCGCCGCGAATTCGATCAAAAATTGGGAGAACGAAATGCAAATCTGGGTAAGGACGTTTTGCCAATCTTGCCGCGCCGGTTTTAATGTGGCCGCAAATCCCCCGGCGACGCCGGTCAGTTGATAATGCAACGCCGAATGGGACAGACAGCGGTTGACGGCCTCCAGCGAATCGGTGCTCAACCGCCGGTCGGCTTCCAGCTCGTCCACGGCGCGCAACAACCGCTGGCGTAAACGGATCAACTCCGGCAAATGTTGATCGGGAAAACCATTAACCGGGGTTATATCCCACCGGTTCAAAAATTCCGCGACCCAAAGCGGATCGGTCAGCGGTTCACGATGCAGATCGTGATGGTTGTACCATTGGCTATTCATGAAATCAATACAAAGCAGCTCCATTGAACCTCCTTCGCTTCCTTTGCGCAATAGCGCGCTCGCTTGAGTCTCCATCTCCAGTATACCCTGTTCTTCGCCCAAACGAAAGTAACCGAATAAAAAATTATTGACAGTTACAGACGGCTGCGGTATGCTAATTCTCGTAACCGATTAACGTTACTTTGGTAGTTACAAAACGGTGGAAGGATGCAATCGCGATGAACAATAAACTTGGCGCCCTGGCTTTGAGCGGATTGATGATCGGCCCGATTCTCGGGTCAGGGATCCTGATTTTACCCCCATTGGTGGTGCAACGGATCGGCGCCTGGGCAATTTACGCCTGGATGTTGATGATTGGCGTCTCCTTTTTATTCGCGTTGATTATCGGACAATTGACGATCAGGTTTCCCGGGGAAGGCGGTGTGACCAATGCGGTGGCCGTGGCGTTCGGAACGGAAATTAAACGGTTGACCTCGTTTTTGCTGATCATCGGAGTTGTCTTCGGAGCGGTGGCCGTCTTAATGACCGCCGCCAACTATCTGGCCGAATGGGTTGCCCTGCCGGCGCCTTGGATCGGCTATATCCTGCTGTGTCTGTGCATCGGGTTATTGATGACGCGCATCTCCTTCGTCGGCAACGTTGCGTTGATCATGTCGCTGGTGGCGGCGGTAATTTTGTTTTGGGGCGGCGCGAAAACGCTGACGGCGCCGGCGCTGCGACCGACGGTGACCGAGGCGTTTGATCCGCTGCAATTCGGCTACGCGGTTTTGTTGTTGTTCTGGACATTATTCGGATGGGAAGTCATTGGCAATTACAGCGCCGAAGTGAAAGACCCCCGGAAGACCATCACTAGAGCCATTGGGATCAGTGCGATCGTCATTGCGGCGGTTGAATTGACCGTCGCCGCGGCCATGCAACGGATCGGCCCGACCGGAGACGGCGCCACCGCTTCGATCACCCCGGTCGTCGCCAGTGTCTTTCAGGAGGCGAGCCATGGCGTGATTGCGTTGGTGACGTTGTTTCTTTGTTGCTCGACCTATTTGCTGTTCGTCGGCAGCGTGGTGCGACTGACAGCGTCCTTGGCGACGGAACGGGCGTTGCCGGCGTTTTTCGGCCGGCGTTTGAAAAACAATACGCCGCTGGCCGCTATTATCGGAATTTTTTTATTACATACCGCGGTTTTTGGGTGTTTCACGGCGGGAGTGTTTACAATTGAGAAGCTGATTGCATTGTCAAACGGCTTTTTCATTGCCAACTCCCTCATCTGCATCTGCGCCGGAGTCCGGTTGATCAAAAACGGGTCGGTCAAAATCGCCGGGACGGTATTGGCGCTGTTTTTTCTGGCCATGTTGGCGCATTACGCGACCGGCTACTCGCTGTTGGTCATCGGCGGTCTCGCCGTCTACAGCGTCGTCCGGCAATGGCGTCAGCGGCGCCATATGAAGACGGGCGAGCCGGTCTAGGATACCGGATTCCCGTTGGAGCGTAGGTCGTCATAATAACGGGACGGTTTTTTTGAAGGAGGAATTATCATGAATCAAGCGGCCTTTATTGAAGCGCTGGTGGCGGAGGGACCCCACCCGCAATTGCAAGAGCGACTGCAACTGTTTGGACAATTTATCGGGGTTTGGGATCTCGATTGGACCGGGTATCAACCGGACGGCAACTCCCTGACCGTGCGGGGCGAATGGATCTTTGGCTGGGTGCTGGAAGGACGGGCGATTCAGGACGTTTGGATTTGTCCGTCCCGCGCCGAACGGGTGAAACCGGGAGCGCCCTCCGGCGAATATGGAACCACGCTCCGGTTTTACGACGTAAAGCTTGACGCCTGGCGGGTCGTCTGGGCCGGTCCCGGTCACAACAATCTGCGGACCTTCACCGCCCGGCGGGTTGGAGAAGAGATTGTCATCGAACAACATGATCCGGAACGGGGCATCATCCGCTGGATTTTTTCCGAGATCACCCCGGACGCGTTTCACTGGCGCTACGTCTCATCCGGCGATCACGGGGCGACTTGGTCGCTCCATGAAACGATGGAGTGCCGCCGGCGCGCCAACGGGTGGCGGATTTGACCGGGCGGGGATATGGTGAAAGATTTAACAGGTTTGTAAATTTTAATTTGCTTCTGGCGCTTTTTGGTTTTAATCGCTTGTTCAATTATGTTATAATTTTTTTAGTATTTGGGAGATCTTATTTTGGCGTTGCGGCTTAATCCGCGTGCGGCGGGATTCAAACCGGACAAGGCTGCCCGGGCGGACGCCAACGGACAACGGACGATTTGTCAATTCAATAGCTAAGGGAGGATTATTTACATTGGATTTCTTAAAGAACTTTTCGTTAGAAGGTAAAGTCGCTTTGGTCACCGGCGCTTCTTATGGAATCGGATTCGCCATCGCTAAAGGCCTTGCCGAAGTCGGCGCCAAGGTCGTTTTTAACGATATCAAACAAGAACTGGTCGACAAAGGGATCGCGGCTTACAAAGAAATCGGCATTGACGCCAATGGGTATGTCTGCGACGTCACCAACGAGGAAGCCGTCAATGCGATGGTCGCCCAGATCGAAAAAGAAGTCGGCGTGATTGACATTTTGGTCAATAACGCCGGAATCATCAAACGGATTCCGATGGTCGAAATGACCGCCGCCGATTTCCGTCAAGTAATCGATGTCGATTTGAACGCGCCGTTCATCGTCTCCAAAGCGGTAATTCCCAGCATGATTAAGAAAGGTCACGGCAAGATCATCAACATCTGCTCGATGATGAGCGAACTGGGCCGGGAAACCGTCTCCGCTTACGCCGCCGCTAAAGGCGGTTTGAAGATGTTGACCCGCAACATCTGTTCCGAATACGGCGGGGCCAATATTCAATGCAACGGCCTTGGACCGGGTTACATTGAGACGCCGCAAACCGCGCCGTTGCGCGTGGAAGGTCACCCCTTCAATAGCTTCATCATTGCCAAAACCCCGGCGGCCCGTTGGGGAACGGCGGAAGATCTGGTCGGACCGGCAGTTTTCCTGGCTTCCGACGCTTCCAACTTCGTTAATGGCCATATTCTCTACGTCGACGGCGGTATCTTAGCCTATATCGGCAAACAACCTTAAGCGTAACCGGGTAATAAAAAGGTCGGTCGGATTCAGTTCTGACCGGCCCTTTTTTTGCGATGTAAACGAGAACCGGTCCGGCCAGTCGATTGATCCAGTTTCATCCAAACAAAACACATAAATCAAGTATACAATGTACTTTTATTTACCCTCTTGTTTTCTAACGCAAAAACCTTTTAAATGATAGAGAGAACGAATTTAAATTTGTTTTTATTGAGGTTATAGCGATGAATTATCACGAGTTGGATCAGCGCCAATTGAACGAACTTCACGCCGGGTTGCAACAGGCTTATGACGAAGTGAAGGCGCAAAATCTGAAACTGGACATGTCGCGGGGCAAACCCTGTCCGGAACAACTTGACCTTTCCTTGAATTTGCTTGAGTGTGCCGAATATAAGACTGATGGAACCGACTGCCGCAATTACGGCGGCGTGGACGGGTTGCCGTCGGCGAAGGCCTTGTTTGCGGAACTGCTGGAGGTGACTCCGGAGGAAGTAATCGTGGGCGGCAATTCCAGCCTGACCATGATGTATGACGCGATTGCCCGGGCGATGCTGCTGGGGGTGGTCGACGGCGAGCAACCGTGGGGCCGTTTGCCGGAGGTTAAATTCCTCTGTCCGGCACCCGGTTATGACCGCCACTTCGCGATCTGCGAATTGTTGAACATTACTATGATCAATGTCGCGATGAACGACGACGGTCCGGATATGGCTGCGGTGGAAGATCTGGTGGCGGCGGACGAAAGCATCAAGGGGATTTGGTGCGTGCCCAAATACAGCAACCCCGGCGGCGTAGTCTACTCTGACGCCGTGGTGGACCGGTTGGCGCAGCTGCCGACCAAAGCGCCGGATTTCCGGATTTTCTGGGATAACGCCTATACCGTGCACCACCTGACCGAGCGCCCCCCGCAACTTCGAAATATCCTGGACGCGTGTAAAGCGGCCGGACATCCGGAACGGCCCTTTATTTTCGGCTCCACCGCCAAGATCAGTTTCGCCGGAGGCGGGGTGGCGGCGCTGGCGTCCAGCAAGAAAAACATCGATTTCACCCGGAAACAGTTGGGGATCCAGACGATCGGACCCGACAAACTGAATCAACTGCGCCACGTGAGGTTTTTTAAGGATTTGGCCGGGATCAACGCCCACATGCGAAAACATGCGGCCATTATCAAACCGAAGTTTGACCGGGTGTTGGCCATTCTCGACCAAGAACTGGCGGGGACCGGGATTGCCACCTGGAGCCGTCCCTTGGGCGGCTATTTCCTCAGTCTCGATACGATGGACCACACCGCGCAACGGGTGGTGCAGCTGGCCGCCGAAGCCGGCGTAGTTCTGACCAATGCCGGAGCCACCTATCCTTACGGCAAAGACCCCTTGGATCGCAACATCCGGATTGCCCCGACCTTCCCGCCGCTGACAGAGTTGGAAAAGGCGATGCATTTGGTGACGTTGTGTATAAGGCTGGTTGCGGTGGAGCGGTTGTTGGGGAAATAAAAATGATGGAGAAAAAAGAGGGCTGTTGGAAATGAATCGGAGTTCATTTCCAACAGCCCTCTTTTAATGCGCAAATAAAGGAGAGAGTTAATTACTCTATCAGGCAATTTTGAACGCCCCTTTTTTGAAGGCCAATCGACACAACGGCGTGCGTGCCGAAGTTTTCGGCAAGTTTTTTGGCGGGAGAGAGGCGGATGTTGCCCAAAAACGGTAATCGCGGGACGCTTTCCCGCTTCCCAAACGAAGATAGATACATTAAACGTTAACTAACAAATATCTATTATAGACAAAAATTAAAGCAGATGATACTATTATAAGTAGAAAACGTTATCTATAAATGTCTCGATTATTTTGCTTTGAACCGGAACGGGATCGAGTGCCAAAAAGGGGACGCGAATCAGCGCAACCGGTTTTAATAAATTCAAAGGAGTATAACAATGAAAGTGAAAATTTTTGAAAGTCCGGCAACCTTGGGGGAAAATGCCGCGGCATTCGCGGCGAGTCTTTTAAATGCCGCCATCGCGGAAAAGGGCGACGCCAGACTGTTGTTATCGACCGGAGCTTCCCAGTTTGACACCTTGAAAGCGTTGGTCAACGAAAAAGTAGATTGGACCAAGGTGACCATGTTTCATCTGGATGAGTATGTCGGCATATCCGATACCCATATCGCCAGTTTTCGTAAATATTTGCGGGAACGGTTCACCGATATCGTTAAGGTGAAAGAAGCGCATTTCATCAAGACCGAAGGAGATTTGCAACGCAACCTGCGGGAGTTGACTGCGGCGATCCGGCAGGCTCCGATTGACGTGGGGTTGATTGGCATTGGGGAAAATTCGCATATCGCATTTAACGATCCGCCGGCGGATTTCGGTACCCGTGAGGCATTCACGGTTGTCGACCTGAATGAACGCTGCAAATTGCAACAGGTCGGCGAGGGATGGTTTCCAACAGTGGCGGATGTTCCCAAACAAGCGGTAAGCATCACGGTTCATCAAATCCTGCAGAGCAAGGCCATTATTTCCGCAGTGCCGCACCAAAACAAAGCCGAAGCGATTAAATGGACCTTGGAAAATGAGGTGCAAAACCTGTATCCGGCAACTATTCTCAAACAGCATCCGCAGGTCACATTATTTTTAGATCAGCGCTCGGCTGCATTGGTCGAAGCGGAGGTCTTGAAGCAATACCTGTAAACCCGACCGATTTGCGAGACGACAGCGGCGTTTATCGGATGAATCGGTCAAGCCGTTTAAAGCCTTGCGCAAAGAAGGTCGACGGTAGCAGTTAACGTTGATACAGGGCCGTATCCCAAAAACGGCCAAAGAAGGGAGGACCGTTTGACGACAGCCAATTTACAATGAAAAGGGGGTAAATGAATTAATGAAAAAATATTGGTTAATCGGATTAATGATGGCATTGCTCTTTCCCACCAGCGGATTTGGGGCGGTCAAGGAACCCCAGGTAGTAAGAATCACCGGTCAGTCCTGGCAAATCAACAAGCTTTTTTTGGAAGAGGCGGCCAAACGGTTTATGAAAGCCAACCCCGGCGTCAAAGTGGAATTGAAAACCTACGCGGAAGCCACAACCATTACCAATTATGCAGTGAACTGGTCGAAAGGGAATACCCCGGTTGATATCGTCATGATTGAGGCGCCACAGTTTGCCTGTCAGTTTATCGCCAAGAATTTACTGTATGATTTCAAAAAAGATTTGAATTTTTTCGATAAGCATTTCGCGGAAAGCCGCTTTGTGGATTTTGGAATCGAAGACGGTTTGATTAATCAGAAACAATACGTTATTCCGCTAATTTCGGAAGTGTATGCTATTAACATCAATGCCAAGATGTTCAGAGAAGCCGGATTGGTCGATAAAGACGGCAAGCCCCTGGCGCCCAAGGATTGGCAGGAGGTTTATCAATTCGCCAAAAAACTGCACCGTGTGGAGAACGGACGGGTTGTCCAGCAAGGGGCGACGATTCAATGGGGCATGAACATGTATGCCACGGTAATGGCGACGCTGCGCGCTTCCCGGGGGACGATTTACGGTAAAGACGGCGTCAGCATAAATTTTAATAACCCTGAATTTAAGAATGTGTTGCAAGTTTGGAAAAAAGGTTTGGAGGAAGGCGTATTTTCCAAAGAGACCTTTGCCGATTCCAATTCCGGTCGGAACAGTTTCAACGCGGGACGACTCGCTATGCTGCTGGAGAGCGGATCACGCTGGTCGGAAGCGGCCGACTTTTTGGGACAAAAGAATGTTTCGGTACTGCCGATCCCCGGCTCATTAACCAATGGCAGCTACGCTTTTGGATCGAGCGTGATCATTCCTAGAGCCTCCAAGTCCCCGCGGTTGGCGGTCAAGTTTATCAAGGAGCAATTGTTGTCGGAGTATATTCAATCCCGCACGTTGAACCAATATGGTAAAATGCCGGCGATTAAGGAATACTTTGATAACGCAACCGCCTCGGAATGGCTGGTGTTGCGGGACATTACCAATAAATCCGGTGCTACGCCAAAATACCGTGATTTCAGTAAGTACGCCACTGAGGTGGCCCCGATTATCCAAATGTATCTGGACGGCAAAAGTAATTTGGACGACGCCGTTAATCAGTTGGAAAAAATGATGAAATCCATTGACAAAACGGTTTTATAAGACAAGACGGCGGGAGGCTTTCGCCTCCCGGCGGTTAAGTTTTTTGCGACGTTCGGGTGCCTCCGGCTGCATCGCCCAAGCTTAAGCGGTGTCGCCGGGAAAGCGGCGCCGGATTCCAATTAAAGGTGGTACGATCAATTGAAAATGGGGACAAGAAAACAATCGCGCCAATTATGGGGAATCATCTTTATTTTACCCACGTTCGTTTTTCTCTTTGCTTTTATGCTTTATCCGCTGCTTTATTCGTTTTTTATCAGCTTAACCAAGTTCAATTTTGTCTATGATACGGTCCCCAAATGGGTAGGTTTGCAAAATTATTTGGCGGCTTTTGCCGATCAAACGTTTTTATTGGCCTTGAAAAACACCTTTGTTTTCGCGGGTGCGTTTTTCGTGCTGGTGATGACGCTCTCCTTCGCCATTGCCTTGCTATTGTTCTATTGTAACCGGCATTCCTGGTTTTTTCGAACCGCCATCTTTGTGCCCATTGTAATTCCGATCTCGCTGGTGTGTATCTTATTTAACTGGATGTTTTCGGAGAATTTTGGAATCATTAATTATTTCATCGGCGATCTGCTCCATTTGCCGGGCTTGATTCATCCCTGGCTGACTGACGGCAAGACCGCCATGGGCGTTGTGGTGTTAGTTTCATTATGGAGTTGTATTGGGTTTGAGACGATTTTGTTTTTGGCGGGGCTACAGGCTATTCCAAGTGAGATTCTGGAGGCGGCCGTTGTGGACGGAGCGACCGGTTGGCGGAAAATCGTCCACATTATCATGCCGAATTTGAAGGAAACCTATATTATCACAGGCATCTGGGCGATTATTCAGGGCCTCAAGGTATTTGTACAACCGATGGTATTGACGCAAGGAGGCCCCGGCAATGCGACGCTGGTGATGTACATGGATATTTACAATCATGCGTTTTTACATTTCGACCTCGGTTACGCCGCGGCTACCGCCTTTATTTTAAGTATCATCATTTTGTGCTTCTCCATGTTAAACTTCAAGTTAAACAGTTCGAACGGCTAGGAGAAAAAAGATGGAAATTAAAAACCGTGTTTTGAAAATGTTGATGGTTATTTCGTTAGCAGCCTTGGCCTTCGGTTTTTTGCTTCCGATTGGGTACGCTTTAGTTACTTCGTTGAAGAGCGAGAGTGAAATCTTGGCGCGCAATTTAGCGTTTTTTCCGCGCCGACTGATCTTTGATAATTACGCGTATGTGTTTTCGCGGGGGGCCAAATACCTTACCTATTACCAAAACAGTATCGTGATCACGCTAAGCGGAGTGGCGCTCACGGCCGTGTTAAGCTCCATGGCCGGATACGCTTTTGCGAAATTGCCGTTTAAGGGCAGAGATGTGATCATGTTGTTTATTTTGTTTGTCATCGCCTTTCCGCTGGCGGCGATCATTATTCCGATTTATATTATGGAATTTAATTTGAACATACTGAACACCAATTTGGGCTTGATATTGCCCAATGTGATGACGGTCTTGCCTTTTTCCACGTTTGTCATGCGGGGGATCTTCATGTCGATTCCCAACGAGTTGGAGGAATCGGCGGAAATCGACGGCTGCGGAGTGTTTATGACTTGGCTGCGGATTATGCTTCCCAACGCCAAGAATGGCTTGGCGATTGTGATTATTTTTAGTTTTTACAATATATGGGGTGAATATTTGCTCGGAAAAACCCTGGCCACAGAGGATTCGGCGATGCCGATCGCGGTAGCGTTGACGTTGGTAAAAGGGGAGAGCTGGAACTTTGGCGTGCTGGGCGCCGTGATTGTGCTGGCGATTTTACCGCCGGTTTTAATCTTTATTATCTTTCAGAAACAATTGGTCAAGGGATTGATGCAAGGAGCGGTGAAAGGGTGAACGGGATTGCGGTGGGATTGCCTGGCCCGGCGATTGGCGGATGGTAAAAATATGCTATAATATGAGTTGAACATTCCAAAAGATAAGCGGCGAGGGGTATAATTTGACAAAAAATATCAGCAGGGATAAAGCGGTCACCATTAAAGATATTGCCCGTTCATGCGCTGTTTCGGTTGTGACGGTTTCCAGGGTTTTGAGCGGCAGTGATTATCCGGTTAGCGCGGCGCTGCGGCAAAAAATCTTAAAAACGGCCAACGAACTTAATTATCGGCCGAATTTGTTCGCCCGGGGACTGAAGACCAATCAAAGCATGGAAATCGCCATCGTCATTCCTTCGATTACCAATCCTTTTTATACTTCCATCGTGTCCGGAGTCGAGCGGGAGGCGGTCAAAAACGGTTATAACATTACGTTATACAATTGCCATAGTCAAGCCCTTTCCGAAAAAACGATCATCGAGAACATCATTAATCGTCGGATTGACCGGCTGGTATTGTCTGTCGCCGACCGGCAATCGCTCTTGATTAAAAAGATGGTTTCAAAAGGAATCAAGGTGGTATTGTTGGATTGCATGGCGCCGGATGTGCCGTGTAACCAGATCTATTTCAATTATTATAAAGGTTCGTTGTTGGAGACCCAATATTTGATTGACAAGGGACACCGCCGCATTGCCTATCTCGGGTTGAAACCGGAACGGCAAAGCCGGATCGACCGGATGAACGGATTTAAGGAGGCGTTGCTCCAAGCGGGATTGGAATGTAACGAAACGTTGCTCTTTACTTTTGAGGATCCCGAAGGCGGCGCCGAAAATATTGAATTTAAGGCGGGTTTTAATTTAGCCCGACGTGCCCTACAGGCGCCGGACCGGCCCACGGCCATCGTGGCCGCCAATGACATGATGGCCTTAGGCGTTTTAAGCTATTTGAACTCCGTCAATATCCAGGTCCCGGCAGAAATCTCCGTCGTCGGGTTTGATGACAGCATCTTTTCCGAATTATCCCATCCGGCGATTACCACGGTGAGGGTGCCGGCGGAACAAATGGGGGAAATGGCGGCCAGACTTTTGCTTGACGGGAACAAGGAGAGTACGGGATCCAATTTTAATATTGTGTTAGAGCCGGAACTGGTTGAAAGAAATTCGGTAGCGGTGGTCCAGGCTGGTTTTTGAAAGAGTACGACGATCTGTTGAAGAACGGTTCGGCCCGTGTGCCGGCTGTGGGCTATGGGCTATGGGTTGCCTGCGCTGGGGTATTTTTTAGTATTGATGACCAACGCCGGCTTCGGCTGCGGGCCCTTATCAAAGACTTGTTGGGGAAATAAATGAGTGGCAAAAGAGAGCTCGGGATCCGGGCTCTTTTATTTTTTGGAGGTTAATTTGTTTGGGTTTGGCTTTGTTTTGACCTCACCCCCCGGCCCCTACCCGGCGGAGCAGAGCCGGGGGGTGTTTGGCGGCGAGGGATGATGGACTGGAATCTTATGCCGGTGCCGTGTTGATCGCCGCTGGTTTGCTTGCGGAAAAAGCAACGTCGGAGAGGGGAGGCGCAGCGGGGGTGAGGTCAAGGCGTCAATGGCGGCGTCAAGTTAGACTGTGACGGATGGTGTTCGCTCGGAAACGGAAGCTTGCCGAAGTCTTCCGCAAGCTGGATTTGTGAATAAGTCATCTATTTCTGTGGATAAACGGGAATGTTGGATGGGGTAAATGGATTGGGTTGTGGATAAGTTTGGTTGAAGGGCCGGTAGGGTGGGGCGTTGAAGCGTCTGAACCAGGATTCCGCGGATTTGGAGGATTAAAAGGATTCGAGGGTCGGGTATGGATGGGAAACGGTTTGAAGCAGGACTCTAGGAGGCGCTGTTTGGCGTCCGTGCCAAGAAGCGCCGCACGGTTCCGGCCGTGGAACCTAAATCCAGCCAGCCGGTTATGGTCCGTAAATAAAGTAGCACCAAGGTTGTCAGGGGAAGAGTCGGAGGGATAAAACTTCGGCTTTTTTTGGAGGTTTTTCGTACAGTTTGTTCGATTATTTCATTGATACTTCATGTTGTGCGATTGCATTGACATTACATTTTGATTGGATACAATAAATGGAAAGAATGAGAATCGAATTTCATAATAAGGAGGCCGATACTTTGTTGAACTCACATAGCACCGGGATTCAAAAATTCATTTTGGACCGGTTGATCCAGATTCATGAAGAGATTGTGAATAGCGATCCGGAACACCGGCAATTGGGAGAGGAACCGGGTAAACTCTTGAAACAGCTCGTAGCCAAGTTCACTCCGGACGATCAGTTGTTGCTTGACCGTTACGAGTGCGCCCGGATCGAGCAGATTAATCGGCAGGACGAGCTGATCTATACGGAAGGGTTGATGGACGGAATGCGGTTTGGGTATTGGGTGGCTGTGGTCAGTCGGGGCGGAGAAAGGATTAGGGTTTAGCGGCAGGAATCCAATCGGATTCTATTTTAGGATTTGTCAATTGTATGCTTCGGGTAGACCAAACAATTCATTTTGAATGTGGCAAAATTGACACCAGACTGTCCAACCATCACCTGGATAAATAATCATTAGTGGTTCTGAAGGTGAGGTGGAAGTAATCCAATAATGAAAAAAGCGAAAGAAAAATAGATAAAGAGTATTTGAATGAAAGTACAGATTTAGTACAATAGCATTAGAGACAGAATAAACTCTAATGCTCAAAAGTTAATGGCAGAACTCACTCAAAAAACAAATGAATGGAGTGGATTCAATGCGTTGGGAAGATGCCAAAAAGACCTCTCCGCCCCAATGGGTAATCATTGAAGCGGTTCAAGCCTACACCAAAGAAGCCAAACGAATCATCGAGGATATTCAGTTGGTCGAATTGTTTGGTGAAGATAATAATGGAGCCTTACGCCGCTACGTCCAGCTTCACAAAACACATCCTGAAAAAGAATATTATGTTGTCCATACCTCCCGTCCAGAATTGAATGTCAAAGAGAGAAACTGGACCGGAGTGAGAGGCATACGATGAAACTGTATTTTGATTATGGATTACCTTTTGCGGAAATTGAACTTTGGAACGGTGATAAAGGCATTAAACTTTCTAAAGTTTTAATCGATACCGGTTCGGCAACTACCATTATTTCGGCGGAAACAGCCATAAATTTAGGGCTGGGGCCGCAACCGGATGACGAAATCAACCTAGTTCGTGGCGTTGGTGGAGCGGAAGCGGTTTATGAAAAAGGGGTCGAAAAAGTTATTTTTGATACGGTGACTTTGAATAACTGCAAAGTGGATATTGGAGCGATGGAATATGGTTTTGAATTAAATGCAATTTTGGGAATGAATATTCTTAAACAGGCGGCAGTTATTATCAATCTTTCTGAAATGACTATTAGCGTTAGCGTTTCAATGTAGATTAATTATTTGTCGATGGAAGGATACTATCGTTCGGCAATTGCATTTTTCCCCTCAGTATTTGATGAACACCTTCCCAATCATGAAGTCGTAGTTGCCGTTATGATAATCACCACAGCGTTTGCCTAATTCTACTTTTTGCCACGCCAGTAAGGGGAGTTCTGCGTTGCCACGCGCAATACCATCCCAATTTTAAGGATTTATGTTAGCCGATCAGGCACGCGGTTACATTAAACAAAAAATGGATGATATGAGTGCATCCACGCACGGAGCCTCGCGCCGCCTCTTGGCACGGAAGCCAAACAGTCGCCCGCGAAGGGGACATCGTCAGCCACGACCCAATTGCCAAGCGGAGCGGTCAGGATGGCGCAGACGAAACATGGATGCATCAAGGGAAGTGTCGGAACCGTTTTAGGTTCTGACTAGCGGTTGCATAAGGGTGTTCGATAACACCCTTGGTCCTGGGGGCGGGGGCAGTAATAGCCCCGGTCGACGACAGAGCAAATCGAAAAATCTCCCCTAATTCCTAAAACCCCACTTCCAACCCAAATAAAAATATATTCCAAAAAATCAACAAAACCCATTGATTAAATCCAACACATCTGTTATAATATCCCTATGATGGAACCTTCCGGAAGGGCTCGTCTATCTATTCTATTAACAGGAGGCAACAAAATATGCAACAAGCAGGTAATGAAACCACTACCGTCCCGGTCGAATCCAAGTCAAAGTCCGTCCCGTCCAAATCGCTGGACTCCCAATTGGCCCGGGTCGCCGAATTGCTGGCGGGAATGCTGGCCCATACGGAGCCGTTGCACAAACGCGGCATCGACACGGAGTTTATTACCCAGTTCAGCGCCGATTACC
>JAEZFP010000045.1 GCA_023417475.1 Bacillota bacterium | reverse complement strand
AGTTTGCCGTAAGCTTCCTTCAGATTCCACCTCGCGGTGGACACCCTTGCTCTTAGCTATGTGCTTGGCACTATCTACCCGCACTCGGGACTTTCACCCGTTAGATTGCTCCCATGCTGGGCGCACTAAGTAAAAAAGCCTTGCTTTTCAGCAAGGCTTTCGTCCGTATCGATCAATTAAAAGTTCCAATCGATGTTTATAAGGCAGTTAAGCACTTTTAAAATTATTCGGCTTTTAATAAATTAATCACGATTTTATCATATAAAGCACCTTTTTCATTTGAGGTAAATAAGGTGATCTTAATCTCACCCGGTTGAGTCACCGTGTAAAGAAACTTTTTGATGCATGGAGCAAACTTGTTATAATTAGAGGTATCCGGATAAGTGCGTAATTGATTTTCGTCATTGACCGTCACGTTAATGGCGTCGGTATCGCCAGCCGGCGCATTTTCATAAACAGTCATTTCATAAACGCCTTTTTGAGTCAAATTGACGCTTTTAGTAGCCACAAACGTATACTCGTTGGCGATAACCGCTTTGCCGCCGCTGGCATCTTTATTTTCGACGATGGAACCGTCTTTAATGGTGAAAGTTTCCACTTCCAAGGTCATGGGGAAAAGACCCGCAGCCGGTTTCGCCTCTTCCGCCAAACCGATCGAAGTCATTGCCGCCAACCCCATGACAACCGTCAAAATTACGTACCGGAATTGTTTTTTTCTCATTTTATCACTACGCCTCCTTTGTTATTGTCCGGGCCAATCGTTATTATTGTCCGGGCCAATATGCAATATATTCTCGAAGACAAGCAATATTCCTTTTTTTAATCAGATTTCCAATGTAACCACCGTTGGACAATGATCGCTGGCTTCCGTATGTTCCTGCCCAATGGTCGAATAACGCTCGCCGGTGTATACCTGACATTTGGTGGTTAACCCTTTATAAATCACCGCGGTCCCAACTACCGTGATCCCTTTATCGACCAAGATATAATCCAACCGGCTTGTTTTTTTGTCGGGCACGTAATAATGAGTCCAGGTATCGACAGGAAAGGGGTCGTTAAGATACGGCGAACTCAAAAGCGGGAGCAATGAATCATCGCCCCGAAACACCGGATGGCGCGGATCCATATTTAAATCCCCCAAGACAACTGGTTTTTTCCCATCCTTTACCGCTTTTTCCACCAGCGCCGCCACGGTGCTTGCTTGCAGTTTTCGACGCTCCACCGATTTTTTGGTTTTGTCTTGCGCCTTAAAATGGTTGATCATAAAAGTGATGATACACCCATTGAGCATCATGTCGATCTCCAGACAGTCGCGGGAAAAAACGCCGCCGTTCGCCAGATAACCCATGTTCCTCGCAGAACTACGGTTTTTCACCCCGTCATCAATGTGCGTGCGAATATTGAGAATCTCCCCGGGAAATCCCCGTTTCACTAAAAAGCCGACATTGATATCCCGCGGATCATTGCCGTTAATTAACAACATCCGATCAAAATAATTATCGAGATACGTGTCGTTAAAAATGCGAAGCGTATGCAGATTCTCAACTTCTTCGACGGCCAAAACATCCGGGGTTGCTTCGATGATCGCCTGAGCGGTATTGTTACGTTGAATCTCAGTGATTGAGTACGAGACCAAATCCCCTTGCCTACTGGCAATTGACACTACCCCAATCGCTTGAACGAACTTTTCATAATCCCGACCGTTCCAAGGGGTATCTAAAAAGGCATAGCGGTTAAATAGGTTTTCCAAATTAAACGTGGCGACTTTTACTCGCATCTTCACTCCTCCAATCAGTCTAGACTTGGGCCGATGTCGTCACCTAGCTTCATTTTCTTAATCCGCTTGCCGTAGCTAGCGTGGCCGACTACCTAAACGTATCAGGCAACGTGTCGCGATAGACCAATTTTATCACCCGCAGCATCATTTTCCAATATATCCCTGATAAAAAAGAGGAAAGATCAAAAAAGCGGCGCTAGTCGCCGCTTTAAATCATTTCGAAATACCTATTGATTACTCCCGCTTCATGGTCAAAGCGATCCGTTTGCGCGGAAGATCAATCTCAAGCACTCTCACTTCAACAATATCGCCAACCGCCACAACGTCGGTGGGATTTTTGACGTACTTATCGCTTAATTGCGAAATATGAACCAACCCGTCCTGTTTGACTCCGATATCGACAAACGCTCCGAAGTCAACAACATTACGAACGGTTCCGGTTAAAACCATCCCCGGCCGCAGATCTTCCATGGAGAGAACATCGGTCCGGAAGATCGGTTTCGGAAGATCCTCGCGGGGATCACGCCCCGGTTTACTTAATGAATCAATAATATCTTTCAGGGTCGGCTTCCCGATCTCCAACTCCGACGCCATCTGGTCAAGATTGAGGGTGTTCAATTTTAATCGCAGCAGGACCAGTCGCTCCTTATCTTGAATGTCGTTTGGCGCGAACCCGATTTTGGCCAATAATTTGCGGGCCGCTTCGTAGGATTCGGGATGAACCCAGGTAGTATCCAAAGGCTCCTCGCCGGCGCCGATCTTCAAGAACCCGGCGGCTTGGACAAAGGCTTGCTCGCCAAGGCGTTTCACTTTTTTTAGTTGCCCCCGGTTTTTAAATTTACCGTTCTCCTCCCGGAACGCCACGATATTTTTGGCCACGGCCGGCTGCAGTCCGGCGACATATTGCAACAGCGACGCCGAAGCGGTATTTAAATCAACTCCGACATAGTTAACACAGGATTCGACCACTCCACCCAAGGCTTCCGTCAGTTGTTTTTGGTTCACATCATGTTGGTACAGTCCGACTCCGATCGATTTGGGATCAATCTTGACCAACTCCGCCAACGGGTCTTGAATGCGGCGCGCAATCGAAACGGCTCCCCGCATGGAAACATCCAATTCCGGAAATTCCTCTTTGGCAAGTTTTGAAGCGGAATAAACGGAAGCGCCCGCTTCGCTCACGATACAATAGGCGGTTTGACGGCTGCCCAGACGATGAATCAATGCCGCGACCAAGGTTTCCGTTTCGCGGGAAGCGGTGCCGTTCCCGATGGTGATTAGATTTACCTGATGATCTTCGATCAGTTTCGTTAATTTACTTAGGGCCTCTTCCTGTTTGTTGTGCGGCGGATGGGGATAGATCGTCACGGTATTTAAAAGCTTCCCGGTTTCGTCGACCACCGCCGCCTTGCAACCCGTCCGGTAACCGGGGTCGATTCCCATCACCCGTGTATTTTGAACCGGAGCTTGCAAAATTAAATTACGCAAGTTCAGACCAAAAACTTTAATAGCGTGTTCTTCGGACGTTTCCGTAATTTGCGCCCGCAACTCGCGCTCCAGGGAGGGAAACAACAGCCGTTTATAGCCATCGGCGACCGACGCTTCCAACTCCGACGTGAAGATTGATTTGGGATTCCTGACAATCATTCGCAACAATTGCGCCACTGCTGAAGCATGGGTCAGATCTAGCCCGACTTTTAACGCTTCCTTACTTTCGCCCCGATTGAGCGCCAAAACGCGGTGGGGGGGAATTTTCTTTAACGGTTCCGCGTATTGGGCGTACATTTTAAACTCATCCAACTCATCGGCTGCCGCCTCGGATTTGGTTTTCGCTTCCGAAGCGATCAATGCCTGATCCCAAATTAATGCCCGCAACACTTTGCGATAATCCGGATCATCGGCAATCTTCTCGGCAATGATATCCTTGGCTCCGGCCAGCGCCGTCTCCAAATCTTCCACGCCGAGATCCGGTCGGATAAACGGTTGGACCAATTCGGCAATTACCCCGGTTTCAACTTGTTGTCCCCAGATCAGATCCGCCAGCGGCTCCAACCCCCGCTCCTTCGCAATCATCGCCCGGGTCCTTTTTTTCTGTTTAAAGGGCCGGTACAGGTCTTCAACTTCTTGAAGTTTGGTTGCGGCGCCAACCGCCGCCGCTAATTCCGACGTGAGTTTGCCCTGTTCCTCAAGGGAATGGAGGACTTCCGCCTTACGGGTCTCAAGATTACGTAGATAATGCAAGCGTTCTTCAATCTTCCGAAGCTGCTCTTCATCCAGTTCCCCGGTCATTTCTTTACGGTATCTGGCGATAAACGGGATCGTGTTTCCGTCGTCAAGCAATTGAACGGTATTGGTGACCTGCCGGAGAGCAACTTTTAGTTCTGCGGCAATGATTTTAATCAGATCCATTTTCAGGCTCCTTTGCCAAAGTTCTGCTTAAAAATTATAACTGGCGTACCTCAAAAAAACAAGCCGCTTTGTTTACAGTCTGCCGATTCTCATCTAAAAAAATTTAAAGGGCCGTTTGGCCCTTTGTTAATCATTAATCCCCATATTCGGAGACTTGTTTCGTCATCTTTAAAACACCTTGACGGCCGGTGCGCGAATTAATAACCAACAACGGTTCTTCGTTGGGTTTGATTAACCCGATTTGATGACCCCGTTCTTCAACATAACTCATGGTTTGCATCTTTTTGCGAACCTTTTTCAACTGGGCCAATTGTTGTTGTAAATTCTGCTGGGTGACTTGAAGCTGATTGATCTCCTGCGTTTTAAGGCAATAGTTATAGATTCCCTCCATTAACGGGAAAAACAACACCCGGAACGCCATAAATAATAAAAAACCCCAAGTCAGGAAGGGCCAAAATGAACGGGGGCGAAAGCGAAAACGCCGTTGCGAACGGACGGCGGAACGCTGGACTTGGGGGGCTTGATACCGGGCAAATCGATTAGCGGTATCACTATAATTTAAACTTGAGTTCATTCCAGTTCGTCCTCGCTTTCATCAGCACCGGCGATTCCCAACGCGGTACCCGGTAGCACAATCACCACCTGATAACCTTTGGCTTTCGCCCGATTATAGAGGGTTGCGACAGTACTTGGCGTCAGCTGCAACCGCTTGGCAATGGTTTCCGAGCTCGCCCCCGTCTCTTTGAGGACAACGACTTGCCGTTCCCGGAAACTCAACGCCTCGGCGCCGCGAATTTCTATGTTCATTATACCACCGTCACTACAAAATTGCTACAAAATTTGTACATGATTTGTATGTTAATTATAGATCAATCGCGCCCAAAAGCCAATCGTTAATTTTCGCCTCATGACCGGGAAAATAAAAAAAAACCTCCGTTTTCGTAAACAGAGGTCTTGACGTTAGTTACCCTTTGGGTTTGAATATTACCGCGACCAGAAAACCAAAAACAATCGCCGCGGTAATACCGGTACTGGTCAGTTCAAACATACCGGTCAAAATTCCCAACGGGCCATTGGCCCGCGCCTCGGCCATCGCCCCTTTGGCTAAGGCGTTGCCGAAGCTGAGAATCGGCATGCTGGCTCCAGCCCCGGCAAACCGGATCAATTTTTCGTAGATACCCAATCCCCCGAGGATTCCGCCGGTGATCACCATTCCCACCAAGATATGACCCATCGTAAACTTGGTTTTATCGTAGACAATCTGTCCAATCATACAGATCAAGCCGCCAATGATAAAGGCTTTCAGATACATCATCCGCGAATACTCCTTATTCAGATTTCAAGACTGACCGCTTGGGCGATACAGGGAATATTTTCACCTTGCTGGCAGGAGATTGGGCTGTGCATCGCTCCGGTCGCCACCAGTAAAACCTTGCGGAAATTCTTTTGTTGTAATTGTTGATAGATATATCCAAACGCAACCGAAGCCGAACAGCCACAACCGCTCCCACCGGCGCCAACCCGCGGATCTTCCAAATCGTAAATCATCATCCCGCAATCTTGATAATTATTGGTCAGATCAAGATTGTCGTTTTTTTGAGCCCATTCCACCGCGAGTTGGTGTCCGATTTTTCCAAGGTCGCCGGTGACGATTAAATCATAATAATCCACCGAACGTCCGGTATCCTGAAAATGAGCCGCAATTGTCGCCGCGGCGGCCGGCGCCATCGCCGCGCCTAAATTCAGCGCGTCGTTGCTTCCCATATCGACGATTTTACCAATGGTCGCATAGGTGATCATCGGTCCGGCGCCATTTTTACCAATCACCGCGGCGCCGGCGCCGGTTACGGTCCATTGCGAAAACGGTTTCCGTTGCACCCCATACTCCGTCGGGTAACGAAATTGCCGTTCGGCGGTACTGTTATGGCTCGAAGTCGCGGTCATCACCAGATCGGCAAAACCGCCCTCAATCATCATGGCTCCGATGAGCAATCCTTCGACCGAATTCGAACAGGCGCCGTAGATTCCCAAAAATGGTATCTTAAGTTGTAATGCGGCGAAACCTGAGCTAATAATCTGATTCAACAAATCGCCGCTAATAAAACAATCAACCTGGTCTGGCGGAGTATTTATTTTTTGGAGCGCCTTATAGCAAGCGTCCAGCAACATTTGCCGTTCGGCTTTTTCAAAACTCGCCATTCCGGCCAGCAAATCCGCATGTTTGGTGTCGAAATAATCTCCTAACGGGCCACTCGCCTCAAAGGGCCCGACCGTAGTTCCGGTGCTAAGAACAACCGGTGGCGTATCAAACTTTAATGATTGTTTGCCCACTTTTTTGGTCATCATTAACCTCTTTTAGCGCAACGCCAATAATATCGAATAGATTAACCCGACAAAAAAAGCGGTAACTACGCCGTAGGTAATGACCGATCCCGCCAGGATAAACATCTTACTTCCGATTCCCTGGACAAAACCTTCTTTTTTAAACTCCAGCGCGGCTGAGACGATCGAGTTGGCAAACCCGGTCACCGGGACCGCCAACCCCGCCCCGGCATACCGGGCGATCTTATCGAATACTCCAAACCCGGTCAGTAACGCGCCAATCAAGATCACCGTAGCAACCGCCGGATCACTGGCTTTTTCGAGCGGAATTTTCATTAACTTTGCGTACAGTTCGATTAACCCTTGCCCGATCAAGCTGACAATTCCCCCAAAAACAAATGCCAACCAAGCATTCTTCAAAAGATCGGGTTGGGGATTCACCTGTTTAACCATTGACTGGTATCGCTGTTGATCGAGATTAAGCTTTTGTTTTTTGGCCAATGCCTTCCAATTCCCCTCAAATAATCCGCTGAATAATCCCGAAGATTAGTATCTCAATTATGCACCGAAATCATTCAGTTGGCAAAAATGAATAATCAATCCTGAATTAACCAATATTAAAATTAAAACAATCCAAAAGGAAATCATTGAAATTCGGAGAATACATTTAAGAAAATCATGATAGGAGTGAGGCATGATGGAGATTATCGGCGTTTTAGCGGTCATTTACCTTGTTTATTATTTCGTACAGCATCAGAAGTGATTTTGTGTAAAATATGGTTTTTGTTAAGAATTTTTAATTTAACTGTTTGTGACCGTACATAAACTTTGACCCAAAATAATACAGGTCTACTTGGCCTGTATTATTTTATATGGAGATTCGGATGAACGGAAAACGCTTCCTGGCTTTATTTGAAAAAGAGTATCGCGAGTTTTATTCCAGTAAGTCCTGGCTGCTGGCCTTGGCTTTGCCTTTGTTTATCGGTTTTTTGTTCAATTTCGTCTATCGTGAAGCCGATCGCGCCCAATTCAGCGTCGCTTATTCGGCGGAGTTGACCCCTACTGTCCAACAACTTTTTAAACAACCCCAGATCAAACTGGTTTATTTTCCTGAACAAAACCAGGCGTTCCGCGCTTTACAACAAGGGGACGTCGCCGCGGTAATCGCCAGTCCGACGCTTGTTTCCGGAAAAGTGCTGCTGCTCGCCAACAAAACGGAAGCTCAAAAGGTGTTGCTGCTGACCAACGCTCTCAACGTGGCGCTGCTTCAGTCGTATTCCCACAATCAGGTCCCGCAAATCAAAGTTGATTTTATCAATTCCACAATTCAACCCCGGTGGTTATCGATCCCCTTATGGTTGATTCAGTTGATTTTAACGGTTTGTCTTTTGCAAACCGCGGCGGCAATTGCCGACGAAAAGGAGAAACAAACCTTGCATGCGGTGTTGGTTTCGCCGGCAACCTTGGCCGAATTGATCGGCGCCAAACTGACCTGGGCCGCCTTGGTCGGGGTTGTTTCAATCTTGATTACTTTATGGTTGACGGGTTGCCCGAGCAATATCCCGATGA
Organism: Bacillota bacterium; assembly: GCA_023417475.1. GTDB lineage: Bacteria > Bacillota > UBA4882 > UBA8346 > UBA8346 > JAEYPR01. The sequence goes on along the minus strand of JAEZFP010000045.1, from coordinate 63,209 downwards.
TACTGATCTTTGCCTTACTTGGAGCGTTGATATACGCGATTCAAGCAATGCTGATCGGGCTGTTCGCCCCTAATGCGTTGCTGGCGCGAACCCTGGCCACGGTCCTGTACCTGATCTCAACCTTTCCGCTGATGGTTGCCGATCTGGCGATCGCCGGCAAAAACCTGCTGATCCTCTTCCCTTCCTTTCTGGTTTGGCGGGGTTTCGAACAAGCTATTCTGATGCAATCCTTTTCTCCGCAGGTGACGGCGCTAATTGCCGGTTTAATTTTAGAATGCTTGGTTTTGGGGACAATCATGGTTTTCTGGATTAATAAGAAAGCGGATTTCTGAGCATGCAAAACATTGTGACTGTCGCAAATTTAACCAAACAATTCGGCCAACGCTACGCGGTTGATGATCTCTCTTTCACCGTAGCCGAGGGTGAAACGCTGGGACTGTTGGGACCGAACGGCGCCGGTAAAACTTCTACCATCCGGATGCTGCTAGGTCTCTCCAAACCTTCCGCCGGAACCGTCACCATCTTCGGGCGCGATTTGAGCCGGGAATTGAAACTGGTTCACGCCCGGATCGGCGTGGTGTTTGAAAAACCCAACCTGATTGAAACCTTGTCGGCCTATCAAAACCTGGCGATCACTTGTAAGATTTACGATCAGCCGCTGACCCGGGTTCAACCGTTGCTGGAACGGATGGACATTTGGGAACGCGCTCATGATCCGGTCAAAACCTACTCCAAAGGCATGCGGCAACGGGTGCTGATTGCCCGGGCTTTCATTCACCAACCGCAATTATTGTTTTTGGATGAACCGTGTTCGGGGCTTGATCCGGTCTCCGCCCGCGTGATCCGCGACTATTTATTGGAATTGAAACGGCAAGGCATCACCATCATTCTGACCAGTCACGACATGACCGAGGTCGACGAGCTCTGCGACCGGATCGGCTTTATCAATCACGGCCGGTTGGTGGTTTTAGCTGAACCGCGGTTATTAAAAGAACAATTTGGTCAGGCGACCTTGCGGGTTCATTTTTATGAAAGCCCGGAACAAACGGCGGTTATTCAAGAGCGGATTATCAAGCCTGATGCCGAAAACCTGGCCTGGCTGGCGCGTCTTTATGAAAGCCGGCAAGTGATCGCCGTCCACTCCATGGAAGCCACCATGGAGCAGATTTTTCAAAATCTTACCGTAGCCCCATCGCAATAAACAAACACAAAGCCAGCCGGATCGGCTGGCTTTTGCTTTCCACTCAGAAAATCGCTTCGATGTCCAACTGCGATCCTTTTGTCCTTTAAAAAGACAACCACAATCCTTCGTCCGCCTATTCGCTCTTTTATAGAGTTTAACGCCTTGTGGTTATCTTTAGGGATAGGGATCGCACTTAGACTTGATTTTCTTTCTCTCGCGCCCGACAAGTCGGGGTGGGCGACTACTAGAATACGATCATTTCCCCTTACCGGGTCAGCAACTGATTGACGGCAATAATCGCCAGCGGCAATACCACCACCGAACCCAACAGCCAGAGCCAACTCAGCGGTTGGGCAAAGTTATTGGTCCAACCGATGCCAAACCGTTTTTCAACAAATATGGCCGGGTCGTCGGGATTATAGTAAAACATGCCGAGTTTCCAAAAACGATCTTCATCGCGGTTGATCAGCTTACCGTTTTTCGATTGGGAGAATCGCAACCGGCTACCGCCTTGTCCGGTGGTGACCGCCAAAACCAACGCCGCGACCACAATCAAACCACCGACCAGTAAAGGAACCCCTATGATCATCCAACGGGTTTTCACCAACCCGAGAAATGTCGCTTGCATCCACGTAAACACCAGCAACAACGCCATCCCGACAAAAACAATAAAGGCGGACCAACGCAACCGGAACACTTGATTTTGAACGACGGATTGCTCCGGGTTATCGGGATCAACCTGTTGTTTTGATTGGCCGATGATCCAATAAACAAAAACCATCAATATACTGATGAGAAGTTGCATAACCGGGGCAAAATAGATTAATTTCCACGATTTGATTCCCCATTGATCCACTTGGCCGAGATAGTTATAGTGCAATGGCACCCTATTGGGCATCCGATCAAAAAGGCCATAACCTAACAGCCAAGTCAGAATGATAATTACCCCAAAAGCAAGAAACCACCAGGGCGAGACCGCCACTTTCCCTGTTCGGAATCGGGTATCGACGACAATAACCGCGGTTTGATCCTGCCCCCATTGGTGCACTGATTTTAATTGGCGCATCTTCCGGTGTCCCTGAAAATAAAAGGTGAACCCGAGAACGATCTGCCCGATTAAGCCGCTGGGCAATAAAATGGTCATCGTCATATTGGTCGCCCAAACGTTACCCAAGACGAATAAAACCGCAAACAAACTGCCGCTGAGCAAATTTCGATTGCGATACCGTTTCCGCAATTGCGCCACTTCCGGATGATCATAAACCGCTTCCGGAATCCCAACACCAAACTGCTCGGTTTTTCGGGTCAAATATGGAGTGAACGCAAAAAAGATCACTACCGGCAGGTAAGTCACGCTAATAGTTAAGCCAACCATCCAATTCATCCATTATCATCCTTTCGTTTCGAATCGGTCGAAAAGCGTTTGACACTCTTTCAGAAATTCGCCGGCGGACAAACCCCGGCAGAAGGCTTCGGCGATCAACGGCTGTAAGTCAGTCCGCAACCGCTGCCGGTACTCCGCGGAGTCCCGCGGCGGGTTTTCGGAGACGACAGCGCCTTTTTGACGGTGAATCGTGATATAGCCGTCTTGGCGCAACAGATTATAGGCCTTATTGACGGTATGCATATTGATGCCAAGGTCAACGGCGAATTGCCGGACCGACGGCAAGGCCTCCCCAGGTTGCAGTTCGCCGGCGGCAATCCCGGCAATAATCTGGGTACGCAACTGCCAATACAACGGGACCTCCGCTTGAAAATCAATGGTGATTAACAAGTGTTTCCTCCCTCTCTAACTGTTATATCTATTATATAACAGTTAGACCTTAAATTCAATTGGAATTGGTTTGATCAAATTGACACGGTTGCCATCTCCGGATTCAGTTTCATTATTTACAAGCATAATCCGGCCGGATGTGTTAACGCTAATCCGGCACGCGAACTTTACGCGCTACTTTCTGCGCCAGGTAAGAAATCATGAAACTTTAACCATCCGGTCGGCAGGGTTTTGGGGGACTATCCCGAATATTTGGCTGAAATAATATTATGTTTCAACGAAGGGACTGATCGTATGGCATTAGTGAATGAAAACTATCTGCAATTACCCGGCAACTATCTCTTCTCGGAGATCGCCAAACGAATTAGTAAGTATAAAGCCGAACATCCGGAAGCCGACGTCATCCGGATGGGGATCGGCGACGTGACCCGCCCCTTGGTTCCGGAGGTCGTCGCCGGGTTGCAACGCGGCGTGGCTGAAATGGCCGACGCCAAAACCTTCCGGGGGTATGGTCCCGAACAAGGGTATGAATTTTTAAGCGAAAAGATCGTTGAACACGATTACCGTCCCTACGGTGTTGAATTGGCAAGCGATGAAATTTTTATCAGCGACGGCGCCAAATGCGACTGTGGCAATATTCAGGAGATCTTCGGGATCGACAACATCGTGGCGGTGACCGACCCAGTCTATCCGGTCTATGTGGACAGCAACGTTATGGCGGGACGAGCCGGCAGCTTGGGTAAGGACGGTCGTTATGAAAAGATTGTCTACCTCCCCTGCACCGAAGCGAACGGGCTCAAGCCGGAACTGCCCAAAGCAAAGGTCGACCTGATCTACCTCTGCTTCCCCAACAATCCGACCGGGATGACCCTGACGAAGGAAGAATTAAAACCCTGGGTTGATTACGCCCGGGCCAATCAGGCGATCATTCTTTACGATTCCGCATATGAAGCCTATATTCAGGAGCCCGGCATTCCCCACAGCATTTATGAGATTGAAGGCGCCAAAGACGTGGCGATCGAGTTCCGCAGCTACTCGAAGACCGCCGGTTTCACCGGCACCCGTTGCGCCTATACGGTCGTTCCGAAATCGGTGGTCGCTTATGACGCTGCTGGAACCGCCCACCCGTTGAACCGTTTCTGGCTACGTCGCCAGACGACCAAGTTTAACGGCGTCTCCTATCCGATTCAAGCCGGCGCCGCCGCCGTCTATACCGAAGCGGGACAACGTCAGATCAAAGAGGTTATCCAATATTATATGACCAACGCCGGGATTGTCCGCAACGCGTTGCAAGGAGCCGGCTTTACCATCTACGGCGGGATCAACGCCCCGTATATCTGGTTAAAAACCCCGGCTAACCTCACTTCCTGGGAGTTCTTCGATAAACTCCTCCACGAAGTCCAAGTGGTCGGCACACCCGGTTCCGGTTTTGGCCCCAGCGGCGAAGGATTCTTCCGTCTTACCGCCTTCGGCAGCCGTGAAAACACCGAACGGGCGATGGAACGGATTCAAAAACTCAATTTCTAAAACTACGAAAGGCCGTCCGGTAAAACTCCGAACGGCCTTTTCAATAATAAGCTTCGTTATGCCCTCAACTATTCGACTTATCCACAACCCAAACCATTTACTCTGTCTGACACAACCTCTAACATTGCTATTTATCCACAGAAATAGATGACTTATTCACAAATCCAGCTCACTTATCCACAAATCCAGCTTGCGGAAGACTTCAGCAAGCTTACTTATTCACAAATCCAGCTTGCCGAACGACTCAGCAAGCTTACTTATTCACAAATCCAGCTTGCCGAACGACTCAGCAAGCTCACTTATTCACAAATCCAGCTTGCCGAACAACTCAGCAAGCTTACTTATTCACAAATCCAGCTTGCCGAACGACTCAGCAAGCTTACTTATCCACATATCCAGCTTGCGGAAGACTTCAGCAAGCTCACTTATTCACAAAACAGGCACATTCCGTCCTGAACCGGGCTAATCCACCGGCTCCAAACAGGTTTGGTGAGTTTAGTAATCGAGGCTTATTCTTGTTTGAATTTGCCGTCCACGATGAAAACCTTTTTGTCGGTTGTGACAGTAATTCGCTCGCCGGTTTTAAGGTTGGTGATGATATAACCTTTTTTCAATTGGCCGGAATAATTGGAATTGCCACGCACGTCCATTTCGGTTCGGGTATAGGGGTCCGGTTTAATTTCCACCCGGTAGGTTGCCGAGTCCCTGTTGATCAGATCGGTGGCCAGGGCTTGAGTGGAAATTACCAACAGAAAGAATACAGCTAAGATTATTTTTTTCATAACCATTCTCCTTTTATTTTGCAATCACGCTTCGAAATCTACGTTATAAATTCGGGAAAAACTGACATTTCCCTTCCTCTAACCGAACCCTATCCACTTTTTCTAGTCACTCGACTCCGAACGATCGGCCTCACTTTTTAATAATATAGGCCGAGAGGAACCTTGCCGAATTGGTGGTCTACTTGAAATTTCATTCGCGTCGTCAAAAGGGGGGCAGGACAAGGAGCGCCCGAACGAGGACTGGAAGCGTACTCGATGTACGCTGAAGCCCGGAGTGACCAAGCGACGCAGTAATGCGCCCCTTTTCACGGCGCAACCACCAATTCGGCAAAGCCCTAATAAACCTCATCCAGTTCCGTATCCAATCTTACTTCCTCAACTTCGCCAGCGCCTCCGCCAACGCATTATTAATCGGCTCAGCCTCCCGCCGCTGCTGCTGGAGATACTGATTGACCTCCCGCTTATTGGCCTTGCCTTTCTCCTCTTCCCGGCGTTTAGTGAAGGCCGAAAGCTTCTCCCGGTATCCGCAGCCGCAGGTAAACATCTTATTTTCCCCTTCGCCCCGCAACTCCAGCTTCTTATGGCACTCGGGACAGCGGGCGTTTGATGTTTGCGACACATTCTGCCGGTAACCGCATTCGCGGTCCTGGCAGACCAGCATCTCGCCACGTTTCCCTTTGACTTCCAGCAGAAACCGGCCACAGTTGGGACATTTGGTCCGGGTGAGGTTGTCGTGCCGGTAGGACTGGCCGCTGCCCACCACCGCTGTGACCAACTTGACGGTATACTCGCGAATCCCGCGAATAAACTCGGTCCGATTCGCCTTGCCTTTGCTGATCTCCTGCAATTGCTGCTCCCACTTGGCGGTCAATTCGGCCGATTTCAGTTCGGACGGGACCAAGCCGACCAGTTGAATTCCTTTGGAGGTTGGGACGATCTCCTTGCCGCGCCGTTCCATATAGAACGAGTTGAACAATTTCTCGATAATCTCCGCCCGCGTCGCCGGAGTCCCCAAACCGCTGGTGGTCTCCAACACTTCGCGCAGGCGACGGTCGTCGATGGTCTTCCCGGGATGTTCCATCGCTGAAAGCAAGGTGGCTTCGGTATAACGCGCCGGCGGTTTGGTCTGCGCCGCAACGGACTTCACTCCCTGCACCGGCACCGGGTCATTCAGCCGGAGCGCCGGCAAGGCTTGTTGAGCAACGTTCTCATCGGAGTCTTCGTCGGGAAGCTCCTGTCCGTCGTAAACGCTCCGCCAGCCCTTTTTCAGGATCACTTTGCCTTTGGCCCCGAAAAACTCTCCTTGAAGCTTGGCTTTCACCACGGTCTGTTCGTATTCGAAGGCCGGCGCTAACACGGCCAGAAACCGTTTGACGATCAAATCGTAGATTTTTAACTCTTCCGGACTTAACTTGCTTAAGTAAACCGGCTCTTCAGTCGGGATGATTGCGTGGTGATCGCTGACCTTACTGCTATCCACCAGTCGTTTGGTGACATTTAATTTGGTCTTCAAGAGCTGGCGAGCCGGTTCCGTATATGAACCCACGGCAATCGCCCGCAATCGCTCCGGCAGGGTCGGCACAATATCTTCACTGAGATAGCGGGAATCGGTCCGCGGATACGTCACTAATTTATGGTGTTCGTAAAGTTGCTGCATGATGCCTGAAGTCTGTTTGGCCGAGAACCCAAAGCGCCGGTTGGCGTCCCGTTGCAATTCGGTCAGATCATAGGCCAACGGCGGCAATTCCTTTTTCGCTTCTCGCTTCAGGTCGACAATAACCCCGTTCTGACCGCGCGCCTTGGCGACGATCGCTTCCGCTTGCCCCTGATCAAACAGCCGGTTGCCGCCGGTTTCATCTTGCCATTGCAAGGTGAAGCCGTTGCTCTGCACCGTCACGGTCCAATACGGACGCGGCACAAACCGTTTGATCTCGTTTTCCCGTTCCACCACCAGCGCCAGGGTTGGCGTCTGGACCCGGCCGGCCGAAAGCTGCGCATTGAATTTACAGGTCAAAGCCCGGGTCACATTCAAACCGACCAGCCAGTCGGCTTCGGCGCGCGACTCGGCCGCCGCGTACAGCCGCTCGTAATCCCGGCCGGGTTTTAAGTTATTGAACCCTTCCTTAATCGCCCGCTCGGTCTGGGAGGAGATCCAGAGCCGTTTCAGCGGTTTCTTAAAACCGGCTTTGGCAATAATCCAGCGGGCCACCAGTTCCCCTTCCCGCCCGGCGTCGGTGGCGATGATTAATTCGTCCACGTCCGGTTGGCGCAAGAGGTCCTTGACCGCCTTATACTGCCGGGCGGATTCGCCGATCACCACCAGCTCCATCCGGTCGGGCAGCATCGGCAGATCTTCGATATTCCAAGTCTTATATTTATCGTCATAGACCTCCGGGTCGGCCAAGGTAACCAGATGCCCCAACGCCCAGGTGACGATGTGGCGTGGTCCGATCAGGCAGCCGTTGCCCTTTTGGTTGCAATTTAAAATCTTAGCGATCTCCCGGCCGACAGAGGGTTTTTCGGCCAGAACGAGTGATTTTCCCATGCTGATTCAATTCCCTTCACCGTATTAACTCATCTATGTAAGTATCTCCTGAAGGCATTCATTCGTCAACTAAAAAAACCAACTTTCGCAGTGGGGTGGGCAAAATGCGATTAAAAGCTGGCGTGCCGGACTAGAATATCATGCGTCTCTGTCCGCCCAGACCTGAAGAGCCCCGTGCCAAAATAGAGGTAAAAGAATTGAAAAACAACCAGGATAATTAGAGACAAATAGCCAATCAAATATAGTACTAACAAGACTTTGGAGGCTATCATGGCTCGGTTTAAATTCTATCAAAGTGACCCAACTTTTTTATTACCCCAAAGAGTTGGGGATATGCTACCGGAAGATGACGTCTCATGGGTGGTCATGGAAGTCGTTGACCGACTTGATGTAACAATCATAGCTAACAAATACAGTAATAAAGGCTGTGATGGTTTCCATCCCACCTTGTTACTAAAATTAATCTTTTACGGCGTAGCCATTGGGAGTCGCAGCTCAAGAAAGATAGCCCGGCTTGCTAGCAAAGATATTGGGGGAATCATGTTAGCCGGTGGTCAAAGACCATCATGGCGAACAATCGCCCGTTTTTTAAAAACAAATGAAGCCGAAGTCAAATGCTTGTTTCAACAAGTTCTTGAACTTTGCATCACACTTGAGATGGTTTCTTTCGGCCAATTCAGTTTAGATGGCACAAAGATTAAAGCGAATGCTCCAAAAGGCGGCATCAAAGCAGAAGTGATTGAAAAAAGAATTGCCGATCTCAAAGTCGAAATTGCAAACGCAATTGGCGAAATAAAAACGAACGATCAAACCGAAAGTACCCTATTTGGTGAATCCACTCCCGATGAACTTCCAAAGGAAATTGGCTCTAAATTAGAACGATTGAAAAAATTAGAGCAAGCCATTGATGAGCTTCAAAAACGCGCCGAATCCAAAGGTGAACAATTAAAACAAGCTGAACGCTATAATTTTGTTGACCCAGATTCACGGCTTATGAAAACCAGTCGCAATAGTTATCAACAAAGCTATAATCATCAAGTCATTGTTGACAAAAAAGAACAAATTATTGTCGCTTACACCACCTCACAAGAGGCGAGTGATTCCGAACAACTACTACCGACGCTTGAGGAAAGCAAGGCCAATGTAAAACGAGAACCAGAAACATTTACAGCAGACACCGGATATTTTTCAGGAAAAAACCTTGCTTATCTCGAAACGACCAAAATTGATGCCTATATTTGTCCTCCACAAGAAGAAAGAACCTATCACAAAGATAATTTTGTCTATGATGCTGAGCGTGACCTATATATCTGTCCAGGTAAGCGTGAATTGACCTTCCGTTACCAAAGGAAAAAAAGAAAGGATACAATAGTCCGAGTATACTGGGGCGATTGTTCCGGCTGCGCATATTTCCAGGATTGTATCAAATCAAAAACCGGAAAACGACAAATTGAGCGCAGTCAATATGATCCCCTACGAGAAAAAATGAAAGCAAAGCATCAAACTGAACGGGGTAAAGAAATATATAGCCATCGTAAGGAATTATCGGAACCAGTATTTGGACAAATTAAGCAGCAACTAAATTTTCAACAGCATCTCAAAAGAGGTCTAAACTCTGTTACTCATGAGTTTGGTCTTGCATGTTTAGTGCACAATCTTAAGCGAATATGGCATAAGTTTACCAATTATCAAGATTTAAAGCTTGCTCTAGAGAATGTGAGTCAAAAGAGGTGCCTTAATTAATCAATTTAGGGGCTTTTCTCTGCCGTTTTGAATTATCTGTTCTTTTAATTCACTTTACTTTTAAGTCATTTCCTTTATATTAAAATCTTTTGGCACGGGGCTCTGAAGGTCAGGGCTAAGTCAAAAAGCAGTCTCAAGCCCTTCCGGGCTGGGTTGTGCTTTGAAGTCTAGCCGAGCCCCGGAGGGTCTTTTGAATGATTTTATATACCGAGCCCTGTTGTTTACGGCTGGGTGGAGATTGATACTACTTGCATTCTCCCCAATTTCTACTGTCTGCTTGCAATTCATCATGATATACTATAAATAATCACTGTCAAACTCAACCATCATATTCCGCACTTGAGGTATTCGATGATTCATTTACGTTCAATCAGTCTAAACCGCAAAGCGATTGCGACCGACGCTTTTCCATTCAATGTACCGTTAATCAAAAATTTCGAGCAAATCGAGCTCAATTCAGCGGTTACCTTTCTGGTTGGTGAAAATGGGACCGGCAAATCGACCTTGCTGGAGGGGATCGCGGCGGCGGCGGATTCGGTGGTGGTCGGGGCGGAAAGCGTCAAAACCGATAAAACGCTGGAACACGCTAGGTTATTAGCCAAACAGCTTACACTCGCTTGGCAGCGGCAGACAAAGCGGGGCTTTTTTATGCGCTCCGAGGATTTCTTTAATTACTCCCGGAAAATGGCGGAGCTACGGCAAGAAATGATTGTTGAACTCCAACGGGTGGAGGAGGAGTACCGCGATCGCTCAATATTTGCTCAAAATCAAGCCCGTTCCGCATTTAAAAACTCGCTTCACGGTATTGAAAGTCGTTATGGTGAAAATCTTGACGCACACTCTCATGGGGAAAGTTTCCTCACCTTGTTTCAGTCGCGTTTTGTGCCCAAAGGATTGTATCTCCTCGACGAACCGGAAGCCCCTCTCTCGCCACTGCGACAATTTTCGTTGCTGATGATCATCAAAGAGATGGTTGAAAAAGAGGCGCAATTTATCATCGCGACCCATTCTCCAATTCTGATGGCCTATCCCGGTGCGGAAATATACAGTTGTGACGGGGACCGCATCCATCAAGTAACATACGATGAACTGGAACATGTCAACTTTACCAGGGAGTTTTTAAACAATCCTGAAAACTATCTGCGACGGTTATAAGCATAAATCCTTTATTGTTTATTCAACACTGCATTTCCCGTAAACCCTTTGACACATGATCGTAGCGTATTTTACATTGATGTTTAAAATCAATAATTCCACCTTTAAATATATGAAAACCTATGCGCTGATAAAATTTCTCCAGTCGTTCTTCAAAGGTCACATGGATACAGGGAATGCCGTCCTCTTTCAGATCGTTGATCGCTTGTTGAACGAGACACGTTCCGATTCCTTGATTTTGGTATTTAGGATGAACCATTAAATCAACCAATAACGCATCGGCTACCCCATCGCTTATTACTGATAAAAAACCAACTAAACATGCTCCGTCTCTGATAATATAATACGTGTAAGACTTCGCGAGTATTTTGGTATACAAACCATCTTGGTGATCCCAATGGACGGATTCCCGGAGATCGGCGATTTCTCCATCGGTGACATGCCCGTTTTTTATCACTTCAAATTCATGGAGTTGCATTCAACATTACCTCTGAATTTTTATAACTCACTTTTATGTTGAATTACGTAACCGAAAAAAAAATCTCCAACATTATTTACACTTTCCCGATCACATCTTGGATTTTCAAGAAACCTACTAAGTATTCCCCTTCGACCACTGGTAACGCCGAAAGCGGTTGTTCTCGATTCTCCATCAATTTTAACGCCTCCAGAGCAGGTTCTTCTGGTCCAATGGTAATCGGCTTTGGCTTCATAATATCTGCTGCTTTCATGGTAAAAACCCGCTCTCTTGCTTTTAAGGCCATCCGAATATCCCCCCAGGTAATCAAACCTTCTAAACGATCATTGGAGTCAACGATTAAAGCCGCTCCCAGATGAATTTGAGAAGATTGGAGCGGTTGATTTAGATAATCAATAATTTCATCAAACAAACTATTTCTTCCTAAGGTTGGTAGTTCAGACCTCGGATGCATTAAATCACGAACTTTAGCTTTTAACCGGCGCCCAATCCCTCCTCCAGGATGAAATTCGGCAAAGTCTTGCTCGTTAAATTGTTTAATCTCAGCCAGTGTTGATGCTAAGGCATCTCCCATAACTAACGTAGCAGTAGTCGAAGAAGTGGGAACCGTTTTTACGGTACAAGCTTCCGCTTGAACTCCAATATCAAGAACTATTTCCGCCGCCTGAGCTAGTTCAGAATTTAGATTTCCGGTCAATGCAATTAACTTAGAACCTAATTTTTGTAGATGCGGAAGCAAGGCAATAATTTCCGGGCTAGTACCGGTATTTGATATGAGAATCACTACATCCGTCTCAGAAATCAATCCCAAATCGCCATGGAGTGCTTCAGTGGCATGAACAAATACAGTGGGTGTCCCGGTAGAGGTTAAGGTTGCAGCAATTTTTTGGGCAATTAAACCTGATTTCCCTACTCCCATAATTACTACTTTACCTTCACTATTTAAAATTGCTTGAATTGCCTGATCAAAAGATGCTTCAAGACGATTCTGAATCTTTTTTAGCTCTACAATTTCTGTTTCAAAAATTGTTCTTGCAATTGTATAGTAGGGTTTCATTTTTAAGCTCCTTGTTGCATTGAAGTATTTTGGGTTTATCGTAATGCATTATGAAAATTATGCCAATTTCTTAGAAGTTCGCTGTTTACCTTTCTTCACCTTCTACTGGTAAGGAATTATATTAATAGCAAAACTCATACTTATCAATGTCTCGCGCTCGAGTAGTTCTTGAGTGATTGTGCGCAAATCTGATCTTAAAACAAAAAGCAGGAACGTTAGTCCCTGCCTTACAAAATTATAATCATTAACCAGAATCTTAAAACTTATTTATCTAGAATTATATTCAAATCCAGCCTTGGAAACAGCGGTTCACCCCGGTTAATCCTAATATCTCGATACTGATAACCCCATTCTAATCTCTCCAACGTTTCAGTATAGGTGATATCTAGCCCTAACTGGTCCCATACTTTCAAGCGAACCGAAGGGATAAACGGTTCCAGTAGAAACGTAGTAATTCGAATAACCTCCACTAATTGATAAAGCACTGTTGCTAACTGGCTTTGAGTCTCCTCTTGTTTCGCCAAATCCCATGGAGCGGTAGTCTCGATGTATTTATTGGCCTTCCTAACTAATTCTAAAACACTCTCCAATGCTCCCGGGTATTCCTGCCGCTCCATTGCTTGCCGATATTTTCTTACACATCCATTCGCTGTCTCTTTTAGTTCCTTATCGATTACCTGGTCTTCTATTGGTTCAGGGATTAGGCCATTATAATATTTATTAATCATGGCCGTAGCCCGACTGATCAAGTTACCGTAATCATTGGCTAAATCGTTGTTGCAGGTTGTCACAATTCCTTCATAGCTGAAATTACCGTCCTGTCCCCAAGGAAGAGCTTTCATTAAATAATATCGAAGACGTTCCACCCCAAAGATCTCAATGAGTTGAACTGGATCGATCACAATCCCCGATGATTTACTAAGTTTTTGTCCCTTATGCAAAACGTGACCATGGGCAAAAATCTGTTCCGGTAACGGTATTTCCAATGCTAATAAAATCGCCGGCCAAATTACCCCATGAAACCACGTAATGTCCTTACCGACAATCTGCAATTTGGGCGGCCAGGTTTTTGAAAATAGTGGTTCATTCAACAAGAATCCGGCTCCGGTCAGGTAATTTAATAACGCATCGAACCAGACATAGACTACATCCTCCGGTTTTTTAGGAAATGGTATTCCCCATTTCATACTGGAGCGAGAGATACTAATATCCTGTAAACCCTGGCGTAATCGGTTTAGAATTTCATTGCGCCAGGTATCCGGTTGCAAAAAATCAGGATTTTCATGGTAAAGTCGCAGTAGCGGTTCTTGAAAATGACTTAACGAGAAGAAATAATTCTCTTCTTCAACCCAGGTAACCGTTTTCGTCGGATGATATTGACATCGCCCATTCGTCAATTCATTTTCTTCAATAAAAGCTTCACAGGACTCACAGTAATGTCCCGCATAGGTACCTTTTCGAATATAGCCTCGTTCCCATAAGCGATCCACAACCGTTTGCACCACTTTCTCATGATCAAGATCGGTGGTACGAATATACCGGGAATAATCAATGTGCAATAACTTGTATAATTCATAGAAATACTCAACTATGTCATCACAAAATTTTTGCGGTTCTAGACCTTGTTCTCGAGCATTTTTATAAATATTCAAGCTGTGCTCATCAGCTCCGATTAATAAAAACGGTTCTTTCCCAAGCAACTTCTGATAGCGCGCTGCGACATCCGCGCCAACTTTTTCATAAGCGTGCCCTAAATGAGGACGGGAATTAATATAGTCAATTGCAGTGGTGATCAATACTTTGTTCATCGCTAAGTCAAACCTCCTATGCTAATCTTGTTAAATTAGACAACAAAAAACCCTCAAGACAATACAGTCCTGAGGGCGAAAACACTTCGCGGTACCACCTCATTTCGCCTGGAACGAAATCCGTCCAAGCCTGTTTTCAGGTACAAACATACCTTAGCACGGTAACGGGTGCGCGCCTTAAAACTTAAGGCTCCGGTTCAGCCTAATTTGGACTACTCCAACTCGACCGACAGCTCCAAGGCCATGTTCATCAGTCCGTCCATCACCGGCTCTCAGCATTTACCGGTTCTCTGTAGACTTTCTCGCTGATTACTCTCTCCCTATCATCGCTTTTAAAAGTGGATATTAAATTGTAATTATTTTACTCCGAATCAATCGCTGGTGTCAATGAAAATGTTAAACTAAGGTAGAAGATTCCAGATTCATTTTCGAAGTTATTATAACTCACCTTTTGAGCCGTCCTGAATCAGTTTGATCGCATAATCTTTTTCCACATCGTTTCGATTAAGATAATCTTGAATGCTCGGAAAGACATAATAATCAGGAATGATCCCTCTACCGGGTGTTAAACCCGATACCGCTGTTTGAAATGCTTGTGTTGAATAACGTAATCTCAACCGTGTATTCTTCAGGACGATATTTCGTGAACCATCGGTACATACAAAAGAACCACCTGTTTCATCACCGATAAATGTCCCAATTTGATGATACTTCAGTAACGAACATAAATGGCCGGTAGCTGAGAAGCAGCCTCCATTGATTAAAATGTATAAACTCCCGTTAAATTTATTTTTAGCTGGAGCAATCGGAGACTCTAAATCGTTATGACCGGGGGTATTTTTAGCAAAATATGGGTAAGGTTTATTGATTAAATAGGAGAAAACATGACTTGAGCAATAAGGATCTCCACCCCCATTATCCCGCAGATCTAAAATAAGATTGGCAATTTTTTGATTGGCTACTTGAGCAAAAAAATCATCGATAAACTCTTTGAATTTGTTCCGAGTATACTCTTCGTAGAAAGAAAAAGATTTGATCGTTAACACAGCATAATCCTTTTCAAAATTAGTATAATACGGACCGTTATTCGGCTGATTTGTGACACTAGTAATAAATTTGACTAGTGTCACAGCAGTCACCGTCACCTGGCTACTTTGACGAGCAGTTGGATTTTGGTAAGTGATTGAAAACATATCGGAATTATCGACAAAATAATAATATAGCAGGTTAAACTCACGATTCATCCAGTATAACTTTCTTGAAATGTTCGTACCATCCGACGATAAATTGTTTGTTAAAATCTTAATAATTTGTGGAATTGTTCGCCCATTGATTGCCAAAATTTCGGAACCTACAGGCATATCCATTGACGACAGATTTCTAAGCACCAAAGCTTTATTATTGATTATCCTTATTGATAGCGGCAAAAAGGTTCCATTACTCATTAATAAATTTTGAGACTCACTGGACAAGTTGATCATTGTATGACCACAATTGAGTTTTGCAATAACAGGCGTTACGACCCGGTAAAAATCTAATTCGCTCATATTATCTTTTAAAAGCTCAGCCTGATTAATGAACAATCGGTTTAATTCTTGTTGATCAGTATAGAGTTTAGGGTGGTATTTCTCGATAATTGTCTTAACTATGGTAAAGTCGGTTTGTAGCTCTGCTAATGAATATTTTTTTGTGAAAACTACATTTTCACCACCCTGGTTTACTCCAGTTTGATTAGTCGATCCCTCAGCCATACTCCATGGAATCCCAGCTATTAGAAACAAATAAGCACATAAAAATATTGTAAGTAGTTTTCGCATTCGAATCACTCCTTTAGTTTAAAATCATAGGGGAACGTTGAATTACATCTTTTTGGATATTAAGAGAAATCCTCATGGAGGATCTAAAAACTTCTTGATGTGAAGAAAATGGAGAATTACGTAAACTATGAGTGGATAAGTTCTTTTTGGATGAATAATTAAATCGACCGAGGTCCATTTCATATTGCCTTAAGAATCGTTAGTACTAACATTATCCCCCTGACTCACCACCCATAACTATCAAACCATCTACCTTCTTGAAAATTTTCAATCGCCTTTTTGACATAAGGGACAATATTTTCAGGTAGTGAGTTCATATCAAACCACTCCAAACGGTCACATTTGTGAGGTTCCATATTTTTGATCTCACCTAGCCATCGCTTCGTTGTAAGAAAGAAATCGATCCGTTCGTCATTGGATATGCGGTGCATGACTCCAACCACTTGGATATCGTCCGGTTTGATGATAATTCCTGCTTCTTCTTTGGCTTCACGAATTGCTGCTGTTTTAATCTCCTCATTTCCATCCAAATGCCCCGCAACGACACTATATTGGCCATCCGCAAAACCGGTATTGAAACGTCTTAATAACAAAATCTGATGATCTTTGATTACAAAAATATGGACTGCTGAGATGAGTTTGAAACGTTCTTCCAAAATCGATCACTCCATTCAGTCATTGTTGATTTATCGGTACCAATGAAATGAATGACACCTTTCATTCACACCAAAACACCTACATCAATAATACTTCACAACTTACTACTTCTTGCCAAAATCCCTATCTCCTCCAAGTTATTACACAATTCTATCGAAACCGAAAATAATGAAGACAACCCAAGTTAACATGAACGCCCTTAAAATAAAATAAGCGGACGCTGTAGAAGTGCCGCCAAAATGATGATGCCGAATAAAAAATCAAGTGAATAAGAGATTAATTCTGATGCATTATTAAAATATCATAATTACGTTTTGATTTAGTCCGCCTCGGATCGCACTCAATAATTAGTCGAGCTTGGGATCCTCCGGCAACGGATACCCACCGTGTCTTCGGATATGAACCCAATCGCGATACTCCTTGGCACGGGGATCTTTCGCCAATACCGCGGCTTCGTCGAAGTATTTCTTCAGGTTGGTGCTACCGAAAAGTTTCCGGTCCGCTCCCACCGGACAGACTTTGATGCAAAATCCGCACGGATTGCGATAGGCCGTCCGGAAACGTTTCGAATTGGCCATACAGGCGAATTTGTCCATTTCGGCATAGGGAATGTCTTTTCCGCCATGAAAAGCGCGGCCCGGACAAATCTTTTGGCAGAGCAGGCACTTCGTGCAGAGGTCGGTGGTGACCATCGGATCGCCTTCCAACTCCAGCGCGGTGAAGACGGAAATCAACCGTTGCCGGGGACCGTACGCTCTGGTCAAAAGCGTGTGATTCCAGCCCACTTTGCCTAATCCCGCATAATAGGCGGCCCAAACGTGGGAAAACAACGCCACCGGTTTATCCGCCAACGCCCCGGCATCGCCGTAACCGTCCCGTGGTAAACTGATCGCCGCATGACCGTTCCGGTTTAAAAACGCCGCCAACCGGTAAGCGGTAATGTCCAACAGTTGATTGGTGGTAATGTATTGTTCCCGCCCCAACTCTGACGGGGCGGTTTCGACAATCGGCAACCAGACCGGCACCGCCAATGAAATCACCGTATTGGTTAGCGGCCAAACATTGCGGGGATGATAATCCTCCGGCACCTCGCCATATTCTTGCCAACGACCGGCCGGCGCAAAACCCACCAGCTCCGCTCCGAGTTCCTGGGCCTTCTCGATGATCGCCATTTTCGTTACGTTTGTTTGCGACAAGACCGTTCCTCCCGACTCTGACGGCTATTTTACGTAATTGCCGTACTGACGCGCCGCAACGACCATGGCGCGGACATTCTCCAACGGTATATTGAGCGACAGGCCGCACCCCGGCGCAATAATCGCCCCGGTCTTAAACGGCAATTTCTCAATGATCGTTTTGACGTGTTGCTCCACTTCGGCCGGCGTCCCCAAAAATAAGACTTTGGAGGGGTCCACGGTTCCGCAGACAGCGATCCGCCGCACGAAGATTTTTTGAGCCACATCCAAAGCGACCAACTCGCTGAAGTCCAACACATTGGCCCCGGTCCGGCTCAGCAAGTCGATGATCGGATACTCGCCGCCGCAGGGATGATAGATGGCGTAAGCGCCCGCTTTCTTAAAACCTTGAAAGGTTTCGGTCAGATACGGCAAAGCCATTTTTTCATAGGTTTTTGGCGATATGCAAGCCGGCGACGAAGTCGCGTCCCCAATCTCCAAAATCTCCGCTCCCGCCTCCACCAGCAATTCGCCGTATTGAATCAACGTATCGGTGATTTTCCGGCATAGCTTATGGACGAGCTCCGGATCCCGGCCAAGTAAAAGCATCAACTGATCGGTCCCCAATAAACGCCCGGCAATGTTAAAAACGCCGTGAAAACCGCTGCTAATGGCGACTTCCTTGCCAACTTTCGCTTTAACGATGCGAATCGCGCGCAACAGTTCCACCATATACGGATCCTGCAACGGATCGGGTATTTCAAGACGGTCGACATCGTCATAACTGACGAGGCTGGGTTGTTTAAACATCGGATAATCGTTGTCCGGCCAGATCGTATCCGCCCCCAGCGCCTCGAAGGGTACCACATTCCCGCCACCGAGATGAATAATATCGTCCTGAAGCGTTTCCCAGGTCTTTAAGCCGGCTGCGGCGATCGCTTCCCCATCCAGATAAAACGACTGATTGATCTTACGCCCGTTGACGCGGGCGATTGCCCCCCGGATCTTCGAAAAGACCGGTATCGTATCCACTTCCCGCCAGCGAATGGCGGCCAACACCCGCTCGCGGGAGGTCATTTCTTGCGCCATGTTTGTATTCCTCCTGATGTTCTCGGAAATTACCGAGTTTGCCCACTGTCCTAGTTCGTGTCCAATACCGTTTCGGTTAAAGCCCGGATATTCGCCAGCGGAGTGCTGGTGCTCAAGCCGCAAGCCGGCGCAATGATGTCGATTCCGTCGGTCACCAATTGCGCGGTTCGTTGTTGGATTTTGTCGGCCGGACCGCTTTCCAGCATAAAAGTGCTGACATTGCCCATGGTTTTCAACGACGGAAACTCTTCTTTCAGCCGCCTCAGGCTCATCACGGCATCAACGCTGATCACATCGGCTCCAAGCGTCAATAATGAGGCTTTAACCGGGTTGAGGTCGCCGCAGATATGCACAATAACCGGCAGACCGATTTCATGAACCGCCGTAATCGCTTTTTGCAAATAGGGAACCGCATATTCTTTAAACATCGCCGGCCCCAAAATCTCCCCCGTGGCGGTGGGATCGGCGAACGAAATGGCTGTGGCGCCGTTCCGCGCCAAGGTTGCGGCAAAATCAATCAACAGTCCGGTAACATAGTCCAGGACCCGATGGGCCGCGGCGGGATTTTTTCGCAAATCTTTCAAAAAGAGCATCGGATCGACAATCGAAGCCGCCAGACTGACCGGTCCGGTCAAACTCCCCACCACCGGGATATCGGGACACTGCGCGGCCAAAATTCGCGATGCCTCCGCCACCACCGCCATCCGCCCACCCGCTGACCCGCAGGCATCCTCCGCCACGACCACACTGGCGGTATTCGGATACTTTTCCTGTGCGATTTTGGGTTCGCAGGCAAGCGAACCATAATCGATCCGGCTACCCAGGATCTCCGCCTCGACCGTCATGCAAAACGGAATCCCGAAATTTTCAAACCCGGTGTCGGCCTGGACCGCCTTGGCCAACTTCGCCATTAACACCGGATCGGTGTGGGCTTCCGGAAGCTTGACCCCGCTTTGCTTGATCACCTCGACAATGGCGGCGTTCATCATCCCGCCCGGACAAATCACCGGCGGGCGGTCGGGCTTTTGATCTTCCATCACCGTCAACAGTCTTTCTCTCGCAGTGAAACTACTCATCCCGTCTCTCACTCCCCCTTCTTTTCGCGATCCGTCTCATCGTTGGGAAAGGTAATGGCGCTAAAGAACAAATTATCGTAACCGGGATACACCGATAGTTCAAAATAGCGGGTCTGGCGGGCAATTTCTTCCGCTTCCCGCCGTAACGTCTTGGAGAGCAGACACATCGCCGCCCCGGTTTTCGAGGTATTACCGACAAACTCGATCCGCTCCCCGAGTTCCTGGGGAATAAATCCGGTTCGGAGCAGATTTTCCCGGCGTAAATGTTTGCCAAAAGCGCCGGCTACATACACCGCGCCGATCGCCTCCGGGGTCGTACCCACTTCCTTGATCAACACCTCGATCGCCGAAGCGATGGCTGCTTTCGCCAGTTGCACCTGACGAATATCCTTTTGGGAAATATAGACGTTCTTCACAACGGAGTCCGTACCGGAGCTCGCTTCCGGGGTTGTCAACTCAAAACGCAACTGGCCGTCGTTTTTGATCCGTTCCGCCAAACGTTCCGGCCCCCCGGCGGCGAGATATTTTTCGCGAGTTTTCAGCCTTCCGGAACGATCGCTGATGTTACTCCGCAACAACTCGGCGACCATATCAATAATCCCGCTGCCACAGATACCGACCGGCGGTTTCGCGCCGATGGTTTGGAACTCGACCGTCGCACCAAGCGTCACTTTCTCTACCGCGCCAGCCACCGCAATGGTGCCGCAACTGATATTCATCCCTTCCAAAGCAGGCCCGGCCGCACAGGAACAAGCCACCAACCCTTGACGCGAACCAAAGACGATCTCCCCGTTCGTTCCGATATCAACTAGCAATACCGGATGGTCGGCATGGTGCAACCCGGTCGCGATCATGCCCGCCACAATATCGCCCCCGACATAACTTGAGACCGAAGGCAACGTATAGACCAACCCAAACGGAGCAATCTCCACCCCGATCTCCTGCGCCGCAAGCGTAATCCCTTCCAAAAAAACGGCCACATACGGCGCATTGGCCAAGGTTGCGGGCGAAACGCCCAACAGCAGGTGCAGCATGGTAGTGTTACCGGCCGCCACCAATTCGTAAATATGCTCCCGTTTGATCCCGGCTTTTTGACAAACCGCCGCGATCAATTGATTGATCTGCCGGACAATCGCCACTTGCAGCAGTTCCAATCCGTTCGCTTGGCCCGCAAACTGGATCCGCGAGATGACATCTTGACCGTACTGGCCTTGGGCGTTGGCAGCCGAAGCGGTGGCCAACTCGGCCCCGGAGTCCAACGCGATCAACGATAGCACGATCGTTGTCGTCCCGATATCCAAAGCGATTCCATAACATTCCGTTTGAGTGTCGCCCGCTTCCACGCCGATTAATTCCCCATCCTTAAAGACGGCGGTGACCGTAAAGTCAGCCGCCCGCAACAATGTTGACAAATTGCGCAGTCCTTGCAAGTGGCGCTCTACCCCAACAGTCCTGCCGATCGCTGCTGACAACCGCTCCAAGTCGGGCCGATGATCCTCCAACGAGGGCGGTTGTAAATCAAACACGCGTTTTTTAAACGGTGGATCAATGACGAAATCCGCGGTAAATCCGTCGGCTTCAATCCGCATACTGGAGTGGTCGATGTTTTGCGCCACCCCCACCACCACGTCTCCCAGTAAATACGTAACACAAGCCAAACGGTATCCCGACTCAATTTCGGAAGCGGATAACAAACGCCGTTCTTCCGGAGACATTGCCGTCACGGCGCCCGATACTAACCGTACCTTGCACTTACCGCAGGTTCCGTTGCCGTTACAGGCAAATTCCAGATCAATCCCGGCGCTCCGCGCGGCCGCCAGTAAACTGCTGCCCTGTTTGACCGCGACTTGGCGGTCGGCGGGGAAAAAAGCGACATGAACTTCGGCTGACTGATCCGGTGGTTGATTTTGGGCCATTTCATTCTACCCCCATCAGGTTGTGATGTGATTACGCCAGTAATCGTTTTGCCAAGCGGACCGCGCTCACCGCGTCCGTCGAATAACCGTCGGCCCCGATATCTTGGGCATAACGTTCCGATACCGGCGCGCCGCCAATCATAATCTTGACGTTATCGCGTAAACCTTCTTGTTTTAGCAAGTCAACCACCGCTTTCATTCCTACCATCGAAGTGGTCATCAGCGCCGACAAGCCGAGGAGATTCGCTTGGGTCTCCCGCACTTTGGCCGTAAACACTTCGGGCGGAACATCCCGCCCGGCGTCATGCACTTCGAAACCGGCGGCTTCCAGCATAATGCCAACCAGATTTTTCCCGATGTCATGGGTATCGCCTTGCACGGTTCCGATGACGACCACTCCCGGCTGCGCGACCTGAGTCGGCAAATGCGGCTTTAAAATCTTCACGCCGTTTTGAAACGCCAATGACGCCATCACCACTTCGGGGAGAAAATATTCCTGTTCCTCAAAATAACGACCGACCACCTCCATCCCTTTGGCCAATCCGTCGACAATCGCCACGCCGGCATCAAGCCCGGCCGCAATTGCTTGTTGCGCGACCGAATCCGCCAGATCTTCATCCCCATCAATCACGGCTTGGGCAAGTTGTTCTAAAATTTGCTGTTCAGACATTCCCAAATCGCTCCATTTCTCCATTTTGTTGTGTTTGATCACGCGCTGCCAAAACTTTGCCAAACTATTTCATTCGCTTCGCTGCAGGGCAAATTCATCCTTAATCGCTTGCAGGCGGTGGGGATCGGTCAACAAGATGAGACCGGTGATTGCCAACGCTTGAATGCTCACCAACAGCCCGTGATCGCCCGCCTTGGACTTCGCGGCGTTGGCAAATTCGACACTATGGGCTACCAAATCGTCAGGTCCGATTCGGATAAACGGTTGAATGGTCGGCACAACTTGACTGACATTGCCGGCATCGGTCGACCCCATGTTACGTCCGGAGTTGGTTAAAATATCCGCCCCCAACTGCTCCATCACTTCTTTAAACAGCGTATTGAAATTGCGATTAATCAAAAAATCATCGACCGGGTTTTGAAAATAACTGATCGCCACTTCGCTTCCGGTTGCGAGCGCCGCCCCGTGCGCAATTGCGATGACCTTTTGGGTTACTTCGTTGCAACGCGCCCGGGTCCCCGCCCGGACAAAAAAGCGGGCTTTCGCATAGGCGGGAACAATATTGGGCGCATCGCCGCCGTGAGTGATAATGCCGTGAATTCTGACATCAGTCGGAAGATGCTGCCGGAGTGCGTTAATGCCGTTAAAAAGTTGGATCACGCCGTCCAACGCATTAATCCCGTTTTCCGGACAGGCGGCCGCGTGCGCGGGTTTGCCTTTAAATTCAAAATCAATGGGATCCAGGGCTAAGGTTCTTTCCGTCGTCGCTGTCAAATTGGCCGGATGAACCATCAGACAGGCGTCAATCTCTTTAAATAAGCCTTGTTTCACATAGCTCGCTTTGGCGCTGCCGTTGGTGCCGCCTTCTTCCGCCGGGGAACCAAACACCACAATCTCCCCGCCGGTCTCCGCCAGAACCTTGGCTACGGTAATGGCTGCCGCCACACTGGCAGTGCCGATGATATTGTGACCACAGCCATGACCGATTTCAGGCAAAGCGTCATATTCGGCTAAAAATCCCAAGACGGGACCCATTGCGTTTGGCGCTTTTTTGCGCGCAATAAATCCGGTTGGGTGTCCCGCGATATCCGTTTCAATACTGAAACCCTCGTCGCGAAGAACCTGGGTCAGCAGTCCCAACGCGTAATATTCCTCATTGCCGAGCTCCGGATGGTCGTTAAGATCGTGACTGATCCGAATGTACCGGGAACTTTGCGTTTGAATGTCTCCGATCAGTTGTTCGGTTAACGCTGCGGTGCTGATTGTAACAGTACTCATGATAACGTCTTCTTTCCTTTGAAATGATTCGCGAGCGATAAAACCTAAGCAAGCATTCAAATGGAATGAATGCTTGCTTGTGACAATGCCCTACGTTAGAACGCAGGAATAAAAGCGCCTTGATAAATGGTGTTAATCGCGTTTTTGACATCTTTGGAACGATACGCCTTGACCACTTTTTGATACAGGGAATTGTCCTTATCCTCTTCCCGGGCCACGATCAGATTGACATACGGTTTTGAAGTTTCCAACTTGGAGTTTTCCAGAAAAATCGCATCTTTGACCGGGGAAAATTTGGCGTCGATCGCAACACCGCTATTGATTACCGCGATGTCCACATCCTGCAGCGAACGGGGAATCTGGGTGGCGACGAGTTCGATGATCTGCAAACGTTTCGGATTCTCCACCACATCTTTTAGGGTCGGCAAGAGGCCAACTCCGGCTTTAATCTTAATTAACCCGGCGCTTTGCAAGAGATTGAGCGCCCGTCCCTCATTGGTCGCATCATTGGGGATCGCGATTTTCGCTTCAGCTTTCAATTTCTTCACCGACTTGAGACTGCTCGAGTAAATTCCCATCGGGGCAAGGATCGTCTCACCGATCGGCGCCAGTTTCAAATGACGGTCCGCCGCAAATTTATTAAGATACGCATAATGTTGAAACGCATTCAAATCAATTTCTTTTTCCGCCAAGGCTAAATTGGGGCGGATATAATCGGCAAAGCTGATAATCTGCAACTCGATAGCTTCTTTCGCCAGTTTCGCTTTGACAATATTCCAGATCCGGTAGTCCTCGCCGGCAATGCCTAGTTTAACGACCTGTTTTTTGTCCGCCGCGGCAATGTCGCCAAGATACGAATTAAAAATAATTCCGAAACCCAATAATAATGCAACAACCCAAACCATTGATTTTTTCATCGATAATCCTCCATATTCAATTTGTATTAATGACTGGTCAATTTGATCAATAAATCGCCGATTCCCTGAACCACATTGACCAGGATCAGCAGGATAATAATGGTGATGACCATTACATCCGTCTGGAAATACTGATAACCGTAACGAATGGCGAAATCACCCAATCCACCTCCTCCAACCGTACCCGCCATAGCCGACAAACCAATTAAACTGATGGTGGTGATCGTCAGCGCGTAAATAATTCCGGGGAGCCCCTCCCGAAACATCACCCGGCAAATAATCTCCAGTGGACTCGAACCCATGGCTTGTGCCGCCTCGACAACCCCTTTGTCGATATCCAACAGCGCCGATTCGATCTGACGCGCGATAAACGGCGCCGACCCGAAGATCAAAGGGACCAGCGCGCCTTTGGTGCCAATGGTGGTCCCTACCAAAAACCGGGTAACCGGAATGATCGCCGCCAATAAAATGATGAATGGAATCGAACGCAACACATTGATGATTTTGCCAACAATATTGTTGACTGCCCGGTTTTCCAAAATTCCACCGGAGCGGGTAGTAACCAAAACGACTCCGATGGGGATTCCGACGATCGTGGCGATCGCTCCCGCTATCAAGACCATAAAAACGGTTTCAGACAGCGCTTTGATCATATCGGGGAAGAGATTGATCACATTGGGAATGAGCGGTTTCAAGATCTCCAACATCATGTAACACCTCCACTGGAATCGCAAATTCGGTCAGATATTGAAGCGCCTTGGCGAGATTATCCCGTTCGCCGCGGAACTTGACAAACAGGTTTCCAACCGACACCCCTTGAACCAATTCGATATTGCCGAAAACGATCTGCGTATCAACGAAAAACCGCCTGGATATTTCGGAGATAAAGGTTTGACTCGCTGTTGCCCCGACCAACGCAACCTGGGCGGCAACTTCATTCGGTTGCAACGAGTGCTCGAAATGCGCCGTTTCAATAAATTCTTTGGTACGGTTGGACTGAAAAACCGTGGCAATAAAATCCTTGGTCACCTGCACTTTCGGATGAGCAAATAGCTGAAGCAAGTCGCCGGATTCGACAATTTTGCCGTGATCCATCACCGCCACCCGGTGACAAATCTCTTTAATCACTTGCATTTCATGGGTGATCACCACGATCGTCAAATTCAATTTTTGGTTGATATCCTTTAAAAGTTTTAATATTGAATGGGTGGTCTGGGGATCCAACGCCGAAGTCGCTTCGTCGCATAACAACACTTCCGGATCGTTCGCCAAGGCCCGGGCAATCGCCACCCGTTGTTTCTGGCCCCCGCTCAGTTGCGACGGGTATGCCTCGACCTTTTCGCTGATGCCGACCAACTCCAACAAATTTAAAACTTTCGTGGCAATCTGCTTGTGGTTCAAGCCTTGCTGTTTTAGAGGGTAGGCAACGTTTTGGAACACATTGCGCGAGCGCATCAGATTAAAACTTTGAAAGATCATCCCAATCTTTTCCCGGCTTTTGCGAAGTTCATGGGGCGCTAATGCCGTCAACTCTTTCCCGTTAACAATTACCGTTCCGGAGGTGGGACGCTCTAACAAATTGATACAACGGATCAACGTGCTTTTTCCGGCGCCGCTGTAACCGATGATCCCAAAAATTTCCCCGGCGTTAATCTGCAGGGTTACACCACGTAATGCTTCCAATGCGTAACTTTTGGTCGTAAAAGTCTTTTTGATATCTTGCAATTGGATCAAATGCCATTCCTCCATGTAAGAAACTGCACCGGTACTTCACTAGCGCCGATAAAAAATAGACCAAGCCAACCACAGGGGTGCCCTCCCGCAGTCAACTTGGTCTCCAGTTATCTGGTCAACCATCAATATTAAATTCTTTAAATTCAGTCGGAATACTAGTGTTTTATCTATCATAATCCTTTCATGTCATTTTGTCAATTCAAGAAGTTACATTATCGCACAAAAATAAAGCCACTCGCTCCGAATGAACCAAGTGGCTTTAATAAATACATCCTTCTTCATCCATTGTCATTAAAAAGCCGGAACAACCGCACCCTTATATTTATCGAGAATGAATTTTTTAACCGCCGGGCTTTGCAGAGCGGTAACCAGCTTTAGGATCTCCGGTCGAGTTTCATCACCTTTCCGAACGACAATTACATTCGCATATGGCGAGTTGGCGTTCTCGCGGAAGAGGGCGGTATTGGGGTCAATCTTGGCGTCAAGGACAAAATTGGTGTTAATCACCGCGCCGTCCACATCCGGTAACGTCCGGGTCAATTGAGCCGCTTCGATCTCTACGAATTGCAGTTGTTTCGGATTGGCGATGATATCTTGCGGTGTCGCTTGATAGTTGGCTAAACCCTTCTTCAATTGGATCAAACCATTCGCCTCCAACAAAACCAAAGCGCGAAACTCATTGGAGGGATTGTTGGGAATGGCGATTTTAGCGCCGTTTTTCAGCTCATCTTTGGATTTAAGCTTTTTCGAGTATAACCCGATCGGCTCGACATGTATTTTTCCGGCAACGGTAAATTTATAACCTTTTTCTTTCGATACCGAAGCAAGATAGGGAACATGCTGAAAGTAATTGGCGTCAATTTGTTTATCGTTGAGCGCCGGATTGAGCTGTCCCTCATCATCAAGCACCACAATCTGAAGGTTAATCCCTTCTTTCTGCAATACCGGTTTAACAACCTCCAATATTTGAGCGTGTGGGACCACTGCTGCTCCTACTTTCAGCGTGACGTTAGCGGCGGAAGCTAATCCGACGACCGACCCTCCGGTGACCAATACTACAAAAAACCATAAGAAAAAACGTTTCATCAGTTATCATCCTTTCATTTCTTTCGAATTCGATCTTTCACAAACTCTTATGACGTTTGCGTTCAATCCGATTGGCCATTCGGTTCCCTCCCCATTGGATCAGTTGGACGAAGACGACTAATACCGCCACAGTCCAAAACATAATGTCGTCACGGTAACGCATATACCCGAAACGAATCGCCAAACTGCCTAACCCCCCCGCGCCGATCGCCCCCGCGGTTGCGGTGAACCCGGTGATGGTAATGATCGCCAAGGTAATTCCCCGGATTAACGAGGGTAGGGATTCCGGAATCAAAATATCCCGAATAATCGTGGCAGGTTTGGCGCCCATGGCAAGGGCGGCTTCAATTTTGCCTTTTTCCACCTCCTTTAAACTGTTTTCAATAATCCGCGCCAGAAAGGGGGCCGACCCGACAGCCAGCGGCACCACCGCCGCCGTCGCTCCTAACGTAGTGCCAATGACCAATCTGGCGAGCGGTAATAAAACCACAATCAAAATAATAAATGGGAACGAACGGAACACATTGACCAACGTACTGACAGTTTGGTTAAAACCGGGCCAGTCGGCAATATGTCCTTTCGAAGTCACCACCAACGCAATGCCTAGCGGCAAGCCGATAATTAATGCCGCAACCGTCGCTAATACCACCATGTATAAAGTCTCGCCCAGGGCTGTACCGAGCAGAGGAAAAAGATCATTTGCCATTACGCATCATTCCTAAATGTAATATAGATTTTGCTGCAATTCGCAATCACTCTGAACAAAAAGCTTGGTCGTATCGGTCTGCGGGTTGGTGAAAAGTTCTTTCACCGAACCGGTTTCGGTAATCTCCCCATCCTCCAGCACCGCAACCCGGTTACAAACCCGGCGCAATACGTCCATCTCATGGGTGATCAACACAATGGTCAGATTTAAACGGTCATTAATGCTCCGCAACAGCTCCAAGATGGAATAGGTTGTTTTCGGATCCAACGCTGAGGTAGCCTCGTCGCTGAGCAAGACTTCCGGGTTGTTCGCCAGCGCCCGGGCAATTCCCACCCGCTGTTTTTGACCACCGCTTAATTGCATAGGATAAGCGTTTGCCTTGTCCTGCAATTGCACCAACTCCAACAATTCGCCCACCCGCTGATTGATCCGCCGCCGCGAATCGCCTGCCACTGCCAATGGAAAGGCAATATTCTCAAAGACCGTCTTGGAGTCGAACAGATTAAAATGTTGAAAGATCATGCCGATTTTCTTGCGGGCTTGGCGCAGTTGGGCTTTGTTTAAAGCGGTGATCTCCTGATCGCCGATGATAATTTTTCCGGTATCCGGCTCTTCCAAACGGTTCAAGCAACGGATCAAAGTGGATTTGCCCGCGCCGCTAAAACCGATGATGCCGAAAATATCGCCCTGATCAATTGCTAAATTCACATTTTTTAAGGCGGCGATCGCGCCGTCAGGTGTGGCGTAACTTTTGGTCAACCCTTCAATTTGAATCATCAAAGGCTCCTCCCCCTAAATATTGGCCGCCGCGCTCCGGACTTCGCCCGTCTCCAACGCCAACAGTTCGTCAGCCCATTTGGCCGCCCATTCCCGCAGATCTTTCACATCCAAAGGGGAAGGAGCCTTGGAATCGTTATGCCCGGCGATCCGTTCCGCCAACCGTTGATAAATCTTCGCCTGTTCGGAATCGGGCGCTGCCTCGATGGTGGTTTTTCCCTGCAATTCGGCTTGAGTAACCGTGACTGAGCGTGGGATATAGCCAATCACCTGGGTGTCGGTCTGTTTGACGAAATCATCGATGATCTCTTTGGCGTACGGGGCGTTGATGGAATTGGCGATTACGCCCCCCAACAATGCGCCGCCGCTATTGGAGTATTTTTGGATCCCCTTGAACAAATTGTTGGCGGCGTAAATCGCCATAAAATCAGCGGACGACACCGTAAATACGTGATCAGCGATTCCTTCGCGGATCGGCACCGCAAAACCGCCGCAGACCACGTCTCCCAGCACGTCAAACAAGACAAAATCCAGCTCCAACTCTTCAAAGACTTTCAATTGTTTTAATAGCTGAACCGCCGTAATGATGCCGCGTCCGGCGCATCCGACTCCCGGAGCCGGGCCACCCGCCTCGACACAATAGACTCCGCCGAATCCTTTATAGACGACCTCTTCGGCTTTGACGGTATTTTTTTCACGTAAAGTATCCAGGACTGTCGGAATATACTGTCCACCCCGCAGCGTGTTGGTGGAATCACTTTTGGGATCGCACCCGAATTGCATTACCCGATAGCCGGCTTTGGCCAACGCGGCGCTGATATTGGAGGTGGTTGTGGATTTGCCGATCCCTCCTTTTCCATAAATTGCAATCTGTTTTGTTTTTAGATTTGACAAATTAAGACACTCCTTTACTTTTGCCCGGACAAACGGACTGATAGCCATTCGAGCATCGCTTTGGCTGGAAGATGGTTTCGTCCGACCCCTATCTATTTCAAACGTAACTTTTCGTTCTTTTCGATCTGGATCACTTTGCCATTCTGAATAATCAACGTAACCGACCCATAGCCGATTTTGCCAAGAAGTATCCTCAACTTTTGCAGATCCTCTTCCGAGATGGGACGGTCCTTCTGAATCTGACTTGAGCGGATATCCGCCATTGTTTCGCTCCCCCCTTACTCCGATTTCGTCCGGTCCCGGCGCTTCGCATGATTCCAGCGCGACTGCTCACGTAATTCAATAATGCAATATGGTATGCAAGCGCCACTGAATAAATTATATAATTCCTACTGAAATACTTAGTTTTTGTTATAAAAAATCACCATTCCCGCCGCATAACCCGAACAACGAAGGTTTATTTTTTTATCTCCCCGCCACGATGCTGCTGAATAGATCTTCGATCAACCGTAGGCCGCCTTGAAATCCAAAATACCCCCGGTCGATGATCGCCCGGTTCGCCACCGGGAAAGAGACGCTAAGATGAGCCGCGCCGATATCCAACGCCAGTTGGCGGTCTAGTGAACTTCCTATCACAAAAGCGGGACTGAAGGCGTTATAATACTTTTGTCCGTGAAATTCGGGCCAGCCCGACTTGAAATGGCGGATTACCTCTCCGGTGTCGGTCTCAAAAACCAGCCGGGGAAGAATTGTTTCCGGTTGGACCATTGCCGCAACTTGCGACTGTTCCACCGGTGTCAGTTGGTCGGTACAGACCACCAATTCGGGCAGCCATCCCAGGTCATCGCTGAGAAAATTGGTCAAAGCGACGCTGTAATTGGCATCCCCAACCACAATCGCAAAACGTTGCAGATCCAAATCGTTATAACAATCGGTCAGTGTCTCCAGATAATGATAATAGCGCCGGCTTTCATCCGCGATTACCCGTTCTACCATTGACGTTTCGATCTGCAACGCTGTTGCGATCTGACGTAAAAACGTTGCCGTCGCGGTTGGGCCGATCGGCGGGACCGCGACCTGATAGGGAGTGCCATGCGCTTCTTGAAAGACCCGCGCCGCTTCCACTCCGTAAGTGGGAGATAACACGATGTTCAACTCGGCATTCCCAGCCTGCTTCAACGAGTCCAATGTATCGGCCGCAGTAAAAAAGGTGTTGACGCTGAGACCTAACTGCTCCAGTAATACCCGGACCGCTTCGAGGTTGCCGCGCCAAAAGACGTCCATGAATGGAACGATTCCCCAAAGATTGACGCGACGGGATACGGTCTTTTGCCCCGATTGGACATAGTTCCGGAATAACGACTGCAAGACTAGATCGTACCCGGTGTAGGAATTTCCTTTAAACCCGCCGGTTTCCGCGTGAATTATCGTTACGCCGTCCTGTTGAAACCGGTTGACGACCGCCCTCACATCATCACCGATGATATCGGTGACGCAGCCGGTAATGACAAAGTATAAGCGTCCCTCCATTATTTGCAATGTCGTGGCAATCTGTTCGCTTAATCGGTCGACGCCGCCGAAGACGACCTCGCGTTCATGAACGTTGGAACTGGGAACGGTCAAACCGCCGCAGTATCCTCCCACTTGCAACGCACTGCCGCCATTTTGAGTCCAGACCGCATTTCCGGCGCAACCTTGCGCCACATGTAGGATCGGAATCACCTCCGGCAATGCCGTGATCGTTCCCAATGCGCCGCCCAACGCGCACGTGTAGCGGGGTCTTTCGATAAAGTTAGCCAATTGTCGCGCCTCCCGGAATTTTGATATGCGAAAACGGATCAGCCTGATACCAGCCCTCCGTGTAGGGTAAACGGATATTCTGACGCAGCCTCCGGTTAAAGGCCGGATTCTTTAACAATCGAAACAAACGGCGGGCCACCTCATAAACTCCTTTATACCCAATGTAACTGATATTGGTGTTATAAATAACGTGCGAGGCGATCCCGAGCTTCGCCGCGGTGGCATTACCGTTCCAATGGCCCAGGAATAAATCGGGTTGGAGTTTTTGCAATAAGTTGGCCTCCTCGAACGGTTGCGCATCGGCAATATTGACCACAAAATCCCGTGATGCCAGTGCCGCCAGTTTGGCATACTCCACTTCGGCAAACTCGTCGTGATGATAGGAACGAATTCCGACCAGTTCAAAGCCTAGTTCATGCAAAAGATACCCGGTAGCAAACGCCCGGATCTCCCCGGCGCTGATAAAAGCCTTCTTGCCGTTGAAGAACGGTTTAAATTCAGCTAAAGCCGCTGATAAATCGGCTTCCTCCTGGGCAATCAATCTTTCAGCTTGCTGCTCCAACCCGAAAAACGCCGCTACGTCCCGTAACCAGCTGCCGGTATTGGCGATTCCGATCGGCATGTGCCGGATAATATACGGCACGCCGTACTGTTCCTGCAAATGCTTAAGAAAATAATCGTCGTGAGTGGGACAGGTGCTGATCGAAAGTGCCGCTTGGGTCGCCAGATACATCTCTTCGGGTTTGGTGAAGACCGGGAAGACGTTAACTTCCAGGCCCAAAGACTGTAATAATCGCGTCAACTCCAGTTCATCAACACGCCCCATCGACGAGACGTTCATCAGATTCACGGTCCGGCGGCGCCGGTATTGTTCTTGCAAATCTGCCAATTCATCAGGGATTAGGCGCCGTTCCCCTGCCGGTTCGTTCAGCAAGTTCCGGCCTAGGGAATGGTAAACCGCGTCATACGCGGTGGCCCAGATCTTGGTTTTAAATCCTTCGCAATGCACCGGAAGGATCGTGGCGTTTAGTTCCGGTTGGAGTTTGGCCGCCACTCCGTCGATGTCGTCCCCAATAATTCCCGGCACGCATCCGGCCACCACAATAATGGTTTTCGGCCGGTAACGCCGGTCAATTTCGCGCAGCGCCGCTTCGAGCTTCGGTTCACCGCCGGTAACGACTTCAGTTTCATTGAGCGCGGTCGACAGCCAGGTGGCATCCTTCACCTGACCCCAACGGGCATTGCCGCCGCCTCTAACATTAGCGTTTTGCGAGTGAGCGCAAGAACCGCACCCAATCGCGCCATGCAGCAAAACGACACTGTCGGGAATGCTGTTTAGCATCGCCAGACCGGGCAAAAGCAAGCAGATCGAACCCTGCGTGAAACTGCGTTCCCGCCCGTCTAGACAACAACCGCGTTTATCTTTCAGTCCGCAAATGCTACCGCCGTAAACGACAGAGGCGTTGAGGCGTTCCTCCCGTTTGGGCGGTTCCTTTTGAGTGAAATAACTCATCAATGATTCACCTTCCGATTGATTTTACTTTGATACGCCGCTGCGATCATCGCTTGGATGTTCGCTAGCGGCACTCCGGGAGGAATATCGCAGCCCGGCATCAAAATATAGCCGGGAGTGTCGCCAACCTGACGCAAGCAGGTTTGGCAGGCTAGCGTTACCTCGGCTGCCGTCGCGTTTTGCATGACCGCCACCGGATTCATGTTGCCGGCAAAGGCTAGCTTGCCGCCGAGTTGTAAACGAACTTGCTCCAGATCCACCTTATAGTCGACAGACAATAAATCGACTCCGGTGGCGGGAACCAACTCCAGCCGGTTCGTGATATTCCCGCAAATATGCAAGGCGACCAAAACACCCTGCTGTTTGAGTCGACCGACAGCTTTTTGTAATGACGGCACGACAAATTGCGCAAATTGTCGCGGTGAAATCAGATCCCCGGACGCCGAGGGTTCGGCAATGGAGACAATCGCCACGCCAGTATGGATAAACGACTGCAAATAACTGACGCACAGTTCGGTGGTGAATTCCAACACCGTGGCGACTGCCGCTTGATCCCGATAGATGCTGCGCATTAATTTTTCGACCCCGTAAAGGTGACCGGCCAATGTAAACGGCCCCCATTGACTCGCTCCGATCAGCCGTTCGTTGCCGAGGCCTGCGACGACCCTTTGCGCGGTCTGCAGTAACGTCTGGATCTCCGCATCCTGCCGCAGGCGGTTCAGGTCCAACCGTTCGAGATCATCCACCTTCTCAAGCAGCGGCGTCTGGATATCGGGAGCGCCTTTGGCCCGAAACTTAATCGCCCCGCCAAGTGCGCGAATAGCCAAATTATGATAACCCGAACCCGCCCAGACGATATCCGATTCCGCTTCTTTACTGGTTTCCACAATGATTGTCGCGGCCAGCTCCGGCTGAGTGAGCAAATCCTGCAGCGAATAACCGCGCCGGTTAAAGGTCCAGACACCACCCGAGAGAAGCGCAACGGGGTTGCGCGGAGTTTTTTTGAGGTGAATCGCATCTACCACAATCTGCTTGGCATTCATCATTCTTCCCCCTCATTCGGTTTTGCGTCCGGAACGGACGGTTATTATTCAGTCAAAACGATTTCACTCAAAACGTTCCCGTCCCATTTCGCTTTAATGGCAATCCGCAGGTTATTGCTCCTGGTCGTATGTTGCAGATAATCTTTGGCCAATTGTTGACCGGTTTTGTCAAACGGATAAAATTTCAAACTGTTGTCGGTTTGTTTGACCAAAATCCCGTAACCCGTGGCGGCGCAGGTCTCCATCAAATTGCATTGACGCGTGTGTTTGACGGGATCGGGCGTGCCGCTGCAGCATTTATCGATCAACCAGCCTTCCAAGGTGATGTCCCCAACCGCGGCGCCAATCAGACTTCCAAACCCTAAAACCAAAACAACGACGATCAAACCGACAATTACCGTTTTCAGACGCGCTTGAATTGTTACCATGTTCATACTCCTTTCTTCTTTCACAACTTTCTTGTCGGATCGACGAACCCCCATCCGGGTTTCAGCCGCCCCGTTCCGGCAAACCGTTTCCCGGAACGGACATTAAACTACCGAAATTGCCGAAACAAGTCGTTGGTTGCGGTATGCCACCGCTTTAATTCGCTAACCGGGTTGACGGATGCGCTAATCACCTTCAAGATTCGACAATCTAACCATCCGACAGCCGTCTTCCAAAATGGAGCAATCGGGGACCGGAATCCGCTTCTACAACCTGCGCAGATCGTCCACGACCGTAATTTTGCTTTTAATCATCCCCATCCAACAGGTGTAGGCGATGACCCCCGGCGCTCCGGGAGTGAAGATAATCAGATTATCCCCGGGGCGCAGATCTTTGGTAAGATTAAACTTCGGAATCAGGATCGCGTTATTGCAGCCGTTTAAATTTTGGGGAGCGGCCCGGATCGTCCAACGAACCGGAATTCCTTTTTGAACCACGATCGGCTGGTAATGGTCGGCCGCGATCTCAGTCCGTACCGTCTGGTATCCGCCGTGTAGAACAGCAATCCCCGCAGGGGGCGCCGCCCACTTCAATTCCAGCGGAACCCCGGCCAAAGCCAACCCCCGTCCAACCATTCCCAAACCAAGGAAGACCACCAACAGCGCGCTCAGTGTAAACAGCGGCTTGGCAAATCCCCGGTTAAGCAAAGACTGACCGGCGCCGACCGCCAACAACAACGGAACCGTCCCCAACGCAAATCCGGCCATCGCGGCGGCGCCGGCATAAAAATTACCGGTGCTCATCGCGTATAATTGTGCCGTTTGCAACGGTCCGCAAGGCAGCAAAGCGCTTAATAACCCGATCACCCAACAGCCGTGCAAATCGTGGCCTAACCGCCGGCCGATCCAACCGGGAAGCTGTAGACGAAACTTGCGGAATAACGGGCACCAACCCAAGAGATCCAAACCTAACAGTAACATTAGTATTCCGCCGCCGAGCGGGGCTACCGCCTTCCACCCGCCTGAAAAGCTCGTCAGCTGTCCAAAGCCGCCGGCTACCCCGCCGCTCAACGTGTAGGACAGGAGACGACCGCCGTGATATAATAACGCTGGAGGCCAGCCGTTGCGTTTTCCTTCGTCGCCTTGAAGCCAAACTCCCATGCTCACGATCCAACCGCCGCACATTGCCAAACAATGGACCGACGTTAGTACTCCCAACAATACCAGTAGCAACCAACTGGAATCCGGTTGCAACCGGGGTAAATTTTTCAGCGCAAGCAGGTCGGCTAGAAACCGGAAGCCACCTCCGCCAAATAACCCAATACCTACGACGCAAATGCCGATGATCCCGATCAACATCCCGCGCGGATAACCGCCCCCGTGTTGCCGCAAGCGGTTCCAACCCCGATAACTCACGTTAAATACCCGCCTTTGCCGGTAAAAAATCCATTGCGTTTTGGCCGGCCGGATGAAACGGCCAAATTCACTTTAAACCGTTTTAGCGATAGGGAGTTCAATAAGACCGACACCGAACTGCCCGCCATCGCGACGGCCGACAACTCGGGCCGCAGCCCGCCTCCCGCGGCAATCGGGATTGCAATCAGATTGTAAATAAATGCCCAAAACAAGTTTTGTTTGATCTTGGTCATCGTCCGTTGCGAGAGTCGAATGGTTGCGGCGAGTAACCGCAGATCGTCCCGGAGCAGCACAATCGTACCGGTCTCAATAGCCACATCGGTTCCTTTCCCGATGGCGACGCCGACATCGGCAACAGCCAGTGCCGGAGCGTCGTTGATCCCGTCTCCAACCATCGCCACGATCGTTCCGCCGCGTTTTAAATCGCAAACGGCCTGCGCCTTCTGATCCGGCAGTACTCCGGCAAAAACCCGGGTAATTCCGACTTGCGCGGCGACCGTCTGCGCCGTCTGGGGATGATCGCCGGTCAACATCGCCACGGCTACGCCCATTTGACGCAAGGCCGCGATTCCCTCCGCCGCGTGTTCTTTGACCGGATCCGCCAGAACAATCATCCCGGCCAATTGTTGGTCGATAGCCAGCAAGATCGGGATTTTACCAGCTGAACGCAGCTCCGTCAAATCGGCCCGAACCGCGCCAACGTCAATTCGGTGCGATTCCAAAAACTGTTCCGTTCCGGCTAGCGCCGCCACCCCGTCGACCTTCGCCGCCACCCCCCGGCCGGGAACGGCTACAAACTGTTCCGGCTCGGGTAACGGCGCCCCAACCGTCCGTTGATAATACTCGTAAATCGCCACGCCCAAAGGATGTTCCGATTTGCTTTCCAAAACCGCCGCCACGCGGAGCAAGCCCGCTTCGCCAATTGGTACCCCGGCACCGCCGGCGACAACCTTTTCAACACGAGGTTCCCCGCTAGTAATCGTACCGGTTTTATCCAAAACGACCGTCCGAATCCGGCAAGCCGTCTCCAAATCAGTGCTATTTTTAAATAAAATTCCATTTTGAGCTGCTTTGCCCATTCCGACCATCATCGCGGTCGGCGTTGCCAGACCCAACGCGCACGGGCAGGATACCACCAGGACCGCAATGGCGTTTAGCAGCGGCCGAGTCAAATCGGCCCGGCCCAATACCCCAAAATACCAAATTCCAAAGGTCACTGCCGCCAGTGCTATCACTACCGGTACAAAAAAACCGCAAACCCGGTCGGCGATTCGTTGAATCGGGGCTTTACTCCCTTGCGCTTGCTCAACCAGTTGAATAATCTTTCCCAAGACCGTGGCGCCGCCGACTTGAGCGACCCGGACTCTGAGCGCGCCGAACTGGTTTAATGAACCCCCGGTTACCGGAGCGCCCGCCTGTTTTTCCACGGGCATGCTTTCGCCGCTGAGCATTGATTCATCGACTGTGGAATTCCCGTCGAGAACTGTTCCGTCCAAAGGTATCTGCTCACCGGGACGGACGATCATCAAGTCGCCGACTTGGACCTCCTCCAGTGAAATGTCCGTCTCCAGACCCTCGCGGATCACCCGGGCGGTTTGCGGTTTCAGTTTGAGCAACGCCCGAATTGCGTCGGATGTTTTGCCCTTTGCCAATGCTTCAAGGTACTTTCCAAGCAAAATCAGCGTAATGATCATCATCG
The DNA here is from genome assembly GCA_023417475.1 of Bacillota bacterium. Lineage (GTDB taxonomy): Bacteria > Bacillota > UBA4882 > UBA8346 > UBA8346 > JAEYPR01. The sequence continues at coordinate 25,469 of JAEZFP010000045.1, read as the reverse complement.
ACGACTCAAAATAAACCGGCTTCATTCCCTGCAAATCGGCGTCGGTATAAAACGAATGATACAAACTATAGAGGTATGCGGCGGAAGTGCCGCACACCACCAGCAGATCCATATTGGCGCTTCCTGATTTTAGAGCGTAATAAGCGTTTTTATAGAACCGGTAGCCGATCAGGAATTGCACCGGAGTGGCTAAAGCCAACTGTAACCGCCAATCATGAAGCACGGCGCTGTTTAACAATAACGGGTCCAAGAAATTGCCATGCCGGTAACTGAGATCCAGTAACCACGCGTACACGCCGATTCCCTCCGACAGCAACATCATCAATAGCATCGGTGCGCTCAGTAATGCCGCCGCAATCAACAACCGTTTCAAGACCAACGTTTCCGGCGTGGCAGACCCTTGGGCGGTTTCGACCACCCGGTAACCCAATGACTCAACCGCTTGATAAATTGCGTGCAACGATAAGCGCGCCGGATTATATTCCAACGAAACGGTCTCCCCGGCCACATTGACAACGGGATTTATGATACCTTCCAACCTCCGAAGGCCTTTTTCGATGCGTTGCCCGCACATGGCGCAGCTGATACCGGAAACCTTAAAGACGACCCTGGCACTCATCACGACACCCCCTTATTCGACAATGACCGTTTTCTGTCAGGCGGATTCGTCCGGCTCCTCCTTTAGCATGATGGTTCCCAAGCGTTGCAACAGCGTGTCGAATCCCATTCCGAGTAAGGCAATTGTTCCTGCCGCCGCAAAGACAACCGGGGTCCGATAATACTCCTGTCCCTTGATGATCAGCGAACCGAGTCCGGAATGGACTCCCAGCATCTCGACGGCCAGTAGCAAAAAAAATGAATAACCAGCGCTTAAACGGATCCCCGTATAGATTGTCGGAGCCGCCGCCGGAATGATCACCTTGCGCAGCAGTCCCCACCGACGAAGTCCAAACGACTGTCCGAGCTTAAACAGGTCCGGATCGACATTTAGTGTTCCGGAGACCGTACTCAATAGGATCGGCCAAACCGAAGTCCAGGCAATAATCACCACCTTGGAGCTTTCGCCGACGCCTAAGGTTAACAAAAAAAGATGAAACAATACCAAGGGATTGAGCTGCGCCGCCAAATTCAGCAACGGTTCCAGCACCAAACGGACTTTCCGGCTGAAAACGGCCACCGCCACTCCCAATGGAATACCCGTTAATAACGCTAATAGCAATCCCAGCTCCGCCCGACCCACGCTAAGCAAAGTATGGTAGAACAATTCTCCGGAGCAGGCCAGTCTCCAGCCAGTCAGGAACACTTGCGATAACGGCGGGATAAAAAAATGATTGACCCAACCCAATTGGGTGACGCCCTCCCAAACAGCGCCGACAATCAGCAATACTCCCCATGGTTGCCACGGTTTGACCTTGAGATTCAATTGCGATGGCCTCCTTCCGAAATTATTCGGACATGTTATAGTACCGTTCCGCCGAATAATTTAACGGAGGCGGGTGATTGCGCGCTTTGCGCAGTTCGGCGCCGCCGATCAGGTTGACGCCGATAATCCCCGCCACCAACGCTACGCCAAGCATCCGACCCGTTACTTTGAGGTTTTTGCAACAGATGAACCGTTCCTTTCGGTTTTGGGGCATTTTCCAAAAGAACAATGTCCGTTCCAGAAAGATCAACACCCCGTTGAAGCCGATCCCCAAAAGCACGATACTGAGACCTGCGGCAAACATATGCGGCACCATTCCTAAATGAAACGTTGCAGCTAACATCCGACCCAATCCGGCGTCGGCTCCGAGCATTTCACCGGCGATCAATACGAAAAAAGCCCATTGCACCCCGATCCGCACCCCGACGAAAAACGCCGGAGCCGCTCCGGGTATCAGTACTTTGATCATCATGCTGATTGGCGAGAGCCCAAGCGAATTGGCAGTTTTTATCCATTGTCGGTCCAGGTTTTGCACTCCGCCGATCGTGTTAAAGAGAATCGGCCAGATGCAGACCCAAGCGACAACCGCCAATTTGACGCTTTCGCCGATTCCGAAGCCAATCATGAAAACCGGCAGTAACGATAAAGGATTAACCTGACTCAACAATCGCAACAACGGATTGAGCAACTCCGCCAAAGATCCGCCCCAACGTCCCAAGAACATTCCAAGCGGCAGACCGATCCCGATGGCGATCAATAGCCCGTTTACCACGCGCCAGGTCGAAACCATAACGTGGGTGAACAACATACCGGAATGAATTAAAACAAGAAGCTGTGTCAACACTGTCGTCAGGCTGGGTATGTACCATGACTCCACCCAATGTAGCCTGGGGGCCAACTCCCAACCGAGCAGCAGCAACAGCACACCCGATCCCCGCAAACAATAATCGCTCCTTGTTGTTCGCATCCGTTCCTCCATTTTGCCGCTTACCGCCTTACCGTCCGTTCAGGTCGGGAATGACCGGGGCGAATACTTGATCAAGCAGTTTCCGGTCATTCCCGGCCACGGGCAAAATCCGCAACCGTTTTTGCTCTTCCAAATAGAACCGGATGTTTTCCCGGGCGAACCGAACACCTGGTACCCACATATAACTATCGCTGATTTTACGATACGAATCGAAGTTTCCGGCAAGATAATGATTGGCAAGCGTTAGGCGGACGGCGTCGTTGGAGTGTTGCGCCACCCAATCGGCGCCGTTTAGCCAAGCCCGGCAGATCGCCGCCGCCTGACCCGGACGTTCTGTAAGCAGTTTAGTGCTCAATCCCATGAAACTGCCGTAAAAATGGCGGTTAGAACTGTGAGTGTGTTGCGTCGCCGTATCCCCGGAGGTGCTGAATAAGATCCGATCGGTTTGGCTCGCCGCTTGCGCTCCGGTCCGGGCCGGTTCCCAAATACTGGCGGCATCAATCTCATGGCGTTGCAATGCTTCCTCCAGACCGCCTTGCGGATAAAAACGCCAATTGATCATTTGAGCTGGAATGCCATTGTTTCGCAATAAGCGACTGGCAACAACCATCGGCCCGTCGCCAGGGTATGCAACGCCAATGGTTTTTTGGGTTAAATCCCGGATTGACTTGATTTTGGAGTCGTTCCGAGTGAAAATCCGGATACAACCGCTATGCAGACCGGCAACCAATTTCAACCGCAATCCCGCGGCAATTGCTTGAAAAATACGGTAATCGGCGGTGAAACCGACTGCGTTGCCAGAGTTAATTGCCAATCGAAGTCGTTCGGGATCCGACGGTTGCAGTCGCACCGCCACCCCTTCGCTTTTAAAAAAACCTTTTTGAACCGCGACAAATAACGGCATTTCATACAGTTGACCGCAATATAAAATCGGATAAGTGGGATCCTGTCCGGCGGCCACGCCAACTTGAAGTATTCCGCAAATTAGCAAAAGGACGATCAGCCAAACACCCCGACTGCTGGACCGAAAATTGATTGTAAACAACATTTGCTTGCATAACCTCGCAAATATTTAATCAACAACATTATTTTGAAATCCATCGAATCAAACGGGTCGCCAAAACATGGGACGAATCGACAACAGGGACAACGGTCACCCGTTTTTCAATTGCTTGCAATATCAGATCCATGCCTAATCCCAACAAAGCGATAATGATCGCGCCGGCAAAAATGTAGGTAACTTGATAGTTATCCTGACTGTTGCGAATAAACCATCCCAATCCGGATGTACATCCCATCATCTCGGCGGCGATCAGCATAAAAAAGGCGTAACCGGAGCTGATCCGAATTCCGGTAAAAATAGTGGGAACCGCTGCCGGAATCGTCACTTTATAAATCAGTTGCATCGGGTTTACCCCTAATGCGCGGGTAGCCTTTACAAGCGCCGGATCGATCTGGCGTATTCCGGCAATGACGCTAAAAATGATCGGCCAGACGCAAGTCCAGGCAATCATGGTTATTTGGGTCATTTCGCCAATTCCGATAAACAGTAAAATAATATGAAAGAAGATAAAAGGGTTAATTTGAGAACAAAAATCCAATACCGGTCCCAAGACGAGCTCAATCCGATGAAACCAGGCGCCGGTCAGGATCCCGAACGGAACGCCAACCATGATGGCAATGAGCAATCCAGCCAAAGCCCGTTCCAGACTGATCAACGTCTGCCACGGCAACACCCCGGTGCAAGTCAGTCGCCAGGCGGTTTGGACGACTGCGGCGAAGGATGGGACAAAAAAGGGATTAACCCATTGCATCCGGCTTACAAACTCCCAGATTCCCAACACCGCCAATATTGGGGCAATTTTTATCAATCCAGTCCGCCACCGAACCATATCGACTCTCTCCATTCATTCGCCTTGTCGAAAACTTAAATACCGCCGCCGGTTCCAAAGCTGGGAACGGCCGACTTACCGGGATTTTGAGAGTTCTCAAAACGGATACCGCCAAACTGATTCACTTGGTAGGTAAGATACCCGCCGTAAATGATAAGTCCCAATAAAACTGTCGCAATCATTACAATCTCCCACGATTGGACAGGGGGAATCGGTTTGGCTTGTTTTGCGACGACTGATTGCGCCTCGCTGTCGCGCCAGCAATAGAACCGTCGGTCAAGTCTTCGCAATAAACCGTTGATGATCATTCCGAGCAAAATGATGGTTGTTGCGACGGCAAACATCCGCGGAATTTCGTTAAGATGGGCCGAAGTATGCAATAACCAGCCCAAACCCGCCGTGGCGCCGATCATTTCGCCGGCGACCAGCATGAAAAAAGCCATTTCCACCCCAATACGCAAACCGGTGAAAATATACGCTCCCGTATGGGGCAGTAAAACCGCCAATCCATAATCAAGGCCTTTGACCTTTAGCGAACGGGCTGCTTTGACGAGCTGCGGATCGATATTTTGAACTCCGGTGACGGTATTAAACAGCAACGGCCAGAAGCAAACCCAGGTGATGACGGCGATTTTGGCGGCTTCGCCAATGCCGAAAAACAGAATAAACACCGGCATCAACGCGAACGGATTGGCCTGGCTCCCCAACCGCAGCAGCGGATTGAATGCTTCGACCCATTCTCTGCCGCAATATCCCAAGACCAAACCGCCGGGGATTCCCAGTACCAGCGCCACCAACAAACCGATCACAGTTCGCCAGAGACTAACCAGGCAATGCACCCATAAGAAGCCGTCTCGCCATTGTTGGACCATGGTTACGACCACCGTCGACAAACTCGGAAAAAACTTACCGCTAATCAACCCATATCGCGGCGCCAGTTCCCAAAGCGCGGCGATGAATAACAACCCCGAAATCCGGAATAGTCCGTTGCGAATCCACGTTGCGAGCGAATTGTCCATCTGTCACAAGGTCACGGTCGGTGATATTTCCGCCGCCAAATCGTGTTCGATTCGGGGTGTTTCGCTCTTGACCGCCTCGTCGTTTTCATTTTGCAACAATGACCAGACTCGGTGACGAATCCAGTTGAAATCCGGCGAAGAACGGATGTCGCCAACCCGGCGCGGACGCGGCAGCTTGACCGGAACGATCTCCTTAATTGAACCGGGATTGGTACTCATCACCGCGACCCGGTCGGCGAGGAAAACCGCCTCGTCAATACTATGCGTGACAAAAACAATCGTTTTGTGGGTCTCTTCCCAGATCCGCAATAATTCGTCTTGCAAAGTCTCGCGGGTTTGCGCGTCGACCGCCGCAAAGGGTTCATCCATCAGCAAAACTTCGGGATCATAAGCGAGCGCCCGGGCAATCGCTACCCGTTGTTTCATGCCGCCGGACAACTCGTATGGGTAATGATCTTCAAAGTTTTGCAGTCCGACCAGATTGATATACTCCTGGCTAATGACGTAACGTTGCGTTTTGGGAATACCCTTAATTTCCAAGCCAAACTCCACATTTTGCCGCACGGTCCGCCAAGGAAACAAGGCATATCCCTGCAGCACAATTCCTCGGTCCAGGTCCGGTCCGGTGATCAGTTTCCCGTCAATCCGGAGCTCGCCGCTTGATGGATGATTCAATCCCGCCAACATATCGAGAAATGTCGATTTGCCACAACCACTGGGGCCGACAATCGTCAAAAATTCTCCCTGTCTGACCTCAAGATTCAGATCCTGGATCGCTACAAATTCTTTGGCTCCTTTTCCTTCGCTACGGCGCACTTGAAACTGTTTATTGATCCGGGTTGCCACGATTTTCACGGGAGCAGGAAAGGTCTCGGAAACACTGGTCATTTACGGTCATCCTTTCATTGAGCATTCCATTCCGCTTGGAGCAGGACGGAAAAAACCGCCCCGTTCCAAACCATGATGTATTTTGGATTACTTTTGGTTGCCAAACGAATCAAACTGATGGGTGATGATATCGGAGATCTTAATTTTCCCCTTCTCCAAGGCGCCACTCGCCTCCGCACCGTTAATCCAGTCCTGAATTTGTTTTTCATTGATCCGAGCGTCGGCCGCATAATAATGGTTCGCGCTGACCGGAATCTTTAAATCCTCCGAGACTAGTTTCTGGTTCAATTCCGGATTGGCGTTGATCCAACGTTCCGCCTTTTTAATCGCAATAACGAACCGCTTCACCTCTTCCGGATGTTTGGCGATAAAATCGTCTGCGAAATAATACATATAAGTCCCGGCGCTTTCTCCACCAATGGTCCGACTGGTAATCAGGATATTAGCGATCTTGGTGTCTTCAACCGCTTTATAAAATGTCGGATGCGGGGTAGCAATATCGATTAAATTGCGTTTTAACGCCAATACCTGTTCGATATCGGGCATTACGACCCATTCAATCTTGTCTTTGGGAATTCCCTGCTGGGCGAAGAGTTTGTCGGTTAAGTAATCAATGCAAGCGTTACGCAACAAGGTACCGATTTTAATCTTCCGTTTGAATGTTTTCAAGTCTTTCAAGGACTTAATCGGACCGTTTTTATTCGCAACCCACCACATATGCTGCAAATGAATATCCTTGACGTTATCGGGCGGTTCGATAATGGAACGAACTACGCCCCGGACTTTGGCGCCACCGGCGCGAGCGATCGCCAATGTGTTCGGATGGGCGCTTCCCACGTCATTGTTGCCGTTGATAATTGAAGCGATCCGCAACGGCGGCTGAGTATCTCCGGTATAGACGATTTGTAACCCTTGTTCTTTAAAGTAACCGTTTTTATCGGCGATTAAAAAAGGCGCGGATGTGCAATCGGAACGGCTCCAGGTTTTGATCGGCGTTAACTTCTTATTGTCGTCCGCTTTAATGATTCCACTCCCCCGGACGGCTGTACCCACAACAATCGCCAACAAAACAAATCCAATAACCAAAGAACGTTTCTGCATCATAATCCCCTTTCTATTACATACTTAATTGATTCCGGGTTGTTCTTTCCAGGTAATCACCTTCTTCTCAATAAAAATTATTAAGTTGTTAATTGCAATTCCCAGTACGGCAATGGTTACGGTTGCCGCAAAAAGCCTTGTAATCTGGTAATTCACTTCGGAGTTTAGTACCATCCATCCTAAACCCGCGCTGGCGCCGATCATCTCGGCTGCAATCAACATAAAGAAAGAGATAGACGCTCCCATTTTAATCCCGGTGAAAAGCGTCGGGGCTGCGCCAGGCAAGACAATCTTCCAAAACAACACCCATTTGGAAGTTCCCATGGCCCGGGCTGCTTTTAACAACAAAGGATCAATATTTTTGACTCCGCTGATGGTATTAAAGAGAATCGGCCAGATACACACCCAAAATATAATTGAAATCTTCGCTACTTCCCCGATACCAAAAAGCAGAATAAAGATGGGAAAGACTGAAAAAGGATTGACTTGGGCCAGAATCTGCAACAACGGATCCAGATACTCTTCAAACTGTTTAAACCATCCTCCAAGCAAAAAGCCCAACGGCAACGCCACCGCAGCCGCAAGGATAAACCCAATGATCGCCCGTTGGAGGCTGACGCCGACATGAATAAACAGTTCGCCTTTAGCAGTCAGCTTCCAAAGAGTCGCAAGAATCTCGGATACGGTTGGAACAAACTGATGATCGGCGATTCCAACTTGAGGGGCGATCTCCCAAAAAATAAAAAAGACGATCACCGCGATGCTTTTACGAAAAATGGCTTTTATTTTCTGTTCAAGCCGTTTTGGACTGTTTATGCTCATAAAATCACCTCCTTGAACCTGTTATATAAAACAAACCATGCCCTCGCCGTTTATTGCGATGCATGGCCTCCAGTTTACTGGTAAACCTTCGCCCCGATCCGCGAGAGATTACTTACACCGCGACCTGTTGGATCAAACGTTGCGCCAACCGCGCCGCGGCGGCGGCGTCTCGCGAATATCCGTCTGCGCCAATCCGATCGGCAAACGCTTGGGAAATCGGTCCGCCGCCAACCATCACGGCGATCCGATCGCGTAAATTTTCCGTTTTCAACAACCGGATCACTTCCGCCATTCCCTCCATCGTTGTCGTCATTAAGGTGGAGATGGCGATAATGTGAGCGCCGACTTCTTTCGCTTTGGCCACAAAAGCCTGCGGAGCGACATCACGGCCCAGATCAAACAGCTCAAAACCGGCCGTTTCCAACATAATTTTGACTAAATTTTTGCCGATATCATGGGTATCCCCTTCGATTACGCCGATGACGACTCGATATTTTTTTGCTTGTAAATCGACTTTCAGATGCGGTTTTAGAATCTCCAGCCCGGCATACATCGCATCGGAACACATTAACAACTCCGGGATAAAGTACTCCTCTTCCTCAAAAAGTTTACCGGCTCGTTCCATGCCATCGGCCAAACCTTTTTCAATCGCTTCATAGGAGTCATACTGCGCTCGAATAACTTCCTCCGCCAACTGGACGGTGGTTTCTTCCTCCATCTCCACCACGGCATCGGATAACCTTTGATACAACTCCGCCTGGTTTTTTGACAACTTTGATCACCCACTTTGATAATTAAAAAACCGGGTTTATTTCAGCAATCATTCTGAAATAAACCCGGTCTCCAAGTTAATCTGGTCAACCGAACCCTCTACCCCCAGTAATGTTATCAATCATTACCTGATGCAACTTCCAAACTCCATGGTGATATCAACTAACAAGCCGCTCAATCAGGATTGAAATAATACCGTCGACAAATACCGCTCACCGGTATCGGGAAGTAACACTACAATAGTTTTTCCCTTATTCTCGGGCCGTTTGGCGATTTGAGTCGCGGCAAACGCGGCGGCGCCAGATGAAAACCCAACCAATAAGCCCTCACTTTTGGATAACTGACGCGCGGTTTCAATAGCCTCTTCGTTTTTGACTTTATAAATCTCGTCGATTACGGAACGATTAATAATTTCCGCCACAAATCCGGGACCAATCCCTTGAATTTTATGCGGTCCAGGTTTACCGCCCGACAAAACCGGCGAATCAAAAGGTTCGACCGCGACAATTTGGACCGAGGGTTTCTTTTGTTTAAATACTTCCCCAACTCCGGTAATGGTTCCACCGGTTCCCACGCCCCCGACAAAAATATCCACTTGGCCGTCGGTATCCCGCCAGATCTCTTCGGCGGTGGTGTTCCGATGAATCGCCGGATTGGCCGGATTTCTGAACTGATTGGGGATAAATGAATTAGGGGTTGCCGCAGCCAACTCCTCGGCGCGACGAACCGCACCGTTCATTCCTTCGGTTCCCGGTGTCAGTACCAGCTCAGCGCCTAACGCTTTTAAAAGATTACGCCGTTCGATACTGAATGTCTCTGGCATCAATAGAATTAACTTATAACCCCTGGCCGCTGCCACAAACGCCAAGGCAATGCCGGTGTTACCGCTGGTCGGCTCGATAATCACTGTATCTTTATTAATTATTCCCCGTTCCTCGGCGTCTTTGATCATCGCATAGCCGATCCGGTCTTTAACACTGCCGGCGGGATTGAAATATTCCAACTTGGCGATCAGCCGATTTTCCAACCCCTCCGCTTTGTTGTAATTTGTCAATTCCAATAACGGAGTGTTTCCGATCAGGTCGACTAGACTTTTAGCAATTTTGGTTGACATTATTGCTTTCCTCCTATTCAATTTGGACTTTTTATTTCATATCAAGAGACTTAAACAAGTCCTTCTTGATATCTTTCCATTGGAATGTTATGAATAGGCTAAGTTGCCGAAATGTTCAACATAACATTAAGAAAAGGCTATGCCAACCCCAAAATACGGATTGAAAATAGCCTCCAGTTGACTGGTAAACTTGTCATATTATATAAACAATCTCAGTAAAATATGATTTAATTTATGTAATTCCCATTGGGTTACTCTGCATTATTATGGTACAATAAATCTATCCACCTGTCAACACTTCTTTGCTATTTTATGGAGATCAAGGGAGATTCTTACGATGAAAACCAAGGTTATCGCCTGCGCCGTGATGGAAGAAGAACTATTGGCGATTGTCCCCAAACATACCGTGGAGTTTAAATTTGTAACGATGGGCTTGCACCTCCATCCGCAGCGGTTGCATGCGGAATTGGAACGCTTGTTGCAAAACCTGGCCGGTTATGACCGGGCAATATTGGGTTTTGGATTGTGCGGCGGAGCCAGCAACGGACTGCAGGCCGGAGCAGTGCCGTTAAGTATTCCAAGAGTGCATGACTGTATCCCCGCCTTTTTCGGAGCTAACGAACGCTTTCACCAATTGCGGACCGCTAATTTGGGAACCTTCTACTTAAGTGGCGGCTGGCTGGAGGGTGAGCACAGTTTATTAACCGATTACGAGCGGGTCGCAAAAAAACATGGTCCCCAAAAGGCGATGCAAACCTTCAGGACCATATTTGATAGCTACAACCGGATTCTTTATATCCGGACCGGCCATCCTCGAGAAAGGGAAACGATGACGAAATCCCGGGAGCTTGCAAAGCTACTGCAATTGAAGTTTGAGGTAATCGACGGATCATACGATTTATTTGAAAAAATCGTTAACGGTCCGTGGGATGACCACAACTTCATTAATATTCAACCTGGCGAAACTATCCATGAAGCAATGTTTTTGAAATAACACCGTTATCATTACCCGATCTAGTTCAGCCATGCGAAAACGTCATCGGAATAGAGTGTTCGTAAAGCTCCTCACTTATTTCCCTGCCCGTCCCCGGTATGCCGCAAGCATCGGCACGGCAATGTTTACAATGGCGAAATACGGCAAGATGTTTTTCCGCTAGTATTCGGGCGGAGTTCAACTGCTGACAATCGGGGGCCGGCCAATTTTGAAATTCATGTTGGGGAATGAGCGGAATAATGTTCATCCGGCTTGCTCCCAACCCTGCGGTGACCGCCGCGATCTCTGCCAAACAATGGTCGTTAATTCCCGGAATTAAAACGGTATTAATCTTGATAACCGCTCCCAAATCAGCCATTCTTTTTATCCCGTCTTTTTGTGCCGCAATCAGAGCTCGCGCGGCGTCTTCATCCTGAAGCACTTGCTGATTTACCACCACTTGAGAACAGATTTTGGGTAAAACTCTTTCATCCAAAGAGTTTACCGTGACAGTAACCGTTTGTACCCCTGCCTTATTCAGGCGTTCAGCCTTTTCCGCAAGCAACAAACCGTTGGTGCTCAGGCACTTAACCAGTTGTGGAAAGTAACGGTGTACCTGTTCAAAAACGGTCAACGCATGATCGGTTGCCAAGGTGTCTCCCGGTCCGGCAATACCAACCACTGTAATCTCCGGGCAGACTTGCAATGCTCTCCCGACCATTTGCACCGCCTCGTCGGGTCGTAAAAGTTTACGACTGACACCCGGTCGTTGTTCCCACTTATTAAACCCGCGCTGACAGAACCGACATTGGATATTACATGCCGGACTAACCGGCAAATGAATCCGGCCGTACTGAAAATGAGCCTCATCATTGAAACAAGGATGACGTTTAACTAAATGTTCAAATAATCCTGGTTTTGGATTAGACTCCGCCATTTTAATCCGCTCCTCATATTTTTAAGATTAATCCGTTTGGTCACTAATGAAGAAAAGCCATGCGAACTTAGTTTAATTTACTAAGTCAGCATGGCCTCCGGTAACCCAGTCAACCGATTTTCACTTAAATGCGGGGATTTCATTCATTGGTTCACTTCGACTCGAAACCGTTTCGCAACCCCGTTCAGTCCGAAAAACCGCCACTATGGGAATGAATCTCCGGCAAAAAACGCCTGGTTCGTTCCACTTGCCAACCGCCGACAATGATAATCCCGATAAGCAAGACCGCTGTGAGGATCAGTGCAAATCGACATGGCAAACGCAACGGGCGCCGATAATTTTTACCCATGCCCACTAGTGGATCATTCCAGTAAAATACGCTTTTCTGTAGCAATCGCAGCATTTGCTGGAGGGAGATTCCCAAAACCACGATCGTAACCGCCGCTGCATATACTCTAACGGTCTGGTTGACCATACCCGCTAAATGTAATAAATAACCGAGGCCCACACTGGCTCCAATCATCTCACTGGCGATCATCATGAAAAACGCCATTTGAATACTGGTTTTAATTCCACTGAAGATTGCCGGTGAAGCCCCAGGCAACAAAACTTTCAAAGCGAGCATCAATTCTGAAACATTTACAGAACGGGCGGTTTTAATCCAATCCGAATCAATTGCCCAGACTCCGCTAATCGTATTAAAAAAAATCGGCCAGAAACAGACCCAAGTGATGACGACCACTTTTGCTAACTCACCAATTCCAAACAATAAAATAAATAACGGCATTAATGAGAAGGGATTTGCCTGGCTTAAAAATCTCAAAAGTGGGTTAAGCATGTCAAACGTTCCTGCACTCCGCCCGATGAGAAAACCCGATGGTAAGCCCAGCGCTATCGCAATCAGCAATCCGTTTACGATGCGCCACAGACTAACCATTAAATTCGGAAAAATTTCGCCGGAACGCCACATCGACCCAATCGTCATTAAAACCTGTGAGAAACAGGGAAAATAACGGGCATTGACCCAGCCTTGACCAGGAGCGATCTCCCATAACAACACGATCATTACAATCCCCGATATACTCAGCAAGAAATGGCCTACCGGAACAACTGCCTTTGATAGCATCGTTACTTCCTCCTTTCCATCATTACAACTGGGTTGGACTTTAACATAACGATCAGTTGGTGATGTACATGAAGGGATCTTGTGAATACCATTGAGGTTTAAATGGCAGGCGGGTATGGCGTTGTAGATTGCGTTGAAAAGCCGAATTCTGCAGAAGTTTGGCAGCCCGCCGCGCGACATCAAATACGCCGCGATATCCCAGATAATACTGATTCTGATTGAAAATGGGCAGCGCTGGAATTCCGAGCTTTGAAGCCCAAACATTGCTTCCGCTATGTCCCAAAAAAAGATCCGGCTGGATCTTTTGAAGCAGATTAACCAGTTCAAAGACTTGGGTTGTAGCGATATTCACTTCCAACTCCGGGCTTAATTCGGCAGTCTTCAGATAAAGCGCGTCACCGAACCGGTCATAGTGGTGTCCCCGGATTCCACGAATGACGCAACCCAGTTCCTGCAATAACATCGCGGTAGCTGCCACCCGAATCTCGCCGCCGCTTAAAAGCACTTTCTTCCCCTGCAACTCTTCCCGGTAACAGGTGATACTTCGCTCCAACTCGGCCGTCTCCGCAGCGGCGATTCGCTCCGCTTCAAGCTCCCGGCCGAAGATCCGGGCGATATCCAATAACCATTCTTTGGTGTTACGGATCCCAATCGGCATCGTGTTTAATATGTAGGGAGTATCGAAACGCTCCTTCAGAAACTCCAGGAAATAATCGTCGTGGGTTGGGCAAAGACTGACATTAAGCGCCGCCTCGGAGATTGCCCGAAATTTTTCGGGGTGCGCAAAATTCGGATAAAAGTTGACTTCCAAGCCTAACGCGCGCAATAACCGTTCGAGTTCCAACTCGTCGGTCCGGCCAATGGAGAAAACATTGAAGATGTTCACCGTTTTGCTCTTACGGTACTTTTCCTGTAAGTCGTCCAATTCATTGAAAATCACCGGTTTTTCACGATCCGGACTGAGCTTCAGGCTTCGGCCTAAACCGTGATAGACCGCATCATAAGCGGTTGCCGAGATCTTAGTTTTAAATCCTTCGCAATGAACCGGGATGATTCTTGCGGTAATCTGCGGCTGCAACCTTGTCGCCACTTCGTCGATGTCATCGCCGATGATCCCCGGCGCACAGGTGGTAACAACCACAATCGCTGCCGGACGATGGTTGCGTTCCGCGCCGATAATGGCTTGCTCTAACTTTTGGGCACCGCCGTTAATAATATCCTGTTCTTTCAAGTTGGAAGAGAGCCAGATCAGCGGTTGGGGCTGTTGGTCCCGCTGCTTCAAACCGGTACGGTGATAACTGTCCGAACCATGACTGGAGCTGGCGCACCCGACCGGCCCATGAACAATAATGACCGTGTCCGGCAGGGTATGCACCATCGCCAGCGACAGACCCAACTGACAATTACAGGCCTGAGTGAAGCTACGGTTCTTCCGGAGTAGACAACCCTCCTTGGAGTCCTTTACCAATTGACAGGCTTTACCCCCATACGCATTGCTGGCTAACAGCCGTTCTTCCCGTTTGGGAACCATCTTTTCATCAATCATACTCAACTGTATCGACCTCCCCCCGCTACCTGCACATCCAACAGATCTTCCACCAAGTGCAGACCACCCCGAAAACCTGCGTAACTCCGATCAAGAATGACCCGATCGGAAACGGGATAACTGACACTTAAGGTTTTGGCCCCAATCTGGCCGGCCAAATCCCGCTCCAACGAACTGCCGATGACAAACGCCGGATTAAACCCTTGAAAATAGCGTTCCTGACTAGAGATTGGCCAAGCTGCGGTGAGATGCCGTCCAACTTCCGAAGTATCGGTCTCAAACACCAGCCGGGGCGGTTTGGCGCTGGTGATCCGCTGAAACATTGCATGCAATGTTGTCTGTTGTTCCTCCGGTAACGGATCAGTGATTACCACGAGTTCCGGTAGCCATCCCAAATCGTCAGCGAGGAACCGTGATAACGCGAAGCTATAATTGGCGTTTCCCACGACTACCGCATAATGTTGCAGATCGAGATCAGTGTAGAGGTCGGCGATCCGTTCGATAAAACGGTAATAGTATTGGGTTTCAATTGCGATCAGCCGTTCGGTTTGCTGATTGTCAATTCCGGCGAATCCGGCCACCGTCCGTAAAAATTCCGCAGTCGCCGTCGGTCCGATCGGCAGGTCCGTTACAATATAAGGCGTTCCAAATTTCTCTTCAAAAGCTGCAGCCGCCGCTCCGCCATACGTACGTGAAACTACAACATTTCCGATCGCAATTGCCGCATCCGCCAGATTATCGAGGGTTTCATCATCGCTAAAAAAAGTATTCACTTCGATACCGAGCAGTTGGAGCAACCGCTTTAACTCAAGAAGATCGCCCCGGTAAAACGGGTCTAATCCTGGAACAACCCCCCAGAGATTGATCCGCTTGGCGTCTTTCTCCACTGCGGGTTTAACCCATTCCCGGAACAACGTCTCCAAGGTTATTTCAAATCCTTTATAGGAATTTCCGATGAATCCTCCGGCATTAATGGAGATAATCGGCTTTCCCTGTTGTTTAAAAATTCCGGCGACATTCTTAATATCATCACCAATGATCTCTGTCATACAACCGGAAGCTACCACATAGAGCTCTGCCTCGATCAGATCGAACGTATTACGGATCTGCTCTTGCAACCGATCCTCGCCACCAAAGACGATCTCATTTTCAGCCACATTTGAACTGGGAAGGGCTAATCCACCGCAATAGCCTGCGCCCAGAAACCCGTTCCCGCTTTGCTGAGCCGCTGCCAGATTGCCGCCGCAACCCGCCGCAGCGTGAATAATAGGGACAGCCCCAGGCAACGCCGTTATCGTGCTCAGTACGCCTCCTAATGCGCAGGCGAACCGGGGCCGTTCGATATATGACATTAAACCACCTCATTTTGTTAATTGCCCGGTTCAACTTATTTTTGCTTGTAATACGGATTGTAACCATTGGTGTAAATATCGGCCGGTTTTAATTGACCCGGCTTAAGTTGACCGTGACGCAACATCATTGCAAACCAGTCGTTGATATAGGAAGCTTGAATATAATCGTTCTCGTCGTACCAGAAGGCTGTGACATTCTCCGGTTTCAGTTTTAGATGACGCGCATTGATCTCAATCGCTTCTTGCAGGTGGGAGTTGATCCATTGATGCGACCGAATGAGCGCGCGGACAAAACCACGAACCTGATTGGGATGCTTCCGGATGAATTCTTCGCTGAAACCTCGGATCGACGCTCCCGAACCGGGGTTTTTGGTAATTTCCCACGTATTGACCAGTTTTAGTAGTTTTTTATTTTCAGACGCCTGTTTCCAATATTGCGGATGTAGGCAGATCACATCGATTAATCCCTGTTCCAAAGCTTGCTCTTGCTGTTTATCCGGCATGATTACAAACTCGGCTTTAGCATCGGGCAATTTGTTTTGGCCTAGCCACTCAAAGAACAATAGATCCGCACAACCGTTAATCCCGGAAACGGCTACCTTAATTCGTCGTTTTGCCTTGCGAATATCGGCAGCGCTCTGAATGACGGCGCCTTTTTTCACAAAATAGACCATATGAGGATAATTTGGGTTATCCACCATTCCTGGGGCGACAATTTTAATCTTGGCTCCGGCCAAGATTGCTTTGGCAACGGTATTGGGGTGTCCGGTGAAGACATCGTCATGTCCGCTAACAATGGTGGCGATCTCCGTTCCTGGTTGCAACACACCGATATATTCAAGTTGAATTCCCTCTTCTTTAAAATAACCCAGTTCCTCGGCGATAAAATATTCCGAAAAGCCGGTTTGGGTTTGCGAGCGGATCGTAAAAAGTTTCTCTGCGGGTGCTTTCGAGAGAACAACTCCGGATACGACAATCATGGTCAATATAACAATCCATAGTGCTGAAACAATTCCTCTTCCCTTTTTCATCTGCTTCCTCCATTCATGTCGGACCATGAAATCTTTAGTTAAGCGGCAGGTCCTCTTTCCAACGGGTAATTCGCGTATTGACTCCCATTAAAATATAATTGATGACCAGACCTAGCAGCGACATGGTTACGATCGCCGCATACATCTCCGGAATTTGAAAAGTGGTCTCCGATGTATACAGGAGAAAACCAAGTCCGGCATTGGACCCGATCATCTCAGCTGCAATAAGGATCAAAATTGAATAGGTGGCGCTCAGGCGAATCCCGGTGAAAATCGACGGAAATGCGCCGGGAATAATCACCTTGCGAAATAAAGTAAGTGATGAAGCGCCCATGGAGCGGGCCGATTTGATCAACACGGGTTCCACACTTTTTACTCCAGAGATTGTATTCAACAAAATTGGCCACTGCACGCCCCAGAAAATAATCGCTACCTTGGAGGTTTCCCCGATTCCGAAAAGTAAGATGAATACGGGAAACAATGACAATGCGGAAGTTTGGCGAAAGGTTTGCAGCAACGGATCGATAAAACGTTCGAACCCCTGATACCATCCGATCAATAATCCCAATGGAATCGAGATGAGCAAACCTGCGGTAAATCCAAGCACGGCCCGTTGCAAACTGATGAATAAATGTATCACTAACGTGCCCGATACCGTTAGATTCCAAAAGGCCACGGCGACTTTGGAAAAAGGGGGCAAAAAGGTTGGATTTATCACGCCTAACCGGGCGGTTATTTCCCAAATTAATACAAAAATGGCGATCGCCAACAGACTATAGATCATCTCATAGGTTTTTTTAAAAAAATCAACCGTCATAATTTCACCTCCAATCTTTACAGCTTGAATCCACACAATATAAGTATTAATCGCTTCGCTGATGACACGCGAAACTATTGAAAGTCTTGCAACACCACGGAATAAATATCTTCAATCAAACGCTGTGCCCCATCGTAACCTACATAAGAACGGTCTAACACCATCCGATCGGTGACAGGTAACGAAATCGATAATTGGTAACCATTGAGCTCCTTACTTAAGACCCGTTCCCAAGCGCTGCCTAAAATGAGCGGACGGCTGTGGAAATTCACCTTCCGCAACTGTTCATGGGCTAACCCGCCATCGTTGGTGAAGACCACCGGCGCGGTAATTCCTTCAATAAAGTGTTGAAACTCGGACCGGATTGTTTCCTGATACTCCACTGGGGTGTCATCGGTGATAAACTGAGTCTCCGGCAATAGTCCTAAGTCATTGATGAGAAAACGCGAAATACCCAAAGCATAAAAACTATCGGCAATGGTCACAAAACGCCGCGGCATCAGGCGTGTTTCAAGAATGATGTCGGCGGTTCGTTCAATATAGTAATAATAATCATCTTCGCCTTCCCGAATCACATCCTCGATCACCTCTGGCCGCATACCGGCAAACTGGCCGACCGTCCGTAAAAAGTTGCTCGTTTCCGTCGGTCCAATCGGCAAAGCCGGATAGTGTAAAAAGGGTGTCGCATACTTTTCCTGCAACCGTTTGGCTGTCTGTAAGCCAACCCATGGCGAAAGCACCAAGTTAAACTGGGCTTGGGGGATTTTGCGCAAGGCGGCAACCCCTCGCCCCGGTCCAAAGATGAGGTTCGGTTTCAGACCGATTGCCGTGAGTAACTGACCGATACTTTTTAAATTCCCGGTCCAAAAAGCATCGTGGAAAGGAACCACCGACCAGACATTGACGAGGCCCGTTTCAATTGTTGGCGCCGTTTTGGGCAGATATTGATCGATAATCGCATCCAACACCGTCTCATGACCGAAAATGTTCGTTCCTTTAAACCCGCCGGTCTCCGCATAAACAATCGGTTTTCCCTGATTCTGAAAGCCCCGGACGACTTCGCCGACATCGTCGCCGACAATATCCGAGGTACATCCAGTCAGTACCACATACAGATCAGCGTCCAAAACTTTAAAGGAGTTCGCCACCACCTCTTGGAGACGCTGTGTTCCACCGAAGATGATCTCTTTTTCACTGGCATTGGTAGATGGGACTGAATGGCCCCCGATATACCCGGAACCCTGACAACCATTCTCCACCGCCAGCGCGTTCCATAATTTTTGGCCGCAACCCGGTCCGGCATGCAAGATGGGAACCGCGTGGTCAATGGCTTGAACGGTCTGCAAAGCGCCGAGGGCGCATACATGACGGATCTGTTCTACCAGCTGTACGTTCATCCCTCAGCCTCCTTTAACAAACTGAAACTATCCTGTTCCAGCCACCAATCGGTATAGGGTAACTTAATCCTTGCCGCCAGATTCTTCGCCAGACTGCGGTTGGCTAACGCATCAATGATCCGGTAGCCAAAATCGATCAACCCTCGGTAACCAAAGGCGCTAAACTCGTCGGCGACCATGACGGAGGTAATTCCCATCTTGGTAGCCCAAACCGAAGTACCTCCATGACGTGAGACATAGATGTCCGGCCGTAAACGGTTTAACAGATTCAGCAGCTCGTAGTTCTGTTGGTCGCAGACGCTGACCGGCAGATCGGGGATTCGCTTCGTCCCGGCAATATCCAAGGTCGATTCCGGACAGGTGCCATGGTCGTATTGTTGATCAAAATGCCAGGTCGCGCCCCAGATCACTTCGACTCCCAACTCCTCCAACACCCGCACATAATTGTGACCGAAACTCGGCCCCATCCCAATCACCGCTTTGCGTCCCTTTAGCTTTTGCCGTATCTCGCTCAACTCGGGGGCGATCCGTTCTTTCTCCTCGGCAATGAACGTCTCTACTTCCGTCTCCTTGCCGACCGCCTTACCCAACCCCCGGAGCCAACTGTCCATGCCGGCAATCCCATGGGGTTGCAGTGATTTTACATACGGAACGCCAAAATGCTCCTCCAAGCCGTTACCTAAATAGCCACCTAAAGTGCCACAAATACTGATGGTCGCCGCCGACTCCGAGATCTTCGTAAGCTCTTCAACGGTGCTGAAGGGCGCGATAAATACCGGCCGCAAGTCCAGACGGGCCAGGATCCGGGTAATGGTCTCCTTGGCGCTACCCCGGAAATTAATCATATTGACTACATTGGTCTTTTGTTGCGGCGGCTTGACGATCCATGTCAGAATGGCATGATAAGCGGCATCGAAACCGGAGGCCCACACTTTGGAACGAAAACCCTCGCAAAAGACCGGAGCCAATGGTACCGGAATCTCCTCCCGCAATTCATCCAGGACGCCGTTGATGTCTTCACCGATAATCGCCGAAGTGCACGAAGTGGTTACAAAAATCGCTTTCGGATTGAAGCGGCGGTATGCCTCTCGGACCGCCTCGCGCAATTTAGTAGCGGCGCCGAAGACTGTATCCTCTTCGGTCATATTGGTGCAAATGAAATTGACATTGCGGTATTCCCAGTTACGAACCTTACTGCCCCATTTGTTCTGCACGTTGGCGCCGATTGAGTCCGCGGCGCAACCAATTGGAGCGTGACTAACGATAGCGGCGTCGCGGATTCCAGCCAGATGTCCCTGGGCGCAACCGGAACTGCAAGCGCTGGTCTGACTGAAACTGCGTTCCCGGTTCTTGAGCGTGCAACCACCCGCCCGAGCCGCTAAATCGTTAATCGTGCCATGATAACCGGTAATTGCCCCAAGCCGGTTTTCCCGGGTAGGAGACTCCAGACTTTGAATATTGATCGGCATAATCAAACCCCCTCATATATCAGCTTGCGCTGTCCGCCGCAATCCATATTGGGACGATCATCGCGGTAACTGCCTTAACTTATCAGTTGAAATCCGCTCAAACGTCAAAAATAAAATTTTATCCAAATTATATTGTTTTTAAATTCCTACCGCTTCGCTACGGATTTCGCCAGTCTCCAGCGCCAGAATGGCATCAGCCCATTTGGCCGCCCAATCCCGCAATTCCTTCACATCCAGGGGAGCCGGAACTTTGGACTGGTGATGATCGGCGATGCGTTGTGCCAGGCGACGATATATCTTGGCCTGTTCCGAATGGGGCGCCGCTTCGATCGTTGTTTTTCCTTGCAATTCACTCTGGGTCACCGTCACCGACCTGGGCACATACTCAACAACTTGAGTCTGGGTTTGCCGGACAAAATCATCAATGATGGATTGAGCATATGGAGCATTGATGGAGTTAGCGATTACGCCGCCTAGCAACGCTCCGCCGGCGTTGGAATATTTCTGAATCCCTTTAAAGAGATTGTTGGCCGCATAAATTGCCATGAAATCTGCGGAGGAAACAGTAAAAACATGTTCAGCAATACCTTCCCGGACCGGAACGGCAAATCCGCCGCAGACAACATCACCCAAAACATCAAAGATAACAATGTCCAGATCCAACGATTCAAAGATCTTTTGTTGTTTCAACAGTTGGACCGCTGTAATGATTCCGCGCCCGGCACAACCGACTCCGGGAGCGGGCCCACCGGCTTCGACGCAATAAACCCCGCCATAACCTTCAAAAATTACTTCCTCGGCTTTGACTCCATTTTTCTCACGCAAGGTATCCAATACCGTCGGGATATATTTGCCATCTCGCAAAGTATTGGTAGAATCACTCTTCGGATCGCAACCGAATTGCATCACCTTATATCCCGCATCCGCCAAGGCGGCGCTAATATTGGAAGTGGTGGTGGATTTACCAATGCCCCCTTTCCCGTAAATTGCAATTTGTTTAATTTTTTTTGTTCCCAATCCCATCACTCCTGACTTTTAAATATTGCTTTACTTCAAAGGAGACCGCCAGTTTATCGAGAGCTTGTCGAATCGAACCTGAGACAGCGAACGATTTTATCCCTTTCTGCCGCAATAATGTAATTGCTCCCGTACCGATCTGATCCGCCAATACCAAGTAACAATCGGAAAGTGATTTAATCATCCGGTCAAGCGTCTCCGCATCATGTTGTGTAATTGAGGTGTGCGGGGATTCCACTTCCCTAACTTCAGACAAGACAAAACGTTCATCCAGCAAACGAAAGATCAAAAAATGTTTGGCTCGCCCAAAATGTTCATTAATAAGCTCACCGTCCTTACTCACCACCGCCACTTTCAAAGCCATGCGTTACCTGCCCTCCTTTCCTCAATCCAAAAAATAAAAAAGGCTAGAACGCTCTCAATACCGAGAGTTCTCAGCCTCCAGTCACTCTGGTCAACCAATTTTGTCATTGAAATCTAGGCCTTACAAAAAAGACCAAGCGTTTTTCCTATTTTGAAAAACGTCTTGGTCTCCAGTCGCCCGGTCAACGGTAATTATGGTATTCGAAGTTTGGCAATCATAAAAATGATATTTTAATTCCAATTAAGTAAGTATGATTAAGTGGATATAATTCATCATATGCTTTCTTCCGCAATTTGTCAATACTTTAATTGGTTAAATTGTTAATATTTTGATCGTTCCGATTCGCCGTCAGCAACACCCTTGTTCGACTGGTTTTAAAGTTTTCAGTCATACTCACAACAATTCTTTCCCGATCTGAAACGCATTTCCCAATTTATTCCCGATGCTCCAATACTCCCGAATCGTAGGGCAATAAACCAGCGGATTCACTTTGGCGATATCGATCTTTACATCTCTATCCACTGCAAAAACTTTATCCTGATCAATATGGGTTTCAACGACTTCGCCCATTACCAAAACAAAATCACCGAGTTGCACCTCCTGGGTCACCCGACACTCTAGGTTAAAAGGGCATTCTTCAATTATCGGAGTCTGTATTCGCTGGCTGGGAATGGGGGTTAAATCCGCTTTCGTAAACTTGTTTAAACCCCTTCCCGAGACCAAACCGCAATAATCGGTCTCTATGACCAAATCCGCACTGGGTATGTTCACTGTAAATTCTTTGGTAGCTTGAATTAATTCCAACGTATAACGGCGTTTATCAAAAGAGACTCCGATCGTGGGCGGCGTTGAACTAACCATTCCGACCCAAGCGATGGTTGCCACGTCCATCTTTTCCGTGGTACCGCCGACAATTAATGCGGCGGGAACGGGAAATAAAATATCCTGTGCGCCAAGTTGTTTTTTCATATCAACACCTCAAAACATATTTAACATCTAGACCGGTCATTGTTTTCATTGTATCATTAAAGCAGAATTATTCCAGACGATTGTTTCGATGGTATCAATCGCATTATTCGATAGAAAGGCTCCGAACATGGAATTACAACAGCTAAAAACTTTTGTAACCATTGCCAGGGTCGGCAATTTCACTAAAGCCGCCGAACTTCTGGATTATGCGCAATCCAGTGTCAGCGCTCAAATCAAAGCCTTAGAAACGGATCTCCAAACCCGGCTTTTTGAACGGCTAGGCCGGGAAGTTTGCCTAACCGAAGACGGTCTACGATTACTAGACTATGCCGAGCAACTTTTAAAATTAGCTGAAGAAACCCGTGAATCTGTCTCTGGCAATATCATTCCGAAAGGAACCCTTACAATCGGAGCGCCCGAAACGCTTTGTATTTACAGGTTACCCGCTATTTTCGAAGAATATCGACGTCGTTATCCCCTAGTCAAACTGGTTCTAAAACTGGGCAGTTGCCAAGAAATTACCGAATGGCTACAGAAGAATCTGATTGATCTCGCGTTTTTTCTTGGTACTCCGCTTCAAAATTCCAACTGCATCATTGAACGATTATCCGAAGAACCGATTGTAATGATTGCCGGAAAAGCACATCCACTCATTGAGAGCAATCCGATTGCCTCTTCCGATCTGAAAAACGCAGACTTCCTTTTAATGGAAGAGGAAGGTTGTTGTTATCGAGTCCTCTTGGAACAACAATTATCTCAATCCGGAGTCCAACTGAAATCCGTCCAAGAACTTGGAAGTGTCGAGATGATTAAAAAATGCGTCATCAGTAACTTAGGGATTTCAATTTTGCCCCGAATTTCCGTTGTGAAAGAGCTTCAAGACGGGTTACTTTATGATTTACATTGGGATTGCCCTGAACCGAATATTTTCACCCAAATGTTACATCGAAAAGACAAATGGCTTTCTCCCGCATTATCGGCAATGATTCAATTGACAAAAATAGTGTTTGAACAGTTTCATTCCCCCACATAAAATGCTATAATTTACCACGGTAGCCACCCTTGCAACGTAACAGAGAGGATGAACTCGCTTGTCGATCAACCCGCGCTCCACTAATATCATTGACTCGTTCCGGCTATTAAAAGGCAACACCCGGATCTCCGTCATATTTGAACCGCTTTGGGGAATTCCCTTTGTTCTCTACAACTTCTACCTCAGTCTTTTCATGAAAGGGATGGGCGTCACCAATATCGAAATTGGGTATATCATTGCCATCGGCGCCATTGCCAGCGCCGTTATCTCGTTATTCAGCGGCGTGATCACCGATGTCCTGGGTCGAAAACGGACCACATTGATTTTTGATATGATCGCTTGGCCGGGGGCGATTCTACTCTATTTACTCTCCCATAACTTTTGGATGTTCGCCTTGGCGACCGTCGTCAATAGCAGCGTCAAGATTGTGTCGGTCTCCTGGAATTTGATGGTCGTCGAAGACGCGGACAGCCGACAACAGATTGCCGCCTATAATATTTTAAACATCATCACGGTTTCCATGGGATTATTAATTCCCCTCGCCGGAATCATGATCGGGACGCTTGGGATTATCAACGGAGAACGGGTACTGCTCACTTTTGCCTTGATCAGCATGACCATCATGATCGTGGGCCGCAATCACTTTTACCGGGAGACCCAAGTTGGCGAGCAACTCCGTAAAGAACACCGCCAAAACGGCTTACAGGGGTTACTAACAAAAAACGCGTTCCATCAAGCTTGGTCGGGGTTCCAAGAAAAACCGCTGTTAAAAATGGTGGTTGCGGTCGTGATTCTATTTAACGCCTATATTCCGATCGGCACTTTTACCAGTCTCTATTACGCGCCTTACCTAACCGAAGCGTTGCAATTGAACAATTCGGCCATCGCCATTCTGGGCGGACTGGGTCCGGCTGTGATGTTCCTGGTTTTTATGTTTTTCATGCCCAAGATTGCGGAAACGGAACGATTGCCAGTGATGATCTGGGGAATTTTTATCCAGATCATTGGTTTACTTGGATTGATCTTCGCGCCTTGCCGGAATTTCTATGTTGTAATGTTCATTGTCGCGCTTTTTTCCATCGGTTACAGCATCACCAAACCCTTCCTGGACTCCTTATTGGCGACTGCCACCGCCGGCAAAGAACGCGCCGGAATTTACGCGATTTACAACACGATCACCTCTGCCCTCGGCGCTTTATTGGGTTTTGCCTCGGGCTATCTGTATAAGCTTCACCCCGGATTGATCTATGGATTATCGATCCTGATCTTATTGCTTTGTGCGGCGCTTTTATTTCGCTATCATTGTCACTGTACATCGAGTAGGAGGTAGGTAATTAATTCACCTACCGACCTCTCACACCACCGTACGTACCGTTCGGTATACGGCGGTTCTTTAGTTTACACGTACTTGTCGATAGTACTCAGCGAAGAATACGTATCC
>JAEZFP010000056.1 GCA_023417475.1 Bacillota bacterium | reverse complement strand
GAGATGGGTTGATTGAAAGGATAAACGACACCGAAGACAGGAGAATCATCAGGATCCAGTTGACAAAAAATGGTAAAGATTTCCTGAAAAACTCTAAAAAAATGATTGAAGGAAGTATGAACGAACTGATAGATCCACTAATTGTTGAAGATCTCGAAAATCTAAGGACCAGCATCCAAACCATAAAAAAAATTGTCCTAAAAATTCAGCAGTCCAAGAAGAAAGCAGCTTAATTACAGATATTAACTATTAAACCACCATTAAAGTTGTGTAATCCAAATAATATGTCAAATAATGTTAAACCATTAGTACCATATTCACTGTCCACTTTTATCAATATTTTTTTTATTTTAATCAAAATTTAGGAGTGATTCATTTGAAATTATCTGGGGAAATAAACAATAACCCCCTCACTGCAGGAGACATTTAATGATTGATTATACCTTAATTTTTCTTCCATTCGTTGGTTTTCTCATAGGTTTGCTCGTAACAACACTCGGAGGTGGTGGTGGAGGATTATACGTGCCCATCTTAACACTTTTAGGGGTGACTCCACAAGTTGCAGTTGCAACTTCCCTTGCAACGGTTCTTCCAACCACAGCAGTGGGTGCCTACAGCCACAACAGAAGGGGCAACGTGGATGTGAAGACTGGAATCATACTCGGAATAGGGGGAATAATAGGAACACTCATAGGGGCATATGTAGCAAATTTAATCCCGCCCAACCTTTTAAAGAAAGGTTTAGGACTGTTATTACTCATATTTGCAATTCCAATGATAAGAAGATTCATAGGAGTTTACAAGAAATCTAAAACACCCCTTGAAGAGGAGGAAACCCACGAAATTGAAGATAATTCGAGTGAAGATCCTGATAGGGAGACTTTGAAACTCACAGGTCCCAAAAGAATATTTGCATCCCTATTTGGAGTGGCCGGTGGTGTGCTTGCAGGAGTTTTTGGACTGAGCGGAACACCCCCAATATCTGCAGGCCTCTACAGTTTGGGACTGCCAACACTCATGGTAGTGGGAACCACAGTTTTTGTGCTGGTTTTCAATTCCCTGGCAGGCATAGGAGGATACCTATTTTTAGGCAGATTCGATGTGGTGTTAACTGTGCTTCTAGGGGGAGGGGCTGTTGTGGGTTCATTTTTAGGGCCAAGACTCCTTGAAAAAGCAGGTAAAGAACTCGTTGAAAAGTTCATACCTCCAGTGCTCATTTGTATCAGCGTTATATTTGGCCTGGCCCTGATATTTTAAAAAAAATAGAGTTTAAAGTAAAATAACATGGGTTAGATTTACTTGACGAATGTGTTGTTTTGAAGGTCGTGGATTGCCTGTTCAATTTCTTCTTCCGTGTTCATAACAAAGGGTCCGTACCTTGCAACAGGTTCGTTTAAGGGTTTTCCAGCTATTAACAGAAATCTAACTGGTTTATCTTCTGCATAAGCCCTTACAATATTACCTTCGCCAAATATTAACATTTTAGTGGCTTCAATACCGGTTCCCTTTTGAGTTTTGTTTGTTTCGAAGTTTCCAAAGATTCCTTCACCTTCAAAGACATATGCAAGTACACTTTGATCGTCCTTGACTGGAATTTCTAGAAAGGAGTTGGCTGGAATTTGCACGTCGAGATAGGTTGGATCTGCATAGATATCTGTCACTGCACCTTCAACACCTTCGTAGTTCCCGGATATGACTTTTATGACTGCACCATCATCGTGTTCAACTGTTGGGATCTCTGAAGATTCAACACCTCTGTAACGTGGTTCTGTCATTTTAAGCCTTTTTGGAAGGTTCACCCATAGTTGAAACCCTTCGAGTATTCCTTCTTCAGGTTCCTTAGGCATTTCCTCATGGAGTATTCCACTTCCAGAAGTCATCCACTGAATATCTCCCCTTCCTATGGTTCCTGCATTACCCATACTGTCTTTGTGGTCGACATGACCGTTTAAGATGTAGGTCACAGTTTCAATACCGCGGTGTGGATGCATTGGAAAGCCTAAAACATAGTCTCCAGGATTTTCTGATCCAAAATGATCAAAAAGTAAAAATGGGTCCACATAATCCAAGGTTGCCGTAGCAATACTTCTTCTCAACAACACTCCTGCTCCTTCCAACACGTAAACAGGATCTACAATTTCCAAGACTTCTCTAGCTTTTTTAATCTTAAAAACCCCCAATTACTTTTTTGATAAACTCCTCTTCTAGGTTCTTAACTTATCCTTTAATATAATATTGTTCAATGAAAAAATTATAATTTACCATAAATAACTTGAACTGAAATTTGTAGTTTAAAATCCTAAAGGGACTTTTACAATTTAGAGTTTAGATTCCCTTATATTTTCGTTTGCCCTGTACAGTGCTATTCTTTTTATCAGATTTAGTGGTAGGGGTTTATCATGGGGAAATTGTATAGTTCCCTTTCCACTCTGTTTGTATACCTTCAATTCATCTTTAAATTTATCAAACACAGCCCTACTTGCTGGATAAAATCCTATGTGATTTTTAAAAGCTCCATAGTAAATCAATCTACCATGAAAACTGTATGAAGGCATGTTGTAACTTATTTTTTCTTCTGCTTCTGGAACAGCACTTTTTACTGCCTCTTGAATTTGATCCAGTCTCCTTTGAATTTCAATGGGATAATTTTTTCTGTAGCTTTCAAAGGTTTCTATCTCTTTGTTATTTTTTTCCATTTTTCACAGTCCCCATGGCCATTAGGATTAAATTCTAATTCAGACGAAGCTTTTTTATTAGTTTTAATTATTATTACCTTTAAAAGGATATCCTGAATTTTCCCTATTCCTTTATAAATTCATTTCCATTACATGGTTTGCAAGTCTTTTTGCAAGTGCAATTATGGTTAAAACAGGTGGTGCACCTGGAGCTTTTGGAAAAACACTTGCATCCCCAACGTAAAGACCTTCTACTTCTGTTTGAAGATTTTTATTAACCACATCCCCTATGGGAGCTGTTCCACCAAGATGAGCACCCCTTGCATGTGTGGATACTATTGTTTTAGGGTCAACACCGGCTTCAATTAGTATAGAAGAAGCAATGGCAGATCCTTGAGCTAACCTGGCTAGATCATTTCCAGTGTTTAGTTTAATAATCTCATCCGGAGTAACTTTCCCCGAAGATTCATCCTTTATCATGACCATCAACCCTATAACGTCTTTTTTACGGGCATTGTGCACATTGAGGTCGTTAACTAAAACTTCTGTAAAGTGGGGTCCTATAATAAAATTATCAAATTTTATTATTGCATTCATCTGTAACTCGGTGTTGAATTTTATATTTTCCAGAATTCCTCCAACTGTTACAAAGGTATCTA
>JAEZFP010000065.1 GCA_023417475.1 Bacillota bacterium | reverse complement strand
GCGCCTGCCGGTCCGGCTGCCCCTTGCGCCCCTGCCGCCCCCGCTACTCCTTGTAGACCTTGTAGACCTTGCGGACCCGGATCTCCTGCCGGTCCTTGTGCGCCTGCCGGTCCGGCTGCGCCTTGCTCTCCCGCCGGACCCGCTACTCCTTGCAGACCTTGTGGACCCGGATCTCCTGCCACTCCCTGCGCGCCTGCCGGTCCGGCTGCGCCTTGCTCTCCCGCCGGACCCGCTACTCCTTGCGGACCAACTGGTCCGCTTGGCCCGGTCGCTCCCACATATCCTCCCCATGCCGCCTGGTCGGATGTTTCATATAAAAGTTGTTGAAGATCCGCTAATACGATCTGAATATTATCGTTCTTGCAATAAGAGTTCTTTTGCCAAATATCAATCTTTCCCTTGATTATTGCCAACCCGTTGATGATAGATTGGACATTGCCTTGCTGATAATCCTCAAGTGCCGTATAGATAACCGATATCAATTGTTCTTTCAAACTAGTTCGCAGCGGCAACTGCCTGATTTTACCACAAGTTAATTGAAGTTTGCTTTTTATGTTAAATTCCGTACTTAGCATCAATTTTACCTCCAATCTTATCAATATAGTATTACTGCCTATAGGAATAGTGCCTAGACAAATGTCCTAATTTGGCTGACTATTTAGATATCGCGACTGTTTTTAGCCATTTGCCAACAGTCAACGGCAAGCCATCGGTCTACCAGTGGCGGTATTTATTTCACTTTCAGACAGTAACAGGTTTATTTTAAAGGCTCAGCCGATGGTAGATGGATACGCTTGATACAACAAAAAACCAGCCCCCAATGGTCTGGTTTTTCATTTTTTGAAAGGTATAGGTTTCGTTCTGAGCTCAATAATGGAGTACGGGGCGATTTTTCCAAGACACTGTGGTGCAGACTCCGCAATTTTATTTATCCATATATCCGGCTTGCCGAGACTTCCGCAAGCTTATTCATTTATCAAGTGAGTTGGTTGGATTGATAGAGTAAACTATGGGCTAAAGACGAAAACCATCTCACCCCGCTGTGGTGGGTTATGCATCAACATGGCGAGGGGTCAAATTCCAGATCCGTTCCGTCCGTTATCACCGTCCGCAAAAACCCCTCCCCGTCTGGGCATTTAAACCAAATGCCGATCCGTTGCTGGAAGCGAAGATCGCCGTAGGTTTCCGAGTAAGGTGTCGTCTCCAGTCGCACCGCCGCCAAGCCGGGGCTGGTAAAGGTCACCCGTAAATTATTTCCCGACGGCGTGGTGATGAACAGTTGCCGCCGTCCCGCCCAGCGCACCTGATTCCGGGGCTCGATATGCAGGTAGGCGACGCCGGTCGCCGCGCCACGGCAACGATCCTCAAGGATCAACGCGGAAAGCCTTTCATTGGTATGAATGGTCCGGTGGTGGAAAGACTTCCCGTCCGGGTAGGCGATGGCGACCTCAAAGACGGGGGTCAGTTCGGACCGGGCGGCGGCAGACGACACCTCCCGGACCCGAGCCAGCCGCGACCAGCGAAAATTGGTCAACGGCAACGGTTGGCCCTGACTTGCCCCGCCGACCGCCAGGGTATTGTGGGCGGCCGTACTTCGAAAATAATTGCGTTCCTGCGGCGCCCGGTTGTATTGATAGGTGCCGGCGTCAACGAAAACCGGGTCGCCGCAATGGCAATATTCAAAATGACCCAGATCGGCGTGGCCGTGACCGGCGGGCGGCCCGGCCTTGACCAGCAGATAGCTGTCATGCTCCCCCCAGCCGCTGCGCCATATATAGAAACCGCCGTCGCAAAACGCCCGGAAAGCGGGCCCATCCGCTGCCGGTTCCGGTTCCGGCGTGGCGATCAATACCTTCCGGACTTCGGGGTGGACGGCCAGGGCGTTGTCATTATCCCCGGTGTTGGGAAACGACCCGTCCGGTAGCCGGACCCACCGGACAAATTGCGCCGCTTTGTCAAGGCGGTGTTGGGTGAGTCCGCTCCAGCGCAGTCCCTGGCTTTTCAGGAAGTTTTGGGTTAACACCAGGAGATCCAAAGTAAAGCGGTGATAATTGACCGACTGTTCGAAGTTGACCCCGTCCGGATAAAACTGGCGCTGCACTTCCGCGTCAAGCGCGCGATAATAGTCGACCCAGCGCGGTTTGCCGAAAAAAACCCCCAACACGACCAATGCGCAGAGCTCGCCGAGGAGATGGTTGTTGGGCATGCACGCTTGAGTATGGGATCGTTGTTTTTCCAGATGCCGGCCGTGATGCGCCAAAACCGCCAACCAGCGCCTCCAATAGGGATCCGGCTCCGGGCGCAGTAACGTATAGGTTAAAACCCAGGAGAGGGCCCGCAAGGCGACTTCCAGATTGGACAGCCAGTTGAGTCCCCTTTCGGGCGGGTTGTCATCCAGCCAGCGCCCCAGTTCGAAACGGATCTGTCCGATCAGACGCGTCCGGCGCTCCGGTTGGCAACCCGCCAGCGCCAATAACGGCAAGTGCTGATGCCGGTTGAGCTCCCACAGATATTTGGGGTCAAACGCCAACCGCTGCAGCGACAATCGCCACCATCGTTTCGCGCAACGGCTGTCCCCAAATGTCTTGCGGTAATCGGCCAAACGCCAGGTCCGGCCAAACAACCGGATCAGCCCCCGCTCCAGATAGTCGGAGCACTCCGTCAGCCCTGCCGGGGCGAGCGCGGCGGGACGGTGGCATTCGACCAACCACGGTTGATAACGCTCCTCCGGCCGGCAACGCAAGATCAAACGATAAACCCCGGTATGCGCGAAAACCCAATGCCTGATCCGGGCCATTCCTTCGTCAGCCAATCTCATCGCCACTCACCTCCCGCCCCAGCGTTTCAATTTGCGTAATCAATCGTTGTACCAAATCTTCGCGGATCCGGTGCCGCAACACAAAAGTTTGTCCGTTCCGGCCCATCGCGGCGGCAAGTTCCGGGTGTTGCCGGAGATACGTGATCGCCGCGACCAACGCCGCGGGTTGCTCCGGCGGAATCACCAGACCCGCCCCGGCGGTCTGCAGGGTCGCCGCCCCCTCGCCCGTCCCGCCGTAGATGATCGGTTTGCCGGCAGCCATATACTCCCAGAGTTTTGAGGGATGGGTCCGGGCAAAAACCGGATCGTCGCGCAATTGGGCGTATAAAACGTCCGCCGTCCGGTAATAGGCTGCCAATTTTTCCAACGGCAAGTACCCGGTGAATGAGAGATTGGCGATGCTGCGTTCCTGGGCAGCTTGTTCCAACGCCGGTTGGTCCACTCCGGTTCCGATCAGGACGAAACGCACCTCCGGCAGTTCTTGGGCCGCGGCCACGAAAGTCAATAGTTGCTGCGGATAGCCGATTAAACCGGCGTAAATAACGGTAAATTGTTGTTTGGGGAGGGATCCCGCATTGCGGATCAGCTCGAAATGTTCCCAACTGACCCCGTTAGGACAGACCAGCTTGCATTGGATGGGAGCCAGTCCGGCGAGATATTCCGCTTGTCCGGCGGTGGTGGTAATCACCGCGTCCACCTGCGCCGCCGTCCAAGCCATCAACTTTTCAAAGAACCTCCCCACCGCGAAACGGTCGCGTTGCGCGGCGCCGGCGTAAAGCCAGGTCAGATCGCGGACTTCCCAGATGATTCGGGAGGCCAGCCGCCGGCGGTTGACAGTAACCCACCAGCCGTTCAAGAGATACGGCGATGAGACGTAGATCAGATCGCTCCGAAAACGGGCCGCGTGACGCACGGCTTTAACGATAAAGCGCAGTTCCGCAAAGAGTCTGCGCGACAACCGGTTTTGCGGCGCCAGCGCCGGCTTCAGCCGGGTAACCCGGATCCCGTCTTCGTTACGCTCAACCCCGGCGGTTTCCCCGTAATCCGGATTGATCCGGCCTTGGGGGTAATTGGGCAGTTGGGTGATGACCCGCGTGTCCCACCCGTTGCGCCGGAACCCGTCGGCGATCGCCCGGAGCCGTTTGGCGGCGGCCGCGGTCTCCGGAGCGTAAAACGCCGTAATCACCGTGATGCTTTTCGTAACCGCTTGCCGTTCCGTTGTCATTGGCAGACGGCAGCCTTCCGGCTCGACCGGCCCAGCATCGTGACGGTAAAGTATTCTTCCTCCCATTTGGCCGCATTGATACAGTTCTTGGTGTCAAACACGTTGCAATGCCGCATTAACCGGCTGATCTCGACCGGACAAAGATATTTAAACTCATTGTGGTCGCTGAGAATGACAATCAAATCCGACTGTAGCAAAGCGTTCTCCAGATTCATCAGTTCAAACGGAAAATGGCGGACATGGGGATCGTAAATCCGCACCGCAACGCCGCCGGTCTGCAATTGCTCGATAATCGGCAGCGCGGGAGTCTCCCGAATATCGTCGACATTGCCTTTGTAGGAAACCCCCAAAAGCGTCACCGCCGGATCGGAAATCTCCCGGACGATCCCTTGGATCCGCTTGGCGATGACATACGGCATCTGGTCGTTGATCTTCCGGCTCAATTGGATCAGTTTGGCGTTGGGGCTTTTTTCAACGATAAACCAGGGGTCGACCGCCAGACAATGCCCGCCGACGCCGGGACCGGGCTGATGCAAGTGCACCCGGGGATGCATATTGGCGATCTTGATCACCTCCAACGCGTCGCAATCAATGTCGGTGGCAATGATGCTCAATTCGTTGGCTAAAGCGATATTAACGTCCCGGTAGGTATTTTCCATCAATTTTGCCATCTCCGCGGAGGTCGAATCGGTGACGATAATTTCACCTTGAACGATTGGCTGATACAAAGCCCGCGCCGCTTGGGCCGAAGGTTCGTTGATCCCGCCGACGATCCGGTTGTTGAATACCAGTTCATGGAGGATCTTTCCGGGCAATACCCTTTCGGGGCAATGGGCCAGATCGAAGTCGCCGCCCGCTTTGAGACCGCTTCGTTCCAAGATGGGCGCCAGCAGATCCGCGGTCGTCCGGGGCGGACTGGTCGACTCTAAAATGACCAAATTCCCTTGGCGCAGATAGGGAACGATCGCTTCGGCCGCCGCGATCACAAACGCTAAATCAGCCCGCTTATCCGGGGTGATCGGCGTCGGGACCGCGATAATAAAGACATCGGCCGGTTCGGGATGGGTTCTCGCCAGCAGGTTGCCCGAATTAACCGCCGCCTTCACCATCAGATTCAGACCGGGTTCTTCGATATGAATCTGGCCGCGGTTGATCCGGTTGACAATGGTTTCGTCAATGTCAACCCCAAGCACCGCATGGCCATGTGTGGCAAACAGCGCGGCGGTCGGCAATCCGATGTAACCGAGACCAAGCACGCACATTGTGAACAAGCTAACCCCCACCTTTCTTTTTGCTTGCAATTCTCGCTTTTGATCGTTGGACTAAACGCTTTATACGCGATCGGTTTTTGCAGCTAATTTTGGGCAACGCCGGATTCCGCGAGGGCGATTTTCATACTTCCCTTGAAATCACGGCAAGCGACGGCCGAGAGCCACACCGCTCCCGCTTGACCCGGACCGGCAGGAAACAGCACCTGCCCGTATTGAAACCAACGTTTCGGCCAACCGTCCTTCGTAAAGCGCAACCATGGACGAAACGCCATTCCGTCCGTCGAACGCCAAACCGTCAATTGTTTGGTTGGGTTGTGCCGATTCGGCTCGCAGACGGTTGAGAAAAACAGCTCGCCGGCCAACCCGCTTCCGTAAAACACCGGTCCGTCGACCGGTTGCAACGCTTCAACTTTCCCGTTCCGGCGGCAATAGCGGTAAAGGGCGTTGGTAATCCGGCCGGTGTCGGAACCGAAATAAACCGATTCCGGGGTAAAAAGCAGCCAAACCACTCGAAACCGCTGGCTGCCCCCTAACACCAAACCAACGGTCCGGAAATGATCGGTCGTAACCCACAACCCCGATTCATGATCTTCGTCGCCGGTCGTCACCCAAACAGCGTCCGACTCCGCATCGTAAAAAACGCCGTGGATATGGCGGATCCGCTTGAAGACATGGGCCACTTCCCAATGGCCGCCTTGATCGTTGCTGCGCAGGACCCGAACCGGCCGTCGTTTGGGGTTTCGCCCATATTCACCGTAATACAACCAGTCCGGTGCGGCGCAAACCGTGAACGGTCGGGAGCCGGCGATCCGAACGGGGGAGCCGAACAAAGCGGTTTTTAGGTGATAACGGTAGATCAACCCGTAGCCGAAGATGACCAAATAATCGCCGGAGGGCACGATATGCCGGATTCCGGCCCGGAAAAAGCGCCGAGCCAAAGGGAGCCATTGCAACACTCGCCAATAAACGGGAAGCGGCAGCGTTGCCAGTAATCGCCAGTGCAGCCCGCCATCGACGCTTTGATAGACCCGTTGCTTGATCGAGCCGTAAACCAGCTCTTGCTGATGATAATGGACCATTCCGTTAAAACGCGCCACAATCCGCGCCATCCGGCAAGCGCCTCCCTTGCGTATCCGCGGTCTCCAGCAGCAAAGCCGCTCCGAAGCAGAACAGATCCCGGGCAATATAGCAATTATGGGATTTGGAGTATTCCAGCACTAACAGGAGATAACAAGCTCCGGTAATGATCAGTTCCGACCGCCGTTGCCAACCGCGCCGTCCCAAAACCAACAGCGGCGACAGCACGATCCAAAGTAGCGCCGCGACTCCCGGCAAACCGCCGTCAAGCCAAATTTGCAACAGCCAATTATGGGGGTAATAATCCTCCGGCCCACCGGACATCAAGCCGCTGCTCCCCAACCCGTAACCGAAATAGGGCGCCTGGACGATGCTCTCCCAAGCCCGCTCCCAGACGGCGCCGCGGCCGCCTTCGCGCAATTCGTTGGCGACGCTGAAGATCCGCAGCAGGCGCAGCCGTGTATTGTCCACCCGCATGCTGAGCGAAAGTACGATGACCAGCATCGGGATTAAAAAAAGCAGATATCTGCCGATCAGGACGGGGCGCAACCACAACTTGCCCTGGCGCGACTCCATTGCCAACGCCAACAGGAGCCCGCTAATCCCGATGGAAAAGAGCAACGGTCCCCGGGCTTCGCTGACCGCCAGCGCCGCAAGACTGACGGAGGATACCACAAACCATCCCCACCCCCGGCGGGTAGCCGTCAAAAACCGGATTAATCCAATCAGGTAGCCGATGGCGATCAACCGTCCGGCGGTCAGGTACAACTCGTCAGGCAAAACTCCGTGAGGGCCAAACCCAAACGCGCCTCCCGTTTGCGTGACAACATAAACGGCAATGACCAACGTAAAAAATACCGTCATGTCCAGCATTTTTGCAAACAAGCCGGGTTCCCAATTCATGATTAACAGCAGCACCGTCAGGACGATTCCCAACAGCAATTGCAGGTCGGTCTGATATTGGACTTGCGATACGGTCCAAAATAGACTCAGCAACAACCAGCCACTCAAGCTGACGATAGCGGTCAAATAAGCAACGCTCTGCCGGACCAACACAACGGGGCGACCCCAGCAACGAACCGCCGTGATCAACCCGATCCCTGTGATACAGAGGGGATAATAGTTGTTGGTGCCGATTCCCAAGATAAAACGCAATCCCCCGCCCGTCAACAACAGGGCAAAAAGCACCGCGTTAAGCCGGAGCGTTATTTGATGTTTTGACATAACCCAAGCGCCAACGCTTTCCATCGAATCACCAATCCGTTTTTTAATCGATAGCCGCGACGGGTTTCGGCGGCCGCCTCCAGACCCGCGCGCGGTGAAACCAGAGTACCGTGAAACCATAGACGGTGCAGCCGACGCCGATCCCTTTGACCAGAACGGCCCCGGAATTGTTCCGGCCCGTTCCCCACAACGTGCTGGTTTCAATGGCTACGAGCATGGCGGCGGCCGCCAGCAACCATTTCCCCAATTGATACAGCTGCTGCCGCCGGATCTGGACATACCGGCTTTTGACCAATTTCCCAAAAAGAAATACAATGGTAAGCGACGTTGCGAGCGAACCGGACAAAGCCAGTCCGTTCAGGCCGATTCGCTTGACCAGAATCAGGTTAAATCCGATATTGAGTAGCATTGTAACCGTCCCGTTCACAATCGGAGTCGCGGTATCCTGAACCGCAAAAAAGATCCGGTTGAATAACTCCCGCATCCCCAGGGCGGGAAGGCTGAATGCCAACAATTGCAGCGCCTGCGCTGTCATTTGCGTTGCATTGCGATCAAAACGGCCGTGCTCGAGGACAAAAGCGACCAGCGGCTGATGGAGCGTGACCAAAATCACCGTGACCGGCAGCACGCAGATTAGCAGCAGATTCAACCAACGCATGATGTTTCCTTGAAACGCTTCCAGATCATGATTGGCAATATTTTGAGACAACGACGGAAACGCCACCGTTGCCAAAGACATGATCAAAACGTTATGGGGAAAAAGCAGCAACCGGTTGGCAAAATGATAAGCCGAAACACTGCCGGCCGGTAGTCCCGAGGCCAGGTAATTGGCGAACAAACCGCTGACCTGATTCACCGCCGCGCCAATGCATACGGGAATCAACAACATTCCGGTCCGGATCAGCCAGGGTCGGCCCTGCCGGAAATCGCAATGAAATTGCAACCGGTGACGCCGGACGGCGCACCCGATGATCAGCGTTTGCAACAGCGTACCGCCGAGATAACCCCAAGCGACGGCGTTAATTCCCCAAGCGGCCGCTCCCAGGGCGGTAACCGCAATGATGACTGCATTTAAAGGAACGCCGATAAAGGCCGGAATGAAAAAATGGAGTTTGGCTTGGAGATAACCGGCATAAACCGCGCTGACGCCGCTCAACACCATCATGGGCAAACATATTTTCAGTAACCCGACGGAGATGCCTTGAGTCGCCGGCGCGAAGCCGCCGGCCATCACGCTCAGAAGCAACGGCGTCGCGCGATACGCCACTACTGTTACGACAGTGGTGATGCCGCAAATCAGCACCAACAGATTATTCACGTAGGTTGCCGCGGCGGTTTCGCCTTGGGTAGCCCGGGCCTCCAGAAACACCGGGATCAAGGCGGTACTTAGCGACACGGTCACGATGCCCAAAATCACATCGGGCACGCTTAGTGCGATGACCAAAGCGTCATTGACGGCACTGGCGCCGAAGCGGGTCGCCATGATCCATTCCCGAAAAAAACCCATCAATCGTCCGATCGCCGTAGCGACGGCGATGACCGCCAGCGCCTTTACGCATTGATGCTTCGTCAATGAATATACTCCTTCATTCGCAACGGCATTGCCGCTCGGTTGTCGCATCGGGCAACGCCAGTTTTTGATAGACCCCCAACAATTGCCCATTGAAGTTTTCTACGACATATTCTTCGCGCAAGCGACGGCAATTGTCGCTGCAAGCGGCGAGGAGACGCCGGTCGTTGGTCAATTGGGTCAGCAGCGCAACCAACCCCGCTTGATCGCGATGGCCTACCGCAAACCCGATCCGGCGCCTGACGACGAATTGGCCAAGCGCCGTCGCTCGGGCGACAATCAGCGGCAGCCCGCAATGAATCGCTTCGTAAAGCCGGTTGGGCAAAGCCAACCGGACATTAAGCCGATCCGCGTCATAAACGCTGTAGAGACAATCGACCTCTCCATAGAGCCGCCGAATGTCCGCGTCGTAGTTATACGCCCCGTAAAAATCCACCGCAGCGCGGCCGGCCGTCAGCGCCCGGACTTTCGCCGCGTCGGGCCCGGCGCCGGCGATCAGCACCCGGATCCCACCGACGGCTGTGGCGCTCTCAATCAACATTTGCAGTTGTTCGAAATAACGGAGCGAACCGATCCAGCCGATAACCAGCTCCGGGGTGGCCGGTTTGGGCGCAAAACCTGCAAACACCGACCGTTCGGGGCAGTTGGGGATCACCAAGGTTTTTTCCCGGTCAAATACTTGCCGGTAATAACCGCGATAATGCGCTTCGCTGGTCAAAATGAGTTGTTCCACCATCGGTTCCAACTGTCGCTCCAGCCATAAAAAAAACGAATTGGGTCTGGCCAGATCAGCCACTTCGTAGACGATCCGGACCCGGGGTTGTTTTAGCTTATAAAACCAGGCTATGATCAACATATCCAGTTGGCAGGCGTGAATCAGGTCGGGTTCAATCCGCGTAAGCTCCCGCCAACTTCGCCGGAAGAACCGGCACAACGGCCAGATCCGCTGCAAAGTTTGGCCCAAAGGCGCTTTCACCCGTAGCGGAACGACTTGAACTCCGGGAACGAAGCTTGGCCGCCAGTCCCGCCCGCGACAACGGTCCCAGTAGACCAAATGGACTTCAAAAAGATTTTGGGCGACTTTGATCCGCTTATTCAACCGTGGCAACGGCCAGTTGTTAAATAAAAAGAGGATCCTGTTCAGGCGGCTCACCCCAATCCGTAGTGATTGCGCAGCGTTATATAGATTGCATTCGCGATCATCGCCCGCCGGGAAATTTTCGTGATAAAACGAGTATTGGGAAAGTGCTCAAGGTCGACCGGTTGCGTTTTACCGGCGTCGATCAAGGCGAGAATTTTGTAAAAACGCTTTATCGGGCGGGGATTGTCCCGTTCGAGAAGGGTACGCCGTTGAAACCGGTTAAACGAAAAGGAATGCATGAACAGCATGACGTCGTTCTCCAATATTTGCTGTTCCAATATTCCGGCGGTCATGATATTGAGGTCGTGTTTGACGTATTTGCCAAACCCGCGAAAATGGCTGACCGTCACCGGATGGGAGATGACCCCGATCCGCTCATAATCGTCGGGTCGCACTTGCACTTGGGGTTTCCCGGTATAATACGAACTGTCCTGTAAACCGTAGTCTTTTAAGATCCGGAGCGTAATGTCGTTGATGCCGTAACCGCCGGCTCGGAAGATCGCGGGTTCTTTGGCCACATACCGCCGGTAATTGTTTACCGCCGTTTCAAAGAGTCGGGCTTGATCGTCGTAACCAAGCGCTGAAAGCATTTTCGCCCCGCACCAGCCGGAGTTGGCGGGATGAATATGCAGTTCAATTCGTTGCCGGCGGCGAACTAAAATCTCAACCGCCTGCCGGAGCGGGACCTCCCATTGCTCGCATCCGCTAAAATCCACAAAAAAGGCGCCGGTGATGTTGCGGCGCTCCAACTCGCCGGCGACAATTTCCAGCCAAAGCCGCCCTCCCGACTTCCCCAACAGCCATTGGGGACTCCGTTGCGGATCGTGACATTCGACATCACAGGTGAACACTAATTGTGGCATCCTGATCCCTCTTTTACACCCAATTAATAGGCGCCTCTCCGGCTTAGCACAGCGCCGACGGTACGCCATAAAATCGTCAAATCCAGCCAAAGCGACCAGTTCCGGATATATTGCTGATTGAGCGCGACCCGTTGGGGGTAGGTCAGCTGATTACGCCCGCTGACCTGCCACAGACCGGTGATTCCCGGCCGGACCGTCACATAATCCCCAAAATCCATCCCATAGCGAGCGATCTCCTCCGGCACGATCGGACGCGGCCCCACCAAGCTCATCTCCCCTTTGAGCACATTCACTAACTGCGGCAACTCATCTAAACTGGTTTTCCGCAACCATTTGCCGACCTTGGTGACCCGGGGGTCGTTGCGCAGTTTATAAAAGATTTCCTGCTCGGTTTGGAGATCATCCCCGGCCGCCGCCACCCATTGCGCCAAAGCGGCGGAGTGATGAATCATGGTTCGAAATTTGTAAAACCGGAACGGTTGGCCGCCCATGCCGATCCGGTCGTGGCTGAAAATTAGCGGCCCCGGCGAATCCAGCTTAATGACGACGCAAATCATCGGGAGCAGTGGCAATGCTGTCAATAGCAACCCGGCGCTGACACCCAGATCAAGCAGTCGCTTGACCCCCAGCTTCCAGCGGTCCGGGTTTTGACCGAGGGTCACCGGCAACGTCGCGGAAGCAAGCTGAATCATGGTCTCTTTGGAATGGGTCGACGGCATGGCAATCACCTGACATATTTTTTAGTTCAAGCACAACCGAGTGGAACGATAACGAATATTCACCGTTTCAACCGTGCCGGGAATGATAATAATGGTAATAACGGTTCTCTTTTTTATTGCGACGGACATTGTTCATAATTACCCCCAAAAGACGGGCGTTGCCTGCAGCCAGTTGGCGTTTGGCCGCCACCAAACGTTTTAGATCAGTCTCACCCTCCCTGGCTACCAGCACCGCGCCCTCGGCAACTGCCGCAATCAAGACGGTATCGATCACCGGCAATACCGGGGGACAGTCCAACAGAATCACGTCATACAGCGGTTTCAGCTCGTCAAGCACGGTTGCCAGTTTTCCGTTGCCCAGCAGTTCGGAAGGGTTATAGGGAACCGTCCCCGAAGTCAACAACCAGAGGTTGGCCAACTGCGTCGGATGAATCGCCATAAATAAGGAGATTCGACCGGATAAAACATCGGCGAACCCCGAGCGGTTTTCGACGGCAAAAATATGGTGTTGAACCGGGATCCGCATATCGGCGTCGATCAAGATCACTTTCTTCCCGTTCTGACTGAAACTAACCGCCAGGT
Organism: Bacillota bacterium; assembly: GCA_023417475.1. Taxonomy (GTDB): domain Bacteria; phylum Bacillota; class UBA4882; order UBA8346; family UBA8346; genus JAEYPR01. Next base: position 104,339 of record JAEZFP010000065.1, on the reverse strand, counting down.
TGGCGGCGACCGTGCTTTTTCCTTCCCCCGGATCGGTACTGGTCAGCGCCAAAGTCTTGGCTTGATGAGTCCACCCGTAATATTTCAAATTGGTGCGCAGGATTTTAAAGGATTCGTTCGCTGCGGACTCGGTGCGAAAACGGCTGACCAAAATGTTTTGACAGGGTTTTTTAGGCATGACGCCATCTCCTTAGCTGGCCGTTCCGGACCGGTTTGAAATGGGGGATTTCACCGACCACCGTTAACTCGGCAAATGATTCGATGTCTGTTTTGGAATAAGCTCTGGGGTGATTCCGCTCTCCCACTCCGATCAGGAGCAATGCGCTGAAAAAGCCGATCAACCCGGCGCCGGCCATCAGCAGATTTTTATGCGGTCGCACCGGTTCATCCAGCAAAGCCGGGGGATAAATCTCCTGCAAACTGGTGTCGCCGTAACTCACCGACTCGGTGATTTGGGTCTGAATCATCTTTTCTATCATCAGATTGGCAGTCTGTTCCAACCGGGTGATGCGTCGCTTGACACCGTCCGGTTCGGGGTTTTGACGCTGCAAGGAGGTCAACTCCGCTTCCACGTCCTGCAGTTGGCTGTTTAAAAATGCCAGCGATTTAGCCATTTGCTGCTTGGAATTTTCCGAAACCGAATCCAGCAGCAGCTTGGTAATGGTCTGGGCGATCGTTACGGCCAACTTGGGATCGGTGTGATCCACCCGGATTTGAATCAGATTGGTATCCTTAATCGCCGTGACAATGATCATGCGCTGTAACCGTTTGAGCGGATATTCTTGCGGGTTCAACCCCAATTTGGCGCTGAGTTTTTTAAGCAAAAGCGGGTTTTTGATCTGTTCCAGATACGATTTGATCGTCAACTCCGGCAACTTGGTGATATTGGCGATCAAGTCCTCCAAATTATTGGCGGCGGCATTTTCTTTTGGTTGGTCCGTTTGATTGTGAATAACCAACAAAGTCGTTTGCGCCTCATAAACCGGTTTTAACCCAAAAAACGCGACCAGCCCCGCCAACCCGGCCGCTAATAAGGTCACGGCCATGATCGAACCGAATTTGCGCCGGAACAACCGGAGGTACCGTTGAGGATCCAATACGATATATTCGGAATCGAAGGCGTTTTTGGGAATCATGCGAATCTCCATTTCTTCCTAAAAATAATCTTTACCAAGCCGTTTCAGGCTTTCCCGATCGGGCGCCCAATAATCCACTTGGGTATGGGTTAACGGATCCAGTCCGGTTTGCGGCCGGCCCGGAACCTGATGATATTGGAGGTTGGACTCGGGCAACCCGTGCAATAGTCCGGCGATCGCCAACCAATCCGCCGGGCTGAGATTGGTGGCGACCAGATACTTTTGGGCGGCTTGGATTTGCCGCGGTAACTTCGGAAGATTATCGGCACGGACCAACTGACGGACCAAGGCTTTTAATACCCGCAGTTGCTGAGCTTGCCGGGAAAAATCGCCGGCGCGCAGCGAAAAGCGTTCCCGGGTCAATTCCAAGGCGGTCGCGCCGTCCAAATGATTTGCCCCCGCCGGCAACACCTGGTTCTTAAAGGTCAATTTGACGGGACGCTCCAGAGTGATATCCAATCCGCCCAACTGATCGATGAAATCTTCAAAACTCCGAAAGTTGATTTTAATATAATAATTCAGATTACGTTGCATTAAATCGCAAACCGCATCGATCATTGCCTGTGTTCCGACGGGTTTTTTTCGATTTTCCGACAATAAATGCAGATGATTGATCTTGGTCCAGCCGAGATTCCCGGCCGGAACTTTGGTATCCCGAGGAATGCTGACGACGTTCACTTGGCGGGTCTGCGGGTTGATATTGATCACCATGATCAAATCGGCCCGGCCGGCGCTTCGCACCCAGGTATCCAAGCCCAAAATCAAAATGTTAAATCCTGCCCGCCGCGCGTAACGCTCCGCCGTTTGGGGCCGGGCAAGCGCCACTGCGACCACCGGTAATTTGCGCTGATTGAAACGGACGCCCGGATTAAATAATGTTACCAAACCCGTCGCGCCGATGCCCAAAACCAAAATAGCGGCGCCGCTCCACCCGATCCATTTTTTCATTGGCCCGTCCGTCCTTTTGTGTTATCCAGTGAACATTATATGGGTTATTTTGTTAATGTATGCCATATAATGTTACAAAAATAATTTTTTAAAACATGGCGGGTGTCGATGAACGCAAAAGAAAGGTATCGGGAACTTTGCAATGAAAATCGTTCGATTCCGGTTTTTTCGCGGGATTGGTGGATGGATGCGGCGTGCGGGGCGGATAATTGGGACGTGTTGCTTTACACCAAGGGAAATAATGTTTTGGCGGCGCTTCCCTATTATATTAAACGGAAGTGGGGACTGCGGCTGGTGGTGCAACCGCCTTTGACGCAGACCAACGGGATCTGGATCAATTACCCGCCGCTGCAAAAACAGGTTTCCAGGTTGTCTTATGAGAAAGAAACCATGCGGGGCATCATCGCTCAGTTGCAGCGATTGGGGGTTGCTTTGTACCTGCAGGACTTCCACTACGCGGTGACCAACTGGCTGCCGTTCTATTGGAGCGGTTTCAAACAAACCACAAGATACACTTATGTATTGGAAGAACTGAACACGGTTGAATCCCTGTACGCCGGCTTGCGCTACAACATCCGGCACGAAATCAAAAAAGCCCAATCGCAGGTGACGATCAAGGACGACTGTCCGTTGGCTGATTTTTACGCGCTTCACCGGGAAACCTTCGCTCGCAAAGGCTGGGATACACCCATTTCATTTGCGGTTTTGCAACGGATCGATCAAGCGTGCCTCCGCCGGAACTGCCGCAAGATCCTGTACGCGGCGGACGGCGCCGGCACAATCCATGCCGCCGCTTATCTGGTCTGGGATGAAAATTCCGCTTATTATCTGCTGGCCGGGGTCAACCCGCGTTTGAAATCCAGCGGCGCCAATTCCTTGCTGGTGTGGAACGCGATCCGTTTCGCCGGGAACGTGACGCGGAAGTTTGATTTTGAGGGGACGATGCTTGAGCCGATCGAACGGTTCTTCAGCGGATTCGGCGCGGTTCCGAAACCTTATTTCCGCATTTATAAGAGTTATTTGATCCACCCTGATCTGTGGGACGTGTATCAACGGTTAAAAACCGCCCATAAAAAAACCGTTTATACTGTTACGCATAAACTGTTCCGGAACGGATGAGCCACCGGGAGGTTCGGGCAAGCTTGCTTATTCACCTATCCAACTTGCGGAGACTTCAAGCAAGCTTACTTATCCACATATCCAGCTTGCGGAGACTTCAAGCAAGCTTACTTATTCACAAATCCAGCTTGCGGAAGACTTCGGCAAGCTCACTTATTCACATATCCAGCTTGCGGAGACTTCAAGCAAGCTCACTTATCCACAAATCCAGCTTGCGGAACGACTCAGCAACCTTACTTATTCACAAATCCAGCTTGCGGAACGACTCAGCAAGCTCACTTATCCACATATCCAGCTTGCGGAACGACTCAGCAAGCTCACTTATTCACATATCCAGCTTGCGGAGACTTCAAGCAAGCTTACTTATTCACATATCCAGCTTGCGGAAGACTTCGGCAAGCTTACTTATTCACATATCCAGCTTGCGGAAGACTTCGGCAAGCTCACTTATTCACATATCCAGCTTGCGGAGACTTCAAGCAAGCTCACTTATTCACATATCCAGCTTGCCGGGCGAACCGAAAACCATCTCCTTGCTTCTTTTGTCTTTCTTTTCCGTCCACGGTTGCGGCGGCGCTGACCGTCATCTAAAACGCCTCAACCTCTTCCTGATCAATCAACCGTCCATAAACCATTTTCGGATAAAACGCGATCTCGTTATTCTGCAAATAATATCCTTCCATATCCCGCATGACTTTCATCGTCACCCAAGCGTCCTTTGTTAACTCCACCGCCACGCAATCGTCCCGGCGCAATTCATGAAACAATCCCCGGTTGCAGATGGCGTAATGGCCTTGATGATGTTTGACTAGAAATCCTTCGATGGATTTTGGCGGATCATCCTTCGGTGGCTGCAACTCCAGGCTGATGCTACCTGATAAGACACGGACGCGGATGGAACGACCGATTTGGAAACCGTTTCGAGCCAACCAATGGCCGGACAAGCGGATGAGGGGGACTTTTTGGTTGTTTTTGTGGAGGGAACCTACGGTGTATTGGCGCTGGTTTTTCATGACATCTCTCCTCTCAAAATTTATTACTTGCAGAGAGGAAAGCCTTGGCAAAATATAGAATAACTTATGCAAGCTACGCAAAGCGATCCCTACGTTGTTGCGGTTATTATTCATCACGTTAACGAGGTGGATAAGGATATTAATTTACTATACCAATAGACTTATTTATTCTTACAAAGATATTCTATACTAAATAGAAGAAATAGTCAATATATGTTAATTATTTCTTTGCAAAGACGAAGAAAAAATACCGCAATCATACTATGAGGTGTAATGAAATGGCCTTCTCGTTTAATCCGTTGTGGAAATTACTGATTGATAAAGGAATGAATCGTGAGAACCTCCGAGTCGCGTTGAAACTTTCGCCATCAACCATGGCAAAAATGAGCAAAGGTGAAAATGTGTCCATGGAGGTATTGCATAAGATCTGCGAATATTTTGATGTGCCATTGGATGAGGTGGTAGTTTATGTTTCGGAGAAGAAATAGAGACTTTTAAATAAAAGCATCAAAAAATAACCTCCAGTGTTTCGTCAATTATTGTGATGAAATACCGGAGGTTTTTATTAAACATAAGAATGGTACTTAGAATAACCATTTATTTTATTGCACGTATCTTTCGGCGATTTCCTACATTTAAAACAACGCCTTTAGTTGGAGCAAAGATGATCTTTGAGTTGCGACAACAACGCTTGGAGTTCTTCTTCTGTCATAACGTACGGTAACTTCTTTGCTTTTCTAGCCATCTTGAACCCTCCAACTTGAAATAATACCTCTTTGTCTGATTTTCGGTACCGTATTTGCATTATAGCGGGCCCAATCACCGGCAAGCTTAGCAAAAAATGCGATTGTCTTGTTTGTGTTCATTTTTTGGCAACGAAAGGATTTTAAATAATTTCGCCTAACTTCTTACAATATTACTCCATAAAATCACCCGGCCGTCCGGCCGGGTTTCCCCTCATCAAGTTAAGAACACTTAATCGAAAGGAGGTGCAATCAATGCTTCGCGGACCCTGTTGATTTTGAACCGCCCGGTATCCTTCCCGGGCTCCCCCGTTCGGATCAGGATCAAAACTGATACCGAAAGGAGCGGGGAAGCTGTCAGTCGCTAATAAATTGCAATCTAACGTTAGAATTCTTTACGGGTATTGGTTTTCTCACGCGTTGGTCTTCGCTTATGTGATTGAACGCTTATTTTGGAGCGGGCGCGGGATCGGAATTGAACAAGTTATCTATCTGGAGATCATCTACGCGGTAACGGTCAGCGTCCTGGAAATCCCCACCGGCTATTGGGCCGACCGTTGGAGCCGGAAATGGCTGATGGTCGGCGGCGGTTTCTTTACTTGTCTGGAATTGCTGATCCTGATTTACGCCTGGAATTTTTGGTCATTTGCGCTCGCCATGATCAGCGCCGGAATCGCCAAAGCGGCGACCAGCGGCACGGCCAACGCCCTCTTGTACGATTCGTTGCAACAACTGGAGCAAACGCGACAATTCGAGCGGATTTTGGGACGAATTCGGTCCCTCGATTATCTGGCCGGAACACTGGCCGCCTTAATCGGAAGTTGGGTGGCGGCACGTTATGGTTTGGTAACAACTTATTGGTTATCGCTTGGCAGTGTCATTGTATCGTTCGGAAGCGCTTGGGCCCTAACCGAACCAACCGCGCGGACTTCCGCGGAGCCAAGAGTCACCCAACCCCGCTTAGTTAGCCGCGCGTGGCAGTTCCTTTTGGTTCATCGGGAACTATGGACCGTGATGAGCTATGGGGTAATCACCGGAGTCTGCTTAAGTTATCTGGATGAATTTTGGCAGTTATACCTGGATGGGTTCATGTTTCCGCTGGGCTGGTTCGGGGTGGTCAGTTCGGTCAATCGCTTGGGAGTCAGTTTGGGAAGTTGGGTGGCGCACCGCTTCCAAAGACGCTCCCTTCCGACCTTGTTCACTCTTTTGCTTGGTCTCATGGCGGCCGGCTTCATAGCTATGGCTGGTTTGGGGAACAGCTGGGGAGTACTCGTGATGGTTGGGATCTATGGCGCGGCCGGAATTGTTGAACCGCTGGTCGCCGGTTATTGCCAGCACCGGATTCCTTCCGAAATTCGTGCGACGGTTGAATCGTTCCAATCGCTGGCTTTTCGGATCGTCACGATTCCGGTTGGACTGGGGTTCGGTTATATCGCAAGGCAAGCCGGGGTTCAGGGCGGATTGTTGGCCTTAGGCGGGTTGCTAGGCGGATATTGGGTGCTTTATCAAATAAAACTGCAACGGCGAATTCGCTGAGAAAAGAAACGGCTGTTTCAAAATTACTCTCTGTGAGAAACAGCGTACGGCTATTTCCGTCGCTTCTTATCAGCTTGAAGAGGCTTTCGATTGAAGGCCTAGTTAAGACGATTACGGCTGACGAAGAATAACCTATTCAAATTCATTCCTTGGTCTGAACCAGCTTTGCCAGGATAGCCGGTTCAGACCAATAAAAAAATTACCACCCGTAGGCGGTTTACTTCTTCAATCCTTGTTTTACACTTCTTAAAAAACTCAATAAATCTTTCATTACTCTTGGCGGTTTATCCTTGCTTTTAATAATTGGCCTTCCCTTAGGCTGCTTTTCCTTCGTAAACACGTATACCTCCCTTGTGGGATATTTCGGGAATAGTATACGAAATAGACCGAAATTTATGCTCATTTTTTATTGGTCGTAGAATATTCCACGGCCGACGCCACTTCCTTGGCGTTTTTTTGCATCGCATAAATATATTTGGGAACAGTCGAGGAAAGTTTAATCTTGTTTTCCTTGCGGGAATCTCTGCGGCACTTCCCTTGTTTCGATACCAATGTCATTGCCATATTGATCAACTCCCTAATATATCGGAATATTTAGTCATAGCAAGTATCGAAATATTTGACGATACAGCTACAAAAAGTGTACTGGCTGCAGCGAGTTCTGCATTTGATAGCTCGTAGTTCTTTTGTTGGGATGCGTCGATAATAATTGCGGTGGAAAGTCCTTCGGTTCCACGGTGGACCGCTATCCCTATTGGTATATCTTCTTCGACATACCCTACATCTTCTCCTTCATGAACGGCTTCATCCCAGCGCCTCTTAATGCGAGAGTAAAGCGTTGGCTCCAAGGATGTTAAGTTTCCTTCTGTGAGCTCCATCACATAAATTTTAATCTTTAGATATCGTTTATATACTTCGCAAAGAGTTTTATGTACTTCCCCGCGGATTGCATCAGGAATATTTTCAGCCTTTAAGATATCAACTTCAAAGGGTTGCGCAATAAAGTCCAAAACGGTGCGATTTAAACGGGTAATGATTTTGATCTGCTGGAATACCCGCTTTGATCCTTCAGTAATTGATATTATCTTCTCCGGATCAGCAAACTCTTGACTAACTTCAAAATTTCCAACTTTGGCTTGAGCTTTAGTGATACGCTCCGGATGAAAATAACACATAACAAACATAACTATCCAGAATACAACCGCCAATTTTAATAAAACGACCAAAAAAAATAAAGTCTGCTTATCCAAAAGCAACAAAAAGTCACTGACTTTTGTCATCTGAAGCGGAGATGTTAATATCTGATATGATGAAATTAAAATCAAACAAAGGAGCACCGTATTCAAAACGATTTTAGTGGCACGGCGTATCCGTTCATCGACCAAAGGACCAAAATACATAAAAACTGCCACCACAGCGCCTCCAACAATCGTCACCCTATCAATACCAATCCAACTGATCAGCTTCAACAATTCTCCTCCTTTCAGATATTAATAATATTTTACATAATTTCTCAAATAGAATCAACCTTTTACCGATTCGAAAAGGTATTAAAAATTTTATTACATATAAGCATGGGAGTGTCGCAAAACTGCCTATCCCAAAGGATAGTTGGGACACTCCCCTTTTCTCCTATAAAAATAACGGTGCGAGCCTCGCACCGTTATTTCTTTCTCACATGAGTAAATTGTTGTAATTCAGCAGCTAGCACTTCACGCCCGCAACGCGTCCAGGTACTTATCAATGTATTGTTGTTTGGACTTTAGTTTATATTGCACGATATACCGCGGATGTTCCAGCGGGATGATCCGGTCGAAGAAGCGGTATTCCTGATTGAGCGCCCGCATGAACCGCTCGTTTTTACCCGTCCCGAAACAATAGCAAATATCGGTGCGGATCCCAAACTCAAGTTGCCGCCGGACGCTCGCCACGATAAACCCTCGCACCGCTTCGGTCAATTCCCGGCTATCGTAATAGTTGTAGTTGGTCTCGCGCCCCTTGGCGTCCACTTTGGTAAAACCCAGCGGACAAAGGGAATTGATGTAAAAATCCTGATAAAACCGGTGCGTCCCGCCATAGGCTTCAATGACGTCATAAACGAACACCGCGGAAGGCTCGTGGGTTTCCTTGCCGGAATAAGCGATGCCGCATTGTTCGGACAGCCGTTTGGTGTCGGTAAACGGAACCCCGGTCACGCCCGCCCCGAAACGGCCGGGATTGATCCCCAGGATCATCCGGCGCGGCTCGGCGTCGTTATAAAACTTCTGATAAAAGGCTGAGGAGATGGGGATGATCGTTTCATCTTCCCGGAACGGATTCATGATCCGAATGCCCGGGGGCAGTTCTCCCTGAAAGTCGAGGGTGCGGTTGAAGGCGATCACTTTGTCGGCAAAGGTCATGGCGGGTTCCTCTCCTGATGGTAATTAAATTGGCCACGCGGTGTCATGATTCCAAATATTAAAAGTAGCCAGCCGTAAAGTCGTCATTTTTTCGAATCCTTTGGATTTCCGGTTTTATTCAGCCAAAAACGAAAAGTCCCGCCATGGTGCGCATTATAATGAGGCGCGGCGGGTTCGGTTGAGTTAATTATATGAAAGTTGTTGCCATTTGTCAAACACACGTGAAAATGAATAAACCCTTTCCAAAACGGGATTGACTTTTCACACAACACCAACGTTAAAAACGCTGGTGTTGTGTAATATCATCCCAAAAACAAACTCAGAATGTAAATCCGCCAATGCCCCGGGTTATCTCCAACGTTTTTCCGCTACTGTCCACCGCGACAGCGTCAACAATCACCCCGTAGAGTGTTCCCGTGGTCAAACTCATTGCCGCGAGATTAGCGCCGGTCGCGCTCAACAGCGTCGTCCCACTATCGTAAATCCCGGTGGTATAAGTGGAGTCAGAGTAAATCCTTACCCGGTAACCGCTAGCGCCGGTCACCCCGGTCCAAGCAAGTTGCTTGGTTCCGGATGTATAGGCGATATCGGTTGGGAAGTTGGCGAGAACCATCCCCAGAGAAGCCGTCACCGTCGCAAACTGATGAACAGTTGTGCCGCCGTTCAAGGCATTGATCTGAAATTGATACGTCCCGGCGCTGTTAATCATGGTCAGTTCGCCATCCAAGTCCAGATAAGCTTGAGGATTGGTCAGACTAAACGCGGGGTCGTTTGCGGAAACCGCATTGGAATCCCAAACCGTGGTTCCGTTATAGACAATCTGATAACGGGTTGCGTTTGGGATCCGATCCCACGTCAGATAGACATACGAGATATTGGCGCTTAAAAAGGCGGGGGGCGCCGCTGCCGTTGATCCAATTGCCCCTGTCGCTTGCGTTCGGAGACCACCCGCAACTAAATCCAACTTTTTCAAGGAGGAATCACGGGACCCGTTTAAAGCGCCTTGTCTGAAACTCGCGCCTTCAAAAGATTTGCTTTGCATAATTACCCCGACGGCCGAAGCTTGGTAAACGGTCGGCGCTTTTGAGCCGCCACCACCGCCGCAACCTGCCAGACTCAACAGACCGATCAATATGATCAGCGGAACGAACAATTTCAACATTTGTTTTTTGTCCATTATTCGACACCTTCTTGTTATTTCTTTACTTCAACGTCGCTACAAGCCTATTTTTTCCGTCAACGCTCGCATAAGCCGCGCCGCCGGAGAACATGTGATCATTTTCTGCTTACAACCCCGTTTTCGGGTCGGCGGTGGTCGTGATCACTTCGGTTTGCGCGGCCGCCGTTCCGGTTCCGTTTATGGCAATGACTTTAATGATATACGCGTTGCCGGAAACAAATCCGGTTAGCGAAGCTTCATTCGAATTCGCGGCGAGATTGACTGTCCAGAGCACGGAGTTATTAACCGCATTGATAATGTCGATTCGATAACCGGTCTCATTCGTCGCACGATCAGTCCAGCTCAAGCTGATCCGTCCCGCGGAAATAATCTTCCAAGCGAGATCGGACGGAGTCGTGGGGATATCGGGAATCGTCACCGAAGCGCTGTTGGAATAGGCGGAGACGCCATACGCGTTAACCGCTTTAATCCGATATTGATAGAGCGCATTCGGCTTTAATTCCAGGATCGGGTTATCAAGCGCAATCGCATATGAGGTTGCGCCGCCTTCCGGATTTGCGATAACCACCCAGTCGCCCTCAGCTTCCTGTTGTTCAAGGACAAGCCAATTCACAGCCGTCCCGTTCTGATTCCAGTTAAATTGCATGTTTTGACCGGTGATCGCTACCCCCAAATTGCCGGGCGTGGCCGGCAACCCGCCGCCGACAGTTGGAACAGCGCTAATCCAGACCTTGCCGCTGTAATTTCGCAAGCTGTCGTAAGCGAAAACCGAATAATAATAGGTTGTGCCGTTTGTCAACCCATGATCGGTCACATTGCCGGCGGGACCGTCATAAACCAACGTGCCGTCCAAGGGACCAAAGGGAACCGCGCCGGCTTTCCGGACAACCCGCACTCCGCTTGCAGCCGTTGGCGTTGTCCAAGTCAGCGTCACCTGGGTTGCCCCGGAGTTCGCAGCCAGTTCGGTAATGGGATCCGGAGCAACCGCAACGCCTTGCGTAAGATAAGTAATCTCCAACGCCGGACGTTTCGTAGTGTCGGACGCTGTCACTCCGTAGAATTCGATACCATCGCCGTTTTGCCAACCTTCGGAAGTGTCGATGGTTAAGAAACAACCTTGATTCGGCTGACCGTCGACCCAAGCTTGGACCGATGCTGTCACATCCAGTTGAATTTGGCTCTCGCCCGCCGCTTGGAATAACGTCGGGACAAACCCAAACGAATCCACCGCTGCCGTTTCGTTGAACAAAGCGGTAATATCGGCGGCATTGTTTTTCCAGGGTAGATTTTTTCCCGGCCGGTGATCGCGATAATAGAAATCCAGTCCGTTCCGGATTCCGTCCACGCCGAAGTATGGCGCGCCGTAGGCGTCGGGATCGGTAACGGTAAAGATCTTTAGTCCGCGCGACCGATACGGGTTGCCGGTGATGTTTATCACCGTAAGTACTAATTTCGCTTGAACAATCTGCGCATTGCTTGGAATTTGCCCGCTTCCGGCGCCGCTAATATTCGGATAATCCAGCCAGAGATCGGAGTTTCGGCCGCTGGTTCCTTTGCCTACCAGTAGCGTTGCGCTATTGTAAGTTACCGCTTGATTGCTGCGGTAGCCCTGGGCAGTCTTCAGGACGGCGGGCGAATTGGTGGCCTCGCTATTTCCGGGTTGATTCGTAACACTGGTGCTCAGAATCGCATAAGCAGCGCTCGCTTCGGCGCTCGGCAACCAGCCCGTCAAATAAGCTTTGGCCTTTAATGTCACCGACGAGTTAACCATGATCGTTTCGCCGAGATAGGCGGTCGAATTGGCGGTGGGTTCCCCTCCGTCGCTAGTATAGCGAATTTCCGCCCCCGCTGTATCACAGCTGATGGTGACTGCTTGCGGCGTATTGTAATTGCCTCCGGCAATACTGAAGACCGGAGTAGCGGCCGGTTGCCGGTCGTCGTCGCGAATCGTCCCGGTTCCCCGGCTCGTCGCGATCGTCGCGTTCGCAGAGGCCTCGCTTAAGTCGACATAGAAAACTTCATCTTCTTCATTAAGCGTGTCCCCATTGACGATTACCGTAATTTCTTTTGCGGTTTCACCGCTATTGAAGGTGATGGTTCCGGCGGCGGCGACATAGTCGCTGTCCGCGGTCGTTGCGGTACCATCGGCGGTCGCGTAGTTAACGGTAACCGTTTCTTCGCTTGCCTTTGAGAGACTTACGGTGAAGACAGCGTTGGTCGTCCCGCTGTTGCCTTCGGTTACGCTGACATTGTTGATGCCGATCGCCGGCAATGCGTTGGTCTTCACAATTACGAAATACCCGCAGACCCCGCTGGATTGTTGATTGGGACCCAACGCCACCGTATCCCCTGACGCAAAGTTTTTGCCATATAGGCTATACGTCACTGCCGGTTTCTCATTATCGACAATATTATCACCCATATCCGTCCAGCTCGACAACCAATCCGGCTTGGGGCTGACCCGATCGTCGAATGCCACATAAACCGTTACCGACGCGTTAACGGTAAAACTGACCAAGGGAATGCCGACATACGATTTCGAGTTATTGGCAGATCGGATATATTGACTTCCAGCATAAAAAGAAGGCATTGTCGCAATTACATAATCGCGATCCCCATAAGTTAAGGAGCCTACCTGCACATTGCTTTGAACGGACCAGTTCGCCATGTTGCCGGTGTCATTAACCACCAGATTGGAGATCAAGCTGTATTCCGGAGTGACGTTGATTTCCGTCGAATTTACGCTTTCTCCGACGGCATTTACCGCAGAAACGACGTAATAGTATTTTATTCCGTTCGTTAACCCGGCATCGGTATAACTGGTTGCGGCCAAACCGGTCTTAACGGTTGTATAAGATCCTCCAGCGGCAGTTGCCCGTTTCACATTATAGCTGATGGCACTGGTTGAGGCGGTCCAGCTCAGGGTGATCTGTTGATTGCCCGCCGTCGCGACGAGATTAGTCGGCGCCGTCGGGATTGAAAGGGCCGGTGTCGCACTTACCTCGGTCGAGTTGGCGCTTTCCCCGGCCGCCTCGTTCATTGCCGAGATTACATAGTAGTATTTTGTTCCGTTCGTTAAGCCGGTATCGGTATAACTCGTCGCGACCAGACCCGCCTTAACGGTTGTATAAGGTCCCCCAGCGGCAGTTGCCCGTTTCACATTATAGCAGACCGCATTGGCCGATGCCGTCCAACTCAGACTAACTTGCCCATTGTCCGCTGTTGCGGCGGGATTGGTCGGTGCTGCCGGTACGGGAACAGTCGACTGGTCCGGCTGATAGCTTAGAATCTTTTGCTTGAGGGCGTCATTCACATCGTACGATGTGTCATCGGCATCGGTGAATGTCCATTTGAAGTCTCCGCCGTTCACCCTTCCCGCATAAGTCGTCACGATTGTTCTGACATCTTCCGGCGCATCCGGAGTATAGGCGTACATGGTGGAAGCCGTGTCGAAATTGTTATAGGTATTGCCGCCATTGACAGTTTGGTAGGCGCTTGGAACCTGTTCTGCTCTGGTTGTCGCTAAATAGGCGTCGAACTGCGTGGCGTTCTCCTGCGCGTAAACCAGCCTGGTCGCATCTTCGATTTTATTATTGTATGCCTTAATCATTCCGCCCGGTTCGCCCGAAAAAGTTCCGGTACTGTCATAATAAATGTCCGTGCCTTGTTTCGAGATTAACATCGGGTATTTGCAATGTCTAAAATAATTGGCCTCGACAAAGGCCGATCCCCCGGTAGTGTTGCCAACGCCGTACTTTGAAATCCCGTCGAAATAGTTGTTGTATACGTGGACCGTACCAACTCGAATCCGGGGATGCCGTGAATCGGAATGATCAAACCAATTATGCGAATAGGTCACATGAAATTCGTCCGAATCACCCATACCGCAAAGGGAGCTTTTTCCCGAATCCCAAAAATGGTTGTACGAGACGGTAATATAGTCCGAAAACCCTTTAACGTCGCATGATCCGTCTCCCTTGGCTTGATCCGAATCCCCACCCACTTTGCCGTAGAAGATGTCATTGTTATGGACCCAAATATTTTGATTATCCGTGTCTAGTGAAATTCCGTCATCCGGAAATAACATCAAGCCAAGATTTCTAATCTCGACATTGCGAGCCGCTCTAACCAAAATACCCCATTCATATACCGTGGCGTCCTCGCCAACGCCCTCTAACGTAACGTTGTAACATCCTTTGACTTGTATATAACCGCTGCTATTAAGCCCGGTAATATCAGCCCCGCGGATTTTGCCAATCAACCGAAAGATGAGCGGCGTTTTATCATAACCTTTTTGCCTGGCCGCCAGAATGTTTACCAGGCCGGTGCACGCCGTTGTCGCCCCTTTATTATTTGTGATGACGGTTAATGTTACCGTATTGACGGTATCCGCTGTGATATACACAATTTGCGCGTTAGTGGGTACGGTTCCGTCGTCGTTGTACCCGCCGGAGGCCGTCCCCATTGGCGAGGCCGGCGAAAATGCAAAACCTTCTCTTGCATGTGGTTTAACTATAAGCGCCTCGGTAACTGCCGCCGCAGTGACGACTTCACCCCCACTATCTGTCGGGACTACTTTTATTACATAGTTCCCAGTCGCCAGGCCAAGCACATCCGCGCGGTAACGCGACGAATACCTCCGGATTAAAGCCGAATCGATTTTCGTATATTGAGAATCTATGGCGCCAGCGGGCTTGTAATAAACATTATAGCCGGTGGCGTCTGATACCGGAGCCCATTCCACATATGCCGTTTCTAGCCAACCGCCACTTTTTGTAATCGCCACCGTAGTGACTGCCGCCAATGCCGTATTGCCGTTTCGGGTGGTAATAACTCCGGCAATCGCCGTTAACACCACCAACAATACCGCTATCCAAATAGCGGCGCGTCTCCCATAGGAGATTCGCTTGACACTCTTGCCGGACGTCCTTTTGTGTTGCTCTACCATTTTTTAATCCACCTCTGCGTTAGTAAATTCGTTCCACTTCCCTCAAAATTGTTCCGTACACTTCAAAAAAATTGTCCCCATTTTTGGGACTAATTTTAACATGGATTAACATACTGTTCAACATATATTAGCAATTTAGATTTGCTTAAAATGACAAACACAAGCTAAATACCAGTTTGTGTTACTAAAAATTTATTTTGATAAATCATATATTTGTTCGTACAAATACTTTCTCAATCCGACCTTTGATCTGCCATAAAAATAATTCATAAAAGTCCCATTCGGCAATCTCCAGCATTACATAAACAAGAAACGTTATCGATGACGAAACGCCGCTTGGCGCTTTTTACCGAATTCATTTCGCCCGCCTTCAGCTAACCCCGGAGCGATCCTTCGCCCGCTGCGGGGCATCAAAAAGGCTTTGCGGAGTTTTCTGCAAAGCCTTAAATTTTCTAGCGGTGTCCTGATTCCAAATATTCAAGGTAGTCCGCCACCCCGGCGCGCTGGGGCAAGCGAAGGAATGAAAAAAGCTTGTTGGTCAAAGCCGCCGATTCCGACCTCACCCTCGGTCCCTCTCCTACGCTGCGATTCCAAGCAGCGTTTTCAGAGGAGAGGGCTGACGGAGCTGGAATCTTGGGTTTTAAAGCCCCTTTTTGAATGGGTTTTTGACGTAAGATTCCAACAATTCACCGCTCCCCGCTGTGATCGCGGTCAGTTCAACTACGTCGGGGAGAGGCCGGGAGAGGGGTCGCAGTTAGGCAGCGAAGGCTATTTTCTAAGTAATCCGCCGCAATGTCGTCATTTTCTCGAATTCTGGGGATTTTTGGTTTTATTCAGCCAGACACGAAAAATCCCGCCATAGTGCGCATGATACGAGGCGCGGCGGGTTCGGTTGAGTTAATGATATGAAAGATATTACCATTTGTCAATCAAGGGGAATTTACCTTCGGCAATTATCGCCTTCTCACCGGGTTTACTTTACGCCCTTAACTTTAATTGCTTTTTTATGGGAACCTTGACGCCGCTTTTTACCAGGGTACTGTAATGATTTCGCATTCGCCGCCAATAACGCTTTGAATACCTGCCAAAACTTGTTCATGCTTTCCTCCTCCGCTTCGT
Source organism: Bacillota bacterium (assembly GCA_023417475.1). Classification (GTDB taxonomy): domain Bacteria; phylum Bacillota; class UBA4882; order UBA8346; family UBA8346; genus JAEYPR01. Next base: position 88,198 of record JAEZFP010000065.1, on the reverse strand, counting down.
ATTTTTCGATTTCGATTTTCGAAAAGCCGTTCATCATTACCGAGCCGCCCTTGGTTATTTCATTATTTGTTAAATCTTTCCGCTTTTTTTCGCAAATTCCTGCAACAATTTACCGGTTTTCCATTTTGAGGGATGTGTGGGTCCACCATGATATTTTAGTCGGCAAAAACACACAAAAGGCTTTGCAGAAAACTCTGCAAAGCCTTGAATTAACGAAATGGTGCGCCCGGCAAGATTCGAACTTGCGGCCCTTTGATTCGTAGTCAAATACTCTATCCACTGAGCTACGGGCGCGTTTTGTACTGCTTCAACGAGGATTTATTATATCACATGGACGTTTATTTGTAAAGCGTCCAAAAAAGCAGCTCACGCTGCCTGAATCACAAAAATGGCGGAGAGAGAGGGATTCGAACCCTCGCTAGGATTGCTCCTACTAACGGTTTAGCAAACCGTCTTCAATCGCTTTTTCTATAATAAACTAAAATAAACTATAACGCAAGCCCTTTATTTTAGCGTGTTTGACAATTACTGTAAAGTAAACTAAAACAAAGTAAAATAAACTTTTACAAACTAATTCTTTGCAAATTCTTTGACAACCAGGTCAGAAGCTGTTTTTTGTCAAAGAAAAGACCGCCCTTTTGTGGGGCGGCCTATTTTTTTATTTTACTAAGTATAAATGCGGTTCTTTCTGTTTTGCTTCGACATCCATTTTGAGAGCAGTTAATTCTTGCAGCCGTACGGCCGTTTTAATGATCGCTTGGTCAAGTTTTTCCTTTTCCGCGCCCGTGCTAGCCATCATACCCCTCCTAAGGGAAACTTAACTTGCCTTTGCTGACCGAGTATGATTTAATATGTGGTATCAGTTAATGTGTAAATCATACCCCGTGAAACCGTCACTGTGTCACCAGTGGCGGTTTTTACTTGTTATGACCATGCACATACCTCCTTTTGCATTTGACGTTAAAAGATGTTAAAATGATCCCATGAAACAGATATATCTCCGATTTTATAATCTACCCCACAAGAACTCGAAAGAGTTCTTTTTTGTTGGTCTTAAACAGTTTTATAACAGTTCACACCCAGGAGCAATATGCTATGCCATACGATAAAAAAACCCATACCGTGATTACTGTTGTAGTTCCGATTCCTTTTAAAGAAGAGTTTAAAAAGCTCGCCAAAAAACACCGGCGAAGCGCTTCGGCTCACGCTGCATATCTCATGGAAAGGGCGCTTGAAGAAGACAGGAACAACTCAAAATAGCCCATTGCCATCATTATACAAACATACGTAAAATATGTAAATACCCCATAAATATACCGAAAATTAGTTATTTAACGAATTCGACAAATTTAATGTTAATATATGGCAGTTAATCGAATTATTTGTAAAAATTTGTATCGCTCCGGGACTATCACCGAAATTTGTCGAATTTTAAAGGCTAAAAAATATTTTTAATCAGGATATAGTTCATACCGACTTTTAATGTTTAATTTTTTGAAAATTATGCGTAATCTATTTTTTATGGTCTTTTCAGAAACTCCCATCCTTTTCGCTATCTCCTTATTCGTCAATCCTTCCACTACTAACCCGACAATCAAAAATTCCGCGTACGTTAACCGTCCATCCCGTGGCATGGTAAATCACCTCAGGGATAGTGTCTGCGGCCTATAAAAAATTAACCCCGCTCACTCAAGCGGGGTTTTCTATCAACTTCTTCCTGTGTTCCCGGACCCGGCAAGCGTCACTGTAAAATTTCCGGCTCTTTGTTTTAACAAACTTCCGGCCACAACCACAGGCGCATTCCACCATCTCCGGCCCGCTGTTGGCCGTTGCAACCGGTGTTACGCCACCTGTAACACTAACCGTAACAACCTCCTCAACACCCGGTAACGACACCTTCCACGGCGTTAGGAGCGGCACGAAGTTGATCAGAAACATTAACCCGAGGCATAAAATAAGAGTCAGCCAAAACACAGGTATACCAGACGATTCGCTTAGCGTTACAAATGAACTCTTCGGCAGTTTCGCCGCCTCTTCTTTAAGTCGTTTCAGTTCGGTCCCTTTGGCGGTCTTGGCATTTTGAGCCGTAACGATCTCCGTATCAAACTGCCGGTAACTTTTGCCGATGGTCGGGTTGGTCTTAAACTCCAAATCCTGCTGGGCCTGCTTCCGTTGGATGGTCTGATCCAAGTCCTTGATATCGGCGGACAGTTTATTCTGTTCGGCGATATTGGCCAAGTAGGCGCCGTCCTCTTTCGAAAGTTGGTTAAGTACGATGTTAAAACTTGAGCTAAATTCAAAGATACCGATGCAGGCGATCACGGCCACCCATAACCAATTCGCTTTGGCCTTATTCCTGGCCTTACGGTACGCCGCAGACAGCCCCCGAAGGTATTGGATTGACAACCCGGCGAACACGCCTCCAGCCGCGAAAAACACCTTAAATACCGGGTCATTGGATAGACCAGTCATAATATGCGCGATTGCCGAAAGCGAGAGTAAAAGACCGAAGGCGTGGACGCCGTAATGTTTGATTAGGTTCATAATTGATCACCTGCCCCAAATGATATCGACGAACGGTAAAACCGGATCGGCTCCGGTTAATCTTTCTTATCACCTGTAGCGCTTTTTAGAACATTCAAAAAATCCAATCCCGTACCGTCGTGATCACTTTTGATATGTTCTTCCCATGAACTTTTATCAGTTTTAAAATCTTTCGAACAAATTGGACATTTAAAACCCATTGTTTTTCCTTCCTTTCCGCCCCACGGCTTCGGACCTGACCCCCGCATTACTACCCAGAAGGGTAACCGTCTGCGTTAAACTGTAAAAGCTTTTTAATTTTCTTTAATAATATAATCAGGACTGCAATTCGCATCAGGATAACCGCCAAATATCCATAATTCGGCCCATGATTTATATCCTGTTTGTCTTGTGCTCCAATGATTTTTATAATTCCAGTTTAATCCCGGCGCAACAAATTTTTTACAAGCTTGTTTTAAACATGTTGCGCTGATTTCCATAATTGCAGTGGTTTTTCCATACGGGAAAACGCTATATTTTTTCATTCGTTACACCCCCAATTTCCACCGCTTGTACTGTCCCGGATTGCTCCGGGTTCCGGGATTCTCGGCAATCACTTAGCGCGGCCTATTTGTTAAGCTATCACTCTCACTTGATATTTGTCTAAATCAACTGTTGTTTGACCTTCACTATGTGAAATTACAGTTTGGTTTAATTCAAGTTCCATTATGCTAGTGACCCCAGTATATACCGCCATTTTAATTGCGTTTTCATTATCATTTTCATATGCTAACACTAGTGCTTTCATCCCTCAACGCCTCCGTTTCGTTTCTTGATTTTATTATATACCCGTTATATCCCCTTGTCAATACTTTTACAGCATGTTATAATAACTTTGAGGTGATTATTTTGCCAATATCTGACGACAATACCAAAGTGCTAGTGATAATGCCAAAGGGGCTTAAAAAGGATTTGCAGAATTTAGCGACAGACGAAGATAGGAGTTTAAGCAATCTTATCGTGATCGCTTGCAAGGATTTGCTGAAGAAATACGAAACAAAATAAACTAATGAAGGAGTGGAGTTTTATGGCTAACGTTATTTCAAGTAAAGGTTTCTCTTCAGACACATTTAAGAGAAAAATTAAAGACATGAATCCTGGTGAAGTTGGCTATACGGTAGAATGGGCGATTCAAAACGGCAATTTAGATGAAGAATATACAATTTTTCCGGATAAAGGTGGAACTGGTTCGGTGCGTGTTACTTGTATCGCAAAAGGGAAATATGAGATTGAATATGAAGCGTCTGTTTATAAAAAGTGATAATTTGGTATGAAAGATTTTATCGATAAATACGAGACTAAAAAATAACCAGGCCTTTAAAAGACCTGGTTATTTTTGTTTTGAATGGTTATTTTGATTTAGTGTGTTGACATTCAAGTTTGAATCTGGTATATTTAAATCAAGATAAAGAAAGGGGCTACGAAAAATGATTAAAATAACCGGAAACACTTACGCAGCCAAAGAATTACTTAAGTCCGCTGGATTCGTTTACAGAGATAAATCGTGGTACGGATCAAATGACGATAAGGCCGAACTTGACCGAGTTTCAACCGCATCATACAGTCGAACCAATCAAAGATTGGTGTCCGGGTTAAAATTTGAGGTGATCGAAGGATGAGTAAACAAGCAGAACACTACGAAACCGTTGGGGATTCTTTAACTGGAGAAAAAGCAATCCGAGCATATAAAGCAGCTCAAAATCATCTAATGATATCCGACGAAAACTACGCGCAAGATTTAAACCGTATCCAAGGGAAAATTGCCGATTCGTCTGAAATAACTTGGGGTGGAAAACGCGAAGGGGCGGGCAGACCTTCAACCGGGCGGAAGAGGATCCAATATTTTATTACAGACCGCGAAGACGAGTTGTTGCGAGCATATTTAGCGGAAGTGCGAAAAGCGAAAACTCTGCCTTGAGAAGCAGAGTTTTCGAATGACTAAATTAACGGTTGACTAACACAACTAATAGGTTTCAATCCACGCTCCGTAAGGAGCGACGCGCCTATAACGGCCAATACTATAACAAACAAGTTTCAATCCACGCCTTGCGGCGACACATTAAATGTAACATACTAATATATTCCAAGCCAACAAAAATGTAACCCCCTCACCAATAAGGCGAGGGGGTTGCTCTTACGCTTAAAACTTATACACGGCCAAAACTCTCCCGGTATATCCCCGGCTAAAGTTCCTCTCAACCTCGCCACGGACACACACAGAGCCGATCAGCTTCCGTTCATACTCGACCCGGCCAATCCATTCTCCACTAGTATTCATCCCGCCGCCAACCGCCCAATGTTTCTCCGGTACGTTCACCGCAATCGGTGTTTCGATCGTAATGCCCAAGTCACCGTTCTCTCCTCTGACTACTGTGACCGGTACGTCCTTAATAGGCGTTCCTTGCCCTTCTACCGTGGCTGTCGCTGTGGCAGGTACAATCACCTTGCCGGGGGTCGTGTCTGCGGGTTGCTGGCTTTGTTTGATCTTGATATGATGTTTAATCGTGGCGGTTGCGTCGGCCTGTTTGGCCTCCTTTGGCGTTGGGTTGATTACAATCTCGGCTGGAGGTTTAACGGGACCGGGGCGAGGGCGGTTATGGTAGAGAAATACTCCGGTAGTTACCAGAGCTCCGATTAACAACCCGACAACAAAGGCTTTTATAATATTGATCATGTTTACTCCTTTAAATCTGCTTGATCAGTTTTCTGAGGACCCGGCGGAAGTTTTACCCAGGCTTTGGCGATTTCGATTAGATCGTTCATGTGTTTATTAAAAAGGTCATTGAGCGGGTTACAAAGCATATAAGCAACGCCAATAGCAACCCAAGGCCATGATAACTCCTTGCCGCTAAACATGGCCCAAAACGACAATAACACCACTAAAAACATTCGACCGCTAAGCGCATATGCGATATTCCGGAAAGTCAGGGCTTTAATGATGTTTTTAATTAGCTCCATTTAGGCCCACCCGCTTTTTCGATCTCCAGGCCACGTGCTTTGACCTTATCAAAATATTTTGGATCAGTCGCCCAGCCACCTTTGGCGATTTCACGAAGGAACCCATCCGCATTATTAAGGTATTTCCGGGGTGCAGTCCAGTATCTGGCGTTTAGATTGATCATCTGGCTGTAATTGTGCATACAGTCGGCGAAGGTCGGGAACACCTTAAAATTGTCTTTTACGTCCTCGTCCCAATTCCCATTATAGAATTCGCTGGTCCTGAGATTAACGGATTCCCCCGGCCACGCTTTAGTGACTTTCATTCCAAACAGGTTGTAATACTTCGCGCCAAGTGTGTCTGTTAGCCAGCCAGTTTCCAGCGCGGCCTGAGCAAAACAAACGGCCTTGTTGACGTTAAGTCCCAAGGCCGTTGCCTGTTGCCATGATTGCGACATGGCGGCGATAAATTGTTGTTTATTCATTTTGGCTTACACCCTCCTAACTGCATAATCGCGCTGTGTTCTCCTTTAAGCTCCTTGACGTCCCCCTCTACAGTGTGGAGTCGGTTAAAGAGTTCGGTTTGATTGCTGTCAATTTTATTAAGTGTTCTAGTCAGCAAAAATCCGCATATCGCGACCATAAGCAAAAATATCCACCAAATAAACGCTTGTAAATCAGCCGGCATTATCACTCCTCCTTAAAATAATAAGAGCCTCGGCGGCTCTTTTGATTGTGACCATTTCTTTTATAAAAGTTTCATCCATGATTCAATTTTGGGTACATAAAAAATCTCATATCCCGCTTTTGTAGGGTGGATTGTATCATTACTGTCAGTATAAGAGCGATATTCAGTCAAATAAGTTCGAAAGTTGCTCTCTTCCCACAAGTTGCAAAACGGAATCGAATATTTTTTACAAACAAGTTTTATGGCCTGGAAATAAGCATCGGCTGTCAATCCGATATCGTTCGGAGTATCGGCCAAATATGGCTTATGTATAAGGATAAGCCCTATTCTTTTACCAACGAAACGCCTTAGCGCTTGTCGAGACATATATTCTAATGCACCATAAAAAGTTGATTTATCAAGTTCAGAATCCGTTGCACTAGTAATATTTACATTTGTATTAATAGTCCCAAGAGGTGTATTACGGTAATGATCATTTATTCCGCCTTCGAGTAGTACATAATCGGCGCTAGTCGACATAGTTGCGACTTGGTCACAAATTGCCCCATAAGTTCCCGTTGCAATTGTTAAGCCACTAACCCCAACATTTTCATAGGTCATATTATTTCGCTGGGCAATGATTTTTGCATAGCCACCCAAATATCCTTGACCATAGCACACCGAATCCCCACAAGCAGATATCATTTTACCCCAAAGCGGATTAACGCCTGTTAAATATGGAGTGTATGGTTGGACATATGCTGTTTTTGTGTTACCAAGCTCAAATTGGGTAAATGTTGGAAGCAAGTCGGCGGCGGAGCTGGAGCTATAATACAACTGGAACCTAACATACCTTGCGTTTGCGGGTGTGGTAAATGTCGAAGATCCGGTTGCGTAAGCCACGGTGTGCTGTTCTAAAGGTGAGATAAACCCCTTATTTACATCATAATACCATGCTGCGGCAACAACTGATGTTAGTGTTACTCCAATTTGTTTATACCATGATAAGGTATACGTCATTCCACCTAATATTTCGGCATATCCTGGCGTTGCTAATCCGTTTGGCGAATTATTGGTTTGTAGCACACCGTTGTTGTCAATGGTGTTTCCGACAACCCATTGCACCGTAAATAGATTTTTCGGAAATTGATTTATGTGAAATGCATCTTGGGCGGCCGCATATTGAGTCGCTAAGGTTAAAGTAATAGGATCTATCAATTTACGCCACCGCCTTCCCTTTGACAGTAATGCTGGTTCCAGTCATCGAATTAATCGAAACATAAAAATCAGTATATCCAGCCAGGTTGGTAATTAACCAGACTTCGTTGGTAGTGGCAGCTGACCCGGATCCAGTTGTGATCGTATTGTCTGAATTAACTTTGTAACCAAAAACATAGCCAGCACCGCCGTTAGGCCCAGTGGCTCGAAATGAAATCGAATTCGCAGTAATTGAAGTACGATTAATACTAAGCAATACTTGATTTTTACCGTTCAAATTTAACTTATTTGCTGTACCATCATTTGCTGAAATTGCAGCATTTTGAAACGTAAATTCATCCGAAACCAAACTGCCACTTATTTGAACATTTCCTGGCAACGCCGGAGTAAAAATTGGATCTCCACCTATGTTGTTAATTTCAATTGCAGTGATCGGATTGCCGTTATTATCCGGCTTAGCAGAAGTCGGAATTATCTTTTCATTCTCACCTTCGCCTATCTTCATGGTGTTTAACGTTTCGTCAAAATTCTGCCCCATGAGTTACCTCCTATTTTTATAAATAAAAAAGACCCCGTGAAGGGTCTTTTAAATGGATGGTATGCATCTTAGTTCGGAGTCGTACTCCAGGTTCCGTCGTTGTTGCGGTTTCCGGAGCCAAAGTTGGTATTGGTTCCCCCGTCATGGATCCCATAAGACACTCCCGATTGATAACAGTCGTTGTTGGATATGAGATTCCTTTTGGCGTCCGCCGACGCAACAAAAATCCCGCTGTTAGGCTTATTCGTATTGTCTCCTTTTCGGCAAGTGTTATTTTGGATTGAATTGTTAGAACAATACCCAACCACCGAAATCCCGTCATATACGTCATTGGTTAGCGTCCCGTTTCCCTCAACGTAGTTACTGGTAATTAGGTTATTATCACCAAAACCGTCGTCGAGTGAGTTGATTAGTATACCGCTTTGACCGTTGTCAACTACCTGGTTGTTATTGACGATATTGCCGCTCGACCTGTTTAAAAAGATTCCGTAGTGCGCGTTTTCGGTTACTTTATTGCCGTCTATATTGTTGTTATGCGAGTAATCAAGATAAACGCCTCTACTTGCCGATTGTGTAATCTGGTTATTGCTAATCGTGCATTGCGTGCAACCCAACAGCGATATCTCCGTTTTGGTTAGCTTTGATCTCTCAATCGTAACCCGACAGGTCTCCAGTCTAATCTTAAACCCGCCCGAATACGACGAGTTAACCGTGATATTGTCAAGCGAGCTATTCGCCAAATTAATAAACGCCATCTCGGCCATATATTGTGATCCGGCAATTGTCAAATCAGTAATCTTAATGTCCTGACTACCGCCGGACGGAGTGTTTTTAACTGCGGCAAAAGCGGTCGTAACGGAAGGATCGGCCTGGATTGTGCCGTCGCAATCAAACGTAACCCGGGACGGAATGGCGATTGAATTGCTTAAAATGTAATTGCCTGATGTAAGTTTTATTGTTACGATGGTTCCGGGATTGGCCGCGACCGCGTCGAGCATAGCCTGATTAATAACAGTCTGATCGCTCGACCCGGTACAGACGTAATCCGCCCCCGCTTTACTCGCGGGAGAGGCATTGCTGGCGGCGATAACCACTGTAGAACTACGTTGCGCATCCCCGGCTACGGCGGCCCGGATTGGCCCGGGCTTGCTGCGTTTGTTCGATCGATCAACGACCACAACACAAAAGTAATATGTTTTACCAGGAGTCAGATTAGTGACCTGGATTGGCTCCGTCGTAGTGATGGTATGCAAAGTATTAGCTGCGCCATCCCAATCGGCGACAGCGTTCGGCGTCCCTGCCCAAGACCCCTCGTTATCATACTCGGCGGTCGGCGTTGCCGGGTCCCATCCGGTCGGAGTAAATCCGTCGGTTAAGCTGACGTAGACCTCGTACTGTTTAAAATCAAGTGGTTTTTGATATGGTATGGTAATCACCCCATTGTTATTTCCTGGTTTTGGAATTGATTTTTTTCCTCCGGAGCATCCGGCGACTAAAAAGATAACGGTTAAAATCAAAATTAGTTTTTTAAACATCACAATCACCTCAATTTATCACCTTACCTTCCTAAATTTAACATTAACGTCAAATATTAATCAAATAAAACTATTTGATCGTTTTTGCAAAAACGATCAATGCTGTTTATAGATGCTGCTAAACGATCTAATTACTCGCTAACTAAACGCGGCAATAAACCCTTTCGGCGTCGGCATGGCCGCATACTCCTCCGGGGCCAACGGCGGCGGGTTGTCGGTTACCTCGTACTCGACTGTTGCGGCCCCAAATGCGTTACCAAACCGGTCTAGCGCCGCTACCGTCATAGCATAAGTGCCGAGGTCGATTACAGGAAATTGGAGAGAGTTTTGGCTCTGATCAACCTTGCCGATCTGCTTACCGTTAACCGATACGATCGCCCCAGCGTACATATCGCGCGGCGGCATCCATGCCAAGCCAATCCAGGCTACGCCGGACTCGTCGTTGTATTGGTTGGCGATCAGTCCGGTAATGTTTCCGAGGCCGCTGGAATAATCAATAGCCGGGGGGCTACCTGGTTCATACGCCGCCTCGTTGTACTCAACCGCCGATATCTTCCGGCGCAAATCAGAGTCGCGGCTGATTTGAGCAATCCTAAACGGCTTTGCCACCCTGCCATACTCGCCAAACTGCCAAAGGCTACCCGGAGCGGGGATGGTCTCAAACGGCGTATCTGAGACCAGTACCGTCGATGATCCTCCGACAAGCGGCTGTACTCCGAGCGGCATCCCTAATTGCGCGGTAACAATCCCCGCGCCTATAACCCCGTTAAAAATCGTATCGTCCGGTAACTGGACCCTAACAGCGTAAGTCTTGCCAGGGTCGACAATAACCTCGTGGTCAAGCGTGATGGTGTATTCGTCAGCGGCGATAACCCGGCCGCCGGAACCCCAGCGCGGGACGTCATGTTGCACCATGACCACATCCCCGATCATATAGCCGATCGAGTCGATATCCTGAGACCATGAGCAGGTACGGATATTATATTTGGTGCATTTTAGCAGATAATTACCGTAGGCGTAAGCCTCGTCGGCCGACGTGCAGCCGACTAAGTCAACACCGACCGGCTTTTGAATTGTATCAGAGTCGTTATATCCGTCGGCGTATACTGTGAGCTTATCACGCTCGTAATTTTTGGCCGCGTTAAAAAAGGTTACCTCAACCGCATTGGCCATGTCGTCGGACGAGATAAACTGCTCCGAAAAACTCCCGCGTACCATATTTGCCCGATTGACAACCCCCGCGATCATGTCGGTCGGACCGTCATAGACGCAGGACCATTTGTCCCCGCCCGACGGAAACACTTGGCCGTAACCGACTCTTGACACTTTGACTAAGGCATCCCAAACGATATCCGGAGTATCAAGGTAGATGTTAACGTGACAACCTTTATCGTCGCAAAACGCGGCCCAAGCCTCAAAACGGTCGTAATCAATCTGATCATAAGGCAGGCCCTTGACGACATACTCCCAGGCGTTGGTGTGGATGTTCTTATATCGATACACGCGATTCAGTAACCAATAACAGGCCCACGCGGGGTTATCGGCTGGTTTTTCGGTGTAAGTGCCAACCCCGGTTTGGATGATCACCTTTGACCGTTTTTGGAGCCAAGTAATGGTTGGCATGCCCCCGGAAAGTTGATCGGTCGCCAAAGCTTTTATGCCCAATAAGACTTTGTTCGGCCGGCTTAACGCCCCTTCGGAAACTTGCGTCAACATTGACCAGTAAGCGACAACCGTCAAAGGATTGTTAACGTCGGCTATCTGGTACATCGACACCGCGACGTCATAATATTGACCTTTCGTCAGATTATCTAGCCGCAAGACGCGCTTTAACGCCGATTTGGTTTTGCCGCTATACGCAAAATGAGACGTTTTAAACGACAACGATCCCGCAGGTAGACTGGGGCCGTCGACGGTGATAATATAGGTTCCATACCCCGACCACTCCCCGCCAATCCATTCGCCCTCCTCAATATTTGACACAACTTGATAAACTCCGCCACCAATGGTTATTACGTCATTTACTCCAATGCCGATATAGCCTGCGGTCCTAAACTCGTTGGCGCTTACCTGAGTGCCGGAGTATACCGCCCCGTTGTAATTGGTCCATTGCGCAGCTCCGTGGACCCGATAAAAAAGACTTAGCCCAATTGCGCTGCTTTTAAACTCGCCTTTTAGGTTGGTAAAGGATATGCCGCCCGGGAAATCAAAGCAAACTTCTAGGGCTGTGGCGGCATTGCCGTCGGTCGTAACGATATACGGTATCCCGAGTTCGCATTTGTGCGAAATCGCTTGATCAGCGTAAGTCTCGTTAAAACCAGGGATTACGGATTGGCCATTTAATCCGGCGCGTTTATAGGCTACCAGGTCGCCACTAAAATTTTCGAACGGGTTATCATTAATCGTAATATCGGTTATCCCGGTACAGTTGCCGTCCTCGCCATCTCCGGTATAATCGCACGGGCCTTCGCCGCCGCAAAACAACAAATTGGCGTATTGCTTATCGCCGTCGGTCGTCGGATGAGACGACAACACCTGCCCCCCAACGCGCATCTCCCCAAATAGGATCGGGATTGATGCGCCTTGATTGTAACTGTTTTTGATGCCATCCCAGCCATAGGTGTTTGACCCCTGGTAACTGTCAGTTTGCATCGGTAGCCAGTGATATATGAGATACGACCCGACAAGGTTAAGCCCAACCATCCCCGCAGTCGCGAGGTAGGTATTTGTCCCGGCGGCAACCCAACCCGCATAAAGTCCTCCAGTGTAAATTGTAAGCGCGATCATGGCGACCATAGCTAAGATACTGTTACTGTCGCCACTCTCAACCTTGGCGACTGCCGACACATAGTCCCATGGCTGGACAATCGTATCAGTCGGCGCTTCGATACCATTAACCAAAAGCACAAACTGATCAAGGTCTATCTGTCCGAGTTGCGCAATACAATCAGCAGCAGTCATCCCCGGGGCATAATCGACGTTGTCGATCAGTCGTTCTTGCAGGATATCAAATGGATTTTTAACTATGCTAACTGTTACTTTGTCCATTGGCAACCTCCTGACTTTTGCCGGCCGGTACGTAATACCCAATGACCGCCGTCGCCCAAACGGGGCTATTTATGCGCTCAATGCACGATAACGTACTGGCGCGGGCGTGGATAAACCGGCCTTGGCCAAGGTACACCCCGACATGGTTCCCGATACTTGAGTTAAACCGCATAAAAATTAAAGACGGCGCCGGCTTTTCCTCGGTTACGTCTTTCCAAAAAGGCTTTTGCTCCAAATATCGTCCGTTGATCGCTTTGGTGTCACGGCAAGCGATTTTAAAGTCCGGTAGGTCGATGCCATAGCGTTTAAACACCTCGATCGCCAACCCGTAGCAATCGTAAGCATCTGGGCCGCGACCGCCGTCTTTAAACGGCTTACCGATCAGATCGTTAAGTTGAGGCATACATACCACCGCCTAGCAATCCCGGTTCGCCGCCAAAGCGCGCATAATTGCCTAAGGACTTGCAACTATCGCCTGTGTGATTGCAGTGGACCCCGCCGGTCACAACCCGGCCGCACTCAACGTCGCCGTCTTTATACGGGCAAAAATCCTTAAGGTAAACCCGTTCCGGGATACGCCGTTGCGTCGCCGTACCGGGGCCAAGCACAAAAGTAACCCATTGCTCGTCAGCCAAAGTTTGTTGCACCGAAAAGCTAACCTGTACCGCCGGGGCGACTAAATCAAGATGTTGGGCGTGTACTACGTAAAAAGTTACCCGCGCCCCGGTTGCCCCTCTAGAACCCTCTAAATAGGTCGATATTAAGCGGTCTACGTTGCTTACGGTGAGATTGAGCTGCGGCAACGACTTGCCATCCTCGGTGATCTCCTCAAGCCGGAACGGAAACGCTTGCCAAGTGTGGCCGTTCCAGATCAAATTTTTAAAGTCGTTAACCAGCCGGATTGTTTCCAGTCCGGGGATGTTAATTTCCAAAAGTTCCGGCCAACGCCCTGCGCAGGTCTTGTTTTTTTCCAACACATACGATAGATCAAGCGACATCGACGGCCTCCACGAGCGAAAATTCGACCGACCAACCAACGGCGGATAAAACACCTTCCAACGGATCACCGGGCAGGAAACGGACTTTATATGTCGTTCCTGATTGTGGGTGGGCCCAAGTAAAAATGAGCGAACAGCCTTTAACCGTATTGTGGTAAAAGTTCTCTAGGGCGGTCCAATCGGCGTTTGACATCGCAATATAATTGACGGTAAAAGTTTTCGGCGCCGCAGAATACTTTTCCCGGGTGATCATTGACCCGTCTTCCATCTCGGAGGCTATACCGCGATCAAAACCTTTCTGTTTTAATGGAAAGACCGGTTTTTTAACTAACGTCGGGAAAGAAGGATAACTCATCGTGTACCTCCAAAGCTTTTTAGAACGTCGCGAGTCCCAAGTTTGTTTGTCTTGACCGCCTTTAGCCATACCGTTAATTGCTGAGTTTCCAGGTCAATGTCTATGGTTGGTTTTTCAGCTTCCACGCCCGTTTGGTTAATCACACTAACGTTCCAGGTCGTTTTACCACTTTCGGAGTTTAATGGACCGAGTTTGTGGTTGGGGATTACCGTCCCACTCGCGTTAGGTACAAACACCTCCGGTCCGCGCTCTCCAACCAAATAGGCGTTTCCCGCAACGGCATACCCACCGCTAGCAAACGCCCCGGAGATTCCTCCGGTTACCGCGATAGTTGATAAAGCGGCGGCCGCACTTGTTGCGGCGGCGGTTAAACTTGAAAATATAGTTGACAGCGACAAACTTGAGGACGTTAACAGCAAATTTTGCGCCGTATTAGCGGTAACCGCACCAGTATTAGCGGTCATTGCTGCGGAGTTAGCCGTCTGCGCCGCTGTGTTACCGACAGTATTAAGTTGACTCCCAAGCCATTGACCGAAGCCGCCGGACATGATATTTTTAGTAACCATCTGCCCAAGTGAGTCCGTAACCGATTTGGCGATCGATTGTACAAACGAGGTTGCATAGCTGCTTAACGATTTAAACTTACCGGTAATCGTGTCAAAAAATAAATTACTAAACGAATCGCTCATGCTTTGCGCTGTCTCTGCCATGATCGACACCATGTGTAGGCTCCAATTGTCCCAGTCAGTCATGGTGTCGTTAAGGGACGTGCTCCAGATGTTTTTAAACCTTTCCGCTTCGGCCTCGGCCTCCAAAGTCGCCTGCTTCATCAAAAGCACCGAATTCTGCATACCCTGTTTAACTTCATCGGTAACATACGCCCCAAGATGTTCGTCATATCGAGGCGCGGCAAGAACTGACTCTTTGTTTTGCAATGCGGCGTTCTGGAGTTGTTCAATCAAACTCTTTTTGTCGATATAAGCACCAAAATAATCGCTCCATTCCAACTCGGCCTTGGCCGCATCGCTGAGCATTTTAACGCTGTTCTCAATACTGGAATATCGCTGATAATATTGCATTTTATTGACCCATTCTCCAAGATTAGAGTTGTTTGGATCAATACTAAGCATATCGTCAATTGCTTTCTTGTACGCCTGAGCATTAGCCGTTATCACATCGAACTCACTACCTAAAAGCTTATGTTTTGTAGTAGCTGCAGTTAATTCGGTATTGAGATCCTTAATGATGTCGGCCGGAGTCTTTTTACTGCCACCCATAGCCGATAAGTCGCCAAGTCCTTTGGTGAAGCTGTTAAGGAATTCTTTAAGTTTTGCGGCCGGATCTTCATTTTCACCTAAGTTAGGATTCATTATGTCTCGAATTTTGACATTAGCGTATTTAATCATGTTGTCTACTTCAAGGATTCGGGTCTTAAGAGCATCGATCGCCTTTTTCCGATCATCTTCGCTTTTCGGTTTAACCGCGTTAGGATCGCCATACTTGCTAACGCCGTTTAAAGAGAATTGACCGGCATCGAATTGCTGCCCGGTTAATAACTTGTTTTCCTGGTCAGCTAAGTCTTTTTCAAGGGTCAATTTTAGTTCTTGCAGATACTTAATTCTTTTTGTAGCATCTTCAACATTGTTAAGATTTGAAATTTGGATCGCGCAAATTCTAGCTTTGTCGGCCAAATTTGAAACTAAAGCCGTAATCCCAATAATCCCACCAACAATCGTTGCATTAAGCGCCAATGCCTGCAGTTCTCTAGTTAAAAAAATTACCCCGTACGCCGCGGCCTCTGATCCGGCAGTCATTCCCGCCACAGCTGTTATATAATTCTTGATAAAGGTGACAACAGAAGCCACTTTCATTGCCTCTAGTAACCCGATTAAAAGACTAATACTTCTCGCCGCCTGCCCAACAACCATCGACACTGGGCCAACAGCCACGAGAAACAGAGCCACATTTACGATTGTGCCTTTAACAGCCGGATTAAGTTTATTAAATCCGTCCGCGAAATCTTTTAGCCAATCTGTGGCGCCCTTAAGCCTGTTTTTTAAGTCAAAAGTTTTGGCCAAAACAGCGCCGACTGTCGCCGCCGAATAAATCAGTTGGTCTTGCAAATTCGCCCATGTCCCCCAAATGGAATCGGCCTGTTTCTTCATTCCGTCTTTAAATTTAGGATCGTTAGCCATTCCTTGAAGGATAGCTTTAATCCCGGTTGCCCCATCGATCATTCGTTTTTCGGCCATTTTCATGGCTTCAGGAACGGAAACGCCGATAGCATCCGCAAGGTATTTCCAAGCCCCAATTCCTGCTTCTGATAATTGCCGCATCTCTTCAGCAGAAACGATTGATTTTGCCTGCATTTGACCCAAAGCGATAGTTACCCGGTCAATGCCTTCTTTACCAAGCCCTAAGGCGCTTGTAGCGTCGCCTAATATTTTTATCATAGGGATTGTTTGTTTTACAGTAAAACCATAAGCAAGCATTTTTCGAGAGGCGTCAACCAATTCGGGGAAGGTTAGCTTTGATTCAAGCGAAATCTTTTTTATGGCCTCAAGTTGCTTATTCGCCTCAGCGGCCGATCCGGTAAGAGTAGTTAACGCGATGGTAGACTGCTCCATGTCGGCGGCCGCTTTCACTGATGCAGCACCAACCGCAAGCAGTGGAGCTGTCAATAAAAGAGAAGCGGACCGGCCAAATTGATCGGCACGGTCCGCTGTTTTTTGGAGTTGTGAGTCAAGGGCGGTAACTTTCTTTGTCGTTGTGTCAAGAGCCATTCCAAACGATCCAAGCGCCCGGGACGCCATGTCCTTGGCGCTGATAATTATTTGTACGTCCTTAGCCATTACCGTCCGCCTCCTTTTTGGCCCGTTCAAGTTCAAAACGTTCCAAGACTCTAATTTTCTGGTGTAACTGGGGCGTCATTTCAATCTCATGGATTTTGGCCGTTTCATAGACGGCCAAATAGTCCAGCCCCACCAAACTAAAACCGACGCGCCATTGAGTGGAACAAAGGTTCCACAGATCCCACGCGTCGGCATTCTCCGGCATTAAATCCGGGCATCTTCCATCACATACAAAACAATCGCTGCTTTTACCGGTCTGCACCTGCCTTTTTTGACAGTCCTTACAATACGGCAGTTTTTCGACATACCAGGCCCAGACCTCTACGAGTTTTTTCGCTCGTCCTCGGGCATGGGCTTGAGTCGTCGATAGGTGGCAGCCGCCAACTCGGCGCAAGCATCTTCGTTCGCGTCGTCAAAATCGTATTCCGGATAGATATTGGCAAGAATCCAATCAGTTGATCGATCATTCAGTTGATAGATTTTTTCCATCAGTTCCGAATAATCAGGGTCAGTCGGCGAGGCTTTTTGAAGTTGCAAAAAAGCCCGATTATACATCGGGTCAAGTTCAAGCTTTCGATATTCTCGCGCCTGGGATCTGGTCATTTTTCGAATTTCCGGAACAGCATCCCCGGTTACTTTTTGTTTTATTGCTTGGATTCTATTTTCACTCGCGTTTTTGGCCGATTCTTCGGTTGGATGGGGTATTAAAGTAACTTCATTCATAGACTGTTTATCCTCCATTAAGTGGTATAGCTCGCTTGCGCGTTTTTGAGAGTAACCTGGAAAGCCGTGTTACTGGCGTCATTTTGCCAATAAGCGCGGAACGGTAGATCAATCATAATACCCTTCGGCCCGTCAACCTGGGGCGATGATCTTTCGTACACCAATTCGGGGATCAAAAAGGCAATGCTTCGGGTGGCGCCGGCAGAAAACGTAATTTCTAGGCTCGATTCGGTACCGTTTATCGCTTTATTGAGTAAAGTGTCGTCGTCGAACCAAGCAGTGATGCTCCCAGTTACCGACGCAATCCCGTCTGCTATGGCCCCCCGAACTCCATTAGACCCGATCGGGTAATAATCGCCATCAAGACCAAAATCGATTTTTACGCTCGCTTTGGTAACGGTCGCGATTGTTGATCCGCCCTCTTTGATTGCGGCCTGAAACTGATTAAACTTTGTTAGAGTGATCGTGGTGCCTTCATCGAATGTAGTTCCGGAGATAGTCTCTTTAGCCCCCATGAGATCGATCGTAATTTGAGGGTCACCTTCGCCGCCAACATCAAACGAAATACCCCCGACCTTGCAACCGTTGTACAAAAAGAACTTTCCAACATCAACAAATCCGCGCTCTATTGTTAGGCTTGGCTGATCTTGTCCTAATTTAAACACGTGGGTATACGGATCAGCACTACCGGTCGTTGTCGGCGCTCCAAACATAGCTTTCAGCCAATAGCCGATTAACACCTGATCGATCGGAACAACCACTGACCCGCTTACGTCGATTAATCCCCGAGTCGGCTGCGCCGGATTGCGGTTGTTGCGAATCAGCTTATCCTCGTTTAAGGTTTGCGTCGATTTGACGTTGTCAGAATAAAACGGCATAACATGGCTGTGCGGAGTCCCGGGGGTCGTACCGTAAGACGACTCGTAATCCAATAACATGCGCACGTTAGCGCCTTTTGCGTGTGCCATAGTATCTCTCCTTATCTTTTAATATATCAACCCTGTACCAATACAGGGTGTGACTTCAACCGTAATAATCGCTTCTCCGGCGATTTGCGGAAGAAACTCGAAAGTATTTATGGCGTAATCGCCTATTGTCGCTACATTGCTTTGGTTAGCGTCAAAGATCGCCTTAAAAATCAACTGCCCTAACGCGTCACATTGCTCGACCCCCGGTAATTCGGCGACATTGCCGGAAACCTCGATTTGCCCGGACAAAACCACCCAACCAATGGTGGCCGAATACAGATAAGGGGCGCTGGTTTCTGTCTTTTTTCCGTCCATAATCACCGCATAAGGACAATCAGATTCAGTCGGCGGCTTAACCTTATCAATCCCGACAAAAATTCGCAAAGACCGGCCAAACTGCGTTTGACAATACGATTCTATTTCCGGACTGTCGGCCAATGCGTCTTTCCAACATTTGATAAGGTCGTACAAAGGGATTGTTTGGATCATGTCTTTCCTCCTCCCTGGATATATTGATATAGCTTAGATTCAAAATATTGACCTGCAGCGGCTTGTTTTGCTTGGTAAATTGGGCCATATGTCTCACGCTTCGGAGTTTTGATTACACTTTTACCGAGTTTCAGGCCGGAGGCGATAAACATTTTCCGCATTTTTGGGGTAACTGAAGTAGTAAAGCCTTGTTCCAGCTTCGTCCCGATATCGATAGCCGAAGCAGAGAGCCACCCTACTATAACCCGTTGACCATCCGTGTAGTATTGATATCCGACCGCGTTAACGAGCCGCCCCAAAGGGCTGTGACGCCCTTTTTCCCGGACCATTTCATTGATGATATGGCGGCTCCGGACAAACTTCTGTTTTCCGGTTTTCTTGGATAAGCGGTTTAGTTTGATCGTGTCATAGGTATTGCTTAGATTTTTGATTTTTGAAAAGGCTTCATATCTTTGGCCGCCGGGCGCCCCGGATCGAATACCGGCTTTAATTTCCTGCTGCATCCACCAACCGGTGGACTTTAATCCGCGTTGGATGGACTTTGGAAAATCACGGGCGACCATTTTAACGAAGGGACTCGCGGTGTCGATCAGTTTTACACTGCTACCGGTAATTGTTCTGGTTCCGGTGTCAAACGACTCATAAACTCTGTATGTCGGCATCTGATCACCGTCCAAACACTGATTGATTCGCAACACAACCTAAAGTGTGCGATATATCATCGGATTTAAGGATCAATTGTACCTGCCAATTAACGCCGTATTGATCCACAATTATTTTTCCGGCTTCCGGCTCTGGGACGTCTGACCTTGCGACAGTGATCCGCGCTTGATACGCGCTGCCGTCGTTGGTTAAATAGTTCCCGTCGCCTTGGCTTTCACCGCGGATAAATATGGCCCCCATCTCCAGCGATGTGCCGTTGTAGGTTGCATCCTCGGCAAATTCAGTCTTATTAAAGAAAACAGCCGCATCAGCGGCCATTTGAGCTTTCAACGTCATAAATACACCCCCAATAAAGGGGAGGGGCGTTGGCCGCCCCTCGTTACTCTAAACCGAAGGCTCTTAAGGCTTCAACCAATAAAGCTTTGCTGAGATTCTCGCAATCGGCGATTTCGTATTCCTTCGCGAGTTCAACAAGCTCTGCTTTGGATCTTTTATCAAGCGGTTTTTGCTTCAGGTCACTATCGTTTTCGGCCTTTTCGGTGGCTTCGGTAGCGGCATTGGTTCCAATTAACCACTGCTCTTCTTGCTCGTCAAGCTGAAGCACTTCGCCCTGGTGGTGCGTGGTTTTCCCGCCTTTTTTATCGCGCATCACATAGGTTGAGTTTAGCAAAACCGCCATTAAGCAAGCACCGTCAAAACGCTAAATGCGTCGATTTGAGTCGGGACCGGGAGTGGCCGGCTGCGTAATTGAATAAACCGGGCGGACGGTTTCGGTTGAGTCCATGATTTCGGCGCTCTCGCAGCAACAAACGTTCCTTCGTCGGCATCGGCAATCGCACCATAGCACATATCAGTACGGGCCTTTGAAGAACCGATTAAGACGTCTTTCACCGGGATTAAAGGTTGCTCATTGCCTTCATCGTCGACATACCATTCGTCATAAGTAAAGACATCACCAATCCCCTTTAAATAACCCCAGTAAGTAACTCCCTCGGGCAGCTCTTGCGGATCAATTTGGCCAAGATTTACTTTAACCTGGGATAGCTGCCCAGTATCGGTTCCTACTTTTGCAAGGAAAGCATCCATCGCGTCGGATCCCATAAGGATCGTATCCGAAGAAACTCCGGAATCCTGAACGTTTTTCCGTTTCGCGTCCCGAAGGTCAGCTAAAGGGTCGACCCCCGACTCATTCCAACGTGAACCGGACCCGAGATTCACATCGTGGCCAGAACTAAAGCCAAAAGTCAAGGTTTGGTTAATTCCTTCGCCGATCATGGGGATCGCTGCGGTAAAGATGGCTTTGGCGCACATCCATTCTTCCCGGCGCGAAACCATCTCTTCAAGATTAACCATATCGCGGCCAAGTTGTTCCGCGGCGCGTTCATCGGGGGACATACCGCCGTAAATCGCCTCGCCCGGGGCGCGTTTTAACATGTCCTCGGCCGTGGTGATCATATCCGGAGCAACTAAAAGCGGTTTATAGGTGTTGGTGCTGAACCCTTCACGATCAACCGTTTTACCCCCGATATGGTTGGAAACAAACGGGGCCATCTTTCTCTTGTGCTTGATGATGTCGACGTCAACGTTTTCAGTATCAAACACGCGCGCATTAACGAAAAACCGCCGTCTTAAAAAAGATCCAGCAGGTTTTACTTCGTCAAGCATCTCAAGCATGGTACGAGTGTCAAACATTGAGATAGGCATTACGTTTCACTCCTTTGTTATGAAAATTAAATCGTTGTCTTAAAGAAAAGCCCAATTTTTCGGGCCGCGGTCTTGTGCGTGGCCGCTGTATCAGATCCGCCAAACGTCAAAGCGGCCTGATTAAATTCGCCGGTATAGTATACCGGTGCCACTACATCGCCCGAAGTAGCGTCAACCGCGGCGGCCAATATCGCGTAAACTGATTGAGACCCATCAGAATTTGCCGAATTAAGCACCTTACATTTTCCGCCGGTCGTAATTTGACCTAAGACCGTTCCGCGAGCGATAGCCCCCGCACCGCTAACGATTGTTTCGGAACCGGCAACAACGGGCATTACATTTCCCGCGAATAACTTATCGGGAGTAAAAGTTTCCGGCATTATTTTCCACCTCTCTTTTGATTGGCTCCTTTAGCGAACGCCTGGATCCAAGATTGTTTTTTTGTTGCATCCTGGCCTGGATTAGGAGTCGTCCCCTTAACCCCTGCCATGGGTTGGCTATCATCTTTTGCGCCGGCTAAATATTGGGCGCTCTGATCCTTTTCCGCTTTTACAAGCTGAAGCGCTAATTCAGCCGCGCTAACCCCGGTCTCGTATTTGGCTTGATTGACGAGTTTTTCCGATCCCGGAGTGGCTAGATCGTCAATCGCTTGCATGCGAGAGCGTTCAGCGGCAGCGCCTTCTTGACTGCCGAGTTTCTTTACCGCATTAAAAATTTCAGGGTAATCTTTGGCTAAAATTTCCTGATTCAGTTCCATGCTTTCTTCCTCCTTCTCCGTTTTTGTTTTAGAGACTTGCAATTTATCAACAGGGAAATGTTTAAATAGGCTTGCGCCAAAACTTAAACCTCCCAGCATGACCAAATCGCCTTGAACACACGCGGCGACTTCTTTCGATTGCTCCACTTCATCGGCAAAACCGAATTCAACCGCCTCTTCGGCGGTCATCCAGGTTTCGTCATCCATTAAAGTAACAATCTCTTCACGGGTTAACGCCGTTTTATCGAGAAAAAGAGCGATCGTTGATTCGGCAATACGGTCCAACCCGTCTGCCATCTTCCGTAATTCAAGGGCGTTATAACCGCCAAAAACGGTTTGCCAAGGTTGATGAACCATCATCATTGCATTTTTCGGGATAACCCTTTTGTCGCAAACCTGAACGATATTTACCGCAATCGAAGCCGCCAACCCGTCAATGTAACAGGTTTTATACGATTTATGCCTTTGAAGAACGGAAGAAATCGCCTGACCCGCGAAAACATCGCCCCCGGGTGAATTCAGATAAATATCAAGGTTGTCAATGTCTCCGAGAGCCTTTAAATCTTTGGCGAATTGTTTAGCCAAAATATAATTATCCTCGCCCTCAGGACACCACCAAGGTTTTTCTGATGCAACTCGGCCGTATAAAAGTAATTCCGCGCTTTTCTTGTTTGCTTGAGCGCGGAATTCCCAAAACTCATTCTTCATCGTCTTCGTCGTTAGTCCTGGCATTATTGCCACCTCCCACATTCACTGTCTTGTTCTCATAAACAAGACCGTTTTCACGCCTAACGCGTTCTTCATAACTGCGATCCTGAATAATCACGTCATAATCAGTACCGCTAAACTCTGCTGCTTCTTTTGCCCGGGTGCTGAAATCCTCTTCAACTCTCACTTTTGCTGCGTTAACCTCTTTCAGCGGATCAAGTTGACCTTGGGTTGGCCCGTTCCAATCGGCTCCGCAATATGCTTTTCGAATTGCCGGATCACGAAAAAACCCCGGGGCCCTAATTCGTCCTTTAGCCACAGCTTCAGTAAGCCATTCTTCGTAAATTGGCTGGCAAAAATTAGCCGCGAACCAAGCTCGACGCATCCGAATCATTTTCCAAAACTCAAGCAAAGCACCGCGCGAAGCTGAATACGAAGAAGTGAAGTGTTTTACCAAAACCTCGTAAGGCATTTCCAGCGCAGCGCCAATTTGCCGACAAATGGCGACCACGAAACCATCAAAAGCCTGATTTGGACGCCCCGGATTTGTTGTATTGGCTTTTTCTCCGGGTCGTAAAGCAATAACCGCCCCATTTCCCAACTCGATCGAATTTTCATCGTCATCGACTTTTTCTTCGGGGGGTATGGGGCTTTGGATCGGGCTGTCCGGCGCGTCACTCTCAATAAAAACAGTTAAAAAGGCGCTTACCACGGCTGCCATTAACTCCGCATCTGTATACCGTCCTAACTGCTTTAAGGATTCGATTACCGGAGCCAAAAGCGGGACGCCTCGACGCTGCTCTGGTCTTTCTTGCTCCATCAAATGGAGAACGTTCCGGCGTCCTGTTTTTTCACCAAAAAAAAGGACTCTAACCCAAGTGTTAATCGCCGCTCGGGTTGACCCTGGATGTTTTTGCGCGATATGACAGGCTATCGGTTCGCCATATTCGCCAATTTCAACCCCAGCAAGTATTTTCTCTTGCGGATCAATTTTGTTATATGGATTGCATACGCGATCCGCTTCGATCAATCGGACCCGTAAATCATACGGCGACCCTGGACGAGAAACCAACGGCAATAACGCGAAACAATCCCCACTAAGATCAACCGACATAAACGCCAAAGCTTGCATTTGACCGAAATTCTTTCGACGTTCGATATCGCAATCCAACGAATCGGCCCATAAATAAAACTCTCGTTTTATGGTTTTTTCTAGCGCGGTCGCTTCTTCAGGTGTCAGCCGCAAAAACTCCGCGTCAACTTGTGGTTTCAACTGTAACCCCGGGCCGATGATGTTGGTTCGTCTTGTCTTAATAGCGCCGGCCGCCAAGGGAGTTCCGTAATAAAGATCACGAGACCGTGCTACTAAAACTGGACCCGGCTTTGTGATATCTTCGTCCGGAGATCCAGCCTTAAAAAGCCACCCCAACAAAGACTTTTTCGTTTGGCTTGCTCCGTGTCGTGTATACCCGAGACTGAATACTTCAAATTTTTGCCGCGCAGTTTCCCGCTTCAAGGCCCAGGATGGGGAGATATTCGCTATAATTTGATTTAATGCGCTCGCCTTTTTCATTACATGTCCCTCGGTACTATCCGTACCACGCGAGCACCAGAACGACCAGATTCGAGCCGCTTCACTTCGCTACGCCAAAAAGTTATCCGTTCTTTTACTTCGTCTGCGTTAGCGCGGGTCAATCGATTCCCGTTCATTAGGTACTCCTTGCTTGCCGCCAAGGCTATATCAGCCGCCAACCACGCGTTTAAATGCTGTTTTGCTTCTTCTAAAGTCCATTCCGGCATTGTACCGCCTCCTTCCTCTTAGGCTCTAACCCCTTTGCTGACTACTCGGCGTTTTGGTGGCGCCGCTTTTTTTACTTCTTCTGTTTTTCTTAAATAGCGAACTCCGATACTTTCAGCGGCGCAAGCAGAATACACCGAACAGTCAAGTAAATGGTTAATCGCATGAGACCCAATAGGCAGATATTTAAAAGTTATTTTCTTGGTTTTTTTATCCTGGATCTCATTTTTTCGCTCGGAACAAATATGATCTGCAAATTCTTGGGGACAATCCGAGAACAGCGTCCAGGATCCAAGCGCGTCAGGTTCTCGTTCTAACCGACCAAAAATAAAATCTTTAAAATAATCCGTATCGACCTCATAAAGTTTTAACCCGTTAAACCACTGTTTACCGTCTTTTTTCTTTTCGATTGAGGAAATAGAAAAAGGAGCGGTCAGTTTCCTGTTCGCCCCTTTGCACGGTAGAAAAATGTCTTTATTCATTGCACAATAATCGTAAACTGCGTCGGTATCATACCCGGAATCAATCATAACCCGCATAACCCTAAAGGCTTGATTTTTGAGATTATAATACCGGCGTTCCAAAAATATTTTATCAAGATCCGCCCAAGTCTCCGCTTGGCCGTAATCAACTAACCGCCCAGTAAATCCCGGACCCCACGCATGAATAACATACCAGAAATGATCTTTTTGGCGGTCAATACCACCGGTTAAAATGGTTTCTCCCACATCAAAAGGTACAATTCCTTTTGGAGTCGTGTGTTTCTTCTTCCAGATTGAATCTGATTTCATAGAGTTGGTTTTATTTCGCCAAATCTCCCCGAGCCAAGAATTTACAAAATTCATAAGTTTCCCGGGGAAATCTTTCGCTAAAATGAACTCTTTTGCCACATTCCCGAAGGTAATCCAGGGCGAATATATCGAATTTAGCTGATATCCAACACGCTTAATTCTCCCTTTCGGCATTTGAGTTGGCCTAAAGGTTCCGTTTTCCAAATCATAGGCTACAGGCCTCCACTCGCCGAGCTTAAGCATTTGAGATTTTTGGCGATCCTGAATAATCTCGTGGCATTCCTCACACTCGTACCAAGCCAATTCTTCCACTTGACGCGCTTTTTCCGTGTAATCGCTGATATTTTTTAATTCTTCCGGCCATTTAATTTGAGCGAATTTAAATGTTTGATACTCTCCGCAATGCGGGCAAGGTACGAAAAACTGTTTTTGTACCTCAGAAGAAATAAAAGCCTGCCAAACCGGTTTGCTTTCTATTGTTGGAGTCGACCAAATATATATTTTACGGTCCAAGAAATTCTTCGAACGTTCGCGGCCAAGGCTAACTGGTTCAGCTTCATCCCCTGAAAAATCAGGGTACTTATCCGTTTCATCAAAAATGAGCCTTCCCAATGGTTTTGACGAAAGGTTTCCCGGAGAATTGGCGCCAACAAACGAAATATACATGCCCAAAAACTGTAATTCAAGCGTTTGCGATTCCTTTTCTAGCCATTTATCAGCCAAAACTGGAGTCAATTGGAGCATTGGTTGGATTCTATTTTTACTCACGCTTTTAGCTAGTTTTTCACTTGGATAAACGACCATAAACGAAGCTGGATCTTGATCAATTGCGTACCCTAGAATGTTATGACCAGCTTGTGTTCCCCCGACTTGCGTCGGCTTGCAAAAAGCTACCTCCTCAATTTCGGGATCGTTATAAGTGTCCATTATTTCCCTCAAATAGGGAGTAACATCAGTATTCCACTTCATATTGGCGTTAGTGATCGAATCTTTTGCGCCAATCATCCGGTTTTTATCCGCCCATTCGGACACTTTTAGTTTTTCAGGAGGTCGCCAAGCGCTTTTTTCTTGTTCGAACCATTGGATCATAGTATCACGTCACTTTTTTCGGCCTCGCTTTGTTGTTTGTTTTGGCGTATATTTGCCGGTTCTCGAATATTGTTCTAAAAATTCGTATACCTTCTCAGTGATAACTCTTTCAACCCAAATCCTTAAATTGGGGTCAGTCATTAAACTCCCAATAAGTTTTGCCAAAGCGAGGAGACTGTTTTTTAACTCGATGATCCTCGTCGCCCATTCTTGCGAAACTTCGGACTTTTTCAGGTACTCGCCGCGTTCAATTGCATTTTCTAACCGTTTTGCCGCAACTTGTTCTTCCTTGAGGTCTGCTTCGGCCTTTAGTTTACGGGCTGCGTCTGATCCAGAGGACTCCTTACTGAGCCATTCCATAATGGCTTGCGTATCCCACCATCCGGTGTCTTTTTTTAGAGCCCCTCCTGATTTTTCATTCCAGTTCAACAAAGTACGTTCCGAAACGCTGAAAAACTCGGCGGTTTTTTCTGAGTTTAGATAAAACTTTTCTCCTTCGACCCAAAGCCATCTAGGCACTGTCTCTTTTATCTTTTTTCCGGTCGTCATCGCTTCACCGCCAAGCCCAAAAAATCAGAAAGATTGAACCCGAAAAAATTTTTTATGCGCAAAAAAAGGTCGCGCTGCTCGCGACCCCCGGCTTTCGTTACTCTCCGGAAGGACCCAAATCGGCTTTGAGCTGGCCTTTTGTGTTTTTGGCCGCCTTTGGTTTTTCCAAATCGCTTGTAGCTGCGCCTTTGTCGCTAACACTGATAAAACCCCTGACTACCTCTACCTCTGCCCTAATACCATCAGCGGTCATGGCCATATTGCCTTCGTCGTCAACCTTATAGACCTTGGCAATCCCTGCCGTTATGCTGTATGAAATACAATGGTCAAGCGGCTTGCCGTCGCACAATACAACCTCGTTATCCTCGCGTTGCTTTAGCATGGTATCAACTCCGATAAGAATATTAATATCTCCGGCCCCACCCTGCCGATTACGAGATATGCAACCCCTGGCCAAGCCAGACACCTAAAAAGAAAAGACCGCGCATTACCCGCACGGTCTTCATAACTTTTGATAATACAATTTTACCACAGTTTTGGGGCCAAAATGTGCAAACTTTTTGCAATCTTTTTTTAGATAATAAACCCCAGCTCTTTGGCTATTTTGTTTATCACACTATCCCTCCAGTAGTAAAAAGTGCGCAATGAGATGTTAAGCTCTTTGACTACCTCTTTGACATCTTCCTGGTCAAAGTAGGCCCGTTTAACCAATAATGCTTGCTGATTAAACATTATGGACTTCGACTTTTCCAACCTCTCCATTGTCCATTCAATTGCATTGACCCGGCGAACAGTTTCGCGATATTCCGTCCCATGTAAGACCGTTTCTCGGTATTGTCTTAGCTGCTCGGCTTTATTGGCTGTCGGATCACTATCATGCCTAACCGGATGACTGACAATATATTCGGGTTGATCGCCCAATTGTCTCGGCTTAAAACTGCTTTTATGAGGTATCGAATAAACGCTCGATCGCACATCAACCGCAGAAGGCGCCGCAATATCATCCATTGTCTGTAATACTTCTTCGATTTCTCGTTTCATAGCTGGATAAGTCTTTAAGTCCCACTCAATCGCCGCTCGGTTAATTCGTTTCTTCTGCTCCGGCCATGGGCTTTTTAATTTCGGTTTTGGTAACGGTTGATTCTTTTTCATCTGGCACCTCCTTGTGGCTAAGACATGATACGATGATCATGGTTACAACTGCGGCTGTTGCCGCAATGAATGGGATCATTCTTCGTCTCCCGGGTTCTTCCCGATCGACCTAAATTTGATCGGTCTTTTCTCCACCGAAGCCAAACATATCCCGATTTTCATCCCTTCACTGATCCCGTAATCGTCGTAAACAATTGTCTGTTCGGCAACGGCCCCCCAAGACAACCCCGCATAGATTCCTGTGCTCCGTTCTCCTGGGATTTCATCATTCAACACTTGGGTATAAAGCAAGTGCGATAAAAACGGCGCTTCGCCCTCGCTCAAACTGTGGGCCATTGCCCGACGCGCATACTCGGTGTTTCTTTCAACATCACCAGCGTATGGGCTTTCGATGATAACAAGTCTCGGCTTTGCTGGTGGTTCTTTTGGATTCGGTAATTGCATTATCTATCACCATCCTCCGGAAACCAATGTCTCCTATTTCGTTCCAAGCATTCCAGGAAACCGATTGCAACAGCGGCTACATGAATTGCCTCTTTACGCATATTATCGTACCCGCCTTTATCACTGCCGTTATTAAACACGGTTTCGTTAATTGCCTCACACAACTCGCCGTACTCTTCACCTAAGATTCCGGACCAAAACTGTGGAAAATGGTTTTGCTCGCCCCACTTGGCATCTTGGCGATCGCGTTCACTTATAACGTCTTTGATAACCTCATTTTGTGTTGACATCATACTACCTCCTGCCTTCAATTTCATCCAACCATTTATCACAATAAGGAATGCAAGTATATGCGTGTTGTGGATATCCGTCCATGAAACAAGACTCGTAAAGCGCTTCTTCTCCTGCGTTGATGGTGTTTCCGCAATTACAACATTTATGATTTTTTCGAGTCTTAACAATCTTTTGTTGGTAATGACTCATATCTTCATCAGGCCCATTAAAATCAGTTTGTTCATAAACCTCTTTTGGGTGTTTCATCACGCTACCTCCTCTTGAACTTTTTTAATCCTGACTTTCAAAGAATTTAACAGCCGGTCCTGTGTATTGCCCTTATCCTCAAGAGCCATCATAACATCCTCATCGCGGCCGCCCTCCACAACCAAGTGGTGAATGATTACCTTCTCAGTCTGGCCTTGCCGATGAAGTCGTTTGTTGGCCTGCTGGTATAACTCCAAAGACCAGGTTAAACCAAACCAAATCACGTGATTGCCGCCTTGCTGTAGGTTCAAGCCATAAGCCGAACTCGCTGGATGGGCTAACAAAACGTTAATTTTACCGGCGTTCCAATCGTCCTCATCTTGCGGTTTATCAAGCTTCCGAACGACAAGTTTCGGGTCGAACTTATGCAATGCCTGTTTGATTCGTTCTAAATCGTGCTTGAAGTTGTAAAACACTAAAACCGGTTTCCCATTCAAGCCCTCGATCAACTCAAGGAAGGCTTCGATCTTGCAGTTGTGGATTTCAATCACCTGTTGTTCCTCGGTCTGATCATACGCATATACCGCGCCATTACAAAGCTGAAGCAGTTTCCCGGTTAACACCGCAGCCGATCCGGCGTCAACCGTTCCTTCGTCGAGTTCCAAAAGCATTTCCCGTTCAAGTTTTTTGTAGGTGGCCTCGGCTTTGCTATCCAAAACCACCGGGACAATGTTGTAAATGCAATCTGGTAATTCCAAGTAATCTTCGGCTTTCATCGAGATACAAATATCGGCCAATAATCTGTGAATGGCTTCTTCGGCTCCAGGTTTGGGTTGATACGATAGAATCCGATTCTCGTCTCTTTGGGCCGGCTCGAAATACCGTTGCCGGTATCCTTCAAACGTTTTACCTAATCGCTCACCTTCATCGATCAAATACATCTGCGCCCATAAGTCAAGCAGACCATTCGGCGAAGGGGTTCCGGTCAAGCCAATCACTCTTGTCATGAACTTTCTGACCCAAGTAAGAGCTTTAAAGCGCTTCGCTTCATGATTCTTGAAACTCGTAAGTTCATCCAGGACAACCATATCGAACGGCCAAGCATTTCTATAATATTGGACTAGCCAAACCACATTATCGCGATTCGTAACATACACATCACCGGGGGTATTTAGGGCTTTAATTCTTTTTTGCTGACTACCTAAAACCGGTATGATCCGCAACATGCCGAGATGGTCCCATTTTTCCGCCTCTTTGCTCCAGGTCTTTTCCGCGACCTTTTTCGGGGCGATAACCAAGACCTTAGATACTTGGAACCGGTTATATTTCAAATCGTTAATTGCGGTTAAGGTGATCACTGTTTTCCCCAAACCCATATCCAACAGATCGGCTAACTTAGTATCAATCAATGCCCGGTTAATGCAGTATCTTTGATAGTCATGCGGTACAAATTTCATTAGAAATCACCTCCGCCTCTCTACGGCTTCACGGCATCACAACGGTTGGTCAATTATTCGATCACGGTGCCGCTTAATCAGATCCGCACAATAGTCGATAACCTGGTCTACTTTTTCCTTGCTGTCGATATCGGCAAAGACGATAAATCCAAACTTTTTTAGCCGGGCCTGTTGCAGTTTCTGTTTTTCCGTCGACTTCTTACCCGGCGCTTTTAGTTCCACAAACACCCCGAATCCGATGGGTAGGGCTAAAAAACGGTCTGGGACTCCAGTATTTCCCGGGGAAACGAACTTATAGGCAGTTCCGCTAAGCTTAATCCGGGTTTGATCTCTTAAATAGGCCTCAATATCCCGTTCACGGGTTTTAAATTCAAATTCTGGCATTCCACATCAATCCTTTCGAAAAATTGGCTTTGTCAACTTTGTCTACCACGCGCGTATTAATATATTTAATTAGGCGATTTAGAGAGATATATTACTACCTAATTACCTATTCAATATACTTATCTATAATTAAAGTTGACAAGGTTGACAAATAGTAATAAGTATAGATATATCAACGGTTTCAGCGTCAACTTTCTTGTCAACTTTCACCATGTTTTGTCAACTTTGAAAGTTGACAGCTTTTTTGAGAAAGTTGACAAAATCGATAGAAAGTTGACAAAGTTGACAGCTTTTTTCGGAGAAAGTTGACAACTTTTCCACCCTCTTTTTATGAGGGAGGTAGGTAAGCATACGCCATTTTAATGAATCCTTTTTGGATACCGTATGGGCCGTATCGGGCGTTACTGTTACATCTCTTCCACCCTTGTACTCGCGAAAGTATTCCGTTAATCTCAACCGCGTCGCTCCGTTTCATATACTTCAGGTCCCCGCCAAGACATTCAAACCACACTTCGGCGGCGCACACCCGATCCCGCGGCTCCGTTTCGCCTTCGATCCGGCCAAACTCCCCGGCCCAATATAGTCGGCGCTCCGCCAATGAACGTTTAACCCATTCAAGAGGGACCGGGCGTTCGATAAACTCCCGAATTAGCCCTTCCTTGGCGCTGCTTTCGCGATAAAGTTCTTGCTGCTCATGCGCTAATGACTCCACTTCTTGGCTAAGGTATAACGGCTCACCGAAACGCCACCGGTTAAATGCTTCCGCCCATATCTGATCTACCTCATACGGTAGATTATCAAATACGCTTTTTCGCGGCTGCCATTCTCCTACTGCGACCGGCCAGAAACGACGGTTTCCGGTTACATCTTTTAGGAATTCACTTTCATTGGTCGTTCCGAAAAATACGCATCGCCTGGGGTATTTCGCGGTCCTTTTTCCAAAGGGCTCCCGATAGATATCCTCCGTCCGGGACAAAAATTGTTTCGCGATATTTGATTCCGATCGATTTAGGGAACTCAACTCTCCCAATTCGTTGATCCAGATCCCCTGGATCAATTCAGCGGCTTCTTTGCCGTCAAACGAGGTCAAATTATCGCTATACCAATCACGGCCCATGAGACGTAAAAGAGTGCTTTTACCGACTCCCTGCGGCCCGACCAGGATCAGAACGTAGTCGAATTTGATTCCTGGTTCCATCGCTCTGGCCACCGCGGCAGTAAACGCCTTCCGGGTTACCTCACGAGTGTAAAGGCTATCCGTCGCCCCGAGAAAATCAATAAACAACGTATCTAGGCGCGGTGCTCCGTCCCAGGATAAACTTTTGAGATAGTTCTGCACGTCGTTAATCCGGTTCTTATGGGCGCACAGGCCAAGGGCGTCATCGACTTTCGTCGGGCTTGATATTTTGTATACAGCTTCAATGTGGTTACGTAGTCCTTGGTCGTCGTGGTTCGACCAGTCCCTTCTTTCGTCTCGCGGATCCCACGGCATGGGGCCAAGGACCAACCCCCGGTTGGCGAACTCGTCGAAGGCTATTTTGCCTTTGATAAGTGGGTCATGCTCAAGAACAACCAGAATGTTATTAATCGTTTTTAACGGTAAAGCTGTTGTCGATGATACTTCTAATCTCGCCAGCCAGTTGGCGTCATTGACTGCCAGAGAGTTGGACGCAGGCGGATCGGACGACACCCCCGGCCCCATAAGCTCTACAGCAAAGTCCGCCGTTGCCTTCTCGTACCGTTCTTGATTAAGCAATATCGCTACCAACTGATCAGATACCGCCAGTTGACACATGGCCGTGTATGACGGCAGTTTATTGGTTGGCGTCTCCGGCTTGGCGTCATCGTCCAGAGTACCAAACCGGTGGAGCCGGACCAGATCAAAACTATTGACCAGCCGGCCGCCTGCCGGGTCGGTGCTGTGGTGGGAGAACAGGAACGCCCCGTTGTCGTAGACAATCGCGCCGCCTACCGTGCTGCCGCCGACAAAGGTATACCGGTCCGGCGCATTATCGACCGGCGTATAAATACCAAGCAGAAACGCGTCCATCGCTTGATAGATGTTATAGGTCTTGCAGAAAGCCCCTACGACACCGTTTTTTGATAACGGGTCGCCCTGCTTGGCGGCGTCGGTTTTAACCCGGCGTTCCCGGGCGCCCGGTACCTCCGGCCACTCGGAGAAGTTGCGCCAGTCGGCGTAGGTTGCGAGCATTTTGTCAGTATCCAGGAACGGCCTATCGGCGAAGGTATAAACGTATTGACTGTCGGCGCAACAACTCGGCCAATACATCAACCGGTGAACCTCAAAAGTCGTCGGATCACAAAGCTCGATCCCGATATACGCCGCCAACCGTCGCGCCAATGGTTCATACTCCTCCGCCGTGGCCATCCGGGAGAGCGGGGCCAAGACCCTCAGCCTTGGCCGGCTCTCCTCGTGTTTGCGGGTAGAGTAGACCGCATAACCGAATCCAAGGCCGTCCACGCGTCGCAGGACGTCGGCCGTCTTCCCCGGGGGTATGTTGTCAAGGTCGAGGGTGATCACGTCTCTGCCGGTCATGTGGATCACCTTACGGCGGCCGCTTGACATCGATCCACCGACAAACCCTCCGACGTCTTTCAGATTATCCTGCTTCGGCTTCGGCAAGCTGAGGTATTCGGCCAACGTCTCAACCCCACGGGCTGGGAATTGGAGCTTTGCGACAAGCTCCGACCATTGCAGTACCTGCCCGGCCCAGTTGGTGGACCAACGGTTATTGGCGGTTGATATTATTATTTGGCGATCGTTAATCATATTGGTTCACCTCCTTCGGGGCTAAGTGAGCATTGGATCAAGTGATAATTCACAGGAGTAAGCTCCTTTAGACAATTGCGTCATCGATACGGGTGTAACCGCAATTTGGGCAGAATGATTCAACTTTAAAGTATTGGCCCTTCGGAGGGTCTTTCGGTAGAGTCATTAGCAATCGGTACTCTGTGTCGTATTTGGCCAAGCACTCTTGGCAAGTTACCGCGGGGTTATTTCTTACCCGATCATCCATTTCTTTTTTATGCGTTGCCACTGCGAGAGTGTCCTCAGTGTAACCGCGGCATTCAGATAACCGCAGCGTATTAGCCCGTGGACAGGTTTTATATGATTGACAGAGGGCGCATGCGTAAACCTTATTCATTTACCGTTTTCCTCCAGTTTCTTCCGTGATGTCGAATTTCAGATGCGCTGGGAAAATGTTTTCTGGTTGTAACCGGATACTGACCGGCATGATTGCGCCTATAACATAATCGTCTGATCCCATGATAATCGGGCTATTGGCCTTGTTACCGCGCAACGCGAAGGAATCGTTAAATAAATCGAGAAATTTTTGGTCAATAAATATCGGAACGTTGTCGCTGTAGAATAGTCGAGCGTTGGTTTTCCCACAAAACTGCCAATCGGTAGGGGCTAGGACCCGTAAACCGCCCTTGACAATCTGGTCAATCAGTCTTTGTATCCCCAAACCTTGCTTATTGATTGGCCTTTGTTTTGAGTAATTAAAGCATTCGCCGTCGGTCGGCAACTCCGGAAACATTGCGCGGTCGTTGAAAAGCTTATGAATGTCGGGTAATCTAACAATAACGCTTCTATCTGTTATAAGCAGGTCGCTGCCGGAGCGTTCGACAATAACCATCTGTTTCCATTGATCCTTGAAATGTTTGATAATTAAGGAGTCGTTTAGCATTTACCGTTTTCCTCCAATTCTGTTTAGGTTTCTTCGGTTCTCTAGCGGCCTCTTGCGGCAAACTACACATATCTCCGATGGTCGGTTATGCGGTCCCCACATTGGCGAGCCGTCGGGATAGCTTTGGTTACAGCGCGGGCAGGTTTTCGTTGGTTGTCACACTTTTCGGTTAGCTTTTTGTACTCCTCTTCTGCGAGCACTTTTCCGCATTTTGCGCACTGATGATTAGTAGCAATGATATTTTCCGGGCGAAGACCGCCAAGGTATGTATTAACGACCGCGCATATACGATGCGGACAGTTTGTTTGATCGTTCATCACTCAACCGCCTCCAGATAACCGGCTATGAACTCCGCCGCGAGCGGCGATACGATTGCATTGCCGTAGCCCCGCAGTAACCCCATTCGACCGGGAACCCCATCAACCAACGGGAATGATTCGGGTTCAATACGCCGCGCTTTTCCGTCTGTGCAGGGAATCCAAATTCCGCGGGACCAGAAATTATTTTCGCCTCGTTGTATCGTGGGCGATTTGCACTGTTCCCGGCATACAGCGCTTGGGCCAAATCTTTCTCCGTTACCATACTTTCCGTCGGAGTCGGCCAACCTGACAAGTTGCATATTGCTTGCGTCTGTAAGTGAGTTGACTTCTCGATCGGTCTGCCTGAAGTTCGAGGGGTGGTGAATACTCCGTCTGTCGCTTTCGGGGTATTCCAACCCGCAAGCATTGCTGCTTGTTTCAACGATTGCCCGCCGGTCCTCCCCCTGCATTCCTGCGCCCCGGTCCCGTCGTTGGCTCTGGTTGTCGGCCACCCAGTAAAGTCTTTGTCGGATATGCGGCGCCCCGATGCCCGCAGCCGGTATATCACATGACCCGACGGAGTAACCGACCGATTCCAAGTCAGCGAATACTCTGGCGATCCATATTGCTCCAATCGACGCATCAAGTTCATCCCTAGCGACTCCGAGAGCGAATTCGAGGCTTGCCGCCGCCTGTTGAGGATCGAATAAGCAATTTCTAGCATTTTCGCCTCTCCCCAATCCCCCATAGCGCTGTTTACCGCATGAAGAACAATCCGAATGTTCTGATAAACATACCCTACTCTTGGATCTATCCTGTCGATCGATGGGCTGTCCCACGTCCTGCCCCCATCCAGATTGAATGGTATCCCCGATAATTCGCACACTCCGGCGTCTATCCGAGCTTGTATTTGTGGTAGGTAATATATTAGATCGAATGCCATTGATTTTTTCGATGCGCGGAATCGCGCATGGCGCACCAAATCGCGAGCGCGGTTGCGCTTTCTGTATCGCATCTGGTATTCTCGATCCTTTTCCTTTGTGACCAATGACTTCCGCCGATGCGACTTGCTCTCCGAACACAACGGGTGGTCTACATTCTCTAATGAGTCTGAAAAACTCGGGCCAGAGGTGTCTTTCGTCTTTCTCGCCTTTCCGTTGACCGGCGCATGAGAATGGCTGACACGGACATGATCCGGTCCAGACCGGTCGATCAACCGGCCATCCAGCGAGACTAAGGGCGTATGGCCATCCGGCGATCCCGGCGAAGAAATGGCATTGCGTGTATCCTTTAAGGTCTGATCCTGTAACATCGGTGATACTCCTTTCGTCAACGTCGCCCGGAGGAATTAAGCCGGCGGCAATTAACTCTTTAAGCCAGGCGACGCTTTGCGGGTCGTTATCGTTGTAATAATTCATTACTGATCCTCCGCTGTAGTTGCGTTGAAATAACATTTTCTATCTACTGCGCTGGGCTTACGGCAATCGTTGCAAGGTTCTTCAGACAAATCCTTAGAAAAATGATCGCAACCAAGGCAAGGATGTTCAGCGGCGCATTCTTTGTGGGCGTTGTGGCTCGGGTACTTCATGTTATGACCTCCTTTAGTCGTCTTTCTTGTAATAACTTGATTCAAACCCCGCGGCCTTTAACGGTAATCCCGGCGCCCAGGGTATCGGCTGGCCCATGATCGCGCACATCTCATCCACGGAGCCGGAACCGTTCGGCACGTCGGCGATAATTTCATCATGGACGTGCATTACGATTGGGTATCCTGCGGCGTATATGCGTTGCATATTGACCGCTAAACAGTCCCGGGCGATTGCTTGAATAATATTTTCGACCAATTTTCCTCCGTATGTGGGGATCACGGTCCATTTCTTTGTCGTTTGGTCCATGCCCCAGTAGTGGAGTGATTCGCGCGGATTAGTTACGAGTTTTCCCTCCCCGGTTTCCGGGTCTTTCTCTCTGTGTTCCTCCCGCCGAAAATGCGGCTTAACGTAAAATAGTTTCCGGCCACTTGGGAGAGTGATGGTTAAAAAATCCTGACCGTTTCTAGACTCAAGCTCCCGGGCGAATAATAGCCCTTTGACCCCTACCGGGTTACCGTTTTTAACAACTTCGTTGGCTGCGTTTTCGACTTTATACCAAAGGTCGACGATCCTTCGGTTCGCCCCGCGCCATAATTGCACGATCTCCGGTAACTCTTCTTCGGTCAGACCCATTTCAAGAGCGCCCATCTTTTTTAGTGCATTGGCCCCGCCTTGATAACCGAGGGCCAGCTCAGATACTTTCCCTTTCTGGCGTAACGCATATTCCGGATTTCCTTTTTTGATCAGTTCGAGCGGTACGCCGAACATCTGAGAGGCCGACGCTTCATAGATTTTACCGTGTGTCCGGAATACCTCAAGCCGCCATTCCTCCCCCGCCAGCCAGGCAATGACTCTGGCCTCGATCGCGGAAAAGTCCGCAATTACAAAACGGCGATCCACCGACGGGATAAAC
This sequence comes from Bacillota bacterium, assembly GCA_023417475.1. Lineage (GTDB taxonomy): Bacteria > Bacillota > UBA4882 > UBA8346 > UBA8346 > JAEYPR01. The sequence goes on along the minus strand of JAEZFP010000065.1, from coordinate 50,797 downwards.
GCTGTCCGGATTAACTGGGAAAGCGTATCGGGGGTATTGCCAAGGAGGGCCTTGATTAACTCAACATCCTTAGCCTTGGTCGTCCGTCTTGCCCAATCCAACATCGTTAGATGGTTCTGCGGAAGGTTTTGGACTTGCACAAGCCGTCCCGCCCACCTTCCCGTCCGATTGGCGCCATAGAATTGTAACAGCCCCCGGATTCGTCCATCGCCGCAAACGGCTTCGCGCATTGCGGCGTATTTCTTGACCGATGTTTTGGCCAACTCTTGCCGGATTTCAAGCATTCGCCGGGCGGTCTCGCTATCCACCGATTTAATCAGTTTCTTAACGTTGCCTTTGGTTAGGTCCGTTACTTCTTCCCCTGTTTCCTCGGTAAGCCATTTGGATAGCTGCTGCACCGATTTGGGGTTATCTAATCCGGATATCTCGATTGCCTCATGCATTAACTGACCGGTCGAGACCGCGTCGCAGTGTAAAGCGCCTTCAATCAGATCCAAATCAACCGCGACCCCATAAGCGTTACTCTGCTGATCGAGTACCCATAACGCTTGTTCCTGATCGGGGACCGGAAACGACGACAACCGGCGTTCGATCTCCATCTCGGTCACAACGTCCTGGCGGCAATATTCTTTAAATAACTGCCACTTCTCTGGCTCGTGGCGCGGCAGGTTCCGGGTCCGCTGGCCGTTGGTTTGGGTTGGCTTGCACGGTACGCAAAAGATGCGGATCAAGGCCGACCCGATGCCCATTTTCTTTTTATCCTCAGGAAGTCCCAGGGCGATTGCGGTCGGGCCTAATCCGGCCGTGTAACCACAATACAGGCCGTGTAGCATCGTGCAGCGCCATTGGTCTAGTGGGCTATAAAAGAACTTGTTCAGGCAATACCATTCGAAGGAGGAGTTATACGCATGCTTGATGATATTTGGGTCTTGTAATGCGTAAATAATTTCGCTGGGAAGCGTATCGCCCTGTGCTAAATCGATTACACGGACCGGCTGCCCATCGAACGAGTATGCGAACAATAATATTTCAAAGTCAGGGCTTTGGGCGTATTTATAGAGACCGCTCTTTTTTATATCCACCGAGGAAAAAGTCTCTATGTCGATTGATAAATGTCTTTCCATTACTGCCTCCTGTGAGGTGAGGTTGAGAACGGGCTTCGAAAAGCCCGTTCTTGTTTATCATTTTTAGATGCCTAACACGCCGCCCGGGGGAATCGGTTGACCGGTCACCGGGTCAAGCGGGGCTTGATATTGTTGTTGCTGAGGATAGCCTTGCGGCGGTGCCGTTTGGTATCCTTGCGGCGGCGCTGTCGGAACACCGGCATATTGTTGCGGATATCCCGGGGCCGCCGGAGCGCCATAATACTGTTGTTGCGGCGGTGCCGCCGGATATCCCGGAGCGGCGGCGGGGGCGTATCCAGCCGGCGCAGCAGGCGTTGGTTGCCCGATAACTCCTTGGAAATCAGATTCGGCCGAGGATTTGGTACTCGCCAACGGTTCGCCGTCACGAGTTTTCATTACGTTGTGGAGATAGCAGCCGACGCCTTTTTTATCTTTGTTATAAACCGAAAAAGCCATCGACACCATGCCGTAAGCGCCAGAATAGATTTGGGATTGATCGATAATCGGACTTCCATTGCGATCGATTACCCCCGGTTTATCCTCGGTCGAGGCGGTTAAAACCCAGTGACCTTTGCATTCTTCACCATACGCCATACCATCGGATGGGCGAGCCCCGTCGCCATCATAAAGGGGTATTGCTGGTTGTGGCGGGATAACGCCGCCCCATTTTTTCGGTGCCCCGTCTTGGATTGCTGCTCTAATAGCAGCATCAATTCGAGCTTTGGTCGCGGTGTCCGCTTTAGGAATTAACACGGTTACTTTATATTTAGGGCTTCCACCATTCTTATTGGGTCGAGGGGTAAAGAGGCTCACATAACTAAGTCTCACTTCACCAGTTACAACTTTTGCCGGATTCATTTCATTTGCCATTTTTACGGGTTCCTCCAATTTTTTCATTTTACTTGTTACGTTTGATCGCGTTTCGTTTTTCCTTTGATTCACCAGATCAGGCCGGGTTAGATAATGGATGTCTGACCCTCGATACTTTATCGCACAATCTGCATGCTGGGTTTGCCAAGAATGCTGATAACGTTCAAAATGCCCTTCACCCGGGTTAACTACCCGACCACATCGATAACAGATACCCGGATAGCTGTTACGCATTTACCGCTTGCCCAGCGATCACGTTTGCAAAATCCTCTGCCGCGCTGGTTCGATTGCTGATCGCTTGCCGTTTATCGTCGGTAGTTACCAGGGTCGGTTTCCCGGGTCGCTTGATCACTTGGCCGGATTCTTCAAACCGCTTATACTCGGCACTACCGAGGAGTTTCTCAAGCGCCGGAACGGATAACGGCTTACGTTCGTAAAGCATGTCGCTGCTGATGCCGCTTTGGATCAGTGTCACAAATGCCGCGTCTTGGTCTATGTAATCGCGCGATCCGCGGCCTTCAACGGCTTTCCACCCCGGAACGTCCTGACCGGCCAGGCATTGACTGAGGGCGTATTCCTCCAACTTTTCAACCCAATCTTTAAGGGTTTTCCCCATCACCAAGACTTTCCCGACTTCTTCGTCGGTAAGGAGCGGCGGCAGTTTAAATCCGAAGTCCTCTAGTGCGGTATGGGCATTCGACCGCGCCCGGCAGGCCGCTTTGGCCTTACAGAAACGGCACCATTCGCCGGAGACAAATTCCCCGGTTCCCTCCCAAGCCGCTTTTGCAATCGATTTGATACCTTCACCCCAAGCGAGTAGCTCGTTTACCGATAGCTCCCATTCGCTGATCGAGTCAAGCCGGGGCTGGACGATTACGAGTTTCACCCGGGAAACTGGGTAAAGGAAACCCAGTTCAAGCAATGCCGCCAGCGCGTAAAGTTTCACCTGGCTATTGTCTACGGCGGATACCGGGACGCCTTTGCCGTATTTAAAATCAGTAACAACTAATAGATCACCCCCGATCACAATGAGATCACCGGTCCCAAATCCCCCCGGGGCGTATACTTCGTAGTTGAGTCGTTTTTCGATCGCAACATACGGAGGGGAACTAAAACTGTGGACGACACTTGCTGCGTAATCGCGATAGGCGTCGGTATGTTTATCCATCTCCGGTTGATAGATTAATTGTCCGGCTTTGTCGCCCACGGCGAAGGTGGTTTCTTGTAGCTTTTTCAATGCACTCTTATACTTGGCTTGGCTCATCGGATGGAACTGTTTTTGCAGTTTCAATTCCCCGATTGCATGAGCTAAGGATCCCTCTTCGGAATAAGGGGTCTTAACGTCCGGCATACCCTCGGTTAACCGTGGCGCCGGAGTGCAATGTAGCCAGATATGACTTGCTGAAGCGGATAATAAAGCATGGCTACCCATTACAGTTTGGCTCCCATCTGCCGTAGTCGGGTTGCAAACGGGCCGAGTTGATGCGGCGGTAAGTCTGTAACCTTCGGGGCTCCAAATTCACGTAACAAATTAAGCACGTCTTGCCGCTTTCCGGCGTCACATAATAGGCTGCCAGCGTGCCCTAATTGCTCGTGGGTATACGTCGGCGCGGCTGTCGGTGGCTGACTCGGGATCTGTGCCGGTTGCGGTGCGGCCATGGTTTGCGGGGCCATGGTTTGCATAACTTGAGTGGGATTGGCCGGCGCCATAACCTGAACAGGATTGACCGGCGTCATGTTAACCGGCGGCATTGTCGGTACGGTAACAGGTCCGGCATTAACCGGAGCGGTATAAGTGGGTTGGTAAGTTTGTGGCGCAGGTGCAATCGGCTCCTGAAACATGGGGAACGGTTGTAACGGCGCTACTGCTTCTTGTATTGCATTTAACGGCGGCAAAGTATTTGACTTACTGGCGATTGCGTCCGCCAGGGTTAAAATTGCGCTGATAAATTTGGGGTCGACGTTGATATTGGCGTTGATATTGACTTCAAACATTGAAAGAGTCCTCCTGATCGTTTTGTGATTCAACAGCTACTTCCTTGGCGACCTCAACGGTCTGATCTACTTCCGGCAACTCAATCAGCCGGCCGCACTCCTCAACCCGATGAAACTTGTTCGCAAACGCTAAGATCGAGTTTCGCGCCTTGATAAACTCAGTATCATCGCATTGCATCGAGCAAAGATGATAGGCCAATTGGCTGGCTAACCGCGCATCTATTTTCCATTTAAGACCGCCGCATCTTAACGGTAGGCAGGAAAAATCAAGGTCAGCTCCCCGGAGGTCAGCTCCCTGGAGGTTAGCTTCCCGGAGGTTAGCTTCCCGGAGGTTAGCTTCCCGGAGGTCAACTCCCCGGAGGTTAGCTCCCTGGAGGTCAACTCCCTGGAGGTCAGCTCCCCGGAGGTCAGCTCCCCGGAGGTCGAATTCCCGGAGGTCAGCTCCCCGGAGGTCGAATTCCAAAATACCTTTTTTGCAACCGTTGCGAAGCAGATCGAGGACCTCTTCGCGGTTGAATGGTTTAACGTGGCCGATAACTTCGAAATATTTCGGATTGACAGTAAACCGTTTTCCGACTTGATACTCTTCGTTATGTTCCAAAACTTTGATTTTAATATCACCGTCATCATCAATCCCGGTAATTACGGCTTTAGTCATGCTTTCATCAGCAATGCCGTACTGTTTATTGCTTTCGGGCTTTCCTTTTACAAAATCACCTATTTGCATATGTGCCTCCAGATTATTTATAAATTTGGTGCTGGCGGGCCGGGCTCGAACCGGCGCACCCTCATTAGTCCGACACTCTTAAGCGGTCTTATCCGCTCCGCGGTATTAACGTCGGGACTTGGCCTTTGCCCCGGCCTCCCACGTTGTAGTCTCTATTGAGTTACGCAACCTCGCCCGCCAGCGTAAAAACTGTTGATTAGTCGATATTAACCGGCTGAATCGGGACGATCATTTTGGGATTTAGGTTTATTTCAAATTTGTGTTTATTTACTTTTGTGGTTCCTAAATCCTCAACTATGTAAGTGATATCCCGTGATAGCTGCACAAAGTGTTTGTAATATTTTCCTCCGGGGTTTTCCCCGATTACGGCCAAATCTCCATCAGCTTCTTTCTCAATGGAAAAATTACCGGTCATTTGAAACAGAATGGAAGAATTTCCGTCCTCGGCCCTTGTGTTGATAACCGTTAATTGCCTTGTGACGTTGAACGAATCGGCTTCGACCGATAGGTTATAACTAACCCGCTCTGATTCTCTACAACCGGACACAAAAACCAAGCTAATTAACACCACAAGAATTAAAACTAAACCTGTAAGCTTTTTCAATCTGATAATCCTCCTAAATTCATTTGATTCAACGATTCAAAACTTCCTTAAGCCTTTCCATAAATCGTGCATAATCAGCTTCGCTACCCTTATGTAGCTTAACTTTATCCGACTTATCCGGCACCGTTGCAAAGCTCTCCTTATACCGGCCAAAGTCGATCACGATGAAACGCGGATAGATCGAATGGACGATGCCGTGCCGGATACTTAGGTTACGACGGCGATCATCGGCATGAGTGACAGTGATCGGGTCATTGGTTTGGAATGGTTCATTGGTTAATGATTTGCGTTTTGCCATGGGTTGCCTCCCTGTTAAGGCGTTCTTTGTATCTTTTGGCGCGACGATATGCGGCTTCCCCCGTAAGCCCGAACACCTTCCCAACTTGATGCCAGGTCATGGTTTGTTTTAGCCTAACAAGTTCGGCGTCTTCATCGGACCAGGCATTGCGTTTTTCTTGGTTCATGTGGGAACTGTTGCCGCCGCACCTGTTTACGAAAGCTATGCAATCTTTGTCCATATCGTCAAGCGCTTGATCCGGCGTTTTGTTTGTGACTAAGCTGATCATTAAGGCTGCCCAACCAGCTTCGGCTTGTGGGATAAACATAGATTGCGTCACCTCCTAATGCGCCCACAACCATAAGACATTAAGTGCGATTGCAATGGCTAACGCAATCCCGCCAAGGTCTCTGATATCGCGCCAAGTCAATGGGTAAAAGATCGATCGTTTGCGTTGCATTTGACAAACCACCTCATTTTCTGATAAAGTGATAATTGATAAATGTTTTTCCATTGCTGCCACCGAAAGTCTTTGTAGGGCTTTAGGTGGTTTTTTCTTTTAACCTTGGGAATCCGTTTTCCGTTAAATCAATCCGGACAGTTCCCGGTTCACCGATTACCGCATAGACCCGGGCTTTTCCGTTTTCAAATTCCAGGTGAATATAGCGGTGTAAACCATTTCGGATGATATCGACCGCTTCGGCGATCTTTTGGTAATCAACGTTTGTCAAGGGGTTGATCTGTTCCAAGATTTCATATTTTCCAGATAACGGGAGTACGCACTCATGGACTTGCCTTAACCCTACTAAAAAATACTCGCCAATCTTCGGAGATCTGAATTCGCCTGCTTTTGCAAACCTTACGCCGTCACGTTTAAAAATCTCTTGCTGTGGCACTATATCTCACCTCCTTCGCCTCCGCCGTCTAATCGCCCCAACGTGGCACTTTGCGCCAGTCACCGGGCAAACACGATACGCTACTGAACTACCGCCAACCGGTTCGAATTTAATCGTTGCTTTGCAGTCCGCTTTGGCTTGGCACATCAGGCGGTCACCCCCTGCTCACTTAAAACCTGTCGTATTTCAGCTAAGTAACGGCAGATACAAGGTTGTGACCGTTTTGTTATCGCCGCTATTTCTTCTTGCCGCAGTCCAGAACCATAATAAAGAGCGACTTGTTTAAGGATTGGTTTAAGCTTTGATAGTCCTGAACAAAGGTCAACTTTAGCAATCGCTTGAGTATCCGTAGATTTGTTTGAAACGACTCGATCAAAAATCGATACCTCTTCGCCGTCCAGGTTGATTACGTTGTCGATAAATTCTGCTTGACGCTTTTTCGCTTTCATATAGCGCCGATGGTGCGTTATCTCACGTATAATCACATCCGATGCGAAAGAAGAGAATTTAAAACCTCTTGACGGGTCAAAGCTCTGCGCTGCTCTCATTAATCCGATACAACCGACTTGGAATATGTCATCATCCCATGACAATGACGGTAGGTATTTATTGATCACATAACCAACAAACTTGATGTGCTTTTCAACCAATGCCCGCTGTTCGTCATTTAATGGTTTCACGACATTCACTCTCCTTTCGATCAAGTGCGGCATTGCGAGCGGAGACCGCACCATGAATGTAACCGACAAAATAAAACAACGATACACCAAGCCAGACGCCAAGACCGATAAGGATTTTCATTTGTAACACGACCTTTCTTTTGATATTGGGTGAATTACAATTTATTCGGTTAGTAAAACAGCCCTTGTTTCGTCAGTCCAATACGTGATGATGTGTTTATTGGCTTCGTTGAATTTTTCAACCGCTTCGGCAAACTCTTTATATCCACACATTTGGTCTTGAGCTTCTTCGAAAGATTCTTCGAACATATCCGCGGTAAGTTGGGATACGTCGATTTCCTGCGGCGGTACTTCGTTGCAAGCCCAAGCATATTTTGGGATATGAACCCCGGCTTCTTTGCAAAACTCTTTGAGCTGCTCGAAATTTTCAAAATATCCGCCGTTATGATACGAAAACGGTTTTCCGTTATCAAGGCTTAACCAACCTCGATAGTCAGCGATTTTTATCTTTCGTGCGGATTTAAATTTAGCTTCTTGTGCGCATTGACGGCAACGGGTACGATACTTATCCAGTAAGATACCACAGGCATCACAGTGGTATGGAGTACAGCATCTTTCGGCCTTAACTTCGTCGCGGTGATACATGCCACATTTGGAACAAGTGAACATCGTTATGGGTTTAGGTTCCAAATCTTTTTCACCTCCCTCTCATCACTAATCTCGCCTGATAACTCCCCCGGTTCGACTCAAGCCCTCGCGACCGCCGCCAGTCTCTTATAGTCCGTTTTGGCACGTCGAGCGCGTCGGCGATCATTTGATCGGTGTAGCCAAGGTCGTAAAGGCGGAGGCGTTGGGCGTTGTCGGATGGGGTGATCATGACGCGATACCTTTGCCGGTACGAAGCCAGTTGATTGCTTCTTCCCGGTGGATACGCCAGCGAGTTCCCATCTTACGCCCAGGGATCGCTCCGGACTCAAGGAGCGGGATAACCTTGTTTGGCCCGATCCGTAAAAACTTGCAAAGTTCTTGGAGAGATAAAATCTCTTTGGGTTGGCTTTCGCGCGGCATGGTAATCAGCCTCCGTTTTCGCGGATGAGGCCGTTTCAAACGACCCCATCCAGAATCTTTATTTACTCCGCTAAGCTAAATTTGCAACTAAGCCTCTTTGCTGCTGTTCTTCCCGCGTTGTATTGCTTCCATATTGCATAAGCGTACGGGGCTCTTGAACCGGCAGCAAAAGCCGTATTTGATTTTCCGGCGTTAACGATGTCGACGGGGTCGGTAGAGTGCATTTTCGCGATAAAGTCTCGGTCAACGAAGTCCTGGTGATATAAATTCACGAAATTAGCCATTCCGCCGAGCATTTGCTTTACAAGTGAAGTTTCTTTTCCGTTCCAGGTCTTTTTGAGTAAAATCAAAGTCCTTGCGAGAAGCATCAGGCCATAATCGTCATATATCTTGTCTATTTCACCGATGGCGACGATTTTGTTTGGGGCTTTACCGCAGTTGTTCGGAGCAATAAGGCCTGCGGACCCGATGGCGGCGTAAATATCTACCGCTTTTTTATCGCCGCTGAATACGGCGGAGTTGAAACTCTCGATTGTAGATAGCTTCTTTTGTCCTGCGTCAAGGTTGTTGAATATTTCAGCTTCTTGCTTTTCAGTAAGTCCTTGGTGAACGATACAGGTAACCGTTGCAATCCCCAACGCTTTTAATGCGCTGGTACGATGTTGGCCGTCAATGATGAAATAACCGTCTTGACGTTTGTTTACAACGATGGGAAGTAATAAGTCCGGGTTGAAATTATCAACGATATCTCTTAGATGTGCTTTTCTAAGCGGACGGTTATATGTAAAGGCGCACTTCAAAACCGAGATCGGTAAGGTTTGTATTTGAAAACCGGCATTGGCTTTTGTAGTAGATGAGCTTTTCATGATTTTTCCTCCTGAATTTTTCGAATATTATTTTCCGCTTTCGTTAACCAATTTTGAGTTTCGTTAATCTGCCCGATCAATTGGTCAAGTTCAGCAGCGGTAAGCTGTTCGAGTGTGAATTCCGAATTAACAATTGCTCCCAGATTAAGCATGAAGGACTGGACAGTAATCGACGTGTCTGTTATAATTTGATTAGCGAGTGATTGCATTTCACGAACCGGTTTTATTCCTAAGGCTTCTAATGTTGGGAATCCGGTTTCCTCGTCGATTCCTTCACCGCTTGGTTTAGTCCTAATAAATCCCGTGAGATCCACCTCTGGTACAGGTGGGTTTTCTTTTATCCCCCCTTTCATAACTTCTCTATAAGCGGCGTTAATGGTCAATTCCCCGGAATCCATTTTATTGATTAGGTCTTGATCTCCACTTTCAACGACCTTTTTCGCACGGTAATAACCGCTTTCGGACATTCCGACTTTTTGAGCAATTATCGCCGCCGCGGTTCCGTGGTGTTTGTTTTTTACCCTACCTTCACATGAAGGTAGGGTGTGGTCGTCGTTATCCACCCCTACTTCAGGTGAAGTAGGGGTGGAATCATTCACCCTTTTCCCAAGAAGCATTCTTTCTTTCGCTTTCAAGCTTTCAACTTGAGCCAATTTCGCGGCATATTCAGTTCTTTCAGATGGAGTGAAATCTTTGCGACTTTCGTTTTCTGCGATTTCACAATGGAGTTGGTGCTCGTAGTCGCGGACTTCCATGACCACCACTTCGATCTCGGACCAATTCAGTTTCTTGGCGGCCATTAACCGGCGCTCTCCGGCGATAAGAATATTACTGGGGGTAACTACAATCGGTTGCAGGAGACCGTTTTTGGCGATATCTAACGACAGGGTTTCAATGTCGCCGTAATCTTTCCGGATACGATTTTCAATTTTAATTGAGTCGATAGGTGTTTTCACAATATCCCTTCTTTCGAATGATTGACTGCTATTGCGCAGTCGTGATTTACCCCATTACCCATTTACAGGAAATTCGTTCCTCCCGTCGAATAATGAGGTGAAGGGAGGTGAGAAACATGGCAACTATCGAAGAAAAACACATAGCGAAAGAAATACTTATCGAGATGATTAAAACAGAGAAACATTTAATTCGCACTGAGTATCCGGCCAGTAAGACGGTAGCTAATATGGTTTGCGCAGCGTATAAAGAAATCTTACAAACTATTGCAAAACCCGAGTAGCTTCAGTTAAAGCAGTTAGGGCTTTTACGGCTTCCGGCAGGATCGCGCCGGGAGCCTCTTTTTTTGTTTCTTTAATAATGAATTTACACAGAGCTTTTTGTACTTTTAATAGGTCATGCATCTTTATCACCTCCAATCGTTGTTTTTGGCCGCCATCTGGTAGTTTAGTGGCATGGGGGCTTAAGCGTTAGGCTGTTTGGCCAAAAATTTCGTCTTCTGGAACTTCATAAATTCTCGCTATTACGCCACGATAAATTTTCATAGGCTTGAATTTTCCGTTCTCCCAATCAGTGTAATTTCTGCGATGACACCCTATTGCATTTGAAGCTTCTTCGCTAGTCCAGCCTTTTAGGTCGCGGAGAATCTTAAGCCTTACGTTCCAAGGGGCTTTTTTGATGAGCAGTTCAAACACGTTAATCACCTCTTGAAACGATAATATCACTAAAAAGTATAATATACAATCTCAATATATCACTTTAGTGATTTATCTGAGCTAAATATCACTAAAAAGAGTCGCTATTCTTCTTCGTGCAATTTTTTTCTGGCGAACTATCACTATTGGTGATATAATTCCTATAGTATTTATTTGGGGAGTGATAGAAAGATGGAAATAGATTCTAATGTTCTGGGTGGTGTTATTAAAGAGCAAAGGAAGGAATTAAAAATGACCCAAAAAGCATTGGCCAATGTCATTGGGACATCTCAGGGATATATAGCTGACTTAGAAAACGGCAAAAAGAAAAATCCCACTTCTGGGACTCTAATTAAGCTAGCTGACGCTTTAAAAATAAGTAGAGAAGAATTAATTTTAACAATCGTTCCTGATGATATGCGAAAACAGATAATCGAAGACAACAACGCAAATTATATATCAGAAGAAGAGTTAGCAGAATTGATTAACTCGTTAGAAAAAGAGGACATTAAACGCTTTAGGGATTTTTTCTTAGCTTCAAGTTATGAAGAAATATCAAAAAGATTGGAGATGATTGCCAACTTCGACAGTCTATCATTAATAAGCCAGCAAACTGTTTTAAACTTAATTTCTAGCCTAGAAATCATAGACAAAGCCAAAAACGAACAAGCATCTGAAAGCGAGGTCGGTTAGACATGGCCGGAAACGGTACGTTGTACAAGCGAAAAGACAAATGGTATTTTATCTACAACACCGGCGAGAAGGACGAGAAAGGAAAGTACAAGCAGGTTTGGCGTGATTTGCAGACGACGGAGAAGAAGGTGGCGAACGACAAGGCGAAACTGCTCCGGGCGGAACTGGTTACGAAGGGGCGTATTGACGAGCCGTCAAAACAACCGTTTGGTGAATGGCTTGATTTTTGGTTGGAGGAAGTCAAACGACCCAATTCGCGGAAAGGAGAGCCGTTAAAAGACAAAAGCTATGATGATTACGAATATGTGATCCGGGTCCATATCAAACCAAAACTTGGCCGCATTGAATTAAGAGATTTAACTCCCGAAAAGCTGCAACGCTTTTACAATGAGAAGCGCAAAGAGTGCAAATTAAAAATCGATAAAACTGGTAACTTCATACCGGGCGATAAGCCGTTATCGCCTCGGACCATCCAAAAAATCCAAATGATTGTCCGGGCTTCTCTTCAAAAGGCATTAGCACTTCGTAAGATACCGGAAAACCCGGACATGTTTATCGACCGGGTAAAGTACGAAGCTCCACCAGCAAAGTACCTGGCGTCTTACGAAGAGTTCGACGAGGTGACCGATTTCCTGATCAAAGCGAAAGCGGATCGCTGGGTTGATTTTACCTTTTTCGCGATGATTGTTACCGACCTCGGCAGTGGGATAAGGGAAGGCGAGGTTTGCGCGTTAAAGTGGCAACACATCGATTTTAAAAAGTGGGAAATTAAGGTTGTCGATGCGGCAGCCCAGGTCCGAACACATTCTGAAACAGGTAAAAAGCAACAGCTCAAAATTCAAGGCCCGAAAACCGAAACAAGCGAACGCCGGGTCCCAATCCCCAAGGATGTCGTTATTTACCTTCGTCTGTTGCGGTGGTATCAAAGCAAAGAGAAGCTAAAGGCCGGGGATAACTACCACGATCAAGGCTATGTTTTTGCCCATCCCGACGGCCGGATCTATAACCCCAAGAAGGTCTGCGACAAGTTCATCCACCTTGCGGATCGGATTGGCTATCCCGGAATCACATTCCACAAGCTCCGGCATTCCTACGCCACAATGTTGTTGGAACGTGGCGAGGACTCCCGCACCATCCAGGAGAACCTTGGCCATGCTTCGAACCGGGTTACCCAGATTTATGCCCACGTGATTGATAAGATGAAAAAGCGCGCTGCGAAACGTTTGGAAGGTTTTACGCGGTCTGTAGTATAATCAAACGCAGTACTGACGATGGTTTGCAAAGATTCTTTGACAGATTCTTTGACAGAGGGTCTTTACGATAGATTTGGACATAAAACAAGGAGCCTCGCTTTTCGCGAAACTCCTGCTATACTTGATTTATGGCGGAGAGAGAGGGATTCGAACCCTCGCTAGGATTGCTCCTACTAACGGTTTAGCAAACCGTCCCCTTCAACCTGCTTGGGTATCTCTCCGTAATCTGGATACTGGAAGCTGGATGCTTGACAACCTATTCAGTTAGGCACTTCTAGATTCCAGCGTCTAGCCTCTAGTATGGCGGAGGAGGAGGGATTCGAACCCCCGGTACCTTGCGATACAACGGTTTTCAAGACCGCCTCCTTAAACCACTCGGACACTCCTCCGAGCTCGTTCAATCCGAATGCATGAACTATCATAACATATCGACCAAGGGCTGTCAAGACCAACATTTAGCTGCGTAAATTTACCAAAGCTGCGTCAATCTTGGATCTTTCCACCCCAACCTTCCGCTAAACCCCCTACCCGATCTCCGCCTGTGGATAACTTATCCCATTGAGTCACAAAAAGAGCTCGTTGAGTCGCTCAACAAGCTCTTTTTGTGAATAACTCAGCTCACTTATTAACAAAATGAGCTCTTTTTGTGGATAACCGAGCTACGTTATTCACAGAACGTTCTCTTTTTGTTAATAACTCTTCTACGTTATTCACAAAACAAGCTCATTTTGTGGATAACGATACTATTTTTGTGAATAACTCACCTCTTTCTGTTAGTAAACGATCGCTTCCTGTGGATAACCGGGATCGCTGTGGCTGATCGTTCCCCTCAGGGACTACGACAACTGCAACGCGCTGATCCGGCTCAGATAATGCTGGGTCAGCGCGTCGGCCTCCTCGCCGGTCCCGGCTTCGGCGTAAATGCGGAAGATCGGCTCGTCGGCGTCGGGCAGCACCAGCGCCCAACCCTGCTCGTGGAAGACCTTCAGTCCGTCGGTCATCTCCAACGGCTGGTCCTTGCTCTCCTCGTAAAGATTGCGCATCACCCGGCCCTTCTCTTCCCAAGGACAATCCACCTCGCGGTAGCCCCGTTCGACATTGGGAATGATCCGTTTGGCCTCGGCCAGGCTTAACCCTTCCCGGGCCAACAACTCCAACACCCGCACCAGCGTGAAGAGGGCGTCAAATTGCGGCAGGTATGAACCGTCGCCGTTTCCGGTCGGGAACAACTTCTCCTGGGCCAGCTTTTCCATGAGCGAACGCGGATTGACTTTGGTCCGGATCACCCGGCCGTGATACTCCCGGGCCAGATCCTCCAAGTATTGCGGCGCGGTCACCTGGACCGGTATCGCGGCTTGGGGATGGTATTTTAACACCAATAACGAGAGCAAAGCGACCAACTGTTCCTCTTTGAGGATTTCACCGTTCTCGTCCAACAGGATCAAGCGCTCGGCATTGTTATCCACGATCACGCCGAGATTGGCCTGGTTGGTTTGAATGGTCGCGCCAACCCGGGTGAGCGCTCCCAACAACTCTTGGACCATCCGCGGCCGGGGCAGCAGATCGGCCTCGGAATCGGCCTGGATCAACTGACAGTTCAGATCCGCAAGTAACGGCGGCAATAGTAACGACAACCCGCCTTGATCGAAGCTGGCCACCACTTTCAGCTGGGACCGGGCGATCAACTGCCGGACTTCCGGGGTCACCAAACCGTTCAAATACGGCTGGACCAGTTGGGGAACGAACGTCAGATCGCCGATGGTATTGACGTTGGCCCGCGGGAAATCCTCGGTGGCGAAGGCGTTCTCCAGGGAACGCTCCACCGCTTTGGCGACGTTTAAGCCTTGTTCGTCGATGAATTCGATTAAAAGCCCCTCCGGGTCCTGCGGATTGATCCGGAGATGGATTCCGCCTTTCGCGCGCAACGCCGCCAAAGCGTATCGGGCAATCGGCGTGGGCATGGTGCCCAAGTCGTAGACATTCACTCCGGCGCCGAGGACGCCGGCGATCACCGCCCGCTTCAAAACCCGCGCCGCCCGGAAGTCGTCGCAACTGAGCGTCGCATGCGCTCCCGGTTTGAGTTGCGCCCCGAAGACCGCTCCCAGTTTGGCGGCAACCTCCGGAGTGAGCTCCTGATTGAACGTTCCGCTGATCCCCGCCTCCCCGAAGAGACCCTTGGAGCCTTTTTTCGCCCAGATCAGGCTGTCATTGAGAACGCTGCCGCTGTCGATCTGCTTGTTGGGCCATACTTTGACTTCGGGCTTGACCACCGCTTTCAGACCCAAGGTCGCTCCTTCGCCCAAAACCGCCCCCTCGTAAATGGCGTTTTTCCCTTTGAGGTGCACATGATGGCAGAGCGTCGCGCCGCGCACCTCCGCGTAGTTGCCGACAAAACAATGGTTCCAGAGAATGCTCCGCTTGACGCTGGCGCCTTCCTGAACCATGCCGTATTCACCCAAGACTGAAAAGCCGCCGATCTCGGCGCCGGCTTTCACCCGGCAGTAATCGCCCAATAAAACCGGCGTCCCAATTCGGGCGGCCGGGTCAAGCTCGACCCCTTCGCCGACCCAAAGACCGGGTTTAATCTCGCGCCCCGGGATGGATACCTTCACATTGCCGGTCAACGCGTCATAATGGGCTTGGCGGTATTGTTCGAGGTTGCCGATATCCGACCAGTAACCCGGCGCGACGTAACCGTACATCGGCTCGTCGTTGGCCAACAGCATCGGGAAAAGATTCTTACCGAAATCAAATTCCCGGCCCTTTTCAAAATAGGAAAAGACTTTCGGTTCCAAAATATAAATGCCGGTGTTGACCGTATCGCTGAAAACCTCACCCCAACCCGGCTTCTCCAGAAACCGTTTGACGGCGCCTTGTTCATCGGTAATGACGACCCCGTATTCCAGCGGGTTGTCCACTTTGGTCAGCACAATCGTGGCGGTGGCGCCTTTGGCGCGATGAAACCGGACCGCGGCCGCCAAGTCGATATCGGTCAAGGCGTCGCCGCTGATCACCAAAAAGGTGTCGTCCAGGTCGTCCCCGATATTACGAACACTGCCCGCAGTCCCCAGCGGCGTCTCCTCAATAAAGTAACGCATCGTCATGCCAAAATCGCGGCCGTCGCCAAAGTAATTTTCGATGGCTTCCGGCAAATAAAACAGCGTGACCATAACCTCATCAAACTGATGTTTCTTCAACAAGTAGACAATATGCTCCATCATCGGCCGATTGGCGATCGGCACCATCGGTTTCGGTTTATTACAGGTCAACGGGCGTAGCCGGGTTCCTTTCCCACCCGCCATGATCACTGCTTTCAACAAATCTCCTCCTTAAGTTGACTACGATATAGAGGTCGTACTAACGATGGGAACTATCTTGACTTATTTATTTCAACTTATATCGCCCCAAATCGGGGGAGGTGAGAGAAAAGGATGCCAATGACCTCACCCCCGGCCCCTCTCCGCAGCGGCGAGGGGTGTATCGCTTGAATTTTCAGCCCTTATTGAAAATAAATTTTCTCGTTCCAAGAGACCCCAGATTCCAGCTCCGTCATCCCTCTGCAGGAGAGGACCGGAGTGAGGTCAGATAGGCTTCAACAAAGCCCTAACTATTGAATACTCCGGTACCGACCATAGTTATGGCTGTCATGGCTTTGACTTGTCCCGGTCATCTCCAGATAAGCGGGAGCGTGCCACTCGGAGCGGCGATACTCCTCCAAAACCTGGGTATAAACTGCCGTGGTCTGGAGCGCGATCTTCTCCCAGTTATAAACCTCCTGCAACTCTTTCCGGGCTTGAACCACCATCTTTCGCCCATGGTCGGGATGGTCCAACGCCCACAGGATATTGTCGGCCAAAGAGACCGGATTGTCGTTGTAGGCTTTCAGCCCGTTTATCCCATGATTGACGATTTCACTCATCCCGCCGGTATCGGAGACAATCACCGGCCGGTCGGCCGCCATCCCTTCCAACGCCACAATGCCGAACGGTTCGTACAAACTCGGGAATACCGCCACATCGGCGCATTGGAAAAGGGCGTTCCGGGTATTGTCGTCAACATAACCGGCAAAATAAATCCGGTGGTAAATCCCAAGTTGATAAGCCCGGTGTTTCAATTCGTCCAAATACGGCCCTTTGCCGGCGATTACCAGCTTCACCTTGGGATTGGCCGCCAATACCCGGGGCAAGGCTTCCAGCAGGACGCCCAAACCTTTTTCCCGGACGATCCGGCCAATGTGGAAGATCATCTTTTCATCGCCGGCGCAATAGCGCTCGCGCACCCGGACCGGATCCATGGTTGTCTCTTTAAAATCGTTGACATATACGCCATTGGGAATAATCCGCACTTTATCATCGGGTATTTGAAACACGCGCCGCAGTTCTTCGCGCATGTATTTACTGCAGCAGATCACCCGCCAGGACTCGTAACCCAACCACCACTCGACATTGCTGATATAACGTTGCAGGTCATTATGAAGCCCGCTATTGCGGCCGTATTCGGTGGCATGAACCGTCGAAACCAGCGGCGCCTGCCAGGAATGTTTCAGATTTTTCCCGGCATAAGCGGCTAACCAGTCATGGGCATGAATCAGATCAAATTGCATTCCTTCCTGGCGCATCCGGTTGGCTTCTTCCACCATATTTAGGTTCAGTTGCATGACCCAGGTCAAAAAGTCCGGCGTCTCCGGATTGTTCATTCCCACGCGGTGGACATTGACCCCGTGATACAACTCAAAATACGGCGCGCCCTGAACCCCGCAAGTGATAACATGGACTTCATAACCCTGTTTGGCCATCGCCCATGAGAGATCGTGAACATGGCGCGCAATCCCGCCGATAATCTTGGGAGGAAACTCCCAACTCAACATTAAAACCCGCATTGCTTCACCTCTACCTTTCGTTTGGCCTTTGCGACGACATGACCTTAGTTTATCCCGCCGGGAATCGGTCTAAACATTATTTCCACAAATGCCAATCGAATCCGGTTAAGCGCTCAATCCGGCGGTGCGAATTCGGCGCCCGCCTCCGTTCATTGACGCGACCGAAATTTTTAGGCGCAAGTGTATCAGAAAAATCCGGTCCCATCTAAGATGTATCAAGACCGCCCGGCAGAGCCGGTGGCCTACTTTGTGGAAAAGAGGGGCGGAAGATGAATGTACTGATTATCGGAATCGGGATTATCGGAACGATCTACGGATGGGCGCTTCAGCAAGCCGGGATTCCCGTCACCCACTATGTGCGGCCCGGCAAAACAGAGCGCCGCAGCGGCGAGGCCTTGCTAGATCTCCTTGATGAACGCCAAGGTTTTCCCCGCTTCAGCAAAATATATTATCCTTGGCAATGTCTTGAGACAATTCCGGCCAATGAGTCCTTCGAACTCGTTATCGTCCCTACTAACCTCTATCAGACTGAAACCGCGCTCCGGCAGGTTTATCCGCAGTTGCCGGAGGCGTCCTATCTCGTTTTATCCGCCAATTGGCTGGGCGATTCCGCCTTTAAAGCGATCATCCCGGAGCAACAATTGGTGCTGGGTTATCCCGATGGCGGCGGAACCTTAATCGGGGATGTCTATTGGACCAATCTCGGCGCGGAGATCCACCTGCCGAGTTCGGACGGGCCGAATGGCGCGGCAATTCAAAAAGTGACGCAACTTTTTGCCGCCGCCGGGATTCAACCCGATTATCAGTCAAATATGCTGCATTGGTTATGGGTGCATAATGCCACAAGCATGCCGATCTGGGCTGCTTACTTGCAGCATTGCGACATGGAGCTGTTGTTAAAAGATCAGTCGTTATTGCGCCAAGCGTTCACCGCCGTCCGGGAATGCCTTGATCTCTGCGTTGCGCGCGGAGTGGCTTTGAATAATTATGAAGATACGGCCATTTTCAAACTTCCGGACTCGTTGATCGGAATTATGTTTAAAATGCTCTATTATTTTAACCAAAGCATGCAACGCGATATCGCCCACGCCGCGCAAGGTTTTATGGAAGTGCAAGCCAACTACGGACAAATTTGCGCCACAGCGCGCGAACTACAGATTCCGCTTCCCGCATTTACTGCCTTAGGGAAGGTTTTCGAAACCAAAAGTCTTGACCCTAATTAATTCCAAAAAGAAAGGGCTGTCGCAACATGAAGCAGAAAGTTGCAATAGCCCTTTTTTCATTCAAATACCGGCTTTGTAGCAAACGCACCCTCGCACCCTCTTGGAGAAAGCGAGGGCGAGGGTGCGTTCTTAAAAATTACCCATACAATTTAGCTTTTGGTATTTGCGACAGCCTCTTTCTTCAATCAGTCCGCCGGAGTCAGACAATTGATAATCTCCCCGATGTAGAGGCGGTGATAATCCTTGAGCGGATAGTTTTTTTCAATGGCCGGATCGCGGAAATGCGCCGGATCCAGGTCGTGAAAGTATAGTTTCTGACATTCAAGGACCAACCGGGCCTGGTCGAAGTAAACCAGGCCGTCCCGGTCTTGCCGGGGGATCAAGCCGGTGGCCGCCGCTTTGTCGACGTCCCGCCCGGATTTGGCGCCGCAATAATTGAGCGCTTCCCGGTATTGTTCCTCAAAGAACGTCAGAGTGAAACGGTCCGCCGCCTCGAGAAATTGATAGGTATGGCGGGTGGGGCGCACCACGCAAAAGCAGACATTTTTACTCCAAAGGATGCCAAAACCGCCCCAAGACGCGGTCATGGTATTGTATTTATCCAAATTGCCCGCGGTAATTAACATCCAATCCTTGCCGACCATTTTAAACGGATTGTCCGTGAGCGTTTCCGGTTTGATCTGCGTGAATTTTTGGTCCATCATTACCATTCCTTCCGCACTTTTTTTCGTTTTCCCTCAGACTACTGATAGATTACCAAATCCGCAACGGCTTTGCGCGTCTTTTTAAACGCGCCGTCTTTGGCATACCCCAACGGAGTCAATGCCAACGGTTCCCAAGCTTGATCCAGATCCAGCGCTTTCCGGGTGACATCGGGGTTAAACGCTCCGATCCAACAGGTGCCCAAACCCAGCGCCGTGGCAGCCAGGATAATATGGTCCATCACAATCGCACCGTCAACATCGCTATAGTTCTTCTGATCCATCCGCGACCACGATTGGCCGGGATTAACGCAGACCGCCAGCACCAATGGGGCTTCCGTGAACCAACCGGCCGGATACACCTTTTTTAACTCCTCCGTCCGGCCGGCGGTCGGCAGCACGACGATCCGAAATTCCTGCAGGTTGCAAGCTGTCGGCGCCAGTCGGGCCGCTTCCAAAATTTGCGCCAATTTTTCCGGTTCCACCGCAGCGGCGCTGTATGACCGGACGCTATGCCGTTGTTGAATTACCTCAAAAAAATCCATGTCGTTCCCCCTCAAAATTAATTCACTCAAAGCTTTGCCCAATACGTTTGACTTGGAGGATGATTTAACTTTCCGCTGTTACTAAACCGGCTCCCAAACGGAAGGCCGCCTCACAGTCCCGGGGAAATTCTTCAGCCCGGTGTTGGGCTTTCTGGACCGGATCGAACCGCTCCACCACATACAACGAATAATCGTCAAACTGATAGGTGTCGGTTGCATGCAGCGTCTGGACAGCGCCGACCAGCGCTCCTAACGCTTGCTCCACCGGTTTTAGATGTTCGAGAAATTGTCTGGCTTCAACCTGTTCCTGGTCGATATTCATGGTGTAAATCATTCCGACCCCAATCGGTTTGGTAAATAACGACCGCGGCGGCAGCTCGTAAACGGCATGCTGAAACAACAGCCGTTCCAGGAACGACCGCATCACTCCGGTCAGCCCGAAAAAATAAATCGGCGAACCCAGCAATAATCCGTCGGCCTCGGCAATCCGGCTCAGCACCGGCGTCAACTCATCCCGCATCGCGCACTGCCCGTAACTTTTGCCGCCTTTGCGCTTGCATGCGAAACAACTGGTACAACCTTTAAAATCCAAATCGTAAAGATGAATCAGTTCGGTCTCCGCTCCCTGCGCCGCCGCGCCCTCCAGCGCCTTCTGCAATAAAATCCCGGTATTCCCCTGTTTGCGCGGACTGCCGTTGACGACAATTACCTTTTTTCCCAAAACAATCACTCCTGACGTAACTTTTTTAATAGTCCGGCCATGTTCCCGTTCGGCCGCGGGCTGCCGTTAAGGCGGCTACTGTCAAATCAACCCCTCCTACCGGTTTTAAAACCTTCCCTAATCTGATATAATCATAGATACTATCGTTCAGCAATTCAAGTACCCACTTTTTCGTACCATAGTACCCAAATGGAAACCATTCGACTTAAAGACGTTTTTAAAGGAGTGTTTATTGTGAATGTCAAGTTTAAAGGCACCCATTATCAATGTTCAATGGAGTTGACCCTAGCCCTGATCGGCGGGAAATGGAAATCCCTGATCCTCTGGCGTTTGGGCAATGAGACTCTCCGTTTCAGCCAACTTCACAAAAGTTTGCCGCAGGTAACCCAAAAAATGCTGACCCAGCAACTCCGGGAGCTGGAGGAAGACGGTCTGATCTACCGCCATATCTTCACCCAAATCCCGCCCAAAGTGGAATATTCCCTGACTCCCGCCGGAAAAAGCATCCTGCCGCTCTTAGAATCCATGTGCCAATGGGGAATCGAATACATCAATAATTTTCAAGCGAATCCCCCTGGCGAAACCGTTGCGGCGCGCACATCGGATACCCTATGATCAAAAGAGAGCTTCGCTATCATATCATATAAAAATAAGCCAGCAACTATGCTGGCTTTCCTTTTAATCACAATCCCGCAGGGTAGTTGCTTATTTCTCCATAAGCAACTCCGGATTCAGCTCCAATAACGCTTTTAGGATTGTCTCCGGATCCGGGGGGCAACCGGGAATCTTCAGCCCCACCGGCAAGATCGCTTCCGGCGCGCCAACCACCGCATACCCTTCTTTGAAGACTCCGCCGTCGCAAGCGCAATCCCCGATCGCCACCACCAGTTTCGGTTCCGGGGCCGCGTCATACGTCGCCCGGGCCGCTTCCGCCAGATTGCGCGTCACCACGCCCGTCACCGCCAGCACATCGGCATGACGCGGCGACGCCACAAAGTCCAACCCAAACCGCTGTAGATCGTAGACCGGGTTCAACAACGCCGCCAACTCGAAATCACAACCATTACAAGACCCGCAATCCAAATGCCGGATCTGAATCGACCGCCGCCCCCGGGCCTCCCCAACCTTCCGGCACGCCGTCCGCCGCAACAGATTTTGCAATAATAACTTGATCATATTTTCCCGCCCTTATTGACAGAAATTAAGAAACCTCAACCCATAATACAAACTTCCGGATCCAAAATCAGTACCAAACACAGTAAAGAGTTTGCAGTCCGGCGCCATACCCCAGCGCGCCGGGGGACTCATTGCCAAATTGGTCTACTTGAATTACCTATCCAAACACGCATAGCAAAGTTCGAAACTTTTATTGATCAACGGAAAATCCGGAATGATATTCCCCGGCGTCGCCGTCACCAACGCCGGCCAATTGGGATACGACGCCGATCGCACCACATACCGCCCAATCCGGCCCCGCCCATCCGTAGCCACCCAATGCAAATCCGACCCCCGCGCCGACTCCACCACGCCAAAGGCCTCCTGATTGGCCGGCAACTCCGGCGGCAACACCACAGCCAACTCGCCCTCGGGCACCAACGTCAGCGCCTCCCGGATCAGACCCAAACTGCTCCGAATCTCCGCAAAGCGGATCGCAAACCGGGCGGACACGTCACCGGCCCGCTCCGTCGGAACCGCCGGTTTTACATTACGGTAGGCGCCATACGGAAAATCAACCCGGGTATCGCGTTCGAGTCCGCTCGCCCGCGCCGCCGGACCGACCACCCCCAACGCCGCGGCGTTTTCCGGAGTCAAAATGCCGGTGGTCTGCATCCGGTCTAAAAAGGCGTCGCTGCCCGCGACCGAATCCCATAAAACATTCACCGCAACCGCCATCTGTTGCGTAAAGGCCGCCAATTCGGTTTGGGCCGCCGGGTCGAGATCGCAACGGACGCCGCCGGGAACGATACTGCCGCGCAAATAACGGTGACCGGTCAAACGGCGGTTCAAAACCAACGCCGCCTCTTTCAATTCCGCCCCGCGTTGGGTCCCCAATGCCAAACCCACTCCGGCGCAGATCGCGCTGATGTCGTTTAAATGATTGTATAACCGCTCCAACTCCGCATAGATTAACCGCAGGTAATTAGCGCGTTGTGGTACGGTTACCCCGGCCAATTTTTCCAAAGCCAAAGCATACGCGTACGAATGGGATACGGTACAGACCCCGCAGATCCGTTCGGTCAGCGGCAAAAGTTCTTGCCAGGTCCGGCCTTCCGCCATTTTTTCAATGCCGCGGTGGGTGTAAAAGAGACGCGCGTCCAACTCCAAAACGCTCTCCCCGACCACGTGAAAACGGAAATGCCCCGGTTCGATAATCCCGGCGTGAATCGGGCCAACCGGGACTTGGCTGACCCCTTCCCCAAGGACCTGCTGATACGGGAAGTTTCCTTCCAGCGCCACCCCGGCGTCAAACTGGAGCGCTTGAAAATCCTTGCGCATGGGGTGGCAGCCGATCGGCCAACCCCGGTGCAATACCAACCGGCGCGGGTCGGGGTGGCCTAACACTTGAATTCCGAACATATCGGCAATCTCCCGCTCATACCAATGAGCGGCGGGCAAGTGCGGCGTGATGCTGGGAAAAACCAACGAATTGGCGGGAATCCCGCTCACAATCGTCAGCAATTCTCCCGCGTCCAGCCCGAACAGCAAATAGACCCGGTAACCTTCGCCCGCAAACCGGTGATCGGCCGCAAACATCGCCAACAACAGCGCCTGACCGTTCAGGCGGCGCGCCAATTCCGGCAAGCGTTCGCGATCCACCCGGTAACGGTATTCATTAACGCGAACCATACCCCCGATCCAACTCATGGTTTGGGCCAATTCGCTAAATTGTTTGCGATTCATCATTGCGCTCCTCCGACAATCCGCGCCGCTTCCAGCAATAACCGCCGCCAGGCGTGGGGCTGGTAAAAGCCGAACAACGCCAGCATAACCAAGGGTATGCTGATAATCAACAACACCCGGGGGTCCTCCCGTTCTTTGACCGAATCCAACTTAGCCGGGGCCGGGTCGAACATCACCTTGCTAAAATAATAGAATAATCCCAGAAATGCCGCCATCAGCATCAGCAGGAACAACAAGGTTTCAAAATAACGTCCCTGCTGTAAACTCGCGTATAAAATGGTCGCTTTGCTGAAAAAGATGGCAGACGGCGGAAATCCGAAGATCGCCAGCAGTCCGGCGCAGAAAACCGTTCCCAAGCCCGGACTGATCCGCATCAACCCGCGCATCCGGTGCAACCGTTTGCTCCGGAACCGTTTGACCACTTGACCGGCGGCCATAAACAGTCCGGCTTTGGCTACCGCGTGATTGACCACCTGCAGCAAGCTGCCGACGACCGCCCACTTCCCGCCGATTCCCAGCCCAAACGCGATCACGCCCATATTTTCAATGCTGGAATAACCCAGCAACCGTTTTAAATCATGTTGAATCAGGATAAACGGAATCGCCACCGCAACCGAAGCCAAGCCAAAAAAGGTAAAAAATTGATCGACAAACCCCGCTCCGACGCACCCCCGGACAATAATAGCCACGCGCAGCACGCCATACAAAGCGCAACTGGACAAAACTCCCGACAGGATGCTGACCGGTATCGGGGCTTGGCTGTAGGCATCGGGTAACCAGGTATGCATCGGCGCAAAACCGACTTTAGTGCCAAAGCCAATCAGGATAAAGATCAACGCCAGCTTTAACAACTCCGGATTCAACCGTGGCGCCAACGCTGTCAATTGATGCCAATCCAACGCATCGCGGCCGCTGCCGATCACCGGCAAGGCTCCGAAGTGCAAAATCATGATCCCCATTAAGGCAAAGACAATTCCCACCGAACAGATGAGCAGATATTTCCAAGCGGCTTCCGTGGAAACCTTGGTCCGGTCGAACCCAACCAGCAAAACCGATGTCACCGTAGTGGCTTCAATCGCCACCCAGACGATCCCCAAGTTCGGCGTGAGCGTTACCAAATATAAGGCGGCAATCAACAGATTGTACCAGAACAAGTACTCGGCGATCCGACCCGGCTTCAGCTTGGCGTACTCCACTTCCAGCCGGAAATAACAGATCCCATAGAGGCTGACCAAAGCCGCCACGACCGCGATCACCAACAAAAAGAGCGCGCTCAGACTGTCCAAATAAAAATAAAGGTTGTCTACCGTCCGATATTCTACCACCAACTGCGCGACGCGGAAAGCATAAACCGCCAAACCGAACTGAACGATTGCCGTCAACTGCAACAGCCACCGTCGGCGGAGCAAAGACGCCAAAGCCAGCACCGCCGGTATCAGAATGAATAACCACAAATTCATCGGATTAACCTCGCAACTGTTTCAATTGTTCAATTTCCATGGTCTCGAAATGGCGGCGTACCCGTTCGAGCAACACCCCAATGACCACAATCGCTACGAAGAGGTCGAACATAATTCCCAACTCCACGATTAACGGCATCCCGGAGGTAAGGGTAAGCGCGGTCAGATAGAGACTGTTCTCCATCAACAGCAATCCAATCACTTGGGAGTAAAGGAAATTCCGGAAGACCATCATCCACAACCCCAGAAAAACCCCGGCGATCCCGCACTGTAAGGTCCGGCCGGAGATCACCGGCGAGTAATCCAACAACGGCGGACTGATAAAGGCCGCCAGCATCACAATGGCCCCCACCCATACCCCGGCTTGAATCTCCGAAAAATGCTCCTCTTTCTTCCGTTCCAACCGGGCTTTGCGCAACGACCGGAAGAGCAATCCCGGAATGAGCACTCCTTTGATTAACAGGTTGGCAAGCGCGCCCAAAACCAAGTGGAATTCACGACTCTCCCGGGCAATGGCCAACGTCAGCCCCGAAAGGCAAAAGGCTTGCAGGCAAAGGAGAAACGTCATGTTCCGATATTTCTTGGCCAGACAGATCAGGACAGTGGTGAACAACGTCGCCACCAATAACAGATTCCAGCCGGGAATGGCCGTATTACTGAAGTTATGCAGCGTGTAATGGTCCATCGGTCTCCTCCTCCAATTTACGAAATGCTTTCGCAACCGCTGTCGGGTCGGTCAATCAAACTTAAAAAACAACCGTCAACAACGCCATGAGGGCAAACCCGCTTGCGGCCCAGAGCAATCGGGGCACTTTCAACAACCGCATCTTGGCCAATAACGTCTCGACCAAAGCGACCAAGCAGCCCAATCCAGCCAATTTAACCACGAAAAACACAGCGTTTTCCACCCAATTCAAACCCGGTAACGCCGGGACGAAAATATTCAAAAAGATACTGAAGAACAGATACTGCCGGATCATGGCCGCCCAATTGATCAACGCCAGATAAGGGCCGGAATATTCGAGGATCATTCCCTCATGAATCATCGTCAGTTCCAGATGGGTATCGGGATTGTCCACCGGGATCCGCCCCGTCGCGGCGACCAGTAAAATAAAGAAGGCCACTGCCGCCAGCAGATGGACCGGAGCGAAAACCCAACCCTCGTTGCTGGTAGCCCATTGGACCATCCGGTCGAGTTGCAACGTCCCCGCTTTACTGCCAACTAAAAAAAGCACCAATACCAAGCCCGGTTCAATCATGGCCGCAATCGTCATTTCCCGGCTGCTGCCCATGCCCCCGAACGCGCTGCCCGCATCCAACCCCGCCAACGCCGTGAAAAAACGGCCCAACGTCATCAGATAGAGAATGGTAATTACGTCCACCGCCACCGGCAACCGCAACATTTGCAACGGCCCCGGCGTAACCAGCAACAAAAAAAGCGCGATCCCAAACTCCAAAAACGGCGGCACCCGAAAAAGCCACGACGTCGTCTCCGAAAGCACCATGCGTTTTCGAAACAGTTTCCCCAAATCATAGCCGGGTTGCAACAAGCCCGGGCCTTGCCGGTGTTGCAGCCGCGCCTTGCACTTTTTCACCAACCCCGCCAACACCGGGGCCAACAATAAACCAAACAGCCATTGTAAACTGTTTTTAAAGAGGAGATCCAACATTGTATTCCTCCCTATTTGCGGTTAATTAAAAACTCCAGCGCAGATAGACGAGGAGCAGCAGCAGCACTGCCAGAATGTACCCCAAGTACAACTTAATGCTCCCCGTTTGCAACTTCCGGACCTTTGCGGATACCTTCAATAACAGTTCCTGCCCCGGCCGATAAAGCCGCTCCTCAAAATGCCCCGGCAACTCGCTATGATACTCCAACGGTCCCGGAAACAACGGATGTTTCATCTGGGGCCGCGTCAACCGCCGCTTTGGTTGCAGGAGAAAGCCGAACACCCGCCGCGCCATTTTGGCGAATGAGGCGCCGCTGTATTCCATCGGCGGCCGCAACGCCACACCGCAGTTCCAGGTGGTCCCAACCCGTGCCCCCAGACGTTTGCGGCACAACAACCACGGTATTGCCGTAATTACGCCAATCGTCACCCAGACCAATAACGGGGTATTGAAATGTTGGAATAGACCCAGCCCAAATCCCGGTTGCGGCGTCAGAAGATCCGGCGCGCCAATTCCCGGCAGCAACGCTTGCATTCCCAGCCAAGGGAATAATCCCAAGACCAGACAACCGGCGGCCGCCAGTCCCATGGCCAACCGCATCGCCGGCCCCACCTCTTGGGCGTTTTTGCTATGAGGTGAACGGGGTAATGCCAGAAATCCGACGCCAAACAATTTCACAAACGTGGCCCCGGCTAATCCGGCGGTCAGAGCGATCACGGCGATCCCCAAAAAGACTAAAATCTTTAACCAAGCCGATTCCAACGCGATACCGGTCGTAAATAACGTCTGCAAGATCAGCCATTCGCTGATAAATCCGCCGGTTATGGGGAGGCCGGCCCCGGCCATGCACCCGATTAAGGTAAAGCAAGCGGTTTGGGGCATTTTTTTAATCAACCCGCCCAATTGCTCGATGGCTACCGTGCCGCTGCCATGCGACACCGCGCCGGCCGACATAAATAACAATCCTTTGAACAGGGCGTGATTGGCAACGTGAAATAACAACGCGGCCAAACCTAATCCGGTCAACAATGAACTCTCCGCCGCCCGTCCCCAAAAGTAAGCCCCGGCAAGCACAAAGAGGATCCCGATATTCTCAATACTGCAATAGGCTAAGAGCCGTTTATAGTCCGACTCCATCAAGGCGTATAAAATTCCCAACAACGCGGTCACCAATCCCACAACAAACAACAACGTGCCAAACCACCAGTCAACGCGGAAAAATCCCGCGTAACGGATCAATCCGTAAATCGCCGCTTTAATCATAAAGCCGGACAGCAAAGCCGAAACCGGGGCGGGAGCCGCCGGATGAGCTCGCGGCAACCAAATGTGCAGCGGAACAACTCCCGCTTTGGCGCCAAATCCAATCACCAACGCAACCAACAACCACGCGCCGGAGGCGCTGTCAATTCCTTTGGCGCTGATTCCGGTGAATAACGTGACGCCGCTGGCCGCCGCCAATCCCAACGTGGCGACAAAAACAAAGGCCGTCCCCAACTGCGTCATGATCAGATAAATAAATCCCGACCGTTTCGCTTCGGCGCCGCCACCGGCGACAATCAAGAAATAAGAAGTGATGCTCATCAATTCCCAAAACAATAAAAATGACACAACATCATACGCGCATAACAAGCCGGTCAATGAAGCCAAAAATAACGGTTGAAAAACGGCGACCGCCCGGTTGATCTGATGATAGCCCATGGCGTAGATTGAAACAAGCGCCGCCAGAATTCCGAAAATCAACAAAAAATATCCCGAAACCGCATCCAATTGCAGCAGAAAACGCAGCCACCCGATGGGACCGTCAATCAGCCAATGAAACCGCGTTTTCCCGAAGAGCGCCAGGCAAGCGGTGATGATTAAGCAAATTGCGGCCCCGAAGGAACCTAAGTTGCTCCAAAAATAAAAACGGCGCCCCTTGGCTTTCCCGCCAAGTGCACCGATAACTGCCGCTAGATATAGTAATCCTGTGGCACATATCAGATATTTTATCCACTCGTCTACCAACATGCTGCTACCTCGTTTGAAGAAACCAAAATTTTTTTAGTGTAATATCATAACGTATTTGACGATAACACTTTTAGGGGTCCGTTGTCAATCTGAACGGCTGTAAACTTTGGGTTAACGCCGGCGCGAACATTAAAAGCCGGCATCCTTGGATGCCGGCTTGCTGATTTATAAACTATAAACTAACCACTTTTTCGTCGCTTGAACCGCCCCGCGCCCGGATAACCCGCTCCCAGGCTTCGGGAGCCAACGGCCGGTCGAAGCTGCGGAAGCCGGCCAACATAAAGCCATGTTTTTTCGCCAGTTGTTTGGTATAATCAATGGTCTCCATGTTGATATCAATTCCCAGACTGTAATGACGGTACTCCTGTTCCAACGCCAGCATCATCGTCTCGGACATGCAAGCATAGGCAAGTCCCTTCTCAAAACCGAAATTCCATCCCAAATCGGGCATTCCCGGCACTGCAACCACCCCGCCGTCAATCACTAAAACATCCGGCCGGGCGTCCTTCACTTCGGCGCTGACATCCTGCGGTCGGGCCACGTCACAGACGATTGCGCCGAATTTGAGCATCTCCGGCGTGATTAAACTGTTGACCTGACTGGTGGCGGTGACCACCAGATCGGCTAACGGCAAGAAGTGCGCTAAATCCACGGTGTAGACCACCGGCGACTTGCCAATCACACTTTCGGCGAAGGCCTGATACTCCTCGAGCGGCGCCTCCGGCCGCGGAATCCGCGGATGATTCCGGACAAACTCGGCGATCGGACCGCCGGCGACCAGACCGGGCCGGTTCAGGTATTGATAGATCTCCGCGGTCACTTTCATCAACCGGCGCCGGCTATGCTCCTGATTATTGGGATTGCCGATCAGTACCAGCGAGCTGACCTTTTCCGCCAGCAACATGGCGACTGCCCGTCCAATCGAACCGGTGGCGCCAACCACCGCGGCAATCGATTCTGCAACATTAATCTGCAGCCGGCGGGCGGCTTCCAAGGCCGCATCGGCGGCGGCCGCCACAGTATAGCTGTTTCCGGTGGTCACGGCTACGCCCAAGTTACGCAGGTCTTTGCCACCCTTGCTCACCACCGAAGTATAGGCGCCAAGCCCCACGATCCCGGCGCCCCGGTCCCGCCCCAACTCGACCGCTTTTCCCAACTCCGCCAGGACTTTCTCGCGCGGCATCGTCATCAACTGCTCCGAAGTCCGGCAGACGCAGATAAACTCCCCATAAGCTTCTTGTCCGGTTTTCGAGGTAAATTTGGTTTGGGCGACCACAAACGGTTCCACCAGGTCGTTCCAACGCCAGACCATATCTTGCAGTTGTTTCTCGGAAAAGAGTTTGAGGGTTTCGTCAAACTCAAGATAGTTTTTTAAGTATAACGGATGGACCAAGAAAGCAAACCGGCCTTCATTCGGTTGGCCGCTGGCTTGCGGCATCGGTTTCGGGGGGATATCCCGCGCCGCCAACTGCGGCGACTCCGCCCCAACCAAGTGGGCCAGAAACGCCGCGGTGTTACCGGCCGCCAATTTGAGCGTCATCCGTTCGATCGAATCCATCGCCCGGACGCATTGTTCGCGCGTCACGATCAAAGGCGGTTCCAAACGGATCACCGCGGCGCCGTTTAACGTCGGGGCAACCCGTAATTTCTCGACATTCAACAAGTAGCTGGATACCACCGGAGACAAAAACTCCTGATCGGCGATGATTCCCAACAACGATTCGGGCAGGTTATCCTGGGTAACACCCAGTTCCAGACCGAGCATTAGCCCGCGGCCCCGGACCGCGCGAATAATACGGGGGTATTTTTGTTGGATGGTTTGCAACCGTTCCAAGAGATAAGCGCCGTTGACCGCCGCTTGCGTAAGTAACGCGCCGTCATCCCGGGTCAAGAGATCCAAAACCGTTAATCCGATCCGACAAGCCAAGGTATTTCCGCCAAACGTGGTGGAATGTTTCTCCCCAAAACTATCGGTATAAACTTCGGCCGTCGCCAGACAGGCGCCGATCGGGAAGATCCCGCCGCCCAGGGCTTTAGCTAAGGTCATGATGTCCGGAGTGATCCCGTCATATTCACAGGCGAATAACTTTCCGGTCCGGCCCAGTCCGGTCTGGACCTCGTCCACAATCAACAAAGCCCCATAACGGTGGCAAATAGCCAACGCTTCTTGGAGATACCCATCGGGTGGAATAATGATACCGCCCTCGCCTTGGATCGGTTCGACAATCAACGCGGCAAAAAAGTCCGGTTTGGCTTGGAACGCCGCTTCCAAAGCCGCCGTATCGCCAAAGGGAATCCGCTCAAAGCCGGCGACCGGAGCGCCAAAGCCCTTCTGATACGAGTCTTTGCCCGTGGCCGACAATGCTCCCAGCGTCTTCCCATGAAAACTGTTATCCGTGGTCAAAATGCCTAAACGCCCGGTATAAATTCGCGCCATTTTGAAAGCCGCTTCATTGGCTTCGGCGCCGCTATTGCCAAAAGTGACATACTGCATACCGGAAGGAGCCAGCTCGACTAATTTTTTAGCTAAGCTTCCGGCTGCCTCCAGATAGGACGGTTGAATAAAACTCGGTTCCAGCGACTCCTCAACCTGATGAATGGCGGACCAGATCTCCGGATGATTAAAGCCAAACGGCAAGGCCCCATACGAGGCAATAAAGTCCAAATAGGTATTTCCATCAGCGTCGGTCAGGTCGCAACCGCTCCCTTTCCGGAAAACTTTATCAAGGTTCAATTGATGAAGTCGGGTCCCTAAAACCGGATTGACATACTCTGCGTAAGGGTGCATCCTTTTCCTCCAAACAACACAAAATGAGTTTTCCCATATCCTAACCTCAGCTGGGAAAACTTATCCAAAAATTTGCGTAATATTATGATTAAGGAACGAATCAAGCGAAACAACCCAGCTGGATGAGGCAGGTTATGATAAGAAAACAAGCCAAATTTTTAAATACTAAAAATAAGTGTAGCACTAAAAAAAACCCGGGTCAACCTCTATACGACGAACTGCGAGCTAAACAGCGGTTTCACAAAGTCAATTTTGGTAACGGTTGGATTAATTCGCCGATTTGCCTTTATTAGCCTCTCTTTCAAATGCGCATAAAAAAAGACGCTTACGCGCCTTTCGCCGCTTTTCCGCGGTTTTTAACCCAAAACCAACTAAAACTACCCCGTCGCTTCAGTCCCCGGTAGACGTAGAAGCCGGCGATTCCAATGCCGAGGATCAATAGCAGCCCAAGCAACCAACCGGACCACCCCGACCCTTGCAGGTCGTTGCCGACCGGAGTCAACAACGCCATACGGCCTTGCGCCGGATCCAACGAACGGAGTTGCCGATTTTGACTGGCATTATTGGAGGCCAACAGATCCATTACCAATGGTTCGAGCGTTTGCCCCCGACCGCCCCCGATCACCCATTCGCCGGGCTGGGGGGCGACTTTCCGGAAAAAGTCCGCGCCAAATCCGTCAAATGAACCGACAAACACATAATAATGCCAATTGCGCGCCGGTTTTCCGGCTACGCTGACCGGCAATACCGCCCGGATCGTCCGGTTATCGCCTAAAATTTGCGTCTTTAACGGGTGATGGCCGATTTGCTGATTTTGGGGGACAAGCAACTGACTGTTTCCCCAACCACAGATTCGCAAGGCAAAATCCCAACCGTTTTCCGGTTGAAACCGGACGTTGGCCCCGGGGGACGGCAGTTCGGTTACGCCTTGGCCGGGAATGGCGTCAACCATAATCCGCAGGTTCTGATGGATAAACCCTTCCGGAGCGATCCAGGGATTGCTGTTGGCGGCGAAGGTCGTATCAAAATAAATCTCATCGGGCCGTTCCGACCAGACCTTAAACTCGGTGATGTCCAGAATCCCCTTATACGGTTTAAACGCAATATTACTGGGGTATTGATAAGTACCCGGTCCAGTGTCGTCACCTACAGCGTCCTTCATTTGAAAGTAAACTACCGGCGCGGCGACCGGAGCGACGGCGGCCGTCGTTTCAACCAGCATTACAAATAGTGCGAGTCCAATCCAAAACCTTTTCTTCATCATAAAAACACCCCCACATCATAGGTCTATGCGTGAGGGTAAAATATATGCCGCCAACCTTTGCGCTTGGTTGTTTCAACACCGGGTTAATCCACTTCGATGACGGCCAATACCTGATCCGTCGCGACCAGTTCGCCCGGTTCAACCAAGGTGGCGCGCAATTTGCCGTCCAACGGCGACGGCAGGATAAAGGAACCCCCATCCAAATTGAGTTCCAGCAAATCTTGGTCGATCTCGACCGCCGTTCCGACCGGGACCAGCCAGGTTACCACCTCGACCACCGGCTCATCCGCGCCGAGCAACGGCATCTTGATTTCGATCTCCCGTTTACGAATGTTCATGAAGATACACCCGGGGCACCCGATTGCTGAGCATGCAGGTCACCTCATAATTGATGGTTCCCAATTGGGCGGCGACATCGTCAACAGTAATCCGCTCCGCGCCTTGCGAACCGATCAGCACCACTTCCTGTCCGACCGCAACCGGTTCGTCACCCACGTCGATCAGGCATTGATCCATACAGATCGTGCCGACAATCGGAAACTTCTTCCCGCCAACCAACGCCTGGGCTTTGTGGGAGAGCAACCGCGACCAGCCGTCGGCATATCCAATGGGAATGGTGGCGATGGAGGTCGTTTGACCGGTATGGTACCGTTGCCCGTAACTGATGCCCGTCCCCGGCGGCACCCGTTTCACAAAACTGATCCTGGTTTTCAACGCCAAGGCCGGTCGCAGCTCAATCCGGTCCAGATCAACTTCGGCCGACGGTCGCAAGCCATAGGTGATGATGCCCGGCCGGACCAGGTTAAAATGCGCATCCGGCAAATCGATAACCGCGGCGCTGTTTCCCAGATGAATATGGGGCGGGAGTTGGCCGGCGGCTTGCAACGCCGCCAACGCTTGATTGAAATTGGCGATTTGCTGCCGGGCGTACGTTTTATTCCGTTCATCGGCCGTGGCCAGGTGCGAAAAAACTCCGTCGACCCGGATCCCCGGCAATTCACTTATCGCGGCGACAAACCGGGCCGCTTCACTCGCCGGGACCCCAACCCGCCCCATGCCGGTATCCAATTTGACATGGACCGACGCCGTTTTCCCGACGCCCGCCGCCGCTTGGGCGAGCGCAGTTACCGTCTCCAAATCGCAGACGCAGGAGATCAGGTCAGCCGCGACAACGGCAGTGACCTGTTCCGCCTGGAGCGGGCTGAAGATTAAAATCGGCGCGGTAAAGCCGGCCCGCCGCAAGGCGATGCCTTCTTCCGGCAACGCCACCCCCAGCCAGGTCGCTCCGGCAGCCAACGCCGTTTGGGCGACCGGGACAGCGCCGTGGCCGTAAGCTTCCGCTTTCACGACCGCCATCACCGCTACGGTCGGACCGACCAAGCGCCGGATTGCACCGATATTGTGACGGATCGCTTCCAAATCTATTTCCGCCCAGACCGGACGGAGCATCTCTTGATAACGGTTCAAATTTCCAACACCTTCTTTATTCCCAACGGAACTTGCCGTAACAGGTCGCCGGCGAGCAAACCGGACGGCCCCAACGATAGAGCGGCCAGATCGCCGGCCAGACCATGGAGATAAACTCCGACCACCCCGGCTTGCCCGGCCGGCAATCCTTGGGCCAACAATCCTCCGATGACACCGGCCAGCACATCGCCCATGCCGGCGGTTCCCATGCCCGGGTTGCCGGTGGAATTGATGTGGCAATGCCCATCCGGCAAGGCCGTGACCGTCCGGGCTCCTTTTAAGACCATCACTACGCCCCATTTTTCAGCATAGTGACGAGCGTAAGTCAACCGGTCATCTTGAATCGCCGTGATTGAGACGCCGGCCAACCGCGCCATCTCGCCCGGATGCGGCGTAAGGATCAATGGGACGGTCCGTTGATTTAACAGACCGGGTTCTTGCGCGACGATATTAAGCGCGTCGGCGTCCAATACTATGGGTACAGTCGCTGTGGCGAGCAGCCGCTCCAACAGGTCGCGACCATCGGGCGCGGTGCTTAAGCCGGGGCCGATCACCATACTTTGCAGTCCGTTCATTTTTTGCGGCAAATCAGCCCATGAGGTCAGCAAAACCTCGGGCGGTTTCTCCGGAAAGCTCAATTCGCTGCGGAGCGCGGCGGTCACCAAACCGGCGCCGGCGCGGTACGCTCCCAACGCCGCCAACGCCACGGCCCCGGTCATGCCTTCGCTGCCGCCGACCACGGCGGTATGCCCTCGACTCCCCTTATGGGCCGCCGGCGGGTGCCGGGGCAGCCATTGCTTTATTGCGGCGGCGGTCACCCAATCCGTCCGCAAATTTTCCTCCGCCAACAGCGCGGGCGGGAACCCGATGGCGGCGGTGCTGACCGTTCCGGCGAATTCGGCGCCGGGAAACTGCAGTAATCCCGGTTTGGGCAGTCCCAAAGCGACCGTCAAGTCGGCGCGAACAGCCGCTCCCGGAACCCGGCCGCTATCCAGCTCCACCCCGGTCGGTCCGTCAACCGCCACCGTCGGTCGCTGCAATCCGTTTATGAAAGAAACGATCTCCGCAATCACTCCGCCGGGCGGTCCCACGGCGCCGGTTCCCAACAACGCGTCGACAACCAAATCCGGCGTTGTTGGCAGTTCGGGCCATGTCAACACCGGGATCCCAAACTTGCGGCTACGCTCCAAATTAAGCGCAGCTTGCCCTGAATACTGTTCGGAAGGGAATGCCAAAATGGCGACGGCCGCCGCCGCCAATTCCGGTAGCAACCGGGCCAACGCCAAACCATCCCCGCCGTTATTCCCTTTGCCACAATAGATATGAATCAGCCGGCCCCGCAGGTCGCCATAACGTTCCACCATTGCCTGGCGGACCGCCAAAGCGGCCCGTTCCATCAGCAGGTCTCCCGCGATATGGTATTCGGCTTGCGCCCGCCGGTCAATCTCCCGCATCTCGGCCGCGGAAACTACCTTCATTGCGAAACGCCTTCTTCCAAAATCACTTGCGCTACCGCGCATTCCCGGGCATGGGAAATACTCAGATGGATCGTGGCCACGTTTTTTTGGACCAGAAAATCCCGGACTTTGCCGGAAACCTCAAAATACGGCGCGCCCAACGGATCGTGCCGGACCTCCATCTCCCGCCAGGAAAAACCGGCCAGCCCCGTCCCCATCGCTTTCAACAAAGCTTCCTTGGCGGCGAAAATTCCGGCCAACCGATGCCCGGCTCCTTTGGTCACGGCAAGCTCAAACGGGGTGTAAACCCGTTCTTGAAATTGAATTTTTTCCGCCGCTTTCGTGATCCGCGTTATCTCAATCAGATCAATGCCTATGCCGACGATCAACCGCTCGCTCCCTTCTCCACCGAAAACGGCCGTTGATAAAAGGAAGGCATGTAACTTTCAAACCCCAGTTGGCGGTAGTTCAATAACGGTTCCGTCCCGCCGACCAACAACAAACCTCCCGGCCGCAACGCGTGTAAAAACTTGGTATATAACTGCAATTTGGCGGCTTCCGTAAAATAGATGACCACATTTCGACAGAGAATCAAGTCGAAGTCCGACTCAAACTCCTCCTTCAACAGGTCGTGATGGCGAAATTCAACCATCCGGCGGACAATCTCCCGCAGCCGAAAATTACCGTCTTCCGGCGTAAAATACTTTTCGAGCAATTCCGGCGGCAGATTTTTGAGGTCATGCGCCGTATACAACGCCTGCTCCGCTTTGTTCAGGATCATTTTATCGACGTCGGTGGCGAGGAAAGAAAACCGGCCGCTCATCCCCAGTTCGCGGGCGATGATTGCCAACGAATACGGCTCCGAGCCGTTGGAGCAACCGGCGCTCCAAATCCGGCACAACGGTCGCTCCTTGACCAACTTCGGCAACACCCGATGCCACAGTTCATAAAAACGCTCGGGATTCCGGAAAAACTCCGAAACATTGATGGTCAACTTTTTATTGAACTCGTCAAACCGGTGCGGATTGGTCCGGAGCAGTTCCAAAAACTCTTCATAGGTCTCCATTTTCCAGGCGCTCATCAACGAATGAATCCGTCGGTCCATCTGCTGGCTCTTATAGTGGGCAAGATCAATTCCAACCAGAACGGCTACTTTTTTCTTAAATTCCGCATAGTCAAGCAAAGGTAGGCCTCCTTACCACTGCGGGGAATGCCAAACTTTCCCCTAAAAAATGGTCTTCCGCAACAGCCAATATCGCGAGCCCGGAACGGTCACGCGGATACTCCCTGATAGTCTTTCCATTATTCTACTTTTGACTGCGGTTTCCTCTTCATAATAACCCTGGAATCCTGAAAAAGTAAAGATCCACGGTTGCCTATGTGGCGCAAGTCATGGTTCTGTTTTGACAACCCGGTTCGCCGGGGCGAAAAAATACCCGGATCGCTCCGGGTTTGCTTGGCGTTATTCGTTTTAATCCAAAAACTTCACAATCGTCTCCAACGGTCGTTTGGCCGGACCCTTGGCGTCCCGCGCCGGATACCCGACGGGAATGACCGCCATAAACTCGCCTTTCGGCTCTCCTAAAAGTTGCAACACTTCGTCTTTGAGCAGGAATAAAATTCCCAGCCAAACCGTTCCCAACCCCAGCGAAGTCGCTGCCAGCAACAGGTTTTGCACCGCCGCCGCCGAACTTTGGATCTCCATCGTCCGGAAAAAATCGTAGGACATGTTGGATTCGATCTGAAACAGTTGCGTGCCATGTTCGATCAGATCGCCGGTGTTGGCGATGGCGATCACCACCGGCGCGCTGGCAATGGCCCGCGAAGCCATCCGCAACAATACCGAAGCAGCCTTGGGGAATTCAGCCGCTTTCCCATTGACCAGATCGACCAGTTCCTTCTTTTGCTCGCCCTGGATGACAATAAACCGCCAGGACTGTTGATTATGAGCCGAAGGCGCCGTATTGGCCGCCCGTAGAATCGTTTGAATATCTTCAGCGGCGATCGGAGTATCGGTGAACTGCCGAATGCTATGCCGCTCCCCAATGGTCGCCAGAGTCTGATTGCGTGAAAAATATGATTGCGACTGCTCCATGGTCAACTCCTTGTTATGTAAGGAAAGGGGACATTCCGGCCGTTGTTGTCAGAACAAACCGCTGGGATCCACTACCCCAATTTTCATGTATTATAGCATAACAAGGTAACGCTTGCTAAGAACAATTTGTAAACAAACTGTAACCGCGCGCCCGTTCACAACTATCGCGACCAGCCAAGCCCACGGTTTCACCGCCGTCAATTGCCGCTAAATAATAAAACCAAACGGGATGGTGGGGAAATTATGCAACTTCCGACGATACATTCCCTGGACTTCATCGTTGATCATCATCCCCAAGGCCAGCTTTTTTAACATCACCAACTCATCAACGGTAAATTCATACCCTTCTTGTTGGACCTCGGCCACCGCCGCCGCAATAACCGCAAAATGTTCGAGGATCTTCCGTTCCTCCCCATTGATTTCGGCCTCATTTTTTTTAAAAAGCGCCGTTTCCGATTGGGAAAATTCGAATCCATTCTGCTGCAATTCCATTAGAAGCGCTTCCGAACTCATATGTTGACCAGCTCCTCCACCAATAATTCCTCATCCGGCAAGGTACACTGTTGCAATTCGGAGAATGATTCGTGATGTTAAAATTATGTTTCGAAAAAATAAAAATTTACATTATAAGCTATTCGCGTTTTTTTCAAATTTTCCTTTATTGCTTTCAGCGATCCGCTGAAATATTGTCCAATCCCTTTTTTTAAAAGGAGAACCGAAATCTTACATTCCGGTGGTTTGATCTTAAAAAACGGTCCCCAAATTTGTAATTCAGGGACCGGAATTGTATTTCCAGGGACCAGAATTACAAATTTAGGGACCAGAATTAATTTTCCGGGGACCGGAATTTACTTTTTGGATGCCAAAAATCCACGCCGCGGTTCCCAAAAACGCCGCCCCGGTCCTTGGGAAGGGCCGCCAAGCGCCGGGTAGTAAAATACGATGAACAATCTGGCAGGGTGAACGTTTTAAAACCGTTTCGCCCGATCCGCGGCCACCAACTCGGGGCGCTTCCGGAACCTTCCGGCCAACCCCCGGATTTTTGCCGAATAACGTTCAACCAACAGATAAACCACGGGGACCAGCAGTAGCGTCATCACCATCGAAACCGCCAGGCCGCCGATCAAGGCCCAGCCCAGACCTTGCTTAAACTCCGACCCGGCGGCGTCGGACAACGCAATCGGCAACATTCCCAAAATCATGGTAAGGGTCGTCATGATGATGGGCCGCAACCGTTCCTGACCCGCTTCGATCAAAGCCTCCTCAATGCCGCTGCCCCCGGCGCGGGCTTTATTGGTGAAGTCCACCAGGAGGATGGCGTTTTTACTGACCAGTCCGATCTGCATGATCATCCCTAAGATGGTAAAGATATTTAATGAATTCAACGACAGCGCCAAAGCCAGCAACGCCCCGATAACCGCCAGCGGCACCGAGAAAAGCACCACAAAGGGGTAGCGAAACGAGTCATATAACGCCACCATGATCAGATAGACAAAGATGATCGCCGCGAGCATGGCCAAACCCAAACTGTTGAAGGAGTTCTCCTGTTGCTCGACGTCGCCCAGAAAAGCCAGGTCGGTTCCGGGAGGCAACTGCTCATGGCGCAACGCTTTGCGGATCGCCTCGGCAATGGTGCCGCTCGGCTGGCCGACCGCTTGCGAGTAAACCGTAATGGCATAACTGCGGTCGATCCGTTGCAATTTGGTCGGACCCAACGTCTGATAAACCCGGGCGAACTGTTTCAACTGCACCATTTGGCCGCTGCTGTTGCGAAAGGTTAGGTTGGCGATGTCTTGGGTTTGGGAACGATTGTAACTATCCAGCACCACCCGGGCCGTATACTCAGTCCCGTCCCGGTCCCGGAAGGTCGAACTGTCGTCGCCGGTCAAGCCGATCTGCAAGGTGTTGCCGATATCGGCGATGGTCAAACCAAACGCCGCCATTTTTTCGCGGTCAATCGCCACCCGGGTCTCCGGCTTGCCGGCCTCCGAGGAGAGTCGGACGTCGGCGGTTCCCCGGATCGTTTTGACCACCCGGGCTACCTGTTGGGCCGCCTGGTAAGCCTTATCCCAACTGTTGCCGCTGACCACCAGCTCAATCGGAGCGCCTTCGGCCGTACCCCAAATCGAAATCAGATTCACCCGGCAGGTCACTCCGGGCATTTGCTGCAGCACTTCCCGCTGAACCGCCCGCCCGATCGCCATGGTGCTGCGGTCGCGCTCTTTTTTCGGGGTCAACACCACATGCGCTTCGGCGCTGTTATTGGAAGACATGCCGATAAATCCGCTACTGGAAGCGCCGACATTCACAATGACCTTTTGCACCTCGGGATAACGGGTCAGCAACGCTTCGACACGATGGACGATCGCATTGGTCTGCTCCAGTTTGGCGCCGGGCGGCAATTCCAAAGTGATGGCGAATTCGCTCCGGTCGGACTGGCTCATAAACTCCGCCCCGATAAAACCCAGCGGCGCCAAAGCGAAAGCTCCGATCAACCCCGCCAACGAAAGCATGATAATGACCCACCGGTGCGCCAGACTCCACTGCAACAGTTCCCGGTAAACCCGGAGCAACCGTTGATATTGCCGTTCAAACCAAACGCCGAACCGTCCCAGCAACGTCCCCTGCGCCAAATGTTCCAGCCGGGAAAAACGCGATGCCAACAGCGGCGTAACGGTGAATGAGACAAAGAGGCTCATCAGGGTAGCGAGCACCACGACCACCGAAAACTCGCGCATGATCCCGCCGATGACGCCGGAGACCAACGCCAGCGGGACAAAGACCACCACATCCACCATGGTGATGGAGAGCGCGGTGAAGCCGATCTCATTCCGGCCGCGCAGCGCCGCCAAACGTTTATCAACGCCGTTTTCAAGGTGGCGATAGATATTTTCCAAAACCACAATCGAATCGTCCACCAAGATTCCGATAACCAGCGACAACGCCAACAAAGTCATTAAATTTAACGAATACCCGAACGCCCACATCCCGATCATGGTGGACAGCAGCGAAGCCGGGATCGCCACCATCACAATGACCGAGTTGCGTAAACTATGCAGGAAGACGAGCATCACCGCCGCCACCAGCAGGATGGCGATCCCTAAATCCTCCTTCACCGCGTTGGCGGCGTCGATCGTGAATAGGGAACTATCTTGGGCAATATTAAAATGCAACGCTTCCGCTCGATACTCCCGTTCCAGCTTGGCAAGGGCGGCCCGCGCCTGTTTGCTCACTTCCACCGCGTTGGCGTCCGATTGTTTTTGAATCAGCATTACCACCGCCGCCCGTCCGTTAATCCGGCTAAAATTGGTGATTTCGGCCGTTCCGTCCTGGACCTCAGCCACATCCGCCAGGCGAATCTCGCCGCCCGACGGGGTCCTGCCAATAATCAACCGCCGCAGCTCGGCAACGGTGTTAAATTTGCCCGCCAACCGCACCACAAACTGACCGTCTTGGTCCTTGATCGTCCCGGTGGGAAAATCCAGGTTGGAAGCTTGCACCATCTGCATGACCTGGACGATGGAAAGTCCGTAACCCTGCAACTTTTGGGCGTTAACGTTTATCTTGATCTCGCGCTCGGTTGCGCCGAGCAATACAACCTGCCCGACTCCGGCCACCCGGGATAACTTCGGTTGCACCGCGTCCTTTAAAAATTGCGTGAAATCCCGCGCGGGCAAATTGGCGGTCGCGCCGATTCGCAGGATTGGCTGCTCGTTCAAGGAAAACTTGGAGAGGGTCGGAGTTTTGGCGCCACTCGGCAGATCGGACAAAACCTGGTTAATCTGACGTTGCGCATCCTGTAATGAAAAATCCAGCTTGGCGTCTTGCCGGAACTCCACGATCACAATGGAGACGCCCTCTTGCGACGTGGCGTGGACTTTATCCACTTTATCCAGTACCGATACCGCATCCTCCAGCTTTTTGGTCACCCCGGACTCAACCTCGGTTGCGGAAGCGCCGGGATAGGCGGTCATGATACTGATCACCGGAATGTCGATCTTCGGCAACAATTCGTATTTCAACTGGGAGTACCCGAAAATACCCAACAAGCTTAAGGCGATAAAAACGACTATGAT
Source organism: Bacillota bacterium (assembly GCA_023417475.1). GTDB lineage: Bacteria > Bacillota > UBA4882 > UBA8346 > UBA8346 > JAEYPR01. The sequence continues at coordinate 8,840 of JAEZFP010000065.1, read as the reverse complement.
CAACGACGGGCGTTTGATCGCTAATTCGGTCAGGGTCATCATCAACCACCTCGATTTGGCATAGATTTGACGGCCGCCGGTTTTCCGAAGCCGTCAGTATTTAGCAAGGTTACTTTACTACCGTTACTTTCACCCCGTTGGTGAGGTTGTTTTGCCCGTTGACCACCACCGTTTCGCCGGCGGTCAAACCTTGGATCACCGTCAATTCCGAACCGATCTCCCGGCCGATTACAATCTTCCGTAATTGGACCCTGCCGTCTTTCACGACATACACTTCGGGATGCTGAACGCTGTCGACCAACGCTTCGCGGGGAATCAACAACGCGTCCGTCGCTCCTTTGGCTAAAAACGCCACTTTTCCGAACATACTGGCTTTCAACGGATACCGCCGATTGTTGGCAAACCCGATCTCCACCGGATAGGTATGGGCTTCATCGCCCTTGGCGCTGATCGTCGCCACGCGACCCGCGTATTGGACCCCGGGATAAACGTCGGTGGTGATTGTAACCGGGTCGCCGACTTGAATCCGGAAGACGTCGACCTCACTTAAGTTCAGCTTTAGTTTTAACTTGGCAATATCTACGATGTTCGCGACCTTGCCGCCCGGCGACACCATGGTTCCGACTTCGATGGTTTTGGCGCTGATCTGGCCGCCGATCGGGGCTGTAATGGTAGAATTGGTATACTGGCGGCGGGCGGCGGTGTATTGCGCTTCCGCCGCTTTATAACTTAACCGGACCGCTTCCAACTCCATCTCCGAAATGATCTCCTGGCGCCGCAACGATTCGTACCGTTCCAGATCGCGCCGGGCCTTTTCATAGCTGACTTGGGACGCCAAGTAATTCGCTCTGGGCAACTCGTCGTCGACCTTGGCGATGACCGACCCCGTCGCAACCGGCGAACCGACCTGAACAAAAACCGCGATGACTTTCCCTTGAATTTCCGAAATCACTTCCACGTCCTGATTGGCGGCGATGACCCCGGTCTGACTAAATTGGTCGGTCACGTTGCGTTGGGAGACTTGCAACACCGAAACCGGATAGACGGTTAAGGTAAATGAATCGCTTTGGGCCGCCATTTTCGCTTTATTGGTCATCAAGGTCATGGTGACCAGGATCATCGCCACCACGACGAGGGCAATTACTGCTCCAAACAACTTTTTCTTCATTCGAACGACTCCTCTCGACGCTTATGTTAATATCATATTAAACTTGAGAAACTAAAAAAGTTTTTCGGGTTTCCGGATGGGTAAAAAAAATAAAATACCCGGGACGAATCAGTGGTTTCCAAACGCTTGTCAAAGCGCCTATTCATATTTTTGGCGGGCTGCCTCCGTTAAGATTCCTTGATTCACGATGCGGACAATCCCCGCAATGCCGTCGGTCAGGGTCAAACCAATTTGCGAAAGCATCGCAAAGTTCAATTGCCCCTGGATGCAGGCGACCATCAGCAAAACCAGATCAATATTGACATCCTTGCGGATTAAACCCTGATCGATTCCCTGGCGCACCATTTTTTCAAGGTAAACCAAAATCTGTTCATCATATTGCTGACAACACCACGAAGAAAAACGCACTTTCTGGAGGTCTTTGATGAATTGGGGACTTAACTTTGCGCTGCCAATCACCATCGCCTCAGACAGTCGCGTCGCTTTCTCGACGAAATCCATGGTATTGTCATTCGCCAAGGTCGAGAGTTTGTCGGTCATTTGTTGATGTTCTTGTTCCATCACTGTTTCGAGCAGACTTTCCTTGCTGGGGAAGTATTTGTAAATGGTTTTTTTACTGATCTCCAATTCTTCGGCGATCTGTTGGGTTGTAGTGTTGGTATAGCCGAACTTAAAAAAAAGTTCAGTCGCTTTTTGAATCACAGCCTGTTTCAGCTTATCCTCGTCAATCATGTCTATGTGCCTCTTTTTGAATTTATGAGCGCCGCCAGCGCTCCGTGTTGTTAGGAAACTAAAACAGTTTTCGTAGTTTCCAGTATAGTAAAACCTTACGCTTATGTCAAGTATTTGGAAATGAAGAATTGAGACGTTTATGCGGATTGAGGGAAATTGCCATTGCCATCGCCGCTGTTGATCAGACAGTAAAATCGGCCGGCAATCATTGACGATTGCCGGCCCAATTTTTCAAAAGACATATTCCCCTTCGCCATGACCGACGCATCGGATCTCCACCGGTGACATGGACCGTTACATTAAAACCCGTTTGCTCTTTAAAACGTTGCCAAATTGATCGACGGTAATCTCCAGCCGGTGCATAAAATCGCCCAATGAGGCCAATTTCGACACGCTTTCGAGATTCATGAAATCGGAGAGGGTTTTTTCGAGCAATTGATAAACCTCCGCCAACTCCGTCTCCCGTTTTTTTAGTTTTTCCCGTTCCTTTTCCATCATGGCTTGCAACGACTCATTGACGGCTTGCAGTTGTTGAATCTCCTCCAGCAATTTATCTTCCCGTTTCAAATCCCGCTCTACCGCCAACAGATGCTCGATAAAACCGCGCAAATCCAGTTGATGCCGTTGTACCTCTTCCAGCTTGACCAAACGTTGTTCCTGGGTGCGCACAGTCTCCGGCAATGAGGAGATTGCATAAAAGAAAGAATTATCGCCGGATCGATTGACCGCCGCAGGGATGCTCTCGACTTCCGGAACCGCAATCTGCTGTTCATCGGCGGCGCCTGAGATTGTTTTGCGGCTCAACGTTTCGATGGGGGACGCCGCCGGTTTTTCCGGACGGGCTCCCAAAAATTGCCGCCCAATCTGGAGCAAATCTTCATCATGATAGCCCATCACTTTTACCAACCGGTAAAAACGCAACTTCAGCGCGGCTTCCGAATAATTTGAACCGATAATCTGTTGCAATTCCGAACAAGCCTGGGTACGAGAGTTTCCCAACGCCTGATGTTTGCAGAACGTCTCCAAAATAATGCGATCAACCGCTTTGGATTCGGGATTGCGTTTATGCGCTTGCGAACCGGCGTCTCCCGCATGCCGCGATTGCATCATTTCATAATAATCTTCGTTCGAAATCCCCTTTTCTTTTAATAGCCGGCAAAACTGGCTGCGCAAGGCGCTCATCGCCCGGCCCAATTTTCCGGCCAGTTCCCGTCGTCTTTGGGGATGCCACCACGAATCAAATAATAATTGATTCTCATCATCCGTATAACGGGGTTTCACCTTGGGTATGGTTTTTGTTGCGGATTTTGCTACAGCCAAAGCATGTTTGTTCATATTACGCTTCACTCCCTAACACGAAATAAAATCTTGCCTGACTATATTGTGTTACCAAATGAAGCATATTATACAAAATTACAAAATTTTTCTACATCAGCTGGCCAACCGTAAGCAATTTTCTTACCCGCGCCGGTGGGGAACCTTTATTTCATTTTCAGCGCTTAGGACTACTTTTTGTTATTATCACTTTTATCCCCGCCAATTCCCTGCAGATAGGTACGAATATCATGATTTTGGATTAAGCTCCCGGTGTGTATAAAAATATGAACTGCGCGGCTGACATGCTGATAGGTCACCACTTCTTGGGAAAACGGCAATGTCGCCTGCTCCGGCGGGACCTTCGGGACCGGGTCAAACAGGTTGGCGATTCGAAAACTACTTTGGACCTTTTGGTCATAAACAGTTGCAAATTGGGGATCTCCCACTTTGGGACTGCCGAAGTTATACATTGACAAATTGTAATATAGCGTATTCGCCATGATATCCAACGCGGCCAACGTGGCCAAGGCTCCCCCCAAACTGTGGCCGGTGACCACAACCCTTTTCCAATGGGGCGAGAACTGCAACCCCCGCAGGATTGAGGGGCGCAACACACCGTATAACTCCGTAAAACCGGAATGAGTGCGTCCGGCGTCTACATAGGGGAATTCAACTTGCCGGATATCAAAATCGGTTAACCATTCCCCCACGGTCCGGGTGCCGCGGAATACGATTAAAACCCCCGCCACGGATTCAATCATATAACCGTAAAGCTTTGTCTGTTCCCCGGTTCCGGACATGATCGGTCCCAACATCCGGTAACCGGCGGGAACTCCAAACGCGCCGCCGGTACTAAATTGTTGATACGCCTCGATGATACAGCCGGCTAAAAATTGAGCCAATTCCCGGTTGATTCCGGAAAAACCATCATTCATCCACATCGCTCCCGCTAGTTTTCATATCAAAATGATATTCACCGAAGCGGGCGGGGATGACGGCAAATGAAACCGGCATTTGCCAAAATGAAACTTTTTTTGTATAATTAACAAGCAAACCGGGTAACTTTGTTTTTAGGGGATAGGGGGTATTTGTTTGAGTTCAAAACGTTTGTATCGCTCCGTCAGCGACCGGAAAATTGCCGGAATCGCCGCGGGAATCGCGGAATATTTCGCCATCGACGTCACGTTGGTCCGTCTGATCTGGGTTTTAGCGGTTGTCTTCGGAGGTAGCGGCGTGCTGGCATATGTAATCGCTTGGATCGTCATTCCGGAACAGCCGAAAACCGAAAACAGTGACACTACCCTTGAAAATCCTTCCGAAGCCCTCGCTCCGCAGTCAAAATCGCCGAATAAAATCAATTATCTGGGCGCATTCCTGATCCTGCTCGGGTTTTATTTTCTGATCAAAGCTTTTATTCCTTGGGATTTTTCCCGTTACTTTTGGCCGTTAGTCCTGGTTTGCCTGGGCGTGATCCTGCTGATTCCCTCCCGGCGCTCCTAGCGAGTATCCGACTTGGGCAAGCGAACGGATGAAAATAGGGGCGCGACTCACCCCCCTTCGATAGCGAATACTTGATCCAACTTTTTACAATCCCCCTCTCTTTTAAATGACAGCCGGTTCGAAGCGGCGGAAGAGAGGGGCGCCATGGGATATTTTCTCAAAAGCCAACAATTTGGAACAAGCGAAAGAATGAAAATGGCGGAGGCATAAAAAAAGCCGTTGCCGCAAGGAACCCGACGGTCCATTGGCAACAGCGTTTGTTTTGTGACGAAACACCGTCGTTACGAAATCTTGCGTTTTGGTTGTTCGACCACCGGTTCAGGCGACGGCGTTTCCAAAAACGGCCGGATATCGGTGGCGATCATTCCCGCCCGGCGGGCCGCCTCCAACCCCAACTCCCCATCTTCAAACACTTGGCAATATTCGGAAGCGATTCCCAGCCGGTCGGCGCAGCGGTAAAACGTTTCCGGATCCGGTTTCCCGTTGACAACCTCATCCCCGGAGACCATCGCGGTAAAGTATCCTTCCAGTCCCAACGCTTTGATGTTTTGCTGGGCAATACTTTTGACTTCGCCGGTTCCCAGACCCATCGGCAACTTGCCGTGAAATTTCTTCACTATCTCAACCACCGGTTTGATCGGCTTGATCTCGTGAATCAATCGTAGATAGGCCTCATTCTTCGTCACCATCACTTGTTCCGGATTCAACTGATATCCAAAACGCTCATTCAGCATTTGAACAATGTTTTTGGTGGGTAGTCCCGCATATTGATAAAAAAGCTCCGACGGATAGATAAACCCATGCACTTGTCCGGCCGCTTCCCACGCCCGCAAGTGAACCGGCATCGTGTCCCCCAATGTTCCGTCAATATCAAAGATCAACGCCTTCACCCGTACATTTACATACAGCCCCATCGGTTCTTCCTCCATGATCTAATGTTGCATAGCAAAATGCTTTTCTTTGCTTCGCTTTATCAACCATGCGAACCTCCCTTTTTACATAAAATTAAACGAAACCAAACCTCCCGTTTATAAAAAAACAAAAGAGGTTGCGCGACACAACCTCTTCCAATAACGGTTGAATTCATTTCAGCCGGTCTCAGACCTGGTACACTTCGACGCCGCTTAACAGCTTGACTCCGGTCTCTTTGAGCAATTCGATGGCGCGGTCGATATTTTCCACCCGGAAGACGACCACCGCATCGGCGTTGGAACGACCGACAAAAGCGTACATATATTCAATGTTGATACCGCATTGGTCCAATATTTGCAAAATTTCGCCCAAGCCGCCGGGGTGATCGGGAACTTGAATGGCGATGATCTCCGTCTCGCTGACGGTATATTCCTGTTCCTTCAGAACCTGCCAAGCCTTCTCAGGATCGCTAACAATTAACCGTAAAATCCCGAAATCGGTGGTATCGGCGATGGATAAAGCCCGAATATTAATATGATGATCTCCGAGGGTTTTGGTGACTCGCGCGAGTCGCCCGGATTGATTTTCTAAAAAAATTGAGATCTGCTTTACTTTCATGCCCATTCTCCTTCCGTCCGCTACTTCCGTCAACCAATTATTTCCGTCATCTTTAGGCCAACCGATTTACAATAAGTATAATTCGCGTTTTGGTCAAAAATACCTTCATTCAATCCGGCTGACTCCGATCGGCAGGGGTTTATTGGTTGGCGTCGGCGTAGACGTCGCGGCGGTCAATGATCCGTTTGGCCTTGCCTTCGCTCCGGGCAATGGTTTTCGGTTCAACCAGTTTGACCCGGGCCGAAATCCCCAACGTGCTCGCGATCTCCCGTTTAATCTTACCCTCAATCTCCTCCAGTTTCCGGACTTCGTCGGAGAAGAGCCGTTCCGACATTTCCACCCATACTTCGAGGTCATCCAGATTCCCTTCGCGATCGACAATCAATTGGTAATGGGGTTCGGTCTCGCCGATCTCCAACAACACGCTCTCGATCTGCGACGGGAAGACGTTGACGCCGCGAATGATCAGCATATCGTCGGTCCGGCCCATCACCCGGCGCATCCGCAGATGCGTCCGTCCGCAGGAACAGGGTTCGTTATATAAAATGCTGATATCGCGCGTCCGGTAACGGATCAGCGGCAATGCTTCTTTGGTGATGCAAGTGAAGACCAGCTCGCCTTTTTCACCATAGGGCAAGACTTCGCCGGTGTTGGGATCGATCACCTCCGCCAGGAAATGGTCACCCCAGATATGTAAGCCGTCTTGCGCCAGGCATTCGCTGGCCACCCCCGGACCGATCACTTCGCTTAAGCCATAGATATCGATGGCTTTAATATTCCACTTTTCCTCAATCTCTTTCCGCATATTGTTCGACCAAGGTTCGGCCCCGAAAAAGCCAACCCGCACCGGCAACGCCCGCACGTCGATCCCTTCTTCGGCCGCCGTCTCCGCCATAAATAAACTATAGGAAGGAGTACAGGCGATTGCCGTTGTGCCGAAGTCCACCATAATCTGCAATTGGCGTTTGGTGTTGCCGCCGGAGATCGGAATCACTGTCGCGCCGAGCCATTCCGCTCCGTAATGAGCGCCCAACCCGCCGGTGAACAATCCATACCCATAAGCCACCTGTACCGTATCTTGGTTGGTCACTCCGCCGCAGCCCAACGTGCGCGCCATGACTTCCGACCAGGTTTGAATATCTTTTTTAGTATAGCCAACCACCGTCATCTTGCCGGTGGTGCCCGACGATGCGTGAACCCGGACAATCTCGTCTTTGGGCGCGGCAAACAAACCGAACGGATAGTTGTCCCGTAAATCTTGCTTATATGTAAAGGGTAGTTTGGCTAAATCTTGGACGCCCCGAATATCGTCGGGTTTAATTCCCGCCGCTTGTAACTTTTGCCGGTAAAAAGGCACATTTTCATAAACCCTATCCACGGTCTTCCGCAACCGTTCCGCTTGCAGTTTTTCCAAATCCGCCCGGGGCATCGTCTCCATCTCACGATTCCACACAATCAATTCCTCCTCGCATTCCGATTAAACAATACCAATCTATCATTGCAATCCGGATATTCCAGACCAAAAAAGAAATAACCACCCCCAATGGCTTTGCCCAAAACCTTCCCCGGTTCTTCGCTTCGCCATTTCCAAATGACTCAAATAGCCCAATAAATAAAAAAGCCTTCCGTCTCGCTGAGACGGAAAGCTCCGTGGTACCACTCAAATTGACCCTAACTGTTAGGATCCGCTCTTCTTCAACCACAACCGGAAAGCGGTTAAGGCTGCTCCCCAAATAACGGTAGGAGGCTCCGGCCGCACCTACTACTTTTTCAAGATTCAGCGGGCAACTCCGAGGCGAACTTCGCAACGTTTCCATGAACCCCCTTACACCATTCGGGGCTCGCTTGGTCATTTTCGCGCGCTACTTTGCCTTTTCAATGTTGTTATGACCGACATATTAAATTTGTTTAATTATACCATGTTCGATTAGACCGGTCAATAGCTTCCCGGCGCTTTCTCCTTGAAGCGCTGGGATGGAATTGAGAAAGGGTTGCCCGGATCGGACAACCCTTTCCTGATATTACCGTAGTTTTACAATGAGAATTGCGGCGTTGGTATCGTTGGCTGTTCCCCCGATTTGCGTTAAGAACGCAACATCGGTGAAGGAGGAGTTGTTACGCACCGTGAGCACTGCCGGCGCCGTCACTGATACAATAACCCGTCCGATGTTGTGAATGTTCGCCGCTCCGATACCATATATCGAACCCGGAACCAAGACATCGTTTAGGTACAAGGCGAATTGATTGACTCGATCCGCCTGAACCGAGAAGGTAATGTCATAATCACCGCTGGAATTAAGCGTGATGTCCGTGCTTCCCGCCGTATGCGTAATATCGCCGACGATAATGCCATTGGTGCTGAATGGGACGTCGTCGCCAACCGGAATGCTAGCGATGGCTTCGGTGTTGTAGATATATGCATAAGCAGTGGAGAATCCCGGTCCTACCGGGCCAGTCGCTCCTGCCGGTCCGGTGGCTCCGGTTGCTCCAACTCCACCCGTGGCTCCTACCGGTCCGGTGGCTCCGGTTGCTCCGACTCCACCCGTAGCTCCAGTCAGTCCGGTCGCTCCGGTTGCTCCGGTTGCTCCGACTC
>JAEZFP010000055.1 GCA_023417475.1 Bacillota bacterium | reverse complement strand
CTCAACCACTGTGCATCCTCGCTCAACCACTGTGCATCCTCGCTCAACCACTGTGCATCCTCGCTCAACCACTGTGCATCCTCGCCCAACCACTGTGCATCCTCGCCCAATCACTGTGCATCCTCGCCCAATCACTGTGCATCCTGGATCGGCATTGTTTTCTACATATAAAAAAAGCTGTGCGGCGTGATCCGACCTGAGTGTCACCTGCAACAGCTTTGCGTTTTTGGGGCCATGCTGACCGCTTTCGGCTCGTTGCCGCCTCAGCCGATCAGCGGCAATACCGCATTGCGGATATTCTCCTGATAGTCCAAAACGGTAATGACTTTCGCCAGGATTTCACTGACGGTAACGCCGTGAATCGGAATGACCGGTCCGGCTTCGGGGCAATCGGGATTGAGCCACAACATAACGGTTTCGCCGGCTTGATTGGTCTGTTGGAGGCCTTGAATCTCATCCGACTCCAAAGCGGGGATACTGGTGATCAAGATTTGTCCCGCTTCACAAAGGAGCTTACCAAACTCGCTTAAACGCCGGATTTGTTCGAACCGGACCGTTGCATCCGCCGCGTCGTTGTTCCCCGCGTTTTCCGGGTTGCCGCCCACGCCAAGATAATAGGCGCTGTAACCGGATTCGAACAACAACCGTTCCAAAGCTCTGGCCACGTCCTGTTGCAACTGAAGCTCCGCGCCGCTCAACACAATGAACCGGGGTTTCTGTTCGAAATGTTGTTCCCGTTCCTTTGGGGAAATACCCGTGCGTTCCCAAACAAACCGCGGTTCCAGCCAAGCGCCGGCCTGATTGTACTCTTCCGCGGTCAGCGCTTCCGTGATGATTCCTCCGCCGACAATCTCATAATTGTCGACGATGACAAACCGGCCGGTCGCCTCGATGTCTTCCGAGCGATCAAACGCAATCGGCTTTAAGGTTTTCAAGACGCACTCCCCAACCTCGTGCCGTTCGACCCGGTCGCAGTCACCGGTCGTCGTTAAATCGGCCGAATTGAGTACCTGCTTGATCTGCTCGATTTCAACGACGACGCGGTTGGTGACAAGTTTCAGCTTATAGGTTTTCCCTTTGACACAGGGTCGTTTGCCCATCCAGAATAAATTGGCTTTGAAACGCAGGCCGCAATGGGGCAACGGTTCATCAGGCCGGCAGATGATTTCGCCCGGTTTGACATAAACTTGCGTCGTCAAGGTCAGTCCGGTGGCGGACCCGGCCGCGACCGAAGTTTGCAGGGATTGCTGAAACCCTTCGATGCTCGCCACGGTGGAGGTTTTGCCGGAAGGCAGAAAAATGACGGGATCACCCACTTTGAGCCGGCCGCTTTCCACCGTCCCGGCAAAGATACGCCGGTCATCCCCGCCTTCCGTAAATTTGTAAATATCCTGAACCGGCAGGCGCAACGGTTGTTCGCATTTGTCTTTCGCTTTTGACAGTCCATCCATCAGCTCAAGGACGCTTCCGCCCTGATACCAGGGAATTTGATCGGAACGGAAAGCCAAATTGGCGCCGTTCCGGGCGGAAACCGGGACGAAAGCGCGGGGTTTGACCTTGATCTGCGCCAGAAAATCGCCAAACTCCGCCACGACTTGATCGTAAACCGCTTGATCGAAATCGACCAGATCCAGCTTATTGATTAACACCACGATTTGCCTGACCCCAAGCATCGCCAGGATAAAACCGTGGCGCCGCGAATTCTCCCGAACCCCTTCTTTGGCGTCGATCACTAACAGGGCGGCTTCCGCCCGGGCGGCGCCGGTGATCATATTTTTCAAAAACTCGCTATGTCCCGGAGCGTCAATAATAATATAACGCCGTTGTGCCGATTGAAAGAAGCAACGCGCGGTATCGATGGTAATTCCTTGCGCTTGCTCATCCTTTAAGGCATCCAGTAAAAAGGCGTATTCGAACGGTTTGGCATTCCGCTCGCAATTGCGTTGCACTTGCGCCAGCTTTCCCTCGGGCAACGAGCCGGTATCCGCCAGCAACCTCCCGATAACCGTACTTTTCCCATGATCGACATGACCGACAATGACAATATTCATTGGTTCGCGTTCAAAGTCCATCACATATACCCATCCCGTCTCAAAGTTTCCAAACTCCCGCCGTCTTCCTGATCCTGTTCGCGGCCGGACCGTTCGGCGATATTGGCAAATTTGCCGCTCCGAAGCTCCGCAATGATCTCCGCCACATTTTGCGCCGTCGAATCAACCGGTTTGGTGCACGGATAACACCCCAGCGAACGGTAACGTTTCCCCTTGCCCTGGTCAAAATAGAGCGATGTGACCGGGATCTGCTCCGCTTCAATGTACTCCCAGATATTCAATTCGGTCCAATCCAGCAACGGATGGATGCGCAGATGCGTTCCCGGCGCGAAATCCGTTGTAAACTGATTCCAAAGCTCCGGTGGCTGATCTCCCACATCCCATTCGTTCTGGCGGTCGCGGGGCGAGAAATACCGTTCTTTGGAGCGACTCCCCTCCTCGTCGGCCCGCACCCCGACAATAACCCCCGTATACGGTTCGACCTGAGTATCGATTTGATAGATTTGGAGTTGATGATTAAACCGGTAACGCGGCCATTCCCCGGAAAGCGTATGTTTTAAGGCTTCGCTTTTTAAATTTTTGCAGCAGGTGATCCGGTCGGCTTTCCCATCGGGATAGGTTGCGCCGTTTTGAATGGCGAGTTCATTTCGGCCGACGATCATCTGCAATTGCCATTCCGACGCCAGGCGGTCGCGGTAGGCGATCATCTCGGGAATCTTAAACGAAGTGTCGATATGGACCAACGGGAAGGGCACATGCCCAAAAAAGGCTTTCCGGGTGAGCCAGAGCAGCACGGTGCTGTCTTTGCCGATCGACCATAACATGCATAAACTCTTAAATTCGCGATACGCTTCCCGAAGGATATACACACTTTGATTTTCAAGCTTGGCTAATTGATTCATGATGGATTCCCCCGGACCAATTTACCGTCCCGGTAGTGCAGACCGCATTCTTTATGCGCCGGCTCCTCCCACCACCACCGGCCGGCCCGTAAGTCCTCACCGGGAGCAATCGCCCGGGTGCACGGGGCGCAACCGATACTGGCGTAGTTTTGGTCGTGCAGCGGGTTATACGGGACTTGGTGCTCCCGGATATATTGCCAAACCGCTTCCGTCGACCAGTCGGCCAACGGATTGGCTTTGAGCAGTTGGTTGGTTTCATCCCACTCGATGACGTCGATCGCCGCCCGGGTTGGCGACTGCTGGCGACGCAGGCCGGTAATCCAAAGGTCGAGCGTCCCCAAGACCCGTTGCAAGGGCTGGACTTTCCTTACCTGACAACATTGCTTGCGACCGGCGACACTCTCGTAAAACCAATCCGGTCCGTGCTCGCTTGCCATCATTTCCAAGGCTTTGGTATCCGGGCAATAGATCTCATAACGACAATTGTAGCGACGCATCGTTGCCGTGATGGTCGCGTAAGTCTCTTGAGGCAGCCGACCGGTGTCCAAGATAAAAATCCGGGCATCGGGCATGATCTTCAACAACATATCCGTTAAAACCTGATCTTCCGCGCCGAGGCTCGACGCCAACGCCAAGCGGCGGCCATATGTGATTGCCAACCCGCGCAAGAGTTCGCTGGCGGAGCCGGCAGTAAATTTCAAACGATCATCATTCCGTTCCGGTATCGTCAAAACGCATCCCCCACAAAAACCTTGCAATTTTTCAATCCGACAAACACGGGATCCCCAACCTGCAATCCCAATTCGTTATATTGTTCCTTGACCAATTCCGCGGCGATTAACTCCCCGGTATCGGCCCGTTTCAATTCCATTCTTACCAAAGGCCCGATGGCGCGGACATACGAGACGGTCGCTTTGATATTTTTGAGATCGTCGCCGTCCCGTTCAATCGCCAATTCATGGGGCCGGACAAAGGCCACCGCCGAGTCTTCTTGACACTCCCGCAACTCCGGGCTGGCAAAGCGATGCTCGCCAATTTGCACTTGCCCGTGATCCAACCGGCCGCGAAACAGATTGACGCTGCCGAGAAACTGACAGACAAACGAATTGGCCGGTTGATCGTAGACCGTTTCCGGTGTGCCGATCTGTTCAATCCGGCCTTGATTCATAACCACCACCCGGTCGGCGACTTCCAATGCCTCTTCCTGATCATGGGTAACAAAGATACTGGTCAGATGAATCTCGTCATGCAATTGCCGGATCCAACGCCGGAGCTCCTTCCGGACTTTCGCATCCAACGCGCCAAACGGTTCATCCAGCAATAGAATTTGCGGTTCGACCGCCAAGGCCCGGGCTAAGGCGATCCGTTGACGTTGCCCCCCCGACAACTGGGATGGATACCGCTGCCCGAGATACTCCATTTGAACCAGTTGTAACAACCGGTTCACCTTCTCCTTGATCGCGGCTTCCGACGGACGGTTTTTCGTACGCCGGACCCGCAGGCCAAAAGCGATATTTTCAAAAACGGTCATGTGTTTGAACAACGCGTAATGTTGGAAGACAAAACCGACCTGGCGTTCTTGAACCTTCCGGCCAGTGGTTGCCTCCCCTTGAAAATAGACCGTCCCGCTGTCCGGTGTCTCCAAACCGGCGATTATTCGTAACAACGTCGTTTTCCCGGATCCGGACGGACCTAACAGCGCCACCAGTTCCCCGGTGGGAATTTCCAGCTTGACATGGTCTAACGCGGTGAAATTGCCAAATTGCTTGTGGATATCCTGAATGATAATGCTCATGATTCACCCCTCCCTGTTTCTAGCCCCTCCATTCATGGTGTTTTCCTGTTTCAAACGCCACTCCGCCAACGACTTGACGGTTAAGGTGACGAGGGCTAACAGTGCCAATAATGAAGCGACTGCAAATGCCGCTGTAAAATTGTATTCGTTGTAAAGAATTTCGACTTGCAACGGAATGGTGTTGGTCATGCCGCGAATATGACCGGAGACGACCGACACTGCGCCAAACTCGCCCATGGCCCGGGCGTTGCAAAGGATCAGGCCATACAAAAGACCCCATTTGATGTTGGGCAGGGTCACCCTGAAAAACGTCTGCCACCCGTTCGCTCCCAAAATCAAAGCCGCTTCTTCCTCATCGGTTCCTTGCGCCTGCATCAACGGGATCAACTCGCGGGCGATAAACGGAAAGGTCACGAGCACCGTTGCCAAAATGATTCCGGGGACCGCAAAGATAATTTTCAGATTGTGCGCCGCCAACCACGGCCCCAACCAACCGTGCAGCCCGAACAACAACACATACAACAACCCCGAGACCACCGGCGAAATCGCAAAGGGCAGGTCGATCAGGGTGATCAACAGATTTTTTCCGGGGAAATCAAACTTGGCGATGGCCCAGGCGGCGGTCACCCCAAAGATTAAATTAAGCGGTACCGCAGTCGCGGCCGTCACCAACGTCAATTGAATGGCGGCAAAGGTCTCCGGTTCGGTCAACGCTTGCCAATAGATCCAAAAACCTTTGGCCAACGCTTGGGAAAATACCGCCGCTAAGGGGATGATTAAAAAGGCCGCGACGAACATTAAGGCCACCGCAATGAGCGACCAGCGCACCCAGGTTGCTTCATTGGTCGTCGCTTTGGGTATTATTTCCGATGGAAGCTCGTCGGACATAGCTTCTCCTCCGATCTTAGGCTGGCAATTTTTTTCGCCCGTTCCACCACTGGAAAAAGTTAATGGCGAAAAGTAAAATAAACGAGATACAAAGCAAGACACAGGCCACGGCGGCCGCGCCGGCATAATCGAACTGTTCCAGTTTGGTGACGATGACCAGCGGCGTAATCTCGGTCCGCAACGGCATGTTGCCGGAGATAAACACCACCGAGCCATATTCGCCGAGTCCCCGGGCGAACGCTAACGCCAACCCCGTCAACCAACTCGGCCAAAGCGCCGGAAAGATGACTTTCCCAAAGGTCTGCAGGCGGTTGGCTCCCAAACTGGCGGCGGCTTCTTCGACCTCCCGGTCGAGGTCTTCCAAAACCGGTTGAATGGTCCGGACCACAAACGGCAGTCCGATAAAGGTTAAGGCGGTAACCACCCCCAGCGGCGTATAGGCTACTTTGATCCCCAGTAACCCCAAATACTGGCCGATCCACCCATTTGCCGCATAAATCGTGGTTAAGGCAATCCCGGCGACGGCGGTAGGCATGGCAAACGGTAGGTCAATTAAGGCGTCGACCAGTTTCCGGCCGGGAAATTGATAACGCGTCAGCACCCATGCCAGCAACAAGCCAAATACCGCATTATTGCCGGCCGCCCACAGCGACGCCCCGATACTCAGCCGGTATGAGGCAATCACCCTTGGCGCGGTGACAATCTGCCAGAAATGCTCCCAACTCAGCGCCGCAGCTTTTAAGAACAGCAATGCCAGGGGGATCAACAAGATCAACCCGATATAAAGGACGGTAAAACCAAGCGCCGGACCGAACCCGGGCAAAATACTCCGATGTTTACGCGGCAAAACCCTCATCACCCACTTTTAATGTTGATAAATCTGATCAAACGTACCGCCGTCGTCAAAATGGGTTTTTTGCGCTTGCTGCCATCCGCCGAACAAATCGTCAATGGTGAACAGCTTCACCTTGGCAAAATGGTCAAACCGGGCGGCGACCGACTTCAGCCGCGGCCGGTAGTAATTGCGGGCGGCGATCTCTTGCCCCGCTTTACTATAAAGATATTCGAGATAGGCTTCGGCGACTTTCCGGGTCCCGTGTTTCGCGGCGTACCGATCCACCACCGTCACCGGCGGTTCCGCCAAAATGCTCAGCGAAGGCACGACCATCTCGAATTTGTCTCTGCCCAGTTCATTGATGGCCAAAAACGCTTCATTTTCCCAAGCGAGCAAGACGTCGCCCAAACCGCGTTGGACAAAGGTGTTGGTGGCGCCGCGGGCGCCCGAGTCGAGTACCGGAACGTTTTTAAATAAACGGGTCACAAACTCTTTGGCTTTGATTTGATTGCCACCATACTTTTTGAGGGCGTAACCCCAGGCCGCCAAATAATTCCAACGGGCGCCTCCCGAAGTTTTCGGATTGGGGGTAATGACGGACACATTGGGTTTGATCAAGTCATCCCAATCCTTAATGGCTTTGGGATTACCCTTGCGCACTAAAAACACGATGGTCGAAGTATACGGCGCGCTGTTGTTCGCCAGCCGTTGCTGCCAGTTTTTCGCCACCAGGCGGCCGTTTTGATATAAAACATCAATATCGTACGATAAGGCCAGGGTGACCACATCCGCTTCCAACCCGTCAAGCACCGCCCGGGCTTGCGCGCCGGAGCCGCCATGGGATTGTTTGATCGTCACGGTCTGCCCGGTCTTTGCCTTCCAATATTTCGCAAACGCCGCGTTAAAGTCTTGATACAATTCCCGGGTCGGGTCGTACGATACATTTAACAACGTCACTTCATTAGGGGCCGCTGTAACGCGCGGGAGCGCCAGGGTAGTTACTAGTCCCAACACAAAAACCAGGACGAGCAGAGGTTTTTTAAGAGACATTATAATCCTCCTATCAATTCAAGGTTAATTAACGGTCTGCCGCGAAAGCAGATCTACGCATCATCAAATGGGCAACCACCCCGTTTTGTATTTTTGATCCACAACTTTTTTGAGTAGTTTATGATACCGGAGTCCCAATGTTGATGTCCCACGACGTAAATCCTTTTTTAAAATCCCGGGTGCGGAATAGTTCCCCACTTGCCAATCCCCCTTTTTTCCGGCAAACAAAAAACCGGGAGAAATTTCCCGGTTTTGATTTGGAGATTTGGTTGTTTCAATTCCAACTACCGATTTTTATATCTGGCTAAGGCGTCTTGGTTAATCTTTACCGCTTGGTCGATTCCCATCTTTTTGATCTGGGCGACAAACTTATCGAAATTCTCCAACGGTTCGGTGCCCATGATGAATTTCAACACCATTTCATCGCGGTAAGCGCCGACTTCGGACATGATCTTGGCCATCTCACTGCTTTCCGCGGCAGTTGGGGTAATCGGCGGCATTTGATGCGCGGCCTGATTGGTTTTGGCCCAGACGTCCACCGCATGTTTCTGTTGCGGATAGGCCAGGGAATATTGTTCAAAATAGCGCACGTCCTGGGCAAAGGGTCCGTTATAGCCGCCCCGGGTGTACCGGGCGAGCGACTGACCCATGGTCAGGTTGGTCGGAGTTTTGATCAATTCGGTATAGGTTGGATATTGGTTGACCATCGTATAACTGACGCCTTCCGTGCCAAAGTTGAACAACATATTGCCTTCGGGACCGTAACCGTAATCAAGGTACCGGGCGGCAACTTCTTTGGATTTGCTCTTTTGGGTGATCGCCGCGTTTCCGTTCCGGGAGTAGATTAAGTCCCGTTGGCCGAATTCGGCGCGTTGGCCTTTGCGTAACGTTGGGTACGGAACGGCCACCAGATCAAATTTGGGATCTTTCTTCTTCATGGCATCCAGATATTTGCCGATCCCGCCGCCGCTGTTGGAGACGGTGGCGCCGGCAATGCCGCTCACCATTCGCGCGTCCAAAACCTTCTGATCGACCATGCCAAAGTCATTGGAGATCAAGCCTTCGGCATACCATTTGTGGAATGTCGTTAAAAATTGTTTGTATTGCGGTTGAATCGGACCGTATTTGACCTTGCCTTTGTCAATATAGAAATCGTGGCCGACACCGTAAGCTCCGACAAACGCATTATGCGTGTTTAAGATGTCATAGCGGATCGTCAGCGGCGAATTGGATTTTTTCTTTTCTTTGAATGCTTTTAACACAGTGTACCATTCGTCGACGGTTGTCGGCGGTTGCAAGCCCAATTCGGTCAGCCAGTCCTGCCGCAGGAACGGACCGATGAAGACCAACAGTTTTTCATTGTTCCGGATGTGCGGATAGACGAAATACTTGCCGCTATCGGTCTTGACCATCCGGTTTAACTCCTTATCGTGCAATACTTTCTTTAAATTCGGGGAGTACTTGTTGATCAAGTCGTTCAATCCGACAATCACGCCGTCGCCGATGGCTTTTTCCGGTCCGCCGGGATATGTAAGCCAACCGCTGTACTCAATAATGTCGGGTAGATCGCCCGAAGCCAACATCAAATTGAATTGCTCGCCCTCCTGGCCGAAAGCGGGGTGACTAAATTTAACTTTAATGCCGGTCCGTTTCTCCATTTCCTTATATAACGGCGTATCGTTCAAATTGCGGACCGACGCCGAAACATTATTAAACAACGGTACCCAATAGGTTAAGGTTACATTCGTATTAAGGGGATAGATACTCTTTGCATTGACGCAAATACCGGCAAACAAGGCCGCAATGGTTAAAATCAAGAACAGCTTGGTGATTTTGCTCATGTTACTTCCTCCTTTACGTTTGAAACAATATTTTTACCGAGTCGTAACTTCCTTGTATTGGTAAAAACCCAAGGATTGCGGTAAACTATATTTAGTTAAATGTAAGTTTTTGATGGTAAAATTTGTAAACTAATCAATTCGCGGTCATTCCCGCAAAGAAACTTCTCCTTACAGCCACGTCAGTCACGACTGACGTGGCTGTTTTTCAACTCGTTTAGCTCAGGCGACGACAACTGTCTCTGGTGATTAATGACGGCATAAAGGTGATACTGCGCCGTTCTTTATTCGCCGGTTCCTCGAGCCGTTTGATCAACAGTTCGGCGGCAGCCTTACCCCGTTCAAATTTGGGTTGATCAATCGTGGTTAACCCCGGTTCGACAATTCCCGCCATCGGGATGTTGTCGTAACCGACCAATGAGATATCTTCGGGAATCCGGATTCCCGCCTCCCGAAATCCCTTCATCGCCCCTAGTGCGGTCATATCGTTGATAACCACGGCCGCCGATACGCTCGAGCCTTGTTTGACAAGTTGTTTGGCAAGATTATAGCCGTTGTATAGATCATACGTCTGATCGTGGTGCTCGCTTTCAGAATCACTCGCCAGGATCAACGACTCGTCAACCTTCAACCCATAATCGCCATGGGCCTTCTTATATCCTTCAACCCGGTCAACCCGGGATTGATAAACCATTGGACCGGCCAAAAAGGCAATCCGCTGGTGACCCAGATCAAGCAAGTGTTTAGTGGCTAAATATCCGCCGTGGACGTTGTCCACCATGACCTGATCGGCCTGGGGCAAGTCGTTATACCGGGTAAAAGTGGTGAGCGCCACGCCACGCTCCAAGAATTCCATTAAGAGTTCCCGCGATTGAAACGACCCGGTTAAGATAATCCCGTCCACCTGACGCTGGGATAAAGCCATCAAATACCGTCGTTCTTCATCGATATTCCGGTAAGTGTTACAGATAAAAACGGTATAACCGTGCGCCAACGCCACCTCTTCAATGCCTTGAGCCACATAGGGATAAAAGGGATTGGAGATGGACGGCAAAATAAAGGCGATCGTTTTGGAGCGGTTGGTCTTTAACCCTTGCGCGAACTGGTTGGGTTGATAGTTAAGCTTTTTGGCAATTTCGAGAATTTTATTCCGGGTCTCGTTGGGGATCCGGGCATTGGCAACATCATTCAGCACCAAGGAAACGGTAGTCCGGGACACCCCGGCTGCTTTGGCGACGTCATTGGCGGTAACTCGACTCATATCCACACCTCATCCGAGCTTAATAATATCCAATTTGAAACAAATGATAACTCGTGTTATCTTTGTAGATACTTCTACACCCGTTTCCTTGATTCCTACATCAAAATCGCCGTTTTTAAAATTTGTTGTTGACTTTTACGGTATCCGGCGGAAGAATTGGTAATCCAATCCGCCGCGTTTGCAACTACTCCGCTAGAAAATGACCCGGCAAAAACACGGTTGGGCCTAGCGGATGATGCCCGCGCACCAAATACCGTAACCGGCTATGCTTCCAATTCACCCGGGCGCAATCCGCAATGCCTAAACGTAAACCGCCCCACTGCAAACAGACCCGTTCATCCGGCACTTCCCCGTCGATCTGCGGGAATTTCCAACGGTAGGGATTATCCAAAAACGGTAACATGAAACGGATCCCCTGCTCCATGTTTTTCCCGTCAGCCGTCGTGTGGCGCCAGAGATCGACCCCGCGGTAATGTGCCACTTCGCACAGGAGCGCCAAAGCGTCCAGGCAATAGAACGAATAATGCATCGAACGGGTCCGGGCCGTCTCCTGCGGCAAACTACCGTCGGCAGCCATGAAATCAGGTAAAAATTCAGCGCGAAAAAGATCGAACATCGACGCCACTTGCGGTTCATCTCCGGTAAATGCCGCGCAGGCCGCCACATGATTCGCCCACCAGGCGGCATGAT
Organism: Bacillota bacterium; assembly: GCA_023417475.1. GTDB lineage: Bacteria > Bacillota > UBA4882 > UBA8346 > UBA8346 > JAEYPR01. The sequence goes on along the minus strand of JAEZFP010000055.1, from coordinate 203,920 downwards.
TGTTTCCGGAATGTCGTTCCGCCAGACCCAACCGGCTGGTCGTGAGCCATTGCAACATCTCGCGAACCCATTGCCGGAATTGATCCAATTCCGGCCGGTACTCCGGATACTGCTCCAAATAGGTCATGGCATGAATGGTTTCGTCCAGGCAACGCAAGACAATAATCCCGGAATTTTTGCCCGGACAGAGATTCCGGACCGCTTCACCGTATTCGACGTGGGGATTCATTTTGGTGGCCGGATCGATAAACCATACCCGCAACAGCTCCACGGCGCGATCCCGGTATTTGGTTTCATCGAGAAAGTATCCGGCCAACGACAGATAGATGATGTTTCTAGCCAGATCATTGAAGGCGCGGTGATGGGCCACAAACCGATCAAGCCGGAACTCGCCGTCACGGCGAATATAAGGGCCGTCCGGATTGTTGGGATCCGGCCACCAATACGGGGCTTCACTGTAATAATCATGGGGATCTCCGCTCGCAACCGGGCTGTCAAAAAACGTAACACTCCAAGGCCCCCTTTGCAGCGCATTTTCAGCCTGGAAACGCAACTCATAGCGGAGTAAATCCCAGCGTCCTTCCCCCTTTCGAATCAACTGTTTTCGATTTTCGGCAAACTCTTGGTTGATATAGATAAAACTCATGGTTCCTCCCGGCATAATCGTGAAAGATTGATTGGATTCCCGGAATCCTTCGGGTTTGTTTAAACCAGCTTAAAAGTGCGGGCACTTACTCCACTTACCCAAGGCGCGGAGAAGTCCCTCAAAGTAATAGTAATCACCCCAGATCAGACAGTTATCCATCCGCTGATCTACCGGCACGTGTTGGGCGCCATGCAATAATAATCCCGCGTGCGGCGTTCCGACGGTGGTGTAGTAATCAGTCAACGACTCCAGTATAGCCAGGGCTTTTCGCTCGTATTTCCCGCTGATGATTTCATCATCGGTGCATTTCGCCAGCTCAAACAGTCCCGATGCGACGGGCGAAGCCGCGGAGCTGTCCCGATAGGTATTGGGAATATCGGGATGGTTGAAATCCCAATACGGAACCAGATCATCCGGCAAGTGATTCAAAAAATAATCGGCGGTTTGAAAAGCGGAAGTCCGGAACGGGCCATGTCCGGTCATCAGGTACGCGTGGGCGAAACCGTAAACAGCCCAAGCCAAACCGCGGGACCAACACGATTCCGGAGCATATCCCTGACCGCCCAGCCAATTCTGGAACTTGCCGGTCTGGGGATCATACTGCACCAGATGGGCGGTGCTGCCGTCCAGGCGCATGAAAAAGCGTTGGACGCCGGTCGCTTCACTAAACCCAACATTATAGAAACGCTTATCGCCAGTCTCCTCAAACGCCCACCACATCAGGGCGATGTTCATCATGGCGTCGACCGCCGAGGTAAAATTATCGGTGGCGTCGTCTTGGGTGCTGTGCCACTGAATGATTCCAATCTGAGAATTCAACCGCCGGGTATAATAATCGGCCGCGGTTAAAGCCACCGCCTTATAATGGGGATCCCCGGTATGATAGAAACCTTTCAAATGCGATAATCCCAGCAAAAAACCAAGATCATGGGTCCAAGTATCGGTTTTGCGGTATTCGATCATTGCGGTCCATTTTTTGGCCCATGCCAGGTATTTCTCAGTACCGGTCGCCTCATAGGCCAACCAGAGCAGACCGACCCAATGGCCGTCACCCCATAAGCCTTTACCGGTCGCGTCGACCGTCCCGTCGGGCAAGGTCGAAATCGGGAAGACATTGCCCAGCGGTTCCAACTGTTCCACCATCCGGTCAATGCGGGACAAACAGAACTCCACCGCTTTCGTAAACTTCTCTTGCTGGGCCAATGTTAGATACTGGCTCATTCTAAACCTCCTCGTGTCTGAATCGTCCTTCATGTAAGCTTTCGCTCAATGCCCGACCCGGTCGGCAATCAAAACAATATTGATCCGGCCCGGGAATTTGCGACCGTTATGAATAACCGTCGTATAATTGCACAACCGGTCCTTGGCGTCGCAATCGCCGCACACCCCGCTCTCCAAACAGAGGGTCTGATGACTCCCCAACCGTTTGGCGTTCATCGGAGCGGCCACTTCGCGCAAACGCCGGAAGGCTTCGTCGAGATTGTTGACGACTTTGTTTACTCCCGCGACCATAATTACATTCCGGGGACCGAAGATCATCCCCGCCACCCGGTTGCCGGTACAGTCGCGGTTCACCAGCTCCCCGGCGGCGGTAATGGCGTTACAGCCTGTAATCAAGTAATCGGCCAGCATCCCTTGGCGCATGATTTCGACCCGGTCTGGAATAAACGGTAATTTTTGATACCGGTCAAACAGCCGGAACCGATCCGAACGGAAGATCGGCAGTAACTCCATGGCGTCAATGACGGCGGAACCTCCCAAAGTAATGCTTGACCCCTCGGGAATCAACTCCAACACTCTGGCCTTGGCGGCCGTCAGATCATCGACCAAATAAACCTGATAACCCGCTTGCGTTAAAGTTGCGGCGGTACGTTCCGCTTTGTTCCGGTCGAACCATTTTTGAACCTCATTCATACGTCGCATCCCCCCCTTTAAGTAAGGAATCTTGAAGCACTTCAATCCATCATTTGACCACCGTTGATCTGAATCACTTCGCCGACGATATACGACGCTTGTTCCGAAGCTAAAAAGTACATTCCGTTGGCGACTTCCTCGGGTTTGCCCAACCGTTGGGCCGGTATCCCTTTCCGCCAGGTCTCAATGATCTCCGGCGCGGTCGCCGCATGAAACGGCGTGTCAATGGTGCCGGGCGAAACGGCGTTAACCCGGATGCCAAAAGGAATCAACTCCTTCGCCAAGCCCTTGGTGAACGCCAACACCCCGGCTTTAGCGACGGCGTAGATTGACGCGCCCGGTCCACCACCGTTATAAGCGGCAATCGAGGTTACATTGATAATCGCAGCGTTCCCTCCCGCCTGTCCGGTTTGTTTCAAATATGGCGTACAAGCGCGGGTGGCATAAAAGACACTGGTCAGGTTAAGGTCCATGACCTTATGATAAAAATCGCTGGTCATCTCTTCAACCGGGCTACGGCCGCCTAATCCGCCAACATTATTGATCAACACATCCATCCGGCCAAACCCGGCGATAACTTGGGCAACCATCTCCTTGACAAACCGCTCATCGGTGGCATCCCCATGATAAAAGGCAGCCTTGATCCCCAACCCGTTTAATTCAGCCAGTACCGCGGCGCCTTTCGCCTGATTGTAGTCATTGAAGGCGATCGCATAACCGTTCCGGCCAAAAACCTTGCAAGCTTCGACTCCGATTCCACCGGTCGCTCCGGTGATCAGTAATACCTTCTGACTCATATTGCTCATCCTTTCGTTGTCGGAAAATTAACGTTACGATCCAACGCCATGACCATGCCTGTGGGTTACTTTTGGATTGCCTATTTCAACTGCAGCTGCCATATTCCTTGGCAAGGGGCAATAATTTCCCAATTCCGGCTTTGAAACGCAACCCGGTATCCATGGGCGGTTACTTCAAAATCCGGGATGGTCCGGACGGGACCGGGCACGGGAAAGATTAACGTATCATAGACGATTTTGCCATTGCCCCGCCGGGTATAGGCCAGCTCCGGCGCCGGACGCAACTGGTCGTAATAAGGGCAATGCCAACCCCGGAACGATTCTTGCGATCCTTCATACTTCATAAGCTCGGTGAGGTCTCCGCCATGGCTGATAATGATTAGATTGGCATCGTCAAACTGCGTCATCATCCCATTCCTGTCGGGAACGACGGTCAGGTTTCCGTCATAAAAATGCCAGATCTGCTCGGCCTGCTGCAACTCGGCTCCCTGCAACGTATCCCGGACCACCCAAAAGTCGGGTTTGACAAAAAACACTTCCCGTTGATGAAGAACCTCATTAATCAGGCAAACATGGTTATGGCCGACCCCTTTCTCCCGCAACCGACGTTCATCGGCTTGCGTCGCCTCGATTCCGTAACCGGCGGAAAAAACCCCTTTGGCATAATCAAATTTTTCGGCAATGACCATTTCGCCTTGGGCGTCGCCGGGAATTTGGTTGTACCCGTTAACCAATACACTGTTATAAGCGGCGGTGGTTTTAAAATACTTGGCTTGGGTCATCCACGGCGCATCCGGACTGGTGGTGTAGCGCCACCGTCCCGAGTTGACCAGGAACTTCCGGCCATAGGCCGATACTTCGATATTGAGCTGGTCCTCGTTCATGTGATTATCGCCCCAACGACCCATGTCAAAAAAGAGATACCGCGTATTTTGACTCCAATCGCTGCGCATGATGCCGACCCGGGCTTCCGGAAAAAAGTAAGAGGCGGGCGGGGGCGACCCCTCCGCACCTGCGGACAGAACGTAAACCACCTCAGGCAAATCGAGAGTAGCGGCGATTCGTTCCAACTGCTCCCGACGATTGATTTGGGTATTGGAATCATTGGTAATCGGCACCGTAAAATCCGGTTTGGCCTGCAGTAGTTCGGCACGGGCGCTCAAACGCAATCGTTCCAGATACTCGCCGGGAAACAAATCGGCGTAACCGTTGCGCGTCGCCGCTTCATAAAAACTGAAAAAACTTCGCAACGCCACCCAATGATACCCGCCGGACATTTCTTTGGTGTAGCCGTCCCGGTGAAACTGCTCCGGCCACATCCGCATCAAAAAATCCACCGCGTACCGCCGCCAGACCTCAGCTTCTTTAAATTCCGCGTAAAAAATCCCCAAAAGACCCAGGGCTGCCGTCTCCAGACAAGCGTGATTGCCGGTCCGCCAATGGTATTTGGCCAGAAAACAACCGTGTTCGTGAATGGAATATAAAATGGTCGCCCAGCCTTCCGGAGTCAGGGATGGACTGGTGATGATCTGCGCCAGCGCTTCGGGCCAGGTTTCGGCAGCCCGCCCGGCGACTTCAAAGGGACGCCAGGTCGATTTTTTATACTCCAAATACGGCCGGCCTTCCGGTTCAAACGGCGGCACCCGTTGAATATAGTCCAACAGATGTTCAATGATCGTCTCGGCGTACCGTTCGTCGCCCGTCTCGCGGTAACGTTTGGCCAACAACATGAAGTACCCGTGCCGCACCAAGCCGCCGTTCCATTCCAGGTCGCCGGTGGGAGTGGCATACCAGTCCAATCCGGTCGACATATCCATGGTCGATTCACCGAGATGAAACTGTTTCGCCACAAAACGGTCGGCTTCACCCGGTTTGTCATGATGCATCACCGGCCCCACTTCTTCCTGGTGGTATCCGGCAGTCCGGCGGGGAAGCTCCTGCCGATAAAAGCGGAGTAATGCTTCGAGTGAATCAAATTCCCGATTCAAGATGGCATTCATCGCCGCCAAACTCGTCATCGCCATCCATCTCCCATCTGTTTTACTCGTTTTTGCAGCGTTACCAATCAAATTTTCACACTGCCAAGCGTCTCCGGAAAACGGTAGAAACGCTTACTTTAATATCACTGTAAATTCGTTGCCAAGCGGTTTCTTGACAACATTCCAACCGCTAATCGCAAATTGGGCTTGAAAAACCCCTTGCGCTTTTTTATTGTTAATCAATTGAACCCAGATCCGCTTCTCCGTGTGGGGTAATACCCAGAACCAGTTATCGTTGTAAATTTGGGTGGTTGCCTCGTCAATCCCATTCACTTTGAGGCCGGCGTAAAAAGCCATCCGGTCGCTCCGGTTGCGGAGTTTGATTAACACCGGCCGGGATTCCCCGGCCGGAATCTCGGTGATCTCATGAAAGACCGCTCCGTCCAGGTCCACGGCAGGGAGGTTCCGTAGCTCGGCCAAATAGTTCCGGTCATTATCGAAATCAATCACCGCGCGTTGTTGTTCATGGGTGGAAGCCTCGCGGATATAAACCGGTTCGGAGATACCCGTGGCATTTTCGCCATGGAGCCGCACTTCCAATTCGTTCTCTTTGCCCCAACCGATTAATTCCTTGGGGATTAGGTAGAACCGTTTGATCAGATTCGGGACAATAAACGGATCGGAGCTGATCCGGATATTCTGACGGTCCCCTTTGGCTCCGGACTGAGCTACTTCCGGAACCGGAGATTGCGACGAATCACCTTGTTCCCGGGCCACCCGTTCCGCCCACTTTTCGGTGAAGAGCAGATCGTCGGTGCCCAGTTGCACCGTCAGTTCCTCGGTGGTCGCTCCAATCTTGACTCCATTGAAATAGACTTCGTCATTGCCTTCAAATCCGGCACAGAATACTTCCAGTTGAGTGCCTTGCCAGGTTGCGGGAACCGTTACCTTTTTCAGATAAAAAACCGACTCCCCTTCCGGCGGCGCCGCCGGCGGTTTGCTCCAATAGGCCGGCATAATGGTCTGCTGCCAATGCAAATCATTTTTGGTTTTGCCAACTTGAAACTCCCAGTAACCGTTAAGATTCAACAGCTTTTCGGGACGGGCGTAACCCGAAGTTCCAATCCAATACAAATTTTCAGCCAACAGCTCCTCGGCCTGGCGCATTTCTAAATGAAGGAAGAAAATTTTCCGTAAATCGTCGGGAGGGATTTGCCAATCGACTTGGAAAACCCTGACCGAGCTGTCCGCTTCCACCGTTACAGTCGTTTCCCGATCATAAAGAGGGTTCATCGCCAAATCGTAGATAACCGCTTTCACCTGCACTTCGCCCAGACGTAACTGCCGGTCGGTAATGGCGTAAATGGTAGGGTTGAAAAGTTCATTCCCGTCAAACGTATATTTCTCCATATCGGCGACAACCACGTTGTCCTGCGCCGCCCGCTTATACATGTAAAACGCTGCTTTCGGAACCCCGTACCAATCGATCAACTCCCGGTGAAACGCCGGCCAACTGCCGTTGATCTGCCATTGCAGGCAACCGGAACTCCAGTATTTGGTCTGACGGCAGTATTCCAAGTTATGGCGGTGACATTGGCCATGGGCGATTTGCGTCGCCAGGATCCAATGTTCAATATCGTCCAAGCCGCCGTACTCCCGGGCGTCCCGTTCTTGTTCGCCGATAACGGCATGATGATATTGCCAAGTCTGACGGTCGATCGGCCAAATCTTGTCTTCGCCAATGAATTTGCGGATACTTTCCAGCATCGGCGCGCTGCGCATTACGGCAACCTCGGCGCGGTACAAGACCAAGCGGGCGTCACCGTTCAAAATATCGCCGTTATATTTGTTGGAGGTCCGGGTCGGCAACATCAAGAGACCGCCATGACGGTCGCCCTTATAAGGCGATCCCCGCCGGAACGGCCGGGTCGGATCATACTCCCGGCAAACGGCGGCTAATTTATCAACCAGTTCTTTGTTTTCCGGCTCGTCCGGATTGTACTCGTTGCCACCGCTCCACAGCACCATGCTGGGATGATTGCGGATACACTTGATGGCGTTAATCGCGCATTGTAGAAACAGATCGTGGGGCATCACCGGATAACTGGCGCAAGAGAGCCAAAATTCCGACCAGGTTAAAATGCCTTTCCGGTCGCAGAGCCGATAGAACGTCTCCGTTTCCTGGATACCGCCGGCCCAAACCCGCAACATGTTCAAGTTGGCCGCTTCGATCTGGTCAAGAAAAAGCTTGTAACGTTCCTCAGTGAAACGGAACAGGTTATCCACGGGCAGCCAGTTGGTGCCCCGGATAAACACCTTCTTTTTATTGACGGAGAAAGTCCATGGGTATGGATTCCCGACGATCGACCACAACCGGTTGCTCTGGCCGTGAATCGCCTGAACCCAAAGATCGTCTTGATTATGAAGCATCACCACTTCGCGGATGCCAAATTCGGTGCCGGTCCGGTCCATGATTATCCCGTCGGCGTCAATGACCATCAGCTCAATCCGGTACAACGGGTGATCTCCGAGTCCGTTGGGCCACCACAACCGGGGACGCTCAAGCGCCGACTTAACCGTGATCTCATTGACTCCCGGTGCCAAGGTGAAACTCTCATCAATTGTCACTTCCGGCATCGCAAAGTCGACGCCGGTAATCCGCCCACGAATCCGCACCGGATTGGACCGCTGGGTGCTGGATGTCAGCTGAATGGTTGTGGTAACGTCGGCCTTGGCCGCTTCCTGACATTCATCCCATTCAATCGTCGTGCGGACGCACGGTTTATCAAAGACGACACCGCCGCTAATTCGCAACCAAACCGATTTCCAAATTCCCACCGGCACCATGTGCGGCGACCAGTTCCACCAATATGTAAACGGCGCCACGACTCCCGAGGAACGGACCAAACCCCGTTTCACCTTCCCGCCGGGCCGGTCTTCGCTGGAACCCTCCAGCGGACGGCAACGTAAGGAAAGAAAGTTTGTTTGGCCGGGTTTGATCAAATGAGTCACATCCAGTTGATGCTCAAGAAACATTCCCGCCACATTACCGATGGATACACCGTTCAGCCATATATTCGCCCGGTACGTAAGGCCTTCGAAGATTAGGTGATATTGTTGCCCCGGTGGTTCGACCGGCGCGGTAAACTCTTTGAAGAACCACCATTCCCGCTCTTCGATCCATAACAACTGTTCATTATTCGTTTCAAAATAGGGATCGGGAATCTTCCCCGCTTGAAACAGCGCATTCTGGACAATACAGGGAACTTCGGCCGTCACCGGCTCTTGCGGCTGGTAGCCGGTCTCATAAGCCTTGCGCATGAGACCGGCTTCAGGGTCCATGCCTTCAATTATCCATTGCCCATCCAAACTTAGATAGCAGCAGCCATCCTTTAGCATATTAAAACTCCTTTCGGATCCGTTACCAACGAACGGCTAAAGACCCGCTTAACCGCTTCCAAGGTTCGCTAAACTCCACCAAGTGACAACCAAAATATCCTACTCCATCGCTCGCTCTTGCGGCGATACACTTCGGTTTTAAATTTGATAACTCGTGTTATCACATTAATCATATTTCACCATCCATTCGTTGATTCCTGCATGTCAATGTAATTTTCTTAATCTATTGCCGGCTCAAATATCCTCTTTCCGGTAACCGTTTAGTAAAAACGCAACAAACCGCTAGTAAAGGGGAAAAATGAAGAGCCGAGACGGACAGATCCAACTGCTCGCTCTTGCGAAACCAGATCATTATTCTCAAATATTATTTAAAGGTAATTGCCAATTCACCGAAACCACGCAACTCCAAATCCACCATTCCCGCGGTAACGGTGGATTGGATCGCGCGACCGTTATATTGACAAGCGGTGACCGTTTTCCCTTTTGGAACAGCCAGCTTCACTCGATAACCCGTCGCCGGGGCGCCAAGGCCGATTGCGCCGGTAATGGCGTTTGGGGTATACGACAGGGCTAAACTCACCGGTAGGCTTGCCGCGTACAATGTTTGGCCATTGACTTGCAACATGGTGCCCTGGCGCAACTGCCATTGCGTCACCGGTTCCCCGGCGACAGCGCCGTCAGTTCGAATCCAACCGAACGTGGCGTCGGTTTGAATGCCAGCCGTTTTCACCGTCCGATTGGTCTGTTGCAACAGGTAGTAATCGCGATTAGACTCTTTTTGCACGCGGGCCGCGACATAATCGGGGGTGCTCAGATCGGTCAAAACCGGAATTTTGGCGTTTATGGCAAGCGGCACGATGATCTGCATGAACAATGGGTCTTTACCGCTTTGTTTGGCCATTAGATATGGATATTTGGTGGCATCGCCCCGCACATAGGTTACCGCGCCTTGATCAATGGTCAATTTCGCCTGCCCCGGCAAGGTCCAGACCGCCATCCGGGCGGCATTACCATAGTCATCAGTTTGGTATTCCCAGATTCGGAAGTTGCCTTGCCCGGTCAGAGCGCCTCGGCCGCCGTGAAGATACAGGGTATAATCGCCGGAACCGGATAATTGATCGGCGACCACAAAATAATCCAGACCCGGAAAAGCAATCGCGCGCCGAATGGTCCCGTTGTTCTTCGGATAATAGGCCTCTTTCTCCTGAAACCCGCAGAAGCCGGTCGCGATGTTGTATCGCGAGGGCGGCGTCACATTTTCGGCGCCGTCTTTGGGATACTCGCCGTTGCAGGTGACAATGTTATGCGCTTCCGCTTTCAAGTACCAATTGACCCGTTCCTTATCGCCGTATGATCCGGTACTGTAACCGCAGTCGCTCGCCATCATCTGGTTTTCCGCTTGGATAATAAAACTTAATTGGTCCTCGTGATTATGGTTGTCGGCTTCGGCGACGCCGTGAAACAATAAATAACGGGTGGACGGGTCGTTGTATAACCAGTTATTCCGGAACACCGTCTGGCCGCCCTGATCCATGAAGACCAGCGGCGAACCGGTCGGGGCGATGGGTTGAATGGTGGGGTCATAGGTTAAATACTCATCCAAATCCCAACTATCGTCAATCGAAGCTCCGGTGTAACTGTAGCCGCCGTCCTTAGTCTGCCATGGGCCGAGATCCGAATTGAAAAACGACCATTGATAAAGGTTGCCGACTTTGGCGCGGGGATGCAACGGCGAGGTCACATTCAGATATTGTTTGGCCACCATCTGCAACGGGGTCGGTTTATTATAGGCATCCTCAAGATTGGGAAGCCAGCCTTTGCCGTTGCGGACTTTCAGCATCCAGTCAAAGACCGGTTGGTAGGTTGGAAATTGATTGACCCCGCTGACATTTTGATAATGATATAAAAACGGCACACAGTTGACCAGCGAATAAATGAGGTAATGGGAACCTTCGCGATAGATTCCGTCGTTGCTGAAAAAGTACTTGGTATTGGTATTGGCGGACTTCAACGCGTGCGCCAGCCAAGCTTTGGCTTCCGGTTCGCCGGATAGGGTCAGCGCCAGACTTCCCAACGCCCAGGCCGGCTTGGACCGGTGGTTGTGCGGACGGGGTCCCCAAACGTCAATGTTTTCGTGGAACCACCGTCCCATCTTGACCAATCGATTGCGAATCTCCTGGTTCTGATCCGGCGTCAATTGTTCATAGACCCAGTCGTATGCGGCGCAATAATTCTGAAGCCAGGTCGCGATGTAAATCTCATCGACCCCGTTGTCCTTCTCCCGGGGATCAAGCGTATAGATCGGGCCGTCGAACGCCCTCAACAATCCCACGATCGCCTTATCGCGGGCCGTTTCATCGGCAGTCATCACCCAAGCGAACGCCAGATAGCGAACTGACTTGGACATCGTGCCGTAATACCGTTCCAGATCCTTGCCGGGTTTAGCGGGAATGGCCGGAAATGGGAGTTCCTTGTAATTGGCGATTTTCGCCTCGATCCCTTGCCAAAGCCGCTTCGAATAGCCGTCGGCATTCCGCCGTTGGAAGATCCCGGCGCTCTCCCCCTTGCCAAACCAGATCTGCGGATGAATTTCCCGACTTGGCAATACCGGAGTTTCAGCGACGGTAAAACCGGAGTAGCTTTCGTAGTTCGCCGCTTGACTCAAACCGAAACCGACGCCAAAAAGCGCCAACCATAAACTGCCGCAAACAATCCACCGTTTCATCAGTCGACCTCCTCAATCTTCTTTGCCCTCGCCGTCGTTACATGCGACCGGAAGGCGCCGGAACACCTCTTTCCTAAAATGCTCCGCTAAGACAACCTGTCCGTCCCCGTCGGGATGAAGTTCGTCCGGCATATAGCGTTCGGCCGCATCCGGACCGAAGACGGTCAATCCGTCAACATAATAAATATTGGTGTCGCCGTACTTCTTACAACTGGCGACAATTTCGGCGACGATCCGGCGCATCATTTGTAAATTCAGCCCGCCGCCGCCCAAGGTCTCCTCCCTTGGCTTAGAATAGATCGGCGACACTACCGCCAGCGGCGTAACGGGATGCCGTTCCCGGATCAATTGAATCAACCCGATCACACCCGGCGCAAAAGTCCGTTCGGTCAGATCGCCGCGATAGAGGTTGATCCCTAATTTCAGCGTAATGACATCCGCTTCCCGGTCGCGGATCAACCGCCCGATCATCGGGTCGAGTTTACATTCGCCGGAGAAACCGAGATTGGTCAGATGAAGACCCAGTCGCCGCGCCACCATGGCCGCCCAAATTTGCGTCGGCGACTTACCGGCTTTGGATTGGCTGATCGAACTGCCATAATGAACCCAGCGTTTTTGGGTGATCGGGGTTTTGCTCATTCGCGCCGTTTCGTCGACCAAAACCGCTCCCACCTTACATGGAAAGCGTTGATCAAGCCAGATCTCGACGTTTTTCAGTCCCGTCGGCAACGGGGTAAAAACTACGGCGGCGGTTTCGGGATCAACCCCCACCCGCTGCGCTACCCGGCCGTCCACCACCAAATCCAGCAGCATTTCCGTAGCCGGTTCCAGCAAATTTAAACCCAACCGGATGGAATCGGTAGTGAAGCAAATCCGGATTCCGGAACAATCCCGCGCTTTGTCGTCGGCCAACACCGGATAAAAATCCCGCCGGGAAACGTCAATCCGCCACGGCATCGCCCATTCCGCGTTGGCCTCGACCGAAATCGCCCCCTCGAATGTAAAAACATTATCCCAATACCGATAGGCTTTCATTGTTGTTAATCTCCCTTCGCGTGCTGTTGCTGTTTGAGCATCTGCTCTTTAACCCTTTCATAAACTATCGGTTACGTCTGGAAAAAATTTATCGCGAGGCTTTCCTTTTGAAAGCGTCTCCCAGATTCCCAGGATGTATTGGGCTCCCAGCGCCCGGTCGTACAGTCCGTCCCCGGTTTTAATCGGTTCATCCCAAATCCGGCGACCGTGGTCGGGCCGGATATAACCGTTAAATCCATGATCATAAAGGGCTTTGGTCAACTCCACCATATCCAGGGAACCGCACGCCGAGTAATGGGCGCATTCCTCCAACGCCCCTGCGCCGTTGCGCTTGACATTCCGCAGATGCACAAATGGCGCCCGGCCCAGGGCGCAATATTTCTTCGCCATGGCGATCACATCATTGGCGCTGTTGCCTCCTAACGTTCCGGTACAAAGGGTGATACAGTTGGCCGGACTGTCATGTAAGCTCAATACCCGGTCCAGACCCGGCCCGTCAACGATCAGCCGCGGCACCACGCCATACATGGCCCAGGGAGGATCATCGGGGTGAATCGCCAATTTGACCAGATTCTCCTCAGCCACAGGTAGCACCCGATCCAGGAAATATTTTAGATTCGCCCAGAACCCCTCGGGAGTCAATTGCTGATACTTCGCCAACAATTCATTGAGGAGCGCTTTGGAGTCTTTAGTGTAATAGCCGTCCAACGCAAGGTTGGTGGTCAGCATTTTTTCATAAACAAAACGGGAATTGGCCCGGTGCCATTCGGACGTTGCGCCGTCATGGACAAACGGGTTAAATTTGGCTTCGGCCGCTTTGTCATAGGCGGTGACCATTGAACCGTCGGGCAATACCCGCTCCAGTTCGGTGCGGGCCCAACGGAACAAGGGCCGGAAGTTATAAACGATCACCCGGACTCCCGCCGCGGCGTAGCGGCGGATGTTCTCTTGAAAACAGGCGATCGCTTGGTCGCGGTCGGCTAAGCCGAGTTTGATCGTTTCGCTAACATCCAAACTTTCAATCAGTTCAAAACGCAATCCGTGACTTGTCACTGCCTCTTTAGCAGCCACGATCGCCGCAGCGTCGATCAGTCCGTCGGCACCGGTTTTTACCGCAGTGGCCACACCGCTGACGCCGGGGACTTGACGGATATGCTCAAGTTTGACCGGATCGTTCGCGCCTTGCCAACGAATTAGTAATCTCATCCCACCAACTCCTTATGGCCGCATTTCAGCCCTATTGCTAACGAAGCGGTTCTTTGGCAAGTCCGTCTCCGCGGTTTACCCGAAACGAATTAAATTCCGGACGGGTCCCGCTTGCCGGTTGAACCCGATTAACATCAATTCGCTAGAGTCAGGCAACCTCCACGACCGGTGATGAGCCGTACCCTTACGAAAGAGAATTTAATCATTTTGCTAACACGTGTTATCGAATAATATATTCCAGATGATGTTGATAATTCCTTCATTGTTTTAATATTTTTTTAATGAGGGAGTTGACAATCGACCAACGCGCTTTCCAAATACAATATATAGCGTATTGTAGAAGCCAAATTATCAATAGGTTGTATTCAAATCCCAATCCACCGCATAATGAAGTTGCTTCCGAACGAATAAAAAAGCCGCCGGCAACACGATTACTCATGTTATCAGCGGCTCGCGGTTGCGTTCACTGTCTACCGGGGTGGAAAACAATGCATGATCTCCAACGCCCGGCCGTTTTGCGCTTCGATGGTGAATTCGCCCAACCCCGCGGGCAGAAAGACCATGTTGGCTTGGGTGATAGCCAAAACGCCGCCGGCATAACGAATCCAACCGGAACCGGCCATCACGATCAGGACTGAAAAACCGCCGGCGCCTTGACAAGTCAGGCAACCGGAAACATGCAAGCGGTGCAGACTGAATTTATCAGTGGCCGCCAGGCCGATCAACTCGGTCACTTGATAGCCGTCGCCCGCCCGGAGCGGTTGTGGGGCGATCCGCCACCGTCGCAAAGTTTCTGCTACGGAATACCCGTCATAATGAAAGCAATCAAACAGTTTCTCAAACCCCAGGCCTTGGTGGCACATTTGGTCGGGAATGGTCTTGCCTTCCGGGGTGGTCCGTTCGACCCGGATGGTATAGTCGGTCGGCTCCTGAATCTCCACCAGGAAACAGCCGGAGCCAATCGCGTGCGGGACTCCCCCCTCGATCAACAGCATCATGCCGGGTTCGACCGGCAACCGGTGCAAACAGTCGACCATTCCTTGGATATCCTGCTTGGCAAAAAGTTCTTGCCATTGCGTTTTGGTGACTCCCGGCTTAAATCCGAACAATAAAAACGGCGGTTCTCCGTCGATCGTCCGTCCGCCCAAGACATACCAAGCTTCCGTCTTACCGAAGGGAGAATTGAAAAACTGTTGGGCAAACTCCCGGTCCGGATGGACTTGAATCGACAACCGGCAACACGAATCGAGCACTTTGACCAATACCGCCGGGTTATGGCCGTATTTTTGCACGTGTTGTGCCCCTAAATATCCTGACGGGTCGGACTCGATCAGCTCTTTTAACAAAACGGTTTGGCCCGCTGCCAAAAGCACCCGGCTCAATCCTTCTTCGGTCAGGTGTTCCCGCCCGGTATTGCGGGCGTTCACCACCGAAGCCACCCATTCCTCGGGGAACTCGCCGTCGCGTGGATCCGCTTTTCCTTGCCACGCTTCAATTTTTTCGCCTCCGGAGTATGTCCGCCAGACCCGCGTACTCTCGAGTAACAGCGGGCGTTTGCAATATTGTGCCATGGTTGGCCTCCTGCAACCGTATTTTTATACTTGAATAACGATAACTCGTGTCATCATTATTCGCAATATTCCCGTCGATTCCTGCTATATTTCCGCAATTCCCAATCTTGACCAAACCGGCTTTACGCCGACCAAAAAAGCGACCGCTGAAAAAGCAAGCGGGAACCCGTTGGGGAACCCGCTTGCTTGAACGATCATTTCTTTTTGTGGTTTTGCTCTCGCGCCGCTTCGGATTCACGGTTATGGCGCAGGTCTTGAACGGCTAAAAAGATTACCCCTGCCACGCATAACAAAACAAACACAGCTAAAATAATACCGGCGATCAACATGTTTATGCCTCCTATTATTTAAAGATTTTTGACAATCTCCCATAATAAGCGGCGTCCTTATCAGGACTCGTCCTGGCCATCTGATAAAAAATCGCGAAAAATGCAATGAAAAACAAGGTGAACCCGATATTTTGATGAACCGGTTTCGCGGTAGCCGTCAAATCGGGCGTCACCTGGGAAAGTTTCTTCAATTTGATCAGGAACAGTTTGACCGGGTTCAACGAAGCATAATTGCCGTTTTTGTTATCATGCGTCGTTAATACCTGCCGCCCGGTACTAAGGGTGGAGGATAACCCCAAGGTGCTGGGATAAAAACGGATCAGCGCATCGCTGTATCCGGCGAACACAATCATCAACAGAAAGACGATCACTGCCAAAAAGACCAAGGTTTGAAACCTATTGAGTCGCATTGTTTTTATCCCTCCTTGTCCCCAAAAATAAGATGAATCACCGACTATGATTATATTGAATAACGACGAAAAAAGCAACCCGGCGTCGTCCGCGCAACCCAACCTGGCCCGTGGCAAGCGAAGCACGAAATTTGGTCTAAGTGCGATCCCTTGCCCTTTAAAAGGGTAACCACAAGGCTTTGAACTCTACAAACGATTGTATAGACTCCGAAGTGGTTGTCTTTTGAAAGGACAAAATGATCGTTTTTAGGCGTCGAAGTATTTTCTAGATAATTGCGTCATCCGGAACGCCGCCGGCACCGCCCCAGCTGCCTCGATTTCTGTTTGCACTACGGCGTCTTTTTTGATAGGATAACAGAAGGAACTGCAGTTAAGGAGTATCCAATGGAAACCAAACCTACGGTAATGGTCAGCGCCTGTTTGCTCGGGGTAAACTGCCGTTATGACGGCGGAAGTAAAACGGTGGCTGGTTTAGTGGACAAATTGGCGGGTTACGAAGTGATCCCCTTCTGCCCGGAAGTGCTCGGCAAGCTTCCGACTCCCCGGCCGCCGGCGGAGATCAACGCGGGAAACGGCGCCGAGGTGTTAGCCGGACAAGCCCGTGTGATCAACCGCGCCGGATTGGACGTCACCGCGGAGTTTTGCCATGGTGCCACAAAAGTCCTGGAACTGGCGGAAAAACACCAACCCCGCTGGATCTTGCTGAAAGCCAAAAGCCCCTCTTGCGGCGTGAATCAGATCTACGACGGAACCTTCAGCGGCGCCTTGCGGCCGGGCGATGGCGTGGCGGTGGCCTTATTGCGGCAAAAGACCCAAATCCCCATGGGCACCGAGGAAGACCTCCCCAAATTGTTACCGGAAACCCTGATCTAAATTGCGCCGGAAAGTTCGAATATCTCGTAATATTATAAATTATACTCGGTAAATAATATTTTTACCGCGATATCTTTATTTTAGGGGTTGCAAAAATATTTATCAAAGGCACTTAAATATTTCTTCAAGGCGCAAAAGTATTTTTCACGCTTATTTTTTTATTTATCAAGGTCACAAAAATATTTATCGATGTCAAAAAAATATTTATTAAGATGGATTAAATAATTATCAAGATCAATTAAATATTTATCATGATCCCAAAAACATTTATCGAAGTCAATTAAATATTTATCAAGATAGATCGTCTATTTATTCCTAGTTTTTTATCTTTATGCGGATGATTTATGATTTTTTCGGAGCATTTTACTGTTTTAATCACCGAAAGCAATATAAAAAGGTTTGCGGAATCCCGCAAACCCCTGTCATTACTAAATGGCGCGCCTGGTAGGAATCGAACCTACGGCCAACGGATTAGAAGTCCGTTGCTCTATCCCCTGAGCTACAGGCGCATTTGCTAATATATTATATCACAACCGAAATGTCCATTCAAGCCCGTTCTCGCGAAGGATATAGGGGATGTTTATTGAGTAAATAAAAAACTTCCAAGGAAACCCTTGAAAGCTCAATTAACACTTTGGAGCGGGAAACGGGGCTCGAACCCGCGACATTCAGCTTGGAAGGCTGACGCTCTACCAACTGAGCTACTCCCGCGTCGGTAAAGATTATTTTATCACTCCAACCCACCTGCGTCAAGGTTTTTTTAGCACCAATTTCTGGGCCGAAAGCAGGTCTGCAACCCCATTTGCAGAAAACCAACTTGGGTCGGACCGTTACATTGACGGCAAACTGCCGTGTGCTGTTCAACCCACGGCAGTTTCGCCATCCGAAAGTTCATCATAAATAATTATCAATTAAGGCCCGGATCTCTCCCGCCCGCTTCACCCCTTTGATGACCAAGGCGGGTTCGGCGGGATTGGCGGTGAAAAATTTGAGGGTGCTAAAACCGAACAACAATCCCCAAAACGACCGTTCCAGCGCGATCCGGCGGACCTGGTTCAGATCCAAACGTTCCGCCACTTGGCCGTAGTGACCGAAAACCGAAACAGTTTTGCTAGTGATTTCAAATTTCGGTTTCGCGTCCCAAAGCATGACGGGAAGCGGCTCCGGCGTCGACTGCGGTTCCAAGGTCAACTCCGGCTCCGGAAGCGGAGTTTCGTTTTCGGGTTCAAGTTCCTCGATCAATTCAATTTCCGACTCACGCTCCGGTTCCGACCCGGCCTCACCCATGGGCTCCGGCGACCCTTCCAATAATTCATCGAGATTTACCACAACCGGTTCGAAGATTGCGTCGTCAAGGGGCGGGACGGCAACCGTTTCAGCTACCTCCGGGGCTTCGCCGGTATCGGCGTCGACTGCCGAATCGGCTAACAACGCTTCAGCCAACGACGGATCGGTTTCAGGCGGGGTATCCACGACCGCTTCCACTTCCATGGGGAATTGTTCCGCTTTGAGTTTCTCCATCTGTTCGCCGGTCACCCGAAACTCCACCGTTTGTTCCGGGGTTTGTTCCATCTTGACCACATTGGTTTTAGGCTCATCATAGCGGAAATGATAGCCGTCGGATTCAACCGCCACCACCTGCGGTCTGATCAGACCTTTCCCCATATGACCGTCGCTAACCGAAACCACTTCGGTTCCAAAGTTCGCAGTCATGGCCGCACTTCCGGGTTCCGCCGTGGAAACGACTTCGCGTAAGGCATCCAATCCCGGCATCTCCAGCGGTTCGGTCAGCTCTGAGCGTAGGTTCTCCGCCGGCGAGACCGGGAGAGCCGGCGCAACGGACTCCACCGGTGGAATCTCCGGTACGCTTTCGGAGGCCGGGAGATCGTCGACTTGGGCCGTTGCCCGAGCGACAACCGGTTCCGGCTCCGGGTCGACGGCGGTTTCCGGCGCAATGGCTTCCTCCGGGTTTGCAACATCGGAATCCGTAATCCATTCCAGATCAAGTTCGTCACTGGTGTAAATTAGGTCAGAGTCATCCGTGGTCGTTGCCTCATTGTCTACGGTTGTACTTCCGGTGTCGGTTGCCCCACGGTCAACTGCCGGCGCTTCGGCTAATACCGATTGCACTTCGGTTTCAGTGACCATCCCTATTGAAGTCGGCGTATCACCCGCATTGTCCGCCGGAACAGTCAAATTGCTGCCACAGATCACGCAGGCCAAAACATTGTCCTCAACATGGGCACCGCATTCACTACACATTAGCATTTTTATCACCTCTTTGGAGGATTTATACATCTATACGGAACGATTCACCAATTTATTCCTCCCGAGGGATTGAGTCACCAAAAAACCTCTCTTCGCATTATGTTATAATTAGAAATCAATGAGTGGCCGGTTTCCTTTCAATTTACCAACGCCGTTTTTTTGTCAATAAACGAGGAGCAACGGAAGATGAAACTTGAGCTCAAACAACCTTGGGTTAAAAAAGTTTGCGCTGTGCTCTTGGTGATCATTCTGACTTTGACATTCGTACAACTTTTCGCCCAAGTATCCTTTGATTATTACTCGTTCTCATTTAAACTGCAGACCCAATTCAACTGGGAAGGCGGCACGCGGATCGCGATTCCTCCGGTTGGACAGCTGTTTTTAAAATCACACCGTTTTCCCTGGCAGTTGGTGATCACGCTCGACCAGATCGATCTGTCCAAACTTGAGAAACAACTGAGCGCCATTCCCCCGCAAGAGCAATGGTTGCCGACATTTCAAAAAAATGCGACCGACGCCCTGACTTCGTTATTGGGAACCGTGGTGCTTTACGGACTGATCGGCGGAGCGCTGGCGCTTTTGGTTATGCGCTATTATCCGCCTTCCCGTTTCTTCTGTTACGGATTGTTAACCGCCGTACTGGTGATCGCCGTATTGCTTGGCGGCATTTATGCCACATACGACTCCAAAGCGCTCGAACATCCGCAATACCAAGGGGTTCTGGCGGCCGCACCCGGAGCGATGTCCCTGATTAACATGGGCTTAAACAATCTGGAAGTTATCGGAAATAATCTGAAACTGGTGTCCCACGACGTGTCCCAGTTATATCAACAGGCCGGTAAAATTCAAAGCTTGGGACAGTTCGATTCCGACCTGGCGGTCTTGCACGTCTCGGATATTCATAACAATCCGGCGGCCTTCGACTTCATCGAAGAATTGGTGAAAAACTTCAAGATTGGAATGATCATCGATACCGGCGATTTGACTGATTATGGCACCGCCCCGGAAGCGGAGATCACTACGCGAATCATTAAATTGGGGGTCCCTTATATCTTCGTCCCAGGAAACCACGATTCGCCGTTGATCATTCAACGTCTCAAAGGACACCGATCAATTTGGGTCCTGACCAGCGGATTATATAAGATTTACGGTTTATCCATCGCCGGATTGGCCGACCCGGCTTCCAAAAGTTTCAATTCGGATAAGGTACCGCCGGCGGAAATCGCCCAAGCGGCCGACACGTTAGCCAAACGGGTGTTAGCCATGGAGCAGCCGCCCGATATCGTTGCGGTCCACGAACGGGATCTCGCCTCCAAACTGGTTGGGAAGGTACCGGTGATCCTACACGGACACGATCATAAATTCCGCTTATCCACCACGGATCAAACAACCATCGTCGATGCCGGAACCACCGGCGCCGCCGGGATTCGGGGCGCCAGAGCCGGCGATCCGTACAGCGCCGCCATTTTGTATTGGAAAAAAGATGATTCCGGCAAATTGAAATTAAACGCCGTCGACTCCATTAAAGTGAACGGGGTGAAAGGCGGCCTGACGATTGAGCGGCACTCCTTTTCCCAACAAAAGAGCAGCGATGATTGAGAGGCCACTGAAAAACTGCTCGAAATAACATTGACCGACAATATATTGATAGCCTAAAACAAGCTACTCACGATATATTGTCGGTCAATCTTTCAGAGCGGAGGTTTTTCAGTGGCTTGATGATTGATCGCTGCTCTTTTTCAAGTAGTCCGCCATCCCGGCTTTCGCACCCTAAAACCGAAGCCGGTACACCAATCCCAGCGAACCGTCGGGATTGGGACACACTTCAAACCGGGCGGTTTGCGCTGCTTGAGTGGGGCGCGCCATGATCGTTTTCGCGGTATAATAACCGATCACCGCTCCCACAAAAACATCCGAAGCCCAATGAACATCGTCATTCAGCCGCGACCAGCCGGTCAAGGCGGCGGCGCTGTATGCCAATACCGGGATCAAACGCCGCTCCCGGTATACGTTGGCCATCACCGTCGCCACGGCGAAGGCGGATGCGGTATGGTGCGAGGGAAACGAGTCATTATCCAAGGAAAAGTCCGGTCCGTCCCACGTATCATACTTCGCGCCGGTGTTGGGCCGGCGTCGGTGGGCAGCGGTTTTTAGTCCTAACGTTATGGCGCTGCTCACCAGGAAACTTTCCGTCCCCCAGACCGCCGCCTTAGTGGCTTGCTCATCCTCGTTCCGGCGACCGTAATAATAAAACCCGGCCAGTAACGGTAAAGTGTACTGTCCTTCGCCAAACGGCCGGACCCATTCCGCCACCCGGTCGCGCGACGCGCTCCGCCGCTCTTGAAGGTTATCCCGGATTGTTTGATCCCGGGAATACAAACCGGCCGCAAACACTACCACCAACCCGGCTTTTTGCCACTCCCCCCGCCGCCACTCCAGCGGCGCCAGAACGACTGTCTTGCCATCCTCCCACAGTTGATCGCAAACCGCGGCCGCTTGCTCTGTTAGCGGCTGAGCAGCGGTTGGAACAACGGTTCCCATCCCGAATCCTCCCAAAACAAGGACGATCGATAGGCTGATTTTTATCAATGACAATGACTTCGCTCCTTTATCAAAATCGCGCCCGATTCGGCTTGTGACGCTTTCCCGAGTCCTGGGTAATAATTTTGGTATTATTTCGTGAAATCCAAGTTTTTTCCTGCAAACCCCGGTTGTTTCCTCATTCAATCCAGAATATTTATTCGTCCCGGCAGGGCGGCAACCCTTGACTATACGAAGTAGGTACGATTGCGAAGACTGACCCCAATCTCCCCGGCAAATATGATTTAACGCCAGGCAAGTCGAGGCAGGCGCGCTCCTTAAAACAAGCCGGCGCTCAGAAATAAGCCGTTTGAGGCAAAAAATCGCCGCCACTCCAGCTTCGGAGTCGCGGCGATTTTCATTCTTAGAACAACCTTAATGTCGTCTTAATCTGGATTGAGCTTTAGTCTTAATCTCCCAATGATAGTTTTAGATCAACAAATCATTAGGAGGATTCAAATGAAAAAAGTTGTTTTACTTGTTTTCGCCGCTGCTTTCTTGATGATGTCCGTCGTTAGCTTTGCTGCTTCAGGAACCATCAATATCGTCGGTTCTACCTCGGTTCAACCTTTAGCTGAAGAATTGGCCCAAGCTTACATGGCAAAAAACAAAGATGTTAAAATTTTCGTGCAAGGCGGCGGTTCGGGCGCAGGAATCAAAGCCGCAATGACCGGTACCGCCGATATCGGATCCAGCTCTCGCGAGTTAAACCCGGAAGAAACCGGTATTCATGAAACCACTATCGCCAAAGACGGTATCGCGATCATCGTCAATAAAAGCAATTCCGTCGGCAACTTAACCGTCGACCAACTTAAAAAGATTTACGCCGGCGAATACACCAACTGGAAACAAGTTGGCGGTCCGGATCAAAGTATTGTCGTTATCAACCGGGAAGCCGGATCGGGAACCCGTGGCGCATTTGAAGAGATCGTCCTCGGTAAAACTCCCAATACCAACAAATGTTTAGTTCAAGCTTCGACCGGCGCGGTTCAACAAAGCGTTTCCATCACCAAAGAAGCCATCGGTTATATCTCGCTTGGTTCGCTTGACGTCAAAGCAGTGAAAGCCCTCACCATCGACGGTGTTGAAGTGAACGAAAAGAACATCCTCGCCAAGAAATATAAAATTCAACGTCCGTTCTTACTCTTAACCAAAAACGCTCCGGCCGGCGTGGTCAAACAATTTCTTGACTGGGTGGTCAGTGCCGAAGGTCAAAAGATAGTCGCCAAAGAGTACATCACCGTCAATCAAAAATAATTGAACGTCTCATACCCAAAGGGTTGCACCGGAAACAGCGCAACCCTTTTTTTAATGTCGAAAAAAAGGGCTGTTGCAATATGAAGCAGCAAGTTGCAACAGCCCCTTTTTGAGTCAAATAGCCTGGCTTTGTAGCGAACTCACCCATTATCTTTTGTATTTTGCGACAGACCCTGCGTTTTTTATAAAGACGATTAACGGATCTCGTCCAGGGAAGTGATGATATTGGTGACGATTCCGTACTCCCTGGCTTCGGCGGCATCCATCCAGAAATTGCGGTCCGTATCGTTGACGATTTTCTCCAGTGATTGACCGGTGGCCTCGCTGATCAGCCGATTAATTCGCTGCCGCATTTTGATCAGCTCCTGCGCTTCGATATGAATGTCACTGGCTTGACCATGAACCCCGCCAGCCGGTTGGTGGATTAAATACCGGGTGTTCGGGAGGGAATAACGGTCGTTTTTGGCCGCGCCCAAATAAATGGTGATCGCCGCGCTCGCAACCCAACCGGTTCCGATCACAATAATCCGGGGTTTAACAAATTGAAACAGATCGTGAATCGTATCCCCGGACTCCACATGGCCGCCTTGCGAATTGATCAAAACTTTAATGGGATCATTGGAGAGCTCTTGGAGAAAAAGCAATTGTTGCATGATTCGTTCGGCCAATTTCTGATTGATCTCTCCCGCAATCGTAATGGCCCGGGTCTTCGCAAGGATATCGTAATACTTATCCCCATGCATCGCTACTTCGACTTCATTGGTTTCGTTGTTTAACATACTGATCACCTTCCAAAAAAATTTGTTTCCCTTATTCTCCAAAAAAGGGGTTGGCATTACTTTTACATCCCCGTGGAATACAATCTAGCGCGATTAACCCAGACGCGGTTATCCATATATTGTATCCGTTTAATTAAAATTAGATTCGCGATTGTTTTTTATTCACCGCTGATAATTTACAGACGACGCAAATTATGTCGGCCGAAAAAACGCTCTCGGCGGCCCATGGTGGGGCGAAAAGCTAGCGGTTGTAAAAAACCCAAGGTCAAATCACCCTGGGCTGTTGCCATTCGCATCCTGTTATTCCGCCAGCGCATCGCGGGTTCGTTTAAAAGCTCTTTCCCGCTCGCTCCGGTCCAAAATCTTTTTGCGCATCCGGATTGAGCCGGGAGTGATCTCCACCAGCTCGTCGTCTTCGATATATTCCATGGCTTGTTCGAGGCTGAAGAGCCGCGGCGGCGTCAGTTTGATCCCTTCGTCGGAACCGCTGGCCCGCATATTGGTCAGATGTTTCTTTTTGCAGACATTAACATCCAAATCGCCTTCCCGCGCGTTCTCCCCAACGATCATGCCGGCATAAACCTTTTCGGTCGGTTTGACAAAAAGACTGCCCCGGTCTTCAATGTTATGAATGCCGTAAGCCGACGCCTCGCCGGTCTCAAACGCAATCAACACGCCGCGTTGCCGGCCGGAGATCTCGCCTTTCCAAGGACCGTAGTGGTCAAACAGATGGTGCATGATGCCTTCCCCTTTGGTGTCGGTCAGAAATTCCGACCGGAAACCCACCAAACCCCGGGCCGGAATTAAAAATTCAATTTTTAATTGACTCATCCCCACCGGCTGCATATTCATCATTTCGCCCCGCCGCCGGCCCAAGTTTTCAATCACTTTGCCGGAGAACTCGTCGGGGGTGTTGATGAATAACCGTTCATACGGCTCGTAAATCTCCCCGTTGATTCGTTTCAAAATCGGCTCCGGCTTTGATACCTGCAACTCATATCCTTCCCGGCGCATCGTTTCGATCAGGATTCCCAAATGCAATTCGCCACGTCCCGAAACTTGGAATGAATCGGAAGAATCGGTCTCCTGAACTTTCAAGCTGACGTTGGTCTCCGCTTCTTTAAAAAGCCGTTCGCGGATATGCCGGGAAGTAATAAACTTGCCTTCTTTTCCTGCAAAAGGGCTGTCATTGATCATAAACGTCATGGTCAAGGTCGGCTCATCAATGGTCAACAACGGCAACGGCGCCGGATTTTCGGCATCGCTAACCGTCTCGCCGATATTAACATTGCCTAATCCCGCCAGGGCAACAATATCGCCCACTGAAGCCAAATCGGTATCTTTCCGTTTCAACCCCTCATAGGTCCAAACCTTGCCCAATTTGATTGTTTCCTGAGCACCGTCCTGTTTGCAAAGAGATACCAGTTGACCGGGCTTAATGGTCCCGTTGCTGATCCGGCCGATGCCAACCCGGCCGACGTAATCGTCATAATCCAAGGTGGTGATCTGTAGCTGCAGCGGCAACTCCATATCGCCGTTAGGGGCCGGAATCTCACTTTTGATCATTTCAAACAACGGCTGCATGTTCTGACCCGGCTTGGCCGGATCCAGCGAAGCAATTCCCTGCCGCGCCGAAGTGTAAATTACCGGGAAATCCAATTGCCAATCATCGGCTTCCAACTCGACAAACAGATCGAAAACCTCATTCAATACTTCATTAACCCGGGCGTCGGGCCGGTCGATTTTATTAATGACCACCATCACTTTGAGGCCGACTTCCAAAGCTTTCCGCAGCACAAATTTTGTTTGGGCCATCGGTCCTTCAAACGCGTCGACTAACAACAACGCCCCGTCCACCATCCGCAACACCCGTTCCACTTCCCCGCCAAAATCGGCATGGCCCGGTGTGTCTACAATATTGATTTTGATGTCATTATAATAAACAGCCGTATTTTTGGAGAGAATGGTGATGCCCCGTTCCCGTTCCAACGCGTTGCTGTCCATAACCCGTTCCACCACTTTTTCATTGTCTCGGAAAATACCCGACTGCCGTAACAGGCAGTCAACTAACGTGGTCTTGCCGTGGTCAACGTGGGCGATGATCGCCACATTCCGGATTTGATCACTTGTACGAATTGACATTATTTCCACCTTAATCTTAAATAAAATTTCTCTCTACACAATTTTTTATTAAATCATGAATTGACATTAATTACAACCGTTTCCGAATAAATTTAATCACAGTTTAAAGAAATTCCAAATTAAAAAACTCCCGGAATCGGGAGTTTGGACTACATGATTTTCAGATACTTACTCCATCCTAACCAAAATTGATTCATAGTCAGACCTTTCTGATGCAGCATCTTCTCGAGAAATGCCAGACGGTATTCGACTTTCGGAGCATGATCAATCTTGCCTTTAAAACCGGGGGCGTCGGGCGCTAAAAGGCACAATGGCGGGTAAAGCACGCACCACCAATTTTTCCCTTTTCCTTCACCTAAAACAACCCGCAATCCTTTATATTCACCGGCCGGCAAAACGCCAAAAGGGTAACGGACATCGGGAAAATCGTACTTTCCGATATTTACTTTGACCGGCATCCGTAAGCCGTTCTTTAACAATTCATCCGTCGCGCTCCGTTCGATCAGCTTCAAATTACTGAGGATAATCTTTTCGGCTTTGGCGGGATCCTCTACCTTCAGTAATAGCGGTTCGGTAATTTTAATGATCCGATCGCGCACTTTCAGTTTGACCCGTTGATCAATTAGCGAATCGCTGTTGGCAATCACCCGCAAGCGGATCAGGTTGTGTTGATTATATGAATCTAACGCAATATCGCGCATCCAAACGGTGTTCGATCCCCAAAAGCCAATGATGCTGAACAATACAATGATCACACATGTTGTAACGAATCGTTGTCTAATCAACTCCAATGCCTCCTAATCCATGGTCTTTTCCGTATTATCCGCAATATAGCGGCGCATATGCTTTAAGGCAGTCTTTTCTAAACGGGATACTTGGGCTTGAGAAATTCCGATCTCATCCGCCACTTCCATCTGCGTCCGGCCGTCAAAGAAACGCATCTTCAAGATTAACCGTTCCCGGTCATTCAGTTTGAACATTGCTTCTTTGATGGTTAATCCTTCAAGCCATTGCCCGTCCAAGTGCCGTTCGTCGCTGATCTGATCCATGACGAAGATGGGATCGCCCCCGTCATGGTAAATCGGTTCGAATAATGAAATCGGTTCTTGAATGGCATCCAAGGCAAAGACGACTTCCTCGCGAGGCACTTTAAGTTCTTCGGCGATTTCGGCGACAGTTGGTTCCTTGGAGTTTTTGCTGACCAACGCATCCCTGACTTGTAATGCTTTATACGCGATATCCCGCAATGAACGACTAACGCGCAACGGATTGTTGTCCCGCAGGTATCTTCGAATTTCACCGATGATCATCGGAACCGCATAGGTTGAAAATTTCACATTTTGGGATAGATCAAAATTATCAATGGCTTTCATTAAACCGATACAACCGACCTGAAATAGATCGTCGACATATTCGCCGCGGTTATTGAAACGCTGAATTACGCTGAGGACTAAACGTAAATTGCCGTTGATCAATTCATCCCGGGCCGAACGTTCGCCACCTTGCATCCGCTCTAACAGTTCCCGCATTTTATTGCTGGAAAGTACCGGTAATTTGGCTGTGTTGACGCCACATATTTCTACTTTATTTACTAACATTTAGCCGCTCACTCCTGATCTATCCTTTAGAACCGTCTAGAAATGATTATTGCCAGCACTTTTTTGATTTATACCCAAAAGCTTGGCTTTGAAAAAAGTGTCAGCTAAACCGGGCACAGCCAAATCGACTAACTTCGACATTTTTTTCACTAAAAAAGCCATATTCAAATTGAATATGGCTTTTAGGAAAAGTTAGTTTATGGTTCAATCCGGTTAATCCATTTTCCGGATCTCTTTTTTCAGTTTTTTGATGATTCGTTTTTCCAGTCTGGATATGTAGGATTGCGAGATTCCCAGCAAATCGGCGACTTCTTTTTGGGTTTTTTCGGTCCCGTCCTTCAACCCGAATCGCAATTCCACGATGACCTTTTCACGGTCGGACAGATTTTCCATGGCCGTATCCAGCAATGTCTTATCAATCTCTTCTTCAACGTGTTTGTAAGTTGAATCATTCTCTGTCCCCAATACATCGGACAATAAAAGTTCGTTCCCGTCCCAATCGGTATTTAACGGTTCATCAAACGATACTTCAGCGCGGGTTTTGTTATTACGCCGCAAATACATTAAGATCTCATTCTCAATACAGCGCGAGGCATAGGTAGCCAACTTAATCTTTTTTTCCGGATTGAAGGTATTCACCGCTTTGATCAGACCAATGGTTCCGATGGAGACCAGATCCTCAATTCCAACCCCGCTATTCTCAAATTTGCGGGCGATATAGACGACCAAACGTAAATTTCGCTCAATCAAGACCGCTTTCACCGCCCGGTCTCCCAGCGCCAGTTTTTCAATTAAATACATTTCTTCCTCATTGCTCAACGGAGGAGGTAAAGCTTCACTACTTCCGATATAGCCCACAAATTGGGGAGTCAACCCCAAGCGCAGCATCCATCGAACGATGAACAGTCTCACTTGAAGCTTTAATTTTTCAAATCGACTAAGCATCCACTGATCTCCTCACTTTATCCATATTGGCATTCGGTCCGAACTCACATGCTCAATACCGCTGGCGGAATTAACGCCTGAAATGAACCTTCCGGCGATAGTTGCCGGTGATAAAACGCGATTACCACATTGGAATTTTCGATTTCGCGATTTTTTTGACAGACAATGAAACGGTCGGGGCGAAACCCAATCAACATTCCGTGCTCTTTGCCAAGGGAATTGAAGGGCAAAACCCGCATTCGCTCCTCCCAATAGTGTGGGACGTCAAAATCGGCGCTCATCTCGCCGCGCTGCATATTTTCAACCATTGTCAATACTTCGGCCGGTAAAAGATCTTTGATCCGGTTGAATTCCACAACGACCACCGGAACTTTGGTCAACGGGTCATGCAGACGGTTGCCGGTGTCCAACAACGCATTCAACTTCAGAAAATGTCCTTGCCATTGGATCTGAATCGGAAACAAGCAGACCTGGTCCCAGACTTTGCGGTGGACAACTCCCCAGCCGATCTCTCCGACTAAAAAGATGAACATTAAATGCAGACAGAAGCGCCACCATAGCGAGATGGTCCAGTGTAGGAAGCGTTGGTTTAAACTGTCAATCCCCCAATGAATTCCGGACAATAAAAACGATACCAGATAAAAATAACTGACAATCGTCAACAAGCGTCGCGCCGTTAGCGGATAAAAGGCCAAAATAATCATTGCGGCGGGAATGAGCAACATGAAAATAAGCGGTGACAATATCCAGGCGTTTAACAGACCGTCGGACGCCTGGTTCACCAATAACATAAACTGAAAAAAGCCGCCGATCGCGCCGCCGATAACGAGACGGTGCCAACGGACCCGGGTGGAACTGATTTGCGCTACCATCCACAATAAGGTGCTATCCTGTATCCATCCCAAAATGCCGCCAATAATTGGCAGATCAAGATATACCTTGACCAATTCCATAAGACCACCATCCTCCACTATCCTACCGAACCCTTCGCTTTTTTCCTTTATTCCCAACCGAATTAGCGACAACTGTTTTTGTTATACGATTACGTAAAATTTACTATTATGCCGTTATGGGTCGGAATAGACCCCAAACCCAACTCGAATCCTTACGTTTTTTCCTTCTTTTTAACGAATTGCCCATAAAAATCGGAAAAGCGTTTACCGATTGAACGGCAACGCTTTTCGTAATTATTGATTCAATTGAATTAACGGTTCTTCCGCATGAATACCGGAATTTCCGGTTCCCCTTCACTAATGATGGAACGCAGATCAAAGAGATCGGGTTTGGGTGGGGGCGGCGGCGGATTAAATCCGGTGGCGATAACCGTCACCCGAATATCCTCTCCCAATGTCTCATCAATCACCGCGCCAAAGATGATATTGGCTTCCGGATCGGATTCTTCAGTGATAATGTCAGCCGCTTCCTTGACTTCCAACAAGGATAAGTTACTGCTACCGGTGATATTTAATAATACGCCACGGCAACCGCCGATGGAAGTTTCCAACAGCGGACTTTGGATCGCCATCTTGGCTGCCTGCAAGGCCCGATCGTCTCCTCTGGCGAGACCGATCCCCATCAGCGCCGAACCGGCGTTACTCATAATGGTCTTCACATCGGCAAAGTCCACGTTGATCAGGCCGGTAATGGTAATCAAATCAGAAATACCTTGAACAGCCTGACGCAACACATCGTCGGCCCGTTGAAAGGCTTCGACCATCGTAGTCTTTTTATCGACCACCTGCAGTAAACGCTCATTAGGGATGGTTATTAAGGTATCGACACTTTCTTTCAATAAATCCAAACCGCGATTGGCTTGATTCATCCGCACTCTTCCTTCAAAGGAAAAGGGTTTTGTGACAACTCCAACCGTTAAAGCGCCCATCTCTTTGGCTAACCGGGCGATGACCGGGGCAGCGCCGGTCCCGGTTCCGCCGCCCATCCCTGCGGTGATAAAAACCATATCGGCGCCTTGTAAAATTCCCGTGATCTCCTCTTTGCTTTCTAAAGCGGCATTCTCACCAATTTCGGGATTCGCTCCGGCGCCCAGGCCTTTGGTTAACGCGTCGCCGATCCGTAGCCGAATGTCGGCATTGGAGCGGTTGAGGGCTTGACCGTCGGTATTGATCGCGACAAATTCAACTCCTTGAATTTTCGCCTCAATCATTCGGTTCACGGCGTTGGTACCGCCGCCACCGACTCCGATAACTTTAATGGATGCAAATTGTTGTTGAGCAACTTCAAATTCGAGCATTCCTAAGCTCCTTCCATGCAATCCGGTTCTTTGTCTAAAGAATTCGGACAAAATATATATTTCTGCAAAGAACCTGATTACCCTTCCCTGGGAACCATTTTTTTTCCGTGCAACAGGATTTTAATAATCAGTCATTGCGATTCGACGGTTTTTAAAACCGTTGGGAGATCCGGCGTTCGCAGATCAATTCGCCGTAATTTTGCGGCAGGGACGTTCGCGAGGATCGCTTTCAGATTGAACATTTTCTTCGACAATTGCTCACCGTCCCCCAGGTCCACTTGAATCGGGGCGGTCCGCTCCGGTAAAGTCAGCTCGATCCGATAATTTTTTACATCAATGATACTGAATGACTTCCGTAAAATCGGGTCTGCCGCTTCCAGAATCTTTAACGCCGTCACAAAATTTGAATCTTGAATCGGCACACCATATTGCAGCTTTTTTAGCCGAATGCCGATTATCTGAGGTAAGGCGGTTAAGTCCGCCGCGTCAACCGCATTGATCGGCACGCCGCGTTCACTAACCGCAATCGAATTATCTTGATAGATAATCCAACAACGCGGCTCCCGTTCGCTCACTTTTAACAGGATTTGGTCCGGAAAACGCCGTTCGATCGTTACCCCGGCCAATCGCGAATCGGCCAGCAACCGTTTTTTGATTGAACGGTCATCCAATAGCCAGATATTTTCTGAAGCGCCAATTCCGGCTGTCAGCACAATTTCGGTTTTAGAAAGATTATGCTCTCCGATAACGTTAACGGTGCGGATCGAAAAATAACCGGAATTTAGATACACTAATATACAAAATATAATTAGCAGCATCCCAAAAATGCGCTCGAAATGGATTTGCTCATGTCGCTGATTGTTTGCCTCGAATTCAGTCATAGAACAAAACCGCACCCAACTGGTACGGCTTAACTCCTTTTATGCATTTTGATGGCCAATTGGACTTCACCTTGACCAGTCCGTAATTGCTTGGCGATCGCTTCAATAGTTAGGCCGTTGTTCCATAATTCATAGATTTGTTCGCGACTTTCTTTGGTGCCAATTTCGGTTTCATTCAAAACCTTTTGAAAGGTAGTCGGCGGGTTCATCCCGGAGTCAATAAGTTGGGACGCTGCAGACGAGTCGCCTGTTTTTATTTGAAAATCGGAATTTACCGTTACCTTCTCGTCAAAAACCGCTTCGAATTCTTCCATGATCGCCGCAACTAAGTTTTCTAAATCAACCACCTGTTTATTCAAATGACGAATCCGTTTTTCCAACAGCCGTTTCTGAACATAATACAATCCAAAGATCAAACCGACATTCAAGAGAATTACTATCAAAAACTGCCCGGCTTTCATGATTATAATCACCCCCAGCTGCGGAATTTACCAGTCAACAATTTCCGGTCATCTTAAATTTTAATATCGATGTGTTGACCTCGTTCTTGATCTAACAATTCTTCGGATTCTTGGGCAGCGGCAGTTTTCGTTGGATTGAACCGGCGATAACGCCGATTGCCGTTTTTTGACTGGGATTGGTCGTCGCTTTTTACCGTGTGGCTCTCTGAAGATTCATTACCCTGTTGCACTCGGGTATGAAGTTTCTCCGATTGATGCAACATTTCTTTGGCAAACTCATGTTGAGCCAGGGACGAACGGCTTTGATTACTCTGTTCAACCCGTTGTATTTCAAAAGAGCGCGGGAGGATTGTATGTAAATCAACGGGTTTTAACATCGCCGCTTACCGCCTTCGTCTAAAAATAGGGACACACGCGAATTTCCCGGTCCCGATAGGCCAATGTCGCAAACCGAATATCTTCATTGATTTTGATGGTGGTTCGCCCCATGGTCACCGTGACTCCCGGGTTGATTATTTCGCTAACCTTGATTTTGCCTTTTTCAAGGGTACTTTTGAGAATTTCCGCTCCTAGCTCCTCTTTTTTCACCTCTGCCTCCGCGATCCGTTGTTTCAACACTTCAGCGGTGTTCACCAACGAATCCAGCATGGCTTGACGGTCTTCGGGCAATTTCGGAATTTGGCGTAACATTGTAATCGCTTTGTCGGCCTTATCCAAACTAATTTGGTTTTCACGCAAATTATTTTCGACCTCTTGATAGATCATTTTCAGTCGGGGCGGGGTGCCCACCTCTAACTGCGTCTGTACACCCAAACGCGAACCGATCACCTTCGCCATAATCTCTTCGCCGGAGCGAATCAACCCGCCGACAATTTGACCCTTTCCGCCTTCCACTACTACTTTTCCATCGGCATTGATCTGGCAGTTCATAATATATTCGCGGACCGTGATGTGGCCCTGACAATTGATCGTTACACTGTCAAGAAACTTGGCCGAGCAGTCCCCGGTACAATCGACTGTGGCTTTGCCCCGTCCGTATACGCCACCCCGGATAAAAAGATGTCCGCCGCATCGGATCTCAGCAGCGTCGACACTGCCGTAAATCGTTATCTCCCCGGTTGCGACAACCTTCATGTCGATTTCGACATTGCCGTAGATTACGATGTTTCCGTCAAATTCAACATTACCGGTATCTTGATTGACATCGGATTGAATGACTCTGACCGGGAACACCGCAAGTTGATCGTGGGTTACAACCGGTTCCCCTTCAACAAGTGCGATGATTTTATTTGGATCCGGACTGCCGCTAAATACATTGGGCCCCAGCACCAGATTTTTATCTTTGCCAAACGGCGCAGTCAGGGTCCGCCCATATACATCGGAACCCGGTTCGCCCGGGCCGGCCGGAATCTTCTCCGCAATCACTTGGCCTGGATTCACACTTTGAATTACCTTCACCTGAGCAAGATCAACTTTCCCATAACCGTCTTCCAGCGCTGCTTTCCGAAAAACGCCGGTTTCAAAGTAAAATAGAAACTCAGCGTCCTTCCCGGGAATGGGTTTTTTACCCACCGCGATGATGACCTGCTTTTGATTGTGTTGTTCCACCCATTCGGCAATAACAGTTTCGTTGATCCCATATACGATTCCCGAGTTTTGTAAGGCCCGGATAATTTCTTCTTTTCCCGACCAAACGCGGTCTCCTTGGGGAGGATACAGGTTCATCAGAACCTCCATCCCGTTGGATGAGATCTCCAAACTGAATTGACCAAAGCTCAAGTTTTTTTGCATTTTATGACTCCGTAAACGATTTTCGCCAACGATTTAAACGTCCCCGCAATCGAAAGATTGCTTTGGTATGTATCTGTGAAACGCGAGATTCGGAAATTTCCATAATCTCTCCAATTTCCTTCAAAGTTAGGCCTTCATAATAATAAAGTGAAATAACCATCCGTTCGCGCTCCGGCAAACAATCGATCGCCGTTGACAGCGTGGTTTTCACTTCCTCAATTTCGACTTGATGAAGCGGATCTTCACTTTCATTATTGCGAACTAAGTCTAATACCCGGACCGAATCTTCATCATTGGAATGAACCATCCAAAGTTCATCGAGTGAACCCAAAGTTGTACTGCTAACTTCCGATAACAAATCGTAAAATTCATGAATATTCAAATTCATCGCTTCGCTGATCTCCTGATCAGTCGCCGAGCGGCCCAAACGGTTTTCCAGATCGGAACAGGTTCGCTCCAATTCACGGGCTTTTTGCCGGACTGAACGAGGCACCCAGTCATTACTACGCAATCCGTCCAAAATTGAACCGCGAATCCGGGCGATCGCATAGGTTTCGAATTTGATCCCACGCGAAGGGTCGTATTTTTCGATAGCATCCATTAAACCAAAAACGCCAAAACTCACAAGGTCATCAAATTCAACATTCGATGGTAAGCCAATCGCAACTCGCCCCGCGACATATTTCACCAGCGGCGCGTATTTTAAGATAATTGATTCTCTGGTAACCGGAGACTTTGACAGCAGATAATCATGCCATAAATTCTCCTCATTCTGAGCAGTCTTGTCCAATGACATCGCTACCCTCCCCTTACTGCTTTTATCTCCTTACCATCCGTTGGCCGTTCATTCTTCCATGGTGCTATAAAACAATAACTCCGCTAATCATTCGAATTTGAAGGCTACCATCTTCCAGATTCAAGGTAATGCTTTTTCCAGTGTTGCCGCCCACACTTCGGGCAATAATCCTTATCCCCAGATTGCGGCTCATTTCTTCGACGGCCTCAATATTCCGGGCCCCGATCCGCAATCGTTCGTCTTGCGAATCAATCTTAAACATTTCGGCGCCGCCAACCATTTTGGCAACCATATGAATTCTTGAAGCGCCCGTTTGTTCCATTTTTTGAATCAATAAAGGCAAACCCGTATCGGCAAACTTTGCCGGCGTATCAAGTCGAGCCGTCAATGAACTTGACGGCAACATGATGTGAATCATTCCGCCGATTTTAGTCAGGGGGTCATAAACAGTAAAACCAACACAAGAACCTAATCCTAAAGTTGACAATTTGATCGGCGGTTTGGATACCACCCATTCCGCCATACCGATTCTAATTATTTCTTCCATTCGTTTCCAACCCCGAGTGAGTTAAGTATCATTTCAAGTGCGCCGGGATCCGGAATTAAGAAAAAATGACCGTTAATCTTACGGGATATTAAACTGAATTGGGTCTCGATTAACAAAGCATAATCGCCAACTGCCCCCAGATCAAGCAGCGCGGTGTTGATTATGGCGCCAACCATATCGTTGGCTAACGCCGGAACGGAAGGCAACAAATTAAAACCGGTCAACCGGGTCAGAGCATA
Organism: Bacillota bacterium; assembly: GCA_023417475.1. Lineage (GTDB taxonomy): Bacteria > Bacillota > UBA4882 > UBA8346 > UBA8346 > JAEYPR01. The sequence continues at coordinate 168,501 of JAEZFP010000055.1, read as the reverse complement.
TAAATAAGCGCCGGTCATGATGTTTGCGATCTCTTTCAAGGCGGATTCCCGAAAATCAATTTCCGCCTGCGGACCTAAGTTATTTCTTATCACCAATTCGGCTAAGGAAAACGCTTCAGTTTCCGAAAACAATAAAACGATCTTCCCGGGAGCATCTCCAAAAACCCGCATATAGATGCCGACAACAACTTGTTCAGGACCACCCATCACCTGGTCGACCTGATTTAAAGGGATCAATGAAACATGCGGAACAGTCATTTCCACTTTTTCAAGGAGGATCTGCGATAAGGCGGTAGCGGCGTGGCCGGCTCCGATATTTCCCACCTCTTTTAAAACATCCAATTGGAAATGACTTAGATCCTCAAACCTGATCATTGATTCGCCTCCGTCGCTAGCGCGTTTAACTCCTTGGTTTCTTCAGCAGAGAGGGCGCGTTCCAAGTTGAGTAAAATAATCAACCGATCGTTCATCTTGGCCACACCGGTTAAAAAGTAAGCTTCGACCCCTTTGGTGATCGAAGGCGCCGCTTCGATGGCGGAAACCGGTACCCGTAAGACTTCGACAACCGAATCCACGACCATGCCAACCATATTTTCATTGAGATCCACAATAATAACCCGGGATTCATTACTGATGTCATGGACCATTAATCCAAAACGCTTCCGAAGGTCAACAATGGGAACCACTTCCCCGCGGAGGTTAATAACTCCCTCCACAAAAGTCGGCGCTTTGGGAACCCGGGTGACCGGTTGATCCAGTTTTTCAATTTCACGAACTTGGAGAATATCCACTCCGAACTCTTCATCTCCCAGTTTAAAGATTACGAGTTGTTTTGTTTCTTCACGAACTTCCAGCTTTCCTCTCATCCTTTTCCCTCCTCTCTAAAATTAAGCCACGGACCGAATATCCAATATCAAAGCGACTCGGCCATCTCCCAAAATGGTTGCCCCCGCGATCCCTTTAATTGTGCCGAGGAAGCCGCCGAGGGATTTAATCACCACATCTTGCTGACGCAGCAAAGCATCAACCACGCACCCGATCAGTCGTTCGCCAACGCGTAACACCACGACATCCAACTCATTGAAATAATTGTTTTTGGCATCGGGAATATCGAGAATATCCTGGAGACGAATTAACGGGACAACCTCGCCCCGCAGCATAAACACTTCCTGTTTGCGAATTCGTTTGATATCCTCTTGATTTAAACTGGTAATTTGTTCAATATAGCTTGAAGGAATGGCATAGACATCTTTGCCCAACTGAACCATTAACGTTTGAATGATCGCCAATGTCAACGGGAGACGAATCACTAACTTCGAACCTTCGCCCAGGGTCGATTCGATATGAACCAAACCGCCCAGCGAGTCCACTTTGGTTTTGACGACATCCATTCCTACCCCGCGGCCCGAAAGGTCGGTTACTTTTTCCGCAGTTGAAAAACCGGGTAAAAATGTAAAATCAAAGATTTGCTCGTCGGAAAGCTCCGCCGCCACCTCCGGCGCGACCAAGCCAAGCCGGACCGCTTTCTCGCGGACCTTTTGCGCATCAAAACCCCGTCCGTCATCAGAAACGGTAATTACAACGTTATTCCCTTCTTGATAGGCATTGAGGGTAATCTTGCCCTGCTCGGGTTTGTTGGCTTTGAGCCGGTCCTCGATACCTTCGATACCATGATCGATGGCATTACGGATAATATGGACCAACGGGTCTCCGATCTCATCAATCACCGTCCGGTCCAGCTCGGTTTCGCCGCCGTATATTTCCAACTCAATCTGTTTGCCCAATTCTTTGGAAACATCCCGAACCAAGCGGGGAAACCTGGAAAAGACGGTTTCAACCGGGACCATCCGCGCCTTTAAAACACTATCCCGGAGATCCAAAGTCAATCGACCGACTTGTTCAACCACTTCATCCAGATCTTTTGAGCGAATGGAAGAACCTAACGATTCCAACCGTGAACGGCTGATCACCAATTCCGCCACCAAATTCATGAGATCGTCCAATTTTTTGATCTCGACCCGGACCGTTGGATTGCTACTGACTTTGGTCTTATCGTGATCAGTAACGTCCTGCGCCCGTTTCTCCATTTGAAGTTGGTCAAGTTGCACCGTTTCGACGACAACTTTTGATACATCGGATATGTTATATACGACTTTATGTATTTCTTCAGCCGTGGCGGAGGAGATGATTCCAATTATAAAGCGAAGGTCAAAGTTCTCATCTTCCAGATCTTTTATTGTGGGAATACTCCGGATGATCGTCCCTTTCTTCTCGATCTCCCGCAAAACCATAAAAACGCGGGCGCCTTTCAGAAGACAATCTTCGGCTAAGGTTACATCGACATGATATATTTTCGCGCCTTGGTCAACCGCAGCTTGCATCTGCTCGCGTTCCGTCTCTAAATACCGCAGTTGCAATTTCTGTCTGCGGTCGCCTTTGGCCGGAACGGTTTCGGCTGTGACAAAGTGACGTAGTTCCTGGACTACGCTACCGATTTCAATGTCTTCCTCTTTCCCCTCGCCGATTTTGTTGGTTAACGTTTCAAGCAGGTCGACTGCTTCAAACAATGTATTCATAATCTCCGCTGTAACCGAAAGGTCCTTGGCTCGTAATTTACTTAAAACATCCTCCATGGCATGGGTCAAATCAGCCATTTTATTAAAACCCATGGTTGCGGAAGCGCCCTTCAACGTATGGGCGGCCCTGAATATTTTGTCAAGAATTCCCGAACTATCTGGATTGTGTTCCAATTCCAGCAGGGATTGGTTTAGGGTGAGGAGATGCTCTTGACATTCATCCATGAAAACACTCAAATATTGGGATATCTCCATCATTCCACCTCCAAAGGTTAAATTAGACTTTTTGCTAGTAATTCCTGCTGTTTATAGACAAATTTCAAAATCTTCTTCATGTAAATTTGCGGGATTTTGACAAAACGCAGCGCTGTTTCGTACATAAGAATATTTTCGTCGTCAAGGTTTACCGGCTCGCTCCGGACAACCTCCGCGGTGACCATTACTTCCTCTATTTCCGGATTTTGCGGCAAGCGGAGCGCCAGTCGCAACTTTGATCCGGCAGGATACCCGCCGGGTGTCTCCAACCGCACTCCTCCGGCGCTTAAGTTGACGGTACTGACCGTATAGGCGGTCACCGGGTACCCGTCCCGCATAAAATATAAAATTTCCACCGGAATCCTCACATCAACCCGAACATAGGAGCGACGTTGGTTTCGAAAAAAAGAGGCCGGTATTTCGATTCGCAATATATTTAAAACTTCAGGCAACCCAAAGTTGGCGCCGTTTTCGATCTCGACAATTTTGGTGACGCACTCATACAAGGCATCGCCTTTCTTACTGACTCCAATTTGAACTGTCGTACCGACAGCCAACGGTTCTTGCCCTTGCGTCGGCGCCATAATATAAATTGACTGGTTGACTACGCCGATAATTTTGCTGGAAAACGGCTGACGCGAAGCACCCGCCATGATGATTTCAATTTGATCGCCGATCCGAAAATCCATCCGACTATCCCTGCCTAAAAAATAGCTTTTGGGCCGATGCCCTATCTAAGCGACAGAACTTTTACGATAAACCGCTCCTGGCGACCCACCCGATTAGCGGAGGTATTTTAAAAACCGTTCAAAGAAACTTTTCGAACCGGTTAACGGTTGAAAATTAGTCTCATAGTTCAGTAAATTTTTGGCAATCTGCTGTAGATATAGCGCTGTCGGCGCTTGGGGATTATTGATGACAAACGGGGATTGCTCCTTAACCCCTTTCACTACGATCGCATCGTCCGGGATAAATCCCAACTTTAAAAGTTTGATCCCCAAAAAACGTTCCGCAACCGTGCTTAAGCGTTTTAAAACCAACTCTCCTTCGTCTAGGGATTGAACCCGGTTGATAATCACCCGGATCGGGGTCTGCGGTTCAGAGCTGGCGACAACTTTAATAATACCGTACGCATCGGTAATCGCGGGAGGCTCCGGTGTTGTGACAATAATCACTTCATTGGCAGCTAACACAAACTTCAAAACCTGCTTGGAAATTCCGGCGCCGGTATCTATCAACATAATATCGGCAGTATGCTCAATATCATTTAGATGTTTCATGCAGTGTTCCAAATATGTATCGCTCAGGTTTGCCAATTTATCAAGGCCCGACGCCCCGGCTAATATTTTCAACCCTTGCGGGCCGTCGGTGATCACTTCATGGGCCGGTTTCCCTTCAAACAAAATACTCCCCAAATTAAAACGGGGAATTAACCCGAGCATCACATCGACATTGGCTAAACCAAGATCAGCGTCGACTAGTAACACTTTTTGACCAAGGCTTGATAGGGTGATTCCTAAATTTACGGCAACACAAGTTTTCCCCACGCCGCCCTTACCGCTGGTGATCGCGATTACACGCGGCCGTTTGGTAATCGGCCGTGTTCCATCAACCATTTCTCGTAAACGTTGGGCTTGGTCAACCATAAATATTCCCCTTATACAAATGAGCTATTAAGCGAGCTGGATTGGCAATTTCAATATCATCGGGAACATTCTGTCCGGTTGTAAGATAGGCTAACGATGATTTGGTTTTCCATGCCAAGCTGATAATGGGACCAATGTTAGTGGTCTCGTCCAGCTTTGAGAAGATCAAATGGGTATAGCGGATCTCTGAAAAATAATCGGCGATATTTAACATGTCCTGATATTTGGTCGTAGCGCTAATTACCAACATAATCCGGGCGATTGCCGGATGGGAGAGAAACCGGTCCAAATCCAAAATCATTGTCTTGTTATACGGACTGCGCCCCGCCGTATCCACCAGGATCAGTTCGCACCCTTGCAGGTTTTGTAACGCCTTGTCAATATCGGCCTCGGTGTAGATAACTTCCACCGGGATATTAATAATATCGCCATAGGTTTTTAAATGTTCCACTGCGGCAATCCGGAATGTGTCAAGGGTTATCAGGCCCACCTTTTTTTCGTGATAAAGGCTGAAATTTGCCGCTAACTTGGCAATGGTCGTCGTTTTCCCAACTCCGGTCGGCCCGATAAAAGCGACTACTTGGGGTTTATCGCCTGAGTGGGATAAAATCCCCTCATCAAAACGGAGCGAATTGACCAAGACTTGTCCGCATCGGGCCAACGCGACTTTTTCCGAAGCGGAAGCGGCCTCCATAATATGCGACGGAAGTTGCGCCAATAAATGATCGATAACCTCTTCTTCCAGGTCCAGTTCTTTCAACTGTTTCCGGACGTTGCCCCAAAGCGAATTGCGCTCCGCGTCACCGGGGTTTACCGCCGAATGGATGATCAATCGTTTTAGATCGGAGATTTCATGATGTAATTTTTCCAAAACCGGTTCCGTCGCCACGGCGCTTTCCGCTTTAGCCGGTTCCGGTTGTGCGTTTACCAACCCGGCAAGATGAGATGGCTCTTTTCCTTCTACCCGGAATGGTCGAAATTGCAGCGACGAATCGGTTTGCGCCGGCGCCGGTCGCGTCGGTCGTAGCGCGGCGACTGGCTGAGACGGGAGCGGTTGCGCCGTAGTGGCGGTTTTTGAAGCCGCTAACGGCCTCTCAACCGGAGCGACACCGGTTTTCCTGTCGTTGGATACCGAAGGTGGATTGGATATATTTTCGTCGACTGCGGCAATCACTTCGAAACGGCGTTGGGCGAATAAGCCCATAAAACCGCCTTCTTTGACCTGTTTGGTATGTAAAATGATTGCATTACGACCCAAATCGTGTTTCACACGAGCGATCGCCTCTTGAATGGAATCGGCCACATAACGTTTGACTTTCATCAGTTAACAACCACCACCCCAATGGAATGAACCTCTACATCCGGGCTAATCTCATTATACGATAAGATCATTAGTTTTGCCGAGAGCCGCTCGGTAAGTTTGCGGAAGGTCAAACGAACGCCCGGTGAACAGAGAATCACCGGCTGTACCCCGGAGTTGACGGTTTCTTGAATTAAAGAACCTAATTTATCATAAATTTTCTGAATTAACCGTGGATCAATAGTAAATCCGCCCCCGTCCCTGGCGTCATTTTGAACCTTCAGTAACGTCTGTTCCAAATTGGGATCTAGGGTAATTACGCGAATCACCCCATCGTCACCTTGGACCATTTTGGTGATCTGACGGTTAAGGGCTTGACGCACGGATTCGGTTAACATTTCAACATCTTTCGTTAGGGGAGCGTAATCAGCCAAGGTTTCCAATATGGTCACCAGGTTCCGGATGGGCAGTCCCTCTTTTAATAAATTCACTAACACCTTTTGAACTTCACCGATGGACATCAATCCGGGAATCAATTCGCCGATGACCACATTGTACTCTTCTTTAATATTATTGATTAACGACTGAACTTCCTGTCGGCCCAGCAGCTCGTAGGCATGAGATTTAATAACCTCCGTCAAGTGAGTGGCCAGCACCGAAGGCGGATCAACCACCGTGTAACCAAGAATTTCCGCCTCATCGCGCTGATTGTCATTAATCCAAATCGCCGGCAATCCGAAAGCGGGCTCGACGGTGGCAATACCCTCGATCGGTTGGGCGACAATTCCCGGGTCCATCGCCATAAAATAATTAGGAATAATTTCTCCCTTGGCCACATCGACTCCTTTAATCTTGATCAGGTAAGCAGTGGGAGCTAATTGCATATTATCCCGGATCCGAATCGGCGGCAAAACCATCCCAAGTTCAAGCGCTGTTTGACGCCGGATCATGGTCACCCGGTCAAACAGATCGCCCCCTTGTTGCGGGTCGACCAACGGGATTAACCGGTAACCAATCTCCAGTTCCATCGGATCAATCTGCAGCAACGAACTGACATTCTCCGGTTTTTTCACTTCTTCGGCCGCCACTTCACCCTCTGCCGCCAATCGTTCCTGTTCCACAATCTCCGGAGGCGGGGCTATTTGCAAGCGATAGCCGATAAATCCGATAATTCCAGCCATCACAAAAAAGGCCAACGTCGGCATTCCGGGAATTAATCCGAAGAATCCGATCACTCCCGCCACAAAATAAAAGATTTTCGGATAAGCCAAGAGTTGCCTGGAAAGATCGGTTCCCAGGTTGTCCTCGGAAGCTGAACGGGTTACCAAGATACCCATCGCCGACGATAAAAGTAACGCGGGGATTTGCGTTACCAAACCGTCACCAATGGTTAGCAGGGAATAAGTTTGTAACGATTTGAGCGGATCAAACCCTTTTTGGAGCGCGCCGATTACAAAACCGCCAATTAAGTTGATCACAATGATCAAAATGCCGGCGATGGCGTCTCCCTTGACAAACTTACTGGAACCGTCCATCGCGCCGTAAAAATCGGCTTCGCGTTCAATTTCGCGGCGGCGCGCCCGGGCTTCGGTTTCGTTAATTAATCCGGCATTTAAGTCGGCATCAATACTCATCTGTTTCCCGGGCATGGCATCCAAGGTGAACCGGGCGGCAACTTCCGATACCCGCTCCGACCCTTTGGTGATAACCAAAAACTGAATGATGGTTAAGATGATAAACATGACAAATCCGACGACATAATTATCCCCGGCGACAACTTTACCAAATGCTTCAATCACCTTACCCGCCTCGGCGTGTAATAAGATTAGCCGGGTTGAGGAAACGCTAAGTCCCAACCGAAATAAGGTGGTTAATAAAATCAGCGTTGGAAACGCCGAAAGTTCGAGACTTTTCCGGATATAAGTTGTGAGCAACAAAACAACCAAACCGGTGCAAATGTTGATGGTGATAAAAACGTCAAGCATCCACGAAGGCAATGGAATGAGGAACATCGTCAAAACCAGCGTGATAATTATGACAACGACCGCTTCGCCGCTTTGCAACGATCTTAATGAAAAACCGGATGAACGCTCAGTTGCTTGGGCCAATCTGTTCTCTCCTTACCCATGATTTTCGGTGACCCTGAATTATATATCGGTCGAATTTAATAAAAACAATACTTCGAATTCGGAGAATTGCAAATAATCGGTTCATTTTAAGCGTAACGTTTCTTTAAGCGATAAACGAAGGCCAAGACCTCCGCCACGGCTTTGTATAAGTTCGCCGGAATGGCTTGACCGATGTCCACAGTTTTATATAAGGTCTGCGCCAGCGGCTTATTTTCTACCATGGCAATATCGTGTTCTTTGGCGATTTCCTTAATCTTCTGGGCGATATACCCCTCGCCTTTGGCCACCACCATCGGAGCCGCCATCTCTTCCGGATTGTAACGGATCGCAATCGCAAAATGCGTTGGGTTCGTGATGACTACGTCCGCTTTGGGAACATCCTGCATCATCCGGCGCGAGGCGATTTGCCGCTGGCGTTGCCGAATTTTATTCTTAATTAACGGGTTGCCTTCAAGTTGTTTGTACTCATCCTTGACCTCTTTTTTGGTCATCCGCAAGCTTTTGTTATATTCCCACCGTTGATACAGATAATCAAAGAGCGCTAAAATCAAGAGAAATGTACAAATTTTTAAAGCGACCTGATAGATAATGCTCCACACAATTAACGCCGTGTCCTGCGGGGTTTGTTTCAATGTATCTAATAACGATTGAAAGTGGGCCTTAATGGTTGAATAGGTAAAACTGCAGATAATCAATAATTTAACCACCGATTTGACCAGTTCGACCAAACCGTGGGTGCTGAACAAGCGCTTCATCCCGCTTAGGGGATTGATCCGGCTGAATTGCGGCTTCAACGCTTTCGTGGTAAACAAGGGGCCAACCTGTAAATAATTAACCAAAACCCCGACCGCCAATCCACATAGACCCAGCGGCAGAAACATCTTGACGAAAAAAATCAGGTGGGGCATAAATACGTGTGTTAAATTGGTTTGGGAGATATCCGCCGTCAATTGGGGCGGGCCTAAGCTTTGCTTGACATAGGCCAGCATCTCCGTATACATCCAACCGCCCAAGGCATTCATCAATACGAAGAGGGCAAATAAAACAACCACCGAGTTCAACTCGGTGCTCTTTGGCACTTGTCCCTTTTGGCGCGCCTCGCGTTTACGTTTCGGAGTAGCCTCTTCGGTCCGGTCGGGGTCTGAAGCAAAAAATTGCAAATTGAACCGCAATTGGCTTCTATCCAGTTTTTCCAATGCTTCGCACCTACGCATGTTGTTCCCTGAGATCGTCAATTTTAACGGTCGTTCCGCGACCACACGCTGCAAAGTCGGTCACGGAAAACAACTGATCAATAAATCGGCAATTAATTGCGCATCAATTTCAGCAAGGCTTGAACCGCCCGAAACGTGTCACCGGAATTCGCGAACACAGCCTCCAAAATAAATATATAAACCGGGAGGAATAGGATGAGCATGGTTAAGCCAAGTAAAATTTTAATGGGAAAACCGACCATAAAAACATTGATCTGAGGCAATAACTTCGAGATAATCCCCAGCGCCACATCGGTTAAAAATATTACGCCCATAATGGGGAGCCCGATCTGAAAACCCAGTAAAAACATATTGGCGAACAAGCCCAACATGAAGCCGGCCGACGCCGGTTTGAGACTGAACAGCCCCGGCGGAACAACGCTGTAACTTTTGATCAATGCGGTGATCACCAGATGGTGCGCATTGACGGCCAGGAAAACCGTTAGGGCTACCAATTGATTGAGGTAGCCGAGCAAGGGCATTTCAGTGCCGGTAGTCGGATCTAAGATGTTAACGACCCCAAACCCCAACGAGACATCAAAAAAATACCCCGCCAACTGTACGGCGTAAATCGTCATACTGACGGTAAATCCGATGATCAAACCGATCAAAACCTCGGCAATCAGCATAAAAACCGTCAACAGGAAATTATCGAGAAACTCCGGTTTGATCGTGATAAATGGGGCAACCACCAAAGCTAACGTAAACGAAATGATGATCTTTACCTGGATCGGAATACTCCGGCTCTGAAATACCGGAGTCGTCAAAACCAATCCGGACGTCCTGGCAAAGCCAAGGAGAATTTGGACGATGCCCACTCCTAAAACCGCTTCTAAGTTCAAATTATTAACCCGCCTTACTGTTGTTCCGGGTATGATTGTTGTTTAGTCAACCGGAATCAAACCGCTTAACGAATAAAGGTAAATTGATTTAGGTTGGCAAAGATCTTATATGAAAAATCCACCAAAGTGTGTAACATCCAGGGCCCAAAGATTACCATTGAAATGAAAATGGCTAAAATCTTCGGAATGAAACTTAAGGTTTGTTCATGGATTTGAGTTGTCGCCTGAAAAATACTGATCACTAAACCCACAATCAACCCGATACCAAGCATCGGCGCAGCCACCAGTAGAATTGTCCAGATCGCCTCGCGGGTTACCGCGATGATAAAGGTATCCGTCATATGTATGTCTCCTTTCTACCGGAAGCTCAAAATCAGGGATCGGGCCACCAAATGCCAACCGTCGACCATCACAAACAATAAAATCTTGAACGGCAACGATATCATCACCGGGGACAACATCATCATCCCCATCGACATTAAGGTGCTGGCGACGATCATGTCAATCACCAGAAACGGAATAAAGATCATAAAGCCAATTTGGAAAGCTGTTTTCAATTCGCTGATTACAAAGGCCGGAATCAGCACCCGCGACGGAATGTCTTGCTCCGCCTGGGGCCGCGCCACTTGGGCCGCTTGAATAAACAGCTTTAAATCCTTGGTCCGGGTTTGTTTAAACATAAACTTCCGGATCGGTTGCATCCCCTTTTCCAAAGCGGCTTCTTGAGAAAGTTGACCGTTGAGATAAGGTTGCAACGCTTGGTCGTTGACCTGGGTCCAAGTCGGTCCCATCGTGAAAAATGTCAGAAACAGCGCCAAACCGATCATCACCTGATTCGGCGGCATCTGGTTGGTCCCGATCGCCGTCCGGGTAAATGACAAGACAATCACAATCCGAACAAACGAGGTCGTCATAATCAGGATTGCGGGCGCTAACGACAGCACCGTAAGCAGCAGCAAAATCTGTAAGCTTTGTGCGGTTTGGGCCGGAGTGTTCGCCGAACCGACCCCCAATTGAATTTGGGGAATGGGAATCGTTTGCGGTGCGGCCATAGAAACACCGGAAATTAAAAACACTAAGGCGACCGCCAATCCAATCAGCGCCGGGAACCGACTACGGTTGCTCCGGCGGAAACCTCCTTGGCGACATTCACTCGATTGTTGCAGCGTCTTGTTCATGAACGACCTTTACCTTTCGCCCGCCAAGCCCGAATCCGTTCCAAGCTTTCGGCCAGTTTCTGCCGGGTTGGATTGTTGTCGCTTACGGGGGCGACGGTTTCGTTGTTTGTCAAAACCGACATCACCGATTTCAAAACCTCGGGGAACTTCCCGTTGACGAAGGCGGGAGCCGAGGGCGAACCTTGCTCCAATTCAGCGTAGAGAACGGGGTCGTCAATCTCTTTAATCAGGTGAATTCCCTGCTCGGAACCGCTCAACAACAAAATTTTCCCGTGGAATAATAAAAGATAAAGATGGCGATTGGGTCCCAAAAAAAGACTTTCCGCCACCTTCATATGTTTTGCTTGGGAATAACCCAGCCTTCCGGCGAGCAGTTTCGTCACCCAAAAGGCAATTATTGCCACCAGAAAAAGTGAGAACAGCGCCCAAATCCATTGTAACCCACTAAAAGTGGCAGTGGAAGCTGTTTCTGCTCCCGTCCCTGCCAAGGTTATCGTAGGTAGGAGGAAAAAACCTACGCTAACCAAAAACAATCCCCGGATTCGGTTGGCTATATTCAATCCAGTTCGTCCTTTCCAACATTAAGCTAAAACTTTGCGCACCGCTTCTAAGACCCGTTCCGGTTGGAAAGGCTTCACGACGAAGTCTTTGGCTCCGGCTTGAATCGCGTCGATTACCATTGCTTGCTGACCCATTGCGCTGCACATGATGATTAAGGCATTGGTATCCACTTTGCGAATCTCTTTGACAGCGGTGATGCCGTCCATATCCGGCATGGTAATGTCCATCGTTACCAAGTCCGGGCGTAATTCTTTAAATTTGTCAATCGCCTTCGCTCCGTCTTCGGCTTCCCCAACAACCTCGTAACCGCCTTTGCGCAAAATATCTTTGATCATCATGCGCATAAACGCAGCATCGTCAACAACTAACACTCGATTCCCCACTTAAATTCCTCCCTTTAGACATTATTGAAGCGTATTAGCCCGTTCGACCGGGCTGACAATGTCCGTTATTTTAATTCCAAAGTTTTCGTCTATTACGACGACTTCGCCCTTGGCAATTAACTTCCCGTTGACAAAAACATCGACCGGATCGCCCGCCAGCTTTTCCAACTCAATAATGGAACCCAAACCAAGTTCCAAAATTTCTTTAATTTTCATCCGGGTATTGCCCAGCTCTACCGTAACTTGCAGCGGGACATCCATGATCAACCCGATATTGCCCGTTTCCCTGCCGGGTTTATTGGCTCCCAATTGGCCGAACTGCGCCGGCTGCACCATCACTTGGGGTTGGCGGTATTCGGGAGCCGCCGCCATGGGCGGCGGAATTGACAACGGCGGAGGCGGGGCAAACGTCTGCTCGACTGGAATGCTACGCGCCGGTGGCGGAGGAACCGGTAGCGGTGACGACTGCGCCGTCGACGCGCTGGGTTCGGTGGTTCCCAGCAACGAATCGGCTAATTCGATTGCCAACAGGCAAGGCATGATCAACATAATTTCACTGTCGATCAGTTCGCCGATTTTCATCCGGAACGCCACCGTGACAATGGGGTCATCCAACCCTTGGGTTTTGATAAACGCTTTGTCTTCGGCAAAGTTGACTTTGTCGATTTTGGGCGGATCAATATCAACCCGTTTTGAAAACAACGTCGACAACGATGTGCTGGCGCTGCCTACCATTTGATTCATGGCTTCGCCGACCGCGCTCAAACCCATTTCATCCAAGTCGGAACTAGGGTGATCCCCTTCGCCGCCCATCATCAAATCGGCGATGATTGCCGAATCGGAAAGTTTCAAAATTAACACATTGCTGCCGGAGATTCCTTGCTTGTAATTCACTTCAACGATCACATACGGAATGGGATGCGCTTCGATAATCTCCCGTTGGGTGGTGATCCTCACGGACGGCGTATCGATAATCACCCGTTTGCGCAACATATCGGAAAGCGCGGTCGAAGCCGAGCCATAACAGATATTGCCGATTTCACCCAAAGCGTCTTTCTGGAGTGGAGTCAGCTGCTCTTGCTCTTGGGGTTCGCTATCGTGTAGCAGTGCATTAATCTCGTCCTGAGAAAGTATTTGACGGTCCATCTTAACTCCCCTCCTCGCGGATAATTTGTCCGATCTGAACAGCCATCCGGCTGCCAAATACGCCCGGACTGCCCCGGAATTTCACTTGACTGCCGATTTTAATATCCATCAACCCTTTGACCGATTGATCCAGCTCAATCACGTCGCCAATGGCAATATTCAAAAGTTCGCCGACTTTAATTTGCGCGTGTCCCAATTCTACCGCGACTTGGACCTGAGCTTGCCCCAACCGGTTTTGCAACGCCGCGATCGTCTGCGACGAAGTACCGGAATCTTTGCGGGTAAACCAAAGTTGGGCGTTTAACTGGTCCATGATCGGCTCGATAACGACGAATGGCATACAGATATTCATCATGCCAAACGCTTCGGCGATCCGGACTTCCAGCGTCACGAGGATGATCATGTCAGCCGGGGGGACGATCTGGGTAAACATCGGATTGGTTTCAAGCGATTCAAAATGGGGATCCAGCTCGATAACCGCTTTCCACGCTTCCGTTAAGTTGGTAAAGGTTTTTAAAATCACTCGTTTAATGACGGTCTGTTCGATATCGGTCAGCTCGCGAATTTTATCCACGGCATTCCCTTGCCCACCGAGCAAACGGTCAACCACAGCAAATGCCAGCTGTGGTGAAAGCTCAAGCACTACGTTACCTTCTAACGGTTTTAACGAAACAATGTTCATCACCGTCGGGTTATTCAGGGATTTGGTAAACTCCTCATACGTAAGCTGGTCGATGGAGACAACCTGTGCCCGAACCATGCTCCGTAAATATGTTGATAGCGAAGTCGTTAACAAGCGGGCGAAGTTTTCATGTAACATTACCAACGTCCGCAACTGATCTTTCGATAATTTATTGGGACGTCGAAAATCGTAAGGTTTTACCTTTTTCTTCTTCTCTTCGCTGATAACCTCATCAACTTTGAGGGTCCCTGACGAAAGTGCTTCAAGTAGCGCATCGATTTCATTTTGCGACAGAACTTCAGCCACTTTCAGCGACACCTCCGCTTCTACTGTATGACAAAATCTTCAAAAAACAAGTTGTTAACTTGGCCAATGCCTAAATGACGATTCATACTGCTAATAATTTCGCTGCGAATTGCGTCTTTCCCTTCTTTTTCGTCAATTTTCTCTTTGGTTTTGGTTGACAAAATACCAATGATTAAGTCACGAAACTGGGGAATTCTTTTGGTAACTTCTTCTTTTGCTTTTTCTTCGACTTCTTTGGCGACTCTCAACTCCAATGTTACATTAATCTTAAGATAATGATCGCTGCCGTCCTCACCGCGAATATTGATGATCATTTCATTGCCCAGCGGCACGATTGGCCCCATCTCCTGGGTCACATGAGCCGGCTGCTTTGCGGGTTCACTTTTACGAAAACTGAGATAAACAAAGGTTCCGGCAATTACGACCGTGATTAAAAAAGAAAATAGACCCACGATCAGAATATTGTTGTTTTTGCCTTGGGTGTTTTGGTTATTGTTGTTTTTTGCTTGGGTATTTTGGTTATTGTTTCTTGCTTCATTTGCCATAGCAATCCGTTCCCCCTGAGTTTACGTTCTGGCGAAGTTCCCCGTTATTTATGCTGATAAAAGCTATTGATAATGATCAGGTCAACGCGACGGTTCCGGGCCCGGTTGGTCTCATCGGTATTGGGAACGATCGGACGAAACTGGCCGTACCCGGCCACCGCCACACGCGTCGGATCGATCTTCACCGTTTCCATCAAATACTTGGAGACATTAACCGCCCGCATCACCGAAAGCTCCCAGTTCGACGGGAAACGCGGCGTATTGATCGGAAGATCGCAGGTGTGCCCTTCCACGCGAAACGGATAGGTATGATCCCGGATGATCGCCCCGACCTCTTGCAATGCCGGATACGCTTCGTTCAAAATATCGGCTGAACCTTTCTGAAAAAATAGCTTTTCTTTAAAGCTGATCAGAATTTCATAGCGGGTTTGCGAAACCTCGACTTTCCCCTGAAACTTTTCTTGGCTTAAGATCTTGCTGATCTGATTATAGATTTCTTTCCAAGCCCGCGCTTGTTCCGCGTTCATTTGCGCTTCGGTCGCCACCGGAGCCGGCGCGGATGGCGTTCCCTTATCGCCTACCAAATTGCCGCTTTGCATAATTCCGGCGCTGCCACCGCCGCCCAAAGCGATCCGCAGGGAGTTGGCCAACTTGACATATTTCTCCTTGTCCAAGGAAGACATGGCATAAAGCGCCACAAAGAAGGTTAATACCAAGGTGACCATGTCGCCGTATGTTTGGAGCCATACCGGCAATCCCCCCGAGGCTTCGGTTTTTCTCCGTTTACGCACTGGCCCTCATGCTCCCTCCGACGTTTTGCAACTCGCGGCGTTGTCCCGGGGCTAAATAGGTCTTGAGTTTCTCCTCGATCAAACGGGGATTTTCACCGGCCTGGATCGCTAAAACCCCCTCCAAAATCAACTCCCGGATCACAATCTCATCGCTACTTTGTTGGGCGAGTTTCCCGGCGACCGGAACACAAAACAGATTGGCCCAGACCGCCCCGTAAAAGGTGGTGATCAAAGCGACCGCCATCGCCGGCCCGATCTTGGCGACGTCTTGCAGGTGACCCAACATCTGTATCAACCCGATCACCGTGCCGATCATTCCAAAACCCGGGGCTAAAATACCCCAAGCGTCATAAAACGCTTTGTTGGCTTTATGCCGTTCTTCCATGAGCGCGATCTCTGATTCTAAAATGTTGCGGACCAGTTCGGGATCGGTTCCGTCGACAACCAACCGGATGCCCCGTTGCAAAAAGGGATCGGTGGAATCGTAAATTGCGTTTTCCAGAGCCAGGATACCGTCGCGCCGGGCTTTTTTGGCATGATCGACAATCTCGTCGATCAATGCCTGGTGATCGTAGACCGGTGGAAAAAAAGCTTTATGCAAACATTTGATCGCCGAGCTAAACTGACTGAACGAAAATTGAACCATTAACGCCGTAATCGACCCGCCAAAGGTAATAAAGATGGATGGTAAATCATAAAAACCCAACAAGGAGCCGCCGATGGAAATGCCGATGGCCAATAAGACCAAACCCCCGACGAGACCGATTAATGTTGCCATATTCTTCATTTGTGATTACACCTCAGGTGAATGCTGTTTTGTTGCGCGACAAATATGCTAATCAATTCCGGCCGTTTCACTCGTCGCCATGCTTCTCAAAAAAACACTGAATTTGTTGCCGATATTGAATTATTTCCTGGATAACATTTTTTACCGAATCGCTGACAACATATTTTTTACCCGTTGTCAGGGTAATGACGGTATCGGGAGTCGCCTCGATCGTCTCAATCAAATGCGGGTTGATTAAAATGGCTTGGCCGTTCAGACGATTAACGGTGATCAATTGAATCCCATCCTCTCTCTCCCTTGAATTCATTGTGATGAATTGCCTTATCCACTGCCTGAATGGGGTATTCCAGTTCCTGAATTGTATATTTAAGTGGCTGAATTTTATATTTAGGTACCTGAATGTTCCATTCCGATGCTTGAATGTTGTATTCCGGTGCCTTAATTTTATATTTGCGTGTCCGAATGTTGATTTCCGGTGGTCATTTTATATTTTAATGGAATTATTCACTAATTCTTGGTGGTTATTTTGATTTTTCGCTAACTCTAACATTTTTTAATCATTCAAGACCCAATGAATTCGTCAGTAAATGAGGGGAGGGTATCCTCCCCCCATTGCCTTGTTACCGTTTCAAGTTGACCAGATCCTGCAACATCTCGTCAGAAGTTGAGATGATCTTCGAGTTGGCTTGGAAGCCGCGTTGGGTGACAATCATGTCGGTAAATTCCTGTGACAAGTCGACGTTGGACATTTCGACCGCTCCCGGCGTGATCAACCCGCGGCCGCCTTGACCGGCAGTACCGATCTGAGCGGTTCCGGAGTTGTTGGACTCTTCAAACATGGTGTCGCCGGAGCGGACCAAACCGGCCGGGTTGGTGAAATCGGCCACGGCAATCTGGGCTAACGCCTGGGACATTCCGTTGGAGAAGACACCGATAATCCGGCCGAATTTGTCAATATTATAGCTTTGCAACTGTCCCATGGGGAACCCGTCCTGCTTCGGAGAGGTAATCTCCGACGTCGTAGAACCGTATTGCGTCATCGCCGAAAAATCCGGAGCAATGTTGACCGGTTGCGCGCCGTTGGGCGTGAAGCTGATCGGGCCGCCGGTGGCTAGGACCAATTGACCGGAATCGCTATAGGTCAGTACCCCGCTGCCAACGATGGCGGTTCCGCCATCGACGGTGCTGGACCAACTCCAAGTGTTATCCGCGGTTTTGGTGGCCGTGGTCGTTACGTTATGAACATTGCCTAACGAGTCATACACTTTGGTATTGGTGACCAGGTCTTTCGGAGCGGTAAACTGTCCGGCGAAAAGCCCTTCTTTGCTCGTGATGGCGAAGGTCGGCGTCGTGGTGCCGGCGGCCGGGGCGTCTACCGCGATTTCTAACGGCGGATTCCCAACCGTCGAAGTGAAAACGGTCTGGCCGGTTCCCGCTGTAAAACGGCTGCCGTCCCAGACTAAGGTGCCGCTGCCGCCACTGGCAATCGAGCCGCCGCTGTCGACGGTCACCGTCCAGTTATAAGTGCCGGCTGCCGGGAAAGCCGGCCCGCCGCTGATCGTATAATGAACCTGGATTGGATTTCCCAATTCGTCGTTGATGGTAATTGGCGGATAAGTTCCATTTCCCGAAAAACCGGAGATTTCGAAGCTGTCGGAACTGGGTTTGGCCCCGATGAAATTACCGCCGTTGGTGGCGCCGAGCGCCGGGGGTTGAATCGAAACCGCCGGCGTAGCGGTCGCCGCGCCGTTTGGCTTCACTGAAAAAGCCAAACCGGTTCCGACTACATTGCCGTCCCGATCCAAGGTGATCTCGCCGGTTCCGCCGGTCACCACCCCGTTGGTGGAGGTGGCTTCATAATGGAACGTATTAAATCCCGTGGCGGTTAATTTGATCTGCACGGTACAAGAGTTGCCGTCCTGATCAATGACGTTCATTGAGGGGTAAAGGAGTGTGCCATTGGTTCCCGTATCAAGATTTCCGCCAAAACCGATCATGGTGGTGGCGATGGGCGGGATGGTCTGCCCCAACGGAAGTTGAATCGAAACTAAACCGCCGTTCACATTGAGATTTCCTTGCGCGTCCGCCATCCAGCCCTGAACGCACAGGCCATTGGACGGACTGGTCAATCGGCCGTCTTTCTCCAGATTGAAGTTGCCGGCCCGGGTATAATACTGACGCCCGCCGTCGCTCAAGACATAAAAACCTTCGCCCTGCAACGCAACGTCGCTGAGTTTCCCGGTATTTTGCATATTGCCTTGGGTTTGAATCACATCAATACTGGCGAGATTGACTCCCAAGCCCACTTGTAAAGCGTTGATACCGCCCCGTGTGCCTTGGGGCGACGCCGCGCCCCGTAAAGTTTGGCTCAACGTGTCGGCAAAACTGACCCGGCTCGCTTTATAACCTACGGTATTGACATTGGCGATGTTATTGCCGATTACGTCCATCCGCACTTGATGGTTGCGCAATCCGGTAACACCGGCGAACAATGATCGCATCATGGTAAACTTCGACCTCCTAAAGTTGTTAAATTAGCCACCTCTGTCATTCGGTGGCGGCGGGAGGCCCCCTTTAATCGGTCCGGCCTCTTATTTCACAATGACGGCGCTGTCAATATTGGTAAAGACGTTCTCGCGTAAACTGCCTTCATCTACTGCCGTGATGACGGTGCGATTTTTGATGCTCACCACCAAAGCCGCCCGGTCGGTTAAGATCAGGGATTCCTTAGCCCCTTTGGCTTCGGCGCGGTTTACGGCGTCGTTTAACTTGACCATATCTTGCGAGTCAAACACAATTTGGCGGCTCTCCAAACGTTTTAACGCATGGGCTGAAAATTTCAACCCGGAAGACTGGTTTAGTTGTTCTTGAAAGATACTTTCGAAACCGGGTCCGGTTATTACCGGTTGCGCTGTCGGCCGGACCGGACTGGACTGAATGTTGCCGGTCCCAATCTGCGGCGGCCTGATAAAGATCTTCTCATTCATGGCTATTCCTTTTCTACCGGTTCGTCGTCGGGGATGACATTCCAGACATCTTCCAGATCGTATTGGTTACCGTCGTCGCCAATCAGCTTCAAAATACCGGTTTCGCTATTTTGCTGGACGTCGACCACCTTCACTTGATGGATGCCGATCACCTGACCGAGGGTGTTGTATTCCCGCATATACACTTCGTGGCCGACCAGGGCCAAGGCTTCTTGAACCAACCCGGCCGCTCCGAGAACCCCGGTAACTTCAGCCAGCTTGATCTCCCGGCCGTCATGCAGGGTTAAGTAAAATTCGCCGCTGGCTTGACGGACCGCGGTGACCCGGCCGTAAACCAACTCCGTCATACCGTCGGAATTGACGTTCGCCTTAACAAATTTGTCGATCATGGCAGTCGCCTGTTGCATTTGCGACACTTGCGTCAGATTTTGCATCTGTTCCAAGGTGGTGAACTGCGCCATTTGGGCGATGAATTCTTTGTCTTCCATCGGATTTAACGGGTCTTGATACCGCAATTGCGTGACCAACAGATTCAAAAAATCATCTTTTCCCAAGGCGTCACCGGTCTTCCGGGTTTGAGCGCCGTTGGTTCCGGTGGTATTAGTAGCGCCGTTGACTTGCATTGTTTTTCCTCCTTTCGTTTACGCGATAAGATTGATCATTGAATCAACCGCCGGCCGGACCGGCTCAGTCGAAATCGGCAGGTCTGCGTCGCCGGATGCGCCGTCGTTTGAACGTCCGCCGCTAAAATATTGTTGGGACGAGGAGCCTTGACCGTTCATCGAATGCTGGAAAGCGCCGGAATGATTTTGCTGACCCACCGCCACCATCATTGAGTCGACTTGAATGCCGCTTTCATGCAATGACCGTTTCAAAATATTCAAATTGGTCTCAATGATCTGTTTGACCTGATCGGACTCAGCGACAAACCGCGCGGTTACCAGCTGGTTTTCCAGGGAAATCTTCAACTGGATCTTACCTAAGTTATCCGGTTTAAGTTGGAGTTCCATTTGACTTTGGCCGTTGCTCAGGTTGAGTTTGGCATGCTCAACGATTTGGGAGAAAAGATGCTCCCGGTTAATTGGATTGGTAGCGGTGCTGAGTTGGCTGGTCGGCGTTGGCAGCGAATGTTCGCCGGCCGGGACCACCGAATGTACCGGGATGGCCGAATCGGTCCACGGTTTTGCCGGCGCCTCGTCCAACGCGAACTTTGATTGCAAGACCGATAGGTTGAGCACTTTTTGATCGGAAGTTGGCTCGGTGCGGCCGGATAACAACGCCGAAAAGTCAACAACGGCAGTGGCATTTTCGTCCGTGACTTGGGTCGCTTGCAGCAGGGGTGGTTGGACTATTCCGGGACGGTTGGCGGTGTGATTTTGCCAACGGCCGTTCCATCCCGTCACCCCGGACAACGAACTTTGGGACGTCGCGGCGATTTTGAGCGCGCTGTCCGTGGCCACCGTGATGGCAGGCATGACTTCGGGAACGGCAGACTCTGACGCCGGGTTTTGGGTCGCGGTTAACAGGGCGGCGAAATCGGGAGCTTTTGGCGCGGACTCGCCAACCGGCTTGGGCGTCGCTTCGGTTGCCACCTTGATTAATTCCGGGTTAAGCAGGCCAAGCGTTGTTGTGGTGACGGTCGTCGGAACGGTTTCCCCCAACGGAACGGCCATTTCGGACTGAATTGCCAATTTCGGGGCTGCCGCCGCCGGCGGGTTACCACTCACGGCCGCCATGCGAATGGGATTTGCTACCGCCGGGTTCGATTGGGTGTGATCGGTTTGAAAATCCAACGCCGCTGCCGGAACCGTAAGTTCACTGGTTAAGGCGGTTTGATCCAACAGTGTCCGATCGACCATGGGCATCAAATCAACCGCCGCCGCCGCCGCCATCGCCATCGCCAATTGAAGCGGCGCGCTGACTTCCGGACCCTGGCTTTGATTCAATAATGACTGCATCTCTCCGCTGAGTGGCGGTTGTTGCTCCGCAGCCGGCGGGTCGGCGTTGTCGGTTTGCTTCGGTTTATTGGCGCCGTTAGCTTTTTTGCCGGAATTCCCGCTTTTCTCGGTAGTCGCGGCTTGAAAAGCCTTGCCAAAATCCCCGCCGCCTTTCTCTTCCGAAACGTTCACCGGTTTAGAGCTTGTCGGCTCTGCTTTGAGCGTTGGTATCAATGCTACTTTAGACAATGATTCACCTCCTTTCGCTAGAAAATTTGGTCATAATCATAACCATGAAATATATATCGGAATATTTTGAAAAAAGATTAAGGGTTTCCGGTCTTCAACATTCTTCCCTGGGTTAATTTTGCCACCAGATCGGCCGGGAGGTTCTCCAGAATTTTCGAAACCTGCCGGGCGTCCATTTGGTCAAAGAGGCGATACACCGTCTCCGGCGCCAATTTTTCAATCACCGCCGCCGCTTTCGCCGGTTTCATCCCGCCGATGTTGGTCAAAAACTGAGATTCCTTGGGATCGACCTTCCCGGAGTTGACCGACGGGGTTTGGGACGGGTTCGCCGGACCGGCCGCATTCGCGGCGCCCGTCGGCGTGATCGGATGATCTTTCTCCCATTGGGTTCGCTCCGCTGCAAACTCCGCCATTTTTTGGGCGAGAACGGTCTGCCCGGACTTGACCTCCGCTTCCGTTTTCCGGAGTTCCCGATCTCTACTCTCCAGTAACGCGCTGCGTTTTTTACCCAAATCATAATTTTCGGCAAGATTTTTGATGCCCAAAGTACTTCCAACCGCCTGCAAAACCAGTTTGGGATAGGAAACGATCCCAAACTGATCCAACAACAAGACCACGCCGACGGCGACTGCCAAAACGACCGGCGCCACGATCAATCCTAACAAAAATCGGCCCATTTACCGTTGACCCTCCTGTGCTAATCCGGCGGCCCGGACAAACCGTCCGGTTCCCAATTCATCCAAGAAATTAATTTCCGCTTGCAACTCGGCAAATTGATACTCTTGCAACGCTTTCTCTTTTAACTGTTCAATCATGCGGCGTTCCCGGGCAGCCTCGACCAGGCGCGCCTGCGCGGCATGCGCCTCGGCTTCGCGCTGCCGCAATAGCGCTTCGGCGGCGGTCCGTTCCCGGTTCAACCAATTGAGATAGGCATAATAATCCCCGGCGCTCCGGGGATCAAAGCTATTTTGAAGCTGTTCGCGGTAAAAGCGCATGATCTCGGCGATCTGCTCCTGCCATACCGTCAGTTGCTGTCGGGCTTGTTCACGCAGGCGTTCCGCCGCGCTCAATTCGCGTTGCCGCAGCTCTTCCCGCCGGTTCTTTATCTGCAAGACCGATTCCAGGCGAAATTTAAACTTTCTCATGACGCGTTCTCACCGCCAAACATCGCTAAAAGTTGCTCGATGGTCTCGGCCATTCCGACTTTTTCATCGGTCTGCTGCTGCAAAAAATGATTGATCATCTCCTGCATGGCAATGGCTTTATCAATCTGCGGATTGCTGCCCGGCACATAGGCGCCGATATTAATCAAGTCTTCCTGATTTTGGTAAGTAGCCAATAAATGCCGCAATTCCGAGGCAGCCTGACGGTGCGGCGCCGTTGCCAGCTCCACCATCAAACGGCTGACACTGGCCAAGATGTCAATGGCCGGATAGTGATTCCGGTGCGCCAAATGACGGGAGAGAACAATATGCCCGTCCAAAATGCCGCGAACCGCGTCGGCGATCGGCTCATTCATATCGTCGCCTTCAACCAGCACCGTGTACAAGCCGGTAATGCTGCCCACTTCGGCGGTTCCGGAACGTTCCAACAACCGTGGGAGTAAAGCGAAAACCGACGGGGTAAAACCCCGGGTGGTTGGCGGCTCACCGATGGCCAGTCCTACTTCCCGTTGGGCCATGGCAAAACGGGTGACCGAGTCCATCATTAAGATCACATTCCGGCCTTGGTCCCGGAAATACTCCGCGATCGCCGTGGCAACCATCGCCCCTTTGAGCCGCACCAACGCCGGCTGGTCTGACGTCGCCACCACCACCACCGATCGCGCCAAACCCTCGGGACCGAGATCCCGTTCGATAAAATCACGGACCTCCCGGCCCCGTTCGCCGATGAGTGCGATCACGTTGACATCGGCATCGGTATTGCGGGCGATCATGCCCAACAACGTACTTTTACCGACGCCGCTGCCGGCGAAAATTCCGACCCGTTGTCCCCGTCCGCAAGTGAGCAACGAATCAATGGCCCTAACACCCATCGCCAACGGCGCGTCGATCCGGCGCCGCGTTAAAGGATTGGGGGGCAAAGCCGATATTCCGTAAAAAGTTCGGGTATTTAACCCGGCCAAATCATCAATCGGTCGGCCCAGACCGTCGAGAATCCGGCCCAGTAATCCGGGTCCGACTTCCACCCGGATCATCTGTCCGGTGGCGGTGATCGGACAACCCGGGGCCAGGCCGTCCATATCGCCCAACGGCATTAGCAAGACCCGACCGGATTTAAAACCAACCACTTCAGCCGGGATCATTTCCCGACCGGCGCCCCGTTCGATCAGACAAAGTTCACCCAAGTTAACCGCCGGTCCGTCCGCTTCAATTGTCAGTCCCACCACTTGATTAACCCGCCCCGAACGGCGCAGACAATCGGCATCCGCTAAAACCCGTTGGTATTTGGTAAAAGAAAACGGCGGCAACACCGGAGTTTTCATTCGCAATAACCCGTCTGGACAAGTTCTTTGACGATCTGTTCCAATTGAACTTTGATTCGCGCATCCACCGAACCGCGTTCCGTTTCAATAAAACAACCGCCCGAAGGTATCGTCTCATCGGCCGCAAGTTGCAACGGGGTCGGACCGTTAAATACCGCCCGGACCTCGGGAAGATGTTCGCTCAAATATCGCAGGTCGTCGGGATGGATCCGGAGCGTGATCATGCTGGCGTTAGCTACCCGGGACAAGGCGTTTTTAACCAAAGCCAATTGTTGACCGGGTTCCTGCGTCAATTCGGCCCCGATAATTTTTTCCGCGATCGCCCCGGCCAATTTCAACAACTCCGGTTCCGATCCGGTAATCCGGTCAATCCGGTCCTTTTCAATATCCGCCAATAACTGCAGCGCTTCGGTTAACTTTCCTTCCCACGCTTGCCCGGCCTCCACCTCTCCACAGGCGAAACCTTCGCTTCGGGCTTGCTCGCGCAGTCCAATTGCCGCCTCGTTGGCAGTCTTAATAATTTCCTGCCCCTCATTCCGGGCATTCCCCAGAATCCGCTCCGCTTCCTGGCGCGCTGCGTCAATCTTCAGCTGAGCTTCCAGCACGGCCTGTTCCCGGATCTGGGCGGCTTGTTCCGAAGCCTGGGTAATTAACGCATCCGCCCGTTGGGCAATCCGCTCCAAATCCATTTCCAGCCCGTTATCGGAGTCGTCCAAGTTGTCGACCCCGACGACGGCTTCATCGGCATACGTTTCAGCATCAATAAAAAAGGCATCCACGTCGACCGGTTCCAGCCGACAGGGGAGCGCCTCTACACAAAAACTTGATTTGATAAGTTTAGACAACTAACTCATCCTCCTTGCCCCGCGAGATGACCAATTCACCGGAGTCTTCCAACTGACGGACCACATTGACGATCCGCTGCTGGGCATCTTCAACGTCACGCAGCCGAACCGGTCCCAACATATTCATATCCTCTTTGAGAATCTCCACGGCCCGTTTGGACATGTTGCGGAATACCAGATCCTTCACTTCGTCGCTGGCCGTCTTCAATGCCAGTGACAAATCCTTGGTGTCGACATCGCGCAGGAAACGCTGGACGGAACGGTTGTCCAACATAATGATATCTTCGAAAACAAACATCCGCCGTTTGATCTCGTCGGCCAGGTCCGGACTTTCTTCGGCCAGCGCTTCGAGAATGGTTTTTTCGGTGCCGCGGTCGACCCGGTTCAATATTGTCACCACGGACTCCAAACCGCCGGCAATTGAAAAATCCTGCATAACAAAAGAGGAAAGTTTCTTCTCCAATACGACTTCAATCTCCCGGATGACCTCCGGCGAAGTCCGGTCCATCGTGGCGATCCGCCGGGCCACTTCCACCTGTTGATGCGGGGGTAACGCGGATAAGATAATTCCCGCCTGTTCGGCGCTGAGATAGGCCATAACCAACGCTATGGTTTGAGGATGTTCATTTTGAATAAAGTTCAGCAGTTGACTGGGTTCCGTTTTCCGAGCAAAATCAAACGGCCGAATCGCCAGCGAGGAAGTCAATTTATTGAGGATATCGTCGGCTTTTTGAGCGCCGACCGCTTTTTCCAAAATCTCGCGGGCGTTATCGACACCGCCCGACAGCACATATTCTTGAGCGAGACAGATCTGTTGAAACTCATCCAGCACTTTATCTTTGATATCGGTCGGCACGCGACGCAAATTAGCGATCTCCAAGCTAAGCTCTTCGATCTCATCTTCCCGCAGATGTTTCATGACTCTTGCGGAAACGTCGATGCCCAATGAGAGCAGTAAAATCGCTGCTTTCTGCTTACCTGTCAAATCTTGCAGTTTCACTCAAGTCACTCCAATGAATTTAGTCAGATTGCAAGCCGTGAGGAACAACAGTATGGAAACGTTGCCATTGTTCAATTAGCTATCCTCGGACAGCCAGGTTTTAAGGAGTACCGCCACATCTTCGGGATTGTCTTTGGCAAAACGTTCCAACTCGGTTTGACGATCGACTTTGATCCGTTCTTCCAAAGAAGGTTCGGAGGTTGCCGCCAACTCCGGCAGCGCTTCATCATCAATCATTTGGTCGATGGCCGTGCCGACCACCGGAATCTCTTCAACCGTCGCCGGACGCTTGGAACGAATCGTTATGATCAGAACCACCAAGACCAACAAGATTAGCAGTCCGACACCGGCAATCAACAACATGTTGTCGGATTTTCCCTGGGGCGTTTCCGGCGGGGCCGGCTTATTAAAGTTGATGGTTTCCACGGTAATCTTGTCGCCCCGTTCTTCGGCGATCCCAAGCGCGGCGGAAACGGTATTGATAACCTTTTCCCGCTCGGTATCGGGCAAATTGCCGTCTACCCAGACGCCAACCGACAAACGTTTCACCTTCCCGGGAGCGCCAATCCGGAACTCTTCGGTCTTATTGATCTCATAATTAACGGTCCGGTCGGATTTCTCCGTTTGATAATTGGAAAGATCCGATGTGCCAATCTTATATTGCGTCACGTTGGAGTCGGTTCCGGGAGCGCCGTTGGCGTTGCCGTTGGAACCTTGCGAATTTTCGTCATGCGTCTGCTCGCTGCGGGGAACGCCTTTATCGCCGTAAGTTTCATTCTTTACTTCCTGATAATCGAGGTCCAGATCGGCGTTGACCCGAACGACCGCCTTATTAAAACCAAAAACCTTGGTCAACATGCTTTCGATCCGTTTTTCAGCCGTGGTTTCAAACTCGGATTTGATGGCGAACGCGTCCGTAACGGTCCCTAAATTCGGCTTGTTGCCGCGTTGGGGACGAAGCAAAGCGGTCAGATCATTGGCATAGTTATCAATGATCGTGATATTATCGCGTTTCAAACCGGTACTGGCAGCGACCAGATTGGCAATGGCCTCCACTTGGCCGGTGGATAATACGTTGGGAGCTTTGAGTTGTAACTGAACCGAAGCTGTCCCTTGGGGCTTATCATCGGCGAAGAGGTATTCCGTTGAATCGGGTATATTTAACAAAACTTTGGCGTCATTAATCCCTTCAACCTGTTGCAAGGTACGGGTTAACTCGCCGGCGATAGCCCGTTGACGATTGATTTGGTTGGTAAAATCGGTGGCGCTGAAGGAACTTTTGTCGAAGATCTCATACCCAACCACACCGCCGCGGGGAATCCCTTCCTTCAGTAGATTGGCGCGGACTGACAACGCATTGGGAACCTCTAAGCCGCCGCTCTCCGAAGTTCGGTAAGGAATTCGCAACTCTTCCAACTTCGAAATAATCTCGCTGCGATCTTGTTCGGTGAGGCGCGAGTATAACAACTCATACCGTGGCGAACCGATCCACTTTACCATAAAAAGGATAGTCCCCACTACTAAGAGCAGAACCACCACCGCAGCGATCCGCTTGGTGGTGTCCATCTCATTCCAGATATTCTTCAATTGCGAAAGTAGTTCGCCCACTGTGGTCTCCTGTTAGGTATGTCTAGAATTGGGTCCGCATTACTTCTTGGTATGCTTCAACGACCTTATTGCGGACTTGGATTGTTACTTGCAAGGCTAAACTGGCCTTTTCAGCTGTAATCATTGCTTGATGAACATTTTCTAAAGTTCCATTAGCCAATAATTCATCCATCTTAGACGACTCTACCTGCAGATTGTTCACGTCGGACAGGGCGTTTTGCAATACCTGACTGAAGGATTCGGTAGGTTCGACCGACTTGGCTTCCGGTTTTTGAACAATCCGGGCAATCGGTCCGAGAGCGATCGGGGCAATCGGGTTACTAATCATCGCTTATAAGCTCCTTAATGTTAAATCTTTGCTAAATCCAGCGAAGTCCGGAACATATCTTTTGCGGAGTTAAACGCAGTAACATTCGCTTCATAGGCACGACTGGCAGAGATCATATTCACCATTTCAGTCACGGTATTAATATCGGGGTAGGCAACATAACCTTGGGCATCGGCATCGGGATGCGTGGGATCGTAAACCAAACGCGGCGGCTTGACGTCTTTCTCGATTCCGCTTACGCGAACTCCGGCTCCTCGCGAAACCGTTTGGCCCGACAAATCTTTCACCTGTTCCAAAACCTCGGCGAAGATGGGAATCTGCCGCTGATAGGGCCCGCCTGCGTCAGTCCGCGTGGTGTTGGCGTTGGCAATGTTATTGGCGATCAAATCCATCCGTAGCCGTTCGGCAGTCAAAGCGCTGGCATTGATATCGAAATTACGAAATAAATTCATCGTTATCTCCCTTCGATCGCCATTTTCAAACGCGACATCTGCTGTTTCCAGGATTGGGCTACCGCTTGAAAATGCAATGAATTCTCGGTTACTTGCGTCATTTCAAATTCGACGTCAACGTTGTTGCCATCTTCACGGGAGGAGGTTTTATTCTCCTGAACGATTTGAAACGGAACATTTTCCGGCGGTTTGACCCCGGTTAAATGTCGGGGACTGGTTCGCACCAACTCTGTTGTGACTGGCGGCATCGCTTCCGCAAGCGCGCTGGCAAAGTCAATGTCCAACCGTTTATAATTCGGAGTGTTGACATTGGCGATATTATGGGAGATCAATTGGCCGCGCAACACGCTTGCATCCATTGAACGTTCCAAACGCCGCGATTCGGGACTTGTTAAAAATTTTAGCGACATATGGTCACCTCGTTACAGATGATTTCTATTCCCATTATCGGAAAAGCTTCGGGAAAGTTTAGACTCATTTTATGAAATTTGACGAAAGAAACCGAAAATTGCTAATTTTTTATACGATATTTTTGGGGGCTAACAATTTTTTAATCTCCGATACACCCTCGTCGCTACTAATTTTCATAATATTTCCGGCAACTTGATTATTCGCAATGACAACGGCGAAAACCTGCAAAATCTGAAAGATTTTGTCGAAAATAATCATTTTGTTACAGGTAAAAAAAGAACCTTACAACCACAATTGTAAGGTTCCAATCCATCATTGCTAAGCGGCTTACCTCAGGTGTGCGAGCAGATTTCGACGATTGCCAATTCCAACTCCAACCGCGCTTCCCGTTGACCCGACTTCATACGGTAATCGGCTTGAACAAGCCGATCCATAACCCAGGAAAGTTCATCCAATTTAAAACGGGCTGCTTGCGTAAGACTTTTTTCGGCAACGTAAGGATTGATCCCCAATGTACCCGCCAGGGTTTTCGCGGACATTCCGGATGAACGCCCCGCCAAGGCCGCGGTGATATTGCGAAATTGCCGGCTGATCGTAGCCAAAACTTTGGTTTCGTTTTCGCCGGAATCCAATATTTCCTTCAGTCGCGGCAACCCGAGCTGGGGGTTGCGTTGGGCGACAGCGTCAATCAAGCCAAAAATATCGGGGTCGGGATCGCCCGGAATCAATCCGGCCAATTCCGCATCGGACAATACCGCGCGGTCCCCCAAATAAGTTTGAAGCTTTTCCAACTCGGTTCGAATTCGTATCAAATCCTCACCGGCCCGATCGCCGATCAGTCGGATCTGACCGGCAGTCAGCTTTAAACCCATCTTTTCGGAGCGTTGTTTTACCCAATGCGGAAGGTCGTTGGCGGGTATTGAAGCGCAATCCACCGTATTCAACCGTTTCGTCAATTCCTGATGATTCTTTTTGCGACCATCCAACTTAAGGGCGGAAACAAACAGGTAAACCCCGTCGCCCAGACGATTGAGACTTTTTAACAAAGTCTCCTCTACAACCGCATTACCCTCTTCAAAATGATCCATTAGGACCACTCGGACTCCGCCAAAAAAAGCGCCCGCTTCCAATTGGTTAACCAGATTTTCGGGTTGAACCTCCCCCGCCGCCAAGCGGACTAGGTTAAAGTCCTGGTCGGTCGGGGACAACAATTTGGCGACGGCGGCCTGAAACAATTCTTCGTGAAATAACCGTTCTTCACCCACCAGCAAGTAGGCGGGTAATAATCGGTCTTCGACAACTTGTTTGATAAAGTCAGCGCGATTCATCTTTCCTCCTGAGCGTGGCAACTTGAAAACGTTCCGGCATAATCCGCAATTGAATTTGACCGTGGAGATCGGTACGAAAGACCGGGACTCCCAAAGACACTAATCGGCGCAGCAGCTTTTTCCCGGGATGGCCAAACTGATTGCCGGACCCGACCGAAATTAATGCCACAGCCGGTTGGGCTTGGGTTAAAAACGGCCAAAAGCTGCTATAATCACTGCCGTGATGGCTTACTTTCAAGATGGTCGCCGCTAAAGCCTGCGGATATTTGCGAACCAGGAATTCTTCGCTTTCCGGACTTAAATCTCCTGTTAACAATAGCGTATTTTTGCCGAAATGCACAACCATGACCAATGAACAATCGTTGGAATCAATCCGCCCGTTATCACGCGAACCGTCTGAAACCGAACCGCTGAGGGTCTCGATGACCCGGCCGGTTATTTGGCCTCCCCAGCGAATCGCTTCATTTTGCGCTATGACACGGTGTTTCACTCCTAATTCCCGAGCAATTTCAACAACCGCTCCGAGCTCAGGGTTATTTCGTTCCGCCGGATAACAGATCTCGCCGACCGGGATCGCGTCCAGGATTTCGCCAATTCCGCCCAAGTGATCTTGATGTCCGTGGCTGATATAGATTCGATTCAGATAATTAATCCCTTGGCTGCGCAGGACCGGTAGCACCGACTGCCTTCCTTTGCCGGGGTTGCCGGCGTCAACCAGCACCGCAAAACCGTCCGGAGCGCGTATCAGCAACGCATCCCCCTGCCCGACATCGATCATGGTGAACTGCAGATCCCGATGATTTCGAACGTACCCATAACGTGTCCACACCAACAAATTACCCAAGAGCAACACCACGATCAGGGCCTTGCCCCAATCCAGCTGGCGATCGGGTTTGCCGGTTAAGCGATTGGGCCGAAACCAGTCCAGTATCAACAAAAGACCTAAATAATAGGCAATCACCCAAGGCCAAGGCCAGCTCGGCACATTGCTGGCAGCCCAGACCAGATTGGCGCTTCCCCGAAGTACAAAACGGGCAACGGTCAACAAGATATCGACCAGCGCCAAGACGACGCCCCCCAGCCAAGGAAGAACCAACCCGATTAACTCACCGAGCAGGCCTCCGACCACGATTCCGTATGCGGGTATCATTAGCAACAGATTGACCCAAACCGACGACCAACTGATTTGATGGAAATTTTGGACTAGGACCGGTAGGATCGGTAATTGGGCACAGATCGAAATCAGCCCGCCATCCCGGAATAATCCGACCAGTCGGTGCTGACAGGGAAACCATTGTCGGACAACCGGAAACAGCCAGACCACCCCCAATGTCGCACCGCACGAAAGTTGAAATCCAAGTTGAAACAGGTGATAGGGGTTAATAATCAGCAACACCAGGGCAGCCAGCGTCAATCGGTGGATTGGCGGTTTTCTTTCCGGACTAACCAATTCCCCCGCAAAATAACCAAAGAGCATTAACCCCGAACGTAATACCGGTGGCTCCAACCCCGTCATCAAGCTATAAGCCGTGATAACGACCAACAGCGGAATAATCCGCCACCGTTTCGGAAAACGCACCGTTTGCAACAATAAACTGAAAAATCCCGCGACTAAACCGATATGCAACCCGGAAACCGACAACAGATGAATCGTCCCGGTGCGCTCGAGCGCTATTTGAAGTCTGCGTTCCTCCCGCCCCGGTCCGATCGGATCGCCATAAAGCATCGCGTGCAAAAACCGTAGATTCAAACCCTTTATGAAACTGCTGCCGACTGCCGTCAACCGTCTCCGGAGCCAATCAGCTCCGGTCAACCAGGGCTGGTTCGGTCCCGCAAGCGCTGCCGGTTGCGAATCCAACCGCAAAGACCCGGCAATCCCCTGTTGTTCGTGATATCCGGGCCAACCGCCGGCAGGGGTGGCAACGGTTTTAAACTTACCCCGGCAACGGACTGAACGCCCCAGCAAAGCTTCTGGCATGGGGCGGGTTGAGTAGACGACAATTGTCCCGTTTCCCATCGGGTTCATTGATTTGGACAGTTTGAGCCGCATTTGGTAGCCATACTCGGTCCGTTGCGGTCGTTGGGTAACCATCCCCACCAATGTCAGTCGTTCACCGTTTAAAAGCTGATTTGCCAAAAGCGCGCGTTGATAAACATGGCGGCACTGACTGAACCAGAAACCCCCCAGCGCGATTGCGATGACCAAACTCAGCCAAGCGATTAACCAGTTTCGCCAAAGCAACGAGTAGACCAGCGCCAGAAGACCGCCGAAAGCGCTGAACAACCATATTTGCGGCGTCATTGAAAACCAGGCCGCCAGCAAAATGCCGCCAATCATCGCGGCCAAAAAACCCATAACCAATGGCCATCTCATCGAACGGCCAAATAGGGCCGGAACTTCTCCAGCTTAGCTTCGCCAATCCCCGCGACTTTCGTTAAATCTTCATATGAACTGAACAAGCCGTTGGATGAGCGATAATCAACGATTCGTTTTGCCATGACCGGTCCGATTCCGGGGACCGTTTCCAACTGTTGTTGAAGCGCCCGGTTCAGATCCAACGGAAACTGCGGTTTATTTTGTTCCGGAAGCTTTGTGTTGTTTTTTGCAGTCGTTTTGCGGCGGGAGGCATTACGGGTTTTGGTGGTTTCTGGAAGAATTTCACCGATTTTCGGTACATAAACCTGCTCACCGTCTTCGGCAAACTCGGCGAGATTGACCCGGTTCAGATCGGCTCCGGGCAGCGCGCCCCCCGCTTTGGCCAATAAGGCGAATTTCCGAATCGGCGGAGTGACCTTCATCAAGCCCGGTTTCTGAACCGCGCCGCAAACGTGGATATAAATTTGCTCCGGTTTGGCAACTACCGGAATGGTCACCACATTGCTTTGCCGTTCGCCGATGAATAACAGCGCGCCGCCGCCAAAAAGCAACAGCGTCAATATGCCTACGGCCCAGCGCTGCGCAATGGATAAATAAAACATAATATCAATCCCCCTTTTTTTCGAAGGATGAGATAGAATTCGCCGGATTTTAACCGAAACCTCCCAATTGTTACATATTTTGTCTGTTCGACAACCCAAATAAATAAAAACGCCTGTTTCCAGGCGTCATTGGGGTAAATCTGTGATCTTCCGTGAAACGGGATTAATTGCCCATTACATAATCGTCAATGGCTTGGGCTGTCCGTTTGGAAATGCTGACCGCCTCCACCACCGTCTTCGCGCCGGTCACCACATCCCCGGAAGCAAATACCCCCTCCCGGGTAGTCCGTCCGGTCGCATCAGTGATCAAAAGGCCGTAATCGTTCGTTTTGAGTCCCTCGTTGCTGTCCACAATGTTGCTGCGGGGATTTTGACTGATGGCGATGATCACCGAATCGGCATTAAAGATGGCGATCTCTTCCGAGTTGGAATAAGACTTGTTTCCCTCAGCGTCAATATGTTCATTCACATGGACGTAAGACACGCCGGCGTCGACAATCTCAACCGGAGCGGTATAATAATGAAACTTGACCCCGTCGATCTTCGCATATTCAAAGTCAAACTGATTGGCAGTCACCTCATGCTCGCCCCGGAAAAACAGAATATTCACGTCGCGGCTGCCTTTGCGAATAGCCGTCCGCGCCACATCCATCGCCACATTACCGGCGCCGATGATCGCCACCGTTTTTCCCAGATCATAAACGTCGGGGTTTTTCAGATAATTAATGGCATAATGCACATGCCCGAGACTTTCCCCTTTAATCCCCAGGGTCCGGGGTTGCCAGACGCCCGTCCCGATAAAGATCGCCCGGTAGCCGTCACGGAATAAGTCTTCCAATGTCAAGAGCGGACCGATCATGATGTTCGGGCGAATTTTGATATTCATCTGCAGCAGCGTCTTTTTGATTTTTTCCAGAATCACCTTGGGCAGCCGGAAATCGGGAATGCCGTATTGCATCACTCCGCCGATTTTATCTTCGGATTCAAAGATGGTAATATCATACCCTTTTAATGCCAACGCGAAAGCTACCGTAATCCCGGCCGGACCGGAGCCGACGATGGCGATCTTCTGTTGTTTCCGGGCCGCCACTTCCGGGACGACTTTATCGAGAAAATACTCCGAAATATAATTTTCAATCGAACTAAAATGAATTGGACTGCCTTTGCGGTTCAAAACACAATGACCTTCGCAGAACTTCTCATGCGGACAAATCAAGGAACAAACCACCGACAGCGGATTATTCAGGAACAATTTCGCGCCGGCTTGTTCAATCTCGCCGTCAATTAACAACTTGATCACTTCATTAATTGGGGTCGCCACCGGACAACCAGCCTTGCAGAGCGGCTTTTTACAGAGCAAGCAACGGTTCGCTTCCTCCAAAATATGTTTACTCATGGTGTACTCCTTGCCGAACACAATTTTCTCTTGATGGTTATTATATCGGGATTAATCATTTAAAAGCTATCAATTTCGACTTTTTTCGTCTATTTGTAATTTTCTTGTGCATAATGTCACGATCGGAAAAACACCTAAAAAAACGGCTGCTTTGATAGCAACCGTTCCCATTTACTTTTAAACTCGGCAACCCCGTAGATTGCGCCGTTCCAAATACCGTTGATGATACTCCTCGGCTCGCCAAAACACGCCGGCCGGGGTAATCTCCGTGACAATCGGACGCTGATAGTATCCTTCCTTTTCCAAGGAAGCGCGGGAAGATTCCGCCGCCGCTTGCTGTTTTTCGTCATAATAAAAAATGACGGAGCGATATTGCGACCCAATGTCGGGCCCTTGCCGGTTGCGGGTGGTCGGGTCGTGAACCTCCCAAAATAATTTCAGCAAACCATAATAGGATAGACGATTGGGATCGTATTCCACTCTGACCGTTTCGGCATGGCCGGTACGGTCGGAACAGACCTCATCATACGTCGGGTTAGCGGCGTTGCCTCCCATATATCCTACGGCAGTGTCAATCACCCCGTCCAACTTCCGAAACGCAGCTTCGACTCCCCAGAAGCAACCGGCTCCAAATGCTGCAAATGCCATTCATTCACCCCCAATTTTCATGATGATAATATGTTGCGATGGAGTTTAAAAAATGCACTCCTGAATCTCTCTTAAAGCGATTCGTCCGGTTGCCCCCAACGACCATACGGATATTTCCGAAGATTGACATTGAAATAACGCGGGTTGTCGGTTACTTCCGCGCCAACCCATTCCGGAACCGGAAATGGCGTCGCAACTGTCGGCAGTTCGAGCTCCGCCACCACCAATCCGCTATTTTCACCGATAAATTCGTCGATTTCCCAGCGAAACCCTTGATAATCCACTTCAAAACGGAACTTCTCAATCAGGGGTTTTTCACACAAACCCTCCAAAAGCGTTTGGGCGTCACC
The DNA here is from genome assembly GCA_023417475.1 of Bacillota bacterium. Classification (GTDB taxonomy): domain Bacteria; phylum Bacillota; class UBA4882; order UBA8346; family UBA8346; genus JAEYPR01. Next base: position 133,118 of record JAEZFP010000055.1, on the reverse strand, counting down.
AACCGGGATCGGATATTCAAACTCCGGGGCGACGGCTCCAACTTTGATTCCTTTAATGGTCAGAAAACCCTGGTCGCCCACTACCCTTACCCGAACCACCCTTCCCGGTTCGCTGCAAAGATACCCCTGGCGGTACAAAACCCCGGTGGCGAAGGTCCGGTAGGTCCGGTCCTTCACCAAAAATTTGCGTTCAATCTCGATTCCCATGGCTCACCCTCTGCTTCATTTCCGGCCGTCGACACAACCAAACCAACGGTTCTTACCGACGCGGTGAATATCCAATTGGTGCATGCCCAACGCATTCCAGCCCTTGCCGGACGCTTGCAAAATCGGATTATTGGGTGTCAATTTCTCCGCATAACCCGTGGTGGAAAGCTCGGTGATTTGAAAAGCCCAAAGCTTATTCCCGTAGACCTTATAATCATCCTGGGCGAAACGATAAAGTTTTCCCGCGTCGCAGATGATCCGTCCGCCGGGACGGGCAAAATGCTGATTATTAATGTAAATGGGATTTAAAGGGTGCTCATACCACGGTCCGGTTAAGTTCCGGGCAAAAAAGACATACATGCGCCGGTTGCCGCGCGGGTCCGCCGTAATCATCCACCAGCGGCCGTTAAAACGGACAATCGATGAATCGGCATACGGGCCTTCGATCAGATCCTGCACATATTCCCATTTGGTCGGGAAGTCCACCGCCCGGTATAGCCGGATCGCTTTTTTCGAAAATGTTTCGGGAATCATATAATATTGGTCTTGCCATTTAAACACATACGGATAGGAAAGGTGACAGGTTTCGGATAAAACGATCTGACGGTATTGCCAGCGTAGTCCGTCCTTACTTTCGGCGAGTCCGATTTTGCCTTTGCCATCCAATTGATCGAGCGCTTCGAAAAACAGATACCAACGGTCTTTCTCCCGGACCATAAACGGATCGGCCACAAAACGGGTCAGCATCCCGGTGACATTCCGATTGGTAATAACCGGATTCGCTATCCCGGGAATGGGACGCAGCTTCCAAGGGGTCTTGCCTTCCACCATCCCGATGGAAAAGTCCAATGGTTTCCGTTTATACGGTTGCTCCGGACCCATCGCATAACAACCTGAGAGTAAGAAAAACCAACCGCCAATCGTAAGACAGATAACCCGGGTCATTATTTTTTTCATCGCAACCTCCGCCAAGCATGTTTATTTATATTGGCCAGTTCAACTTAAAATCCTTTGAACATTAGGCTTCCCAAAAATTAAATCCGATAACATTTTCACCAAAATCAGGTCGGAGGTTAACAAACGGTTTAAAAAACAAGGGGGACCAATTGTTGTCCCCCGAGAACAAGCATTCAATTATTCTTCATTGCCCGAAAATTTCCTGCTCCGCTTGACGAAGCTGCGCCTCGGTCACTCGGGGCACGGTCCCCCCGTTAAATAGCGGACTGGTTTTCGCCAGCTTGCGCCATTTTGCTTCCGCCAATCCGTTAAACGGCAACAGCTCCAACCGTTCCAGATTCGACAGATCGCCGCGTAAACGGCCGATGGCCCGCAGCGCCTCGGTTTGATCGGTCCACCCGGGAATCAAGACATAACGCAGCCACAGCGGAACTCCCAATCTCGCCAAGGACCGCAAGTTGGCCAAAACGCTTTCCCGATCATAATTGGCCGTCAATTGTTCCGGGACCAGCGGATGTTTAATGGAGCAGATCACCAAATCCGCTTGACCGGCGACCTTCGCAAAGATCGGAGGAGCTCCCCAACCGGAAGTATCCAAGGCCACATGCCACCCGGAGGACTTGGCCCGCCCGATCAACTCCAGCGTAAAGTCCGGCTGCCACAACGGCTCGCCACCGCTGATCGTCAAACCCGGTTGCCGCAAAAACGGCCGGAACCGTTCCAAGCGACGCAGGAGTATTTCCATCGCAAGCTCCTCCCCGGCGTCGGCCGGCCAGGAATCCGGGTTATGACAAAAAATACACCCCACCGGACAGCCCTGCAAAAAAACGACGCAACGGGTTCCGGGACCGTCAAAGGTTGAAAAACTCTGAAGCGACTGAACTTTTCCCAAACCGTTCACGCTACTTTCCCTTTCTTGAATCGGCAGATTATAACCGTTCGTAAATCGTCCGTTCGATCACTTCCAGTTGCTGTTCCAGGCTTAATTTGATGAAATGAACGGCATAACCCGAGACGCGGATGGTGAGATTGGGGTATAACTCCGGATGCTCCATCGCTTCAACTAAGGTTTCCCGGCTGTACACATTCACGTTGATGTGATGGCCCGATGCTCCGAAGTATCCGTCAAGCAACCCCAGCAGATTGCCGGTCCGTTCCGCGGTCGTCCCGCCCAACGCTCGCGGCGTAATGGAAAAGGTGTAGGAGATACCGTCCCGGCAAATGTCATAGGGTAATTTGGCGATGGAGCGCATCGCCGCCACTACGCCGGTTTGCTCCCGGCCGTGCATCGGATTGGCGCCCGGGGCAAACGGCCGGCCCCCTAACCGGCCGTCGGGGGTGGGACCGGTTTTTTTCCCATAAACCACATTGGAGGTAATGGTCAAGATCGACAGAGTGGGCGTGGCGTCGCGGTAAATCGGCTGTTGCGACAGACAATTGTAAAAACAACGAATCACCCGGACCGCTAAACCGTCCACCCGGTCATCGTCATTGCCGTAACAAGGATAATCGCCGGTGATTGCATACGCTTTAGCGATTCCCCGTTCGTCGCGTGCGACGCGCACCCGGCCGTAACGAATCGCGCTTAGCGAATCGGCGACCACCGACAATCCGGCGACGCCAAACGCCATATGACGGTGGGGCGCCGAATCGATCAAGGCCATCTGCACCCGCTCGTAATTGTACTTGTCATGCATATAGTGAATGCAGTTCATCGTCCGGCTGTATAACACCGACAACCAGGCTAAGACCTGCTCATAGTTTTCCCAGACTTGATCCCATTCCAGATATTCTCCGGTCAGTTCCGGAACCTCCAGCACCGTTTCGCCGGTCACCTCGTCCTTGCCGCCGTTGAGGGCCAGCAAAAGCGCTTTGGCCAGGTTGGAACGGGCGCCAAAAAACTGCATGTCTTTACCGACCCGGGTCGCCGAGACGCAACAAGAGATGGCGTAATCGTCCCCAAAAACCGGCCGCATCAGCTCGTCGTTTTCAAACTGCAACGCCGAGGTGGCGATCGCCAATTCCGCGCAGACATTCCGGAAATTCTCCGGCAACCGGGGACTGAAAAGCACCGTTAGATTGGGTTCCGGGGCCGGCCCCAAGTTCCGTAATGTTTGGAGCCAACGGAAGTCGGTCTTGGTCACCAGCGGACGCCCGTCTTCGCCCATTCCGCCCAGTGATTCGGTGATCCAAGTCGGATCGCCGGCAAAAAGCTGATCATATTCCGGCGTGCGCAGATGACGGACCAGCCGCAACTTGATCACCAACTGGTCGAGGAGTTCTTGCGCTTCCGCCTCGCTGAGCGTCCCTTCATCCAGATCGCGCTGGATAAAGATGTCCAAAAACGGACTGGTGTGTCCGAGCGACATCGCCGCGCCATTCTGTTCTTTGACAGCGCAAAGATACGCCAGATATAACCATTGCACCGCTTCCCGGGCGTTGGTCGCCGGACGGCTGATATCGCACCCATACGCCTTGCCCAATTCGGCCATCCGTTCCAAAGCGCGCACCTGATCGGCGATGTCTTCCCGAAGATGAATGGTGGTATCGTCCACATTGTCGAGGGCGTAGAGATCGTTCCGTTTCTCCTGCATCAGATAAGCCGTTCCGTATAACGGCACCCGGCGGTAATCGCCGATCAAACGCCCCCGGCCGTAGGCGTCGGGCAAACCGGTGATGATTCCCAACTTGCGCGCCTGACGCATCGCCGGCGTATAGATCCGGAAGATCGCCTCGTTCTGCGTCCGCCGGTACCGGGTGAAGATTTTGGCCATGGCCGGGTCGGGTTTGGTGTTCCGGGCTTCACAGGCGGCTTCCACCATCCGCCAACCGCCCCACGGGTTGACCATCCGTTTTAACGGCTGATCGGTTTGCAAGCCCACGATCACTTCGTCGTCGGCTTGGATATAGCCGGGCGGCCAAGCCGTGATCCCGGCGACCCGCCGCGTGTCAATGGCCAACACGCCTCCGGCGGCCCGTTCCGCCTCCATCAGCTGCAAACAACGTTCCCATAACCGCCGCGTTTTTGCGGTGCAACTTTCCAAAAAACTATCCGAACCATAATAAGGTTGATAATTATCCCGTACGAATTCGGTGACGTCGATCCGTTTCCGCCAGACTTCGCCGCGGAAATTCCGCCATGGTTCCATTGCAATCCCCTCCTATTCCAAAACAAAAGCCGCCCAGGCATCAGGTGCCCAGGCGGCCGGCTAAACAAATATTCCTGTATTCCCTTGTGGTGACCCACTGAATCCGCCAGTAATACAGGTGTGTCGATCGATTGCGAAAGAAAAATAGGTTGCGGTTAAGACGCTTTCAAATATTTGGTGCGACCTATCTGTATTGATTGTAACCAATTTCAAACTTGAAGTCAAGCATGGGTCAGGTCAATTTGACGGTGACTTGCGTTGGTTCGCTGCTCCTTAAGCAACGGCAACTGGATCGTAAACGTCGTGCCCGAGCCGGGTTTGCTAACGACCGTAATGGTACCGCAATGGTTTGCGACGATGCTTTTGGCGATCGCCAAACCCAATCCCGCTTTGCCTTTCGACCGGGAAGCATCCACTTGGTAAAAACGATCGAAAATCTTCGCCACGTGTTCGGGAGGGATGCCGGCGCCGGTGTCGCTCACCGTCAAAACCAGCTTCCGGTCGCTTTGGGTTAAATTAAGGGTAATCCGGCCCCCTGGGGGAGTATGGCGGATAGCGTTGTCCAACAAGATCTCCAGCACTTGCCGGAGGTGGAAAGCATCGCCATGACAGGATAGTGGTCCATTGCCGGCGGTGCTCAGGGTTATCCGCCGACTGGCGGCCAACGGTTGAAAAGCTTCGCCGACTCCGGTCACGAGATCTCCCAAATCAAACTCGGTGAAATTCAACACCTTTTGTTGGGAATCAACCCGGGCCAAAAATAATAGGGAAGATACTAAACCGGTCATCTGTCCCAACTCGTCCTGGATGTTATTGAGCCAATCGGCTTGACTGGCGACGCTTTCGCCCGGGTTGCTTAAGACGACTTCCAGGTTGGCTTGGACGACGGCCAGGGGTGTTCGTAGTTCGTGGGAAGCATCGGCCAAAAAGTCTTTCTGTTGTTGCCAAGCTTTTTGAATCGGTCCGATGGCCCGATCAGCCATAAAAAGACTGCCCGCCAAGGTTAAAATGAGATAGAGCACTCCGATGATGATCAAGGAGGTGACCAAGACCTTCTGGATGTTGGTCTCGTGGCTCAAATCTTGAAAAATCAATAAGGTACCGGATTCTCTGCGCAACGGTGTTTTATAAAAATAAACGCTGGATCCTTGAAATTTGATGGTGCCGTTTTTGGACTTCGCCTGTGAAACCGCCCGGGTAAGCGCCTCCAACTGGATGCTATTTAACGGTTGCTTGAGGGATTGATTGGTGATCGCCCCTCCCGGGTTGGTTTTGACATAAAACACATTCGGGCCCGGTCGTTCCCGGGAGCGCAACGGCGTCATCAATCCCCATAAATCAAACCGTTGTTTCATTTCATACGGTTGGGGCCGTGGCGGCGGGCGAAAGACTTTGGGAGGTTGGGAAAACAGCGGATCAGGCCGTTGCCTGCCGGGCGGCAGCGGCATTTGAACGCCGAACGAACCGTCGTTGAACATTCCCGAATTGATCGCTTCCGCCATTTTGATTGCGAAAAACTCGGCATGGTTATTCATGTTGATCTGCAACAAAAAGTAGGCTCCCATGGTCAGCGCGATGAATAACACGGTGATAATCCCGACGTTGGTCATGATAAACTGTTGTTTTAATTTGCGAAACATCAATGGCTCCCTTCCCAAAAATACCCTACGCCACGGACGGTTTTGATGAAGGGGACCTTAAGTTTCTTCCGGAGGTAATGGATGTACAGATCAACCGAGCCAAACTCGGTCTCGGAGGCGTAACCCCAAACCCGTTCGAAGATCCGTTCTTTAGTCAGCACCCGCCCTTGGTTGCGCAAGAGCAGCTCCAACAACAACGACTCCTTCACGCTGAGTTTGATATTCTGCCCCCCGACGGTTACTTCGCATTTCAACGGATTAAACGAGACCCCTGACGCGGCTAAGGTTTCCACATCTACCATTACTTGAGCCCGCCGCCGCGCTAACGCCCGGATCCGGGCTAACAACTCGACGGTGGCAAACGGTTTGATCAGATAATCATCGGCTCCGGAATCCAACCCTTCCACCCGCTCGTGGGGCGAATCTTTGGCGGTGATCACAATCACCGGGGTGCCCACGCCTTGCTGACGCAGTTCTTTGAGTAGCGATATTCCGTCCCGTTTCGGCAGCATCCGGTCCAACACAATCAGATCATAATTTCCGCCAACCGCCATCTCCAAACCCGTTTCGCCGTCGCCGGCCCCGTCCGCCACGTAACCTTGCTTGCGGAGCAACGCCAGCAACGCTTTGTTCAGTTTCATTTCATCTTCAATCAATAATAGTTTCACGCGTGTTATCCAAACCTCCTTCAACTGACCGACTATCCGCGGCTTGAGCCAAAGTGAACCAAAACTCCACCCCGTCCGCGACGTTCGCCACTCCGAACTCCCCTTGATGGCATTCTAGAATGGCCCGGACGATCGCCAATCCCAAACCGGTCCCGCCCAAGCTCCGGGTGCGCGCCTGATCCACTTTATAGAAGCTAAACCAGATCTTCGCAAGCGCCTCGGCCGGGATGGGCTGACCCGTATTAAAGACCGCTAGACGCACGTTTTCCTGCGCCGCTTCGATCTTGACCCTGATCCTTTTGGCGCCGTCCACATGACCGATGGCGTTATTAAGATAATTCACTAAGACCTGTTCAATCCGGGAAAGATCGGCACAGACAAACGTAGCGCCGGTTTTTTCCACTGCCAGATTGATTCCTTTTTCTTTCAGGATTAACTGATACTTTTCCAACACCTGTTCGGTGAGATCCGCCAGGTCAAACTGCTCTTTTTCCAGGCGTAAGTAGCCGGAATCGATCTCCGATAAGTCCAACAGTTCCCGGACCAGTTTGTTCATTTTGGCCGTTTCCGCCATAATCACATTGCAGTAGAAGTTTTTGTCTTCCTCGCTCTCATTCACATTGACCTGCAATCCTTCGGCGTAGCCCTGAATCAACGCCAGCGGCGTTTTGAGTTCGTGGGAGACGTTGGAGATGAATTCTTTGCGGTTTTCATCAACCCGCTTTTGCCGTTCGTTTTCCAAGGCCAGTTTGGAGTTGGCCTGTTGCAGTTCGCTGATGGATTTGCCCAGTTGTTCGCATAAGGAATTGATACTCAAGCCCAACTCGCCGATTTCATCCCGGGTCTGCACCGGATACATCCGGGTAAAATCGAGCCGGACCATGTTTTGGGCGATTTCATTCAGTTCGAGAATGGGGCGGGTGAAACGTTTGGAATACCCCAACGCCAGGGCTCCGCCGATTAGCAATGTCAAAGCGCCGGTCATTAAGAAAAATTGATTGGAGATTGCCACGCTTTGCTTGATCTCCCCGATCGGCATGCCCAGCCATAGGTAATCGCCCTGCTGTAAGGTTGCCGTGAAATTCAAATAGCCGGTCGGCCCTTTTTTCAGATCCACAAACACTTGCGGTTTGCTCCAGTCGGTATGAGGAATGAACGAAGGCGGCAAGCGCCGCGACTCCGGTGGCGGCGGCAAACCCGGCGGCCGTGGCGAATAGGTCGATTTAATCCGCAGATTGCGGTCCAGGATAACGATATTCAGCCCGTTGGCATGGACGATCCGCTCCAACTGGCGGGTTAACGTTCCCAGATCCCCGCGGTAAAGGGCGTCGATATAACGGTACTGCTGTTCCAAAACCGCGCTCTTCTGTTTGATATAAAACCGTTCCAGGAAGTAAAAGTTGACAATCCACGCGATACTGACGAAAAATAGGATGAGTGCGCAAATGCCGCTGAATAATTTGACCCGGATCGAACTTTTCATCCTTTTTTCACCTCAAACCGGTAGCCAAAACCGCGCACGGTCTGAAGATACTCCCCTTTCACGCCCAGTTTCAGCCGGAGTTTCTTAATATGCGTGTCAATGGTCCGGGCTTCGCCAAAATAGTCGTAATCCCAGACCGCATTTAAGATCTGATCCCGGCTTAAGGCGATGCCTTCATTCTCAACCATGTACAGCAGCAGCTCATATTCTTTGGGACTTAAAACGATCTTGCACCCATCCACCGCGACGCTATGGGCGGATTGATTGATCTGCAACCCGTCCCGCTCAATGAGCGCTTTCATCCCGGCGCTTTCGCTGACCAATTGCAGCAACGCTTGAACCCGGGCCACCAATACGCTGGGGCTGAACGGTTTGGTCACATAATCGTTGGCGCCGAGATCAAAACCGAACAATTGATCGGACTCCTCGCTCCGGGCGGTCAGCATAATTACCGGAAGGCGACTGGAGATTTTGCGGAGCTCCCGACAGACGGTCCACCCGTCCAGCAGGGGCATCATCACATCAAGTATCGCCAGGTCGATCCCGGGTATTTCGTTAAAGAGCTCCAAAGCCCTTTTGCCGTTTTCAGCCTCGACAACGCCATAACCGGCTTTTTTAAGAAAGTCTCCCACCAATTTACGCATCAGTTGCTCGTCATCGGCGACCAGGATGGTCTGACCTTTTATCATGAAAATCATCCTTTGTTTGTTCCGATAGTTGGACGGCGGCATTAGGCCGCACTATTTCTAATGTAACCCATTTCCCGCGTTTTGCCTATGGCCTCATCACCATGAGGCGGTTATTCGTAACGGAGCGCCTCGATCGGGTCCAATCCCGCCGCCTTATAGGCCGGATATCCGCCGAAAAACAGTCCGACCAAAAATGAAAAGCCAAACGAGATCACGATCGACAGCGGCGCAATCACCACCGCCCAACCGGTCAGCTTGGAAATGACCATCGCCAACGCCCAGCCCAGAATGATCCCGATCAGGCCGCCGATCAAACTCAGTCCAACCGCTTCAATTAAAAACAGCCCTAAAATCTCCGACTTTTTGGCGCCGATCGCTTTGCGGATCCCAATCTCTTTCACCCGTTCGGTCACCGAGACCAGCATAATATTCATAATGCCGATCCCGCCGACCAGCAGCGACACTGCGGCAATACTCGCCAAAAGCAGGGTGAACGTCTGGGTGGTCTGTTGGACCGTCGCTAAGATCTCGGCTTGATTGCGCACGGTAAACTTGGACTCTTCCCGGAACTTCGCCAGCAGCATTGCGTAGACTTCCTGATAAAGCGTGTCGACGTTGGCGTTGGAATCGGCCTGGAGATAAATGGTGTCTAGGTTTTGATTGCCAAACAACCGTTGTTGGGCGGTGCTCAAGGGAATCATGACCAGATCGTCGCTGTTATTGAACCCGCTTTGCCCTTTTTCTTTTAAGACGCCGACAATTTTAAAGCGGACCACCCCTACTTTGATATCCTGTCCCAGCGGATCGACGGCGGGGAACAATTGCTCGGCGACGTACGAACCGATCACCGCCACCCGGCGCCGGCCTGCAACCTCCGACTCGAGAAAAGCGCGGCCCCGCGCAATTTGATAATTACGGAGTTTAAAATACGGGAGAGTACAGCCGATCACCGAACTGTCCATGCTGTTGTCCCCTTCGCGAATGGTAAAGTTGCCGCGAACTTCCGGGGCGATGGCCTCTAACTTGCGGGAGGCGTTTTGGAGCGCGGGCAACAAGCTGTTGGTCAACGGTTGACCACCGCCGAACGAACCGCCGCGCCGGTTGCCGCGTCCCGCAAAAACCATCACCAAATTGGACCCCATGGCCGTAATGTTTTGCGTCACTTGTTGCTGCGCCCCTTGTCCCAACGCCACCATATCAATGACTGCGGCTACGCCGATAATCACTCCCAGCATTGTCAGCAACGAACGGATTTTATTGGCCGACAGGTTCCTGACGGCCATTAGCAGATTTTCAGAGAATCTCAAACCCTCACCTCCTCTGGGATGATAAGCTGCCGGACCGGTTCGTCCGCCACAATCCGTCCGTCGCGGAACCGGATTACCCGTTGGGTATAGGTCGCGATTTCATTTTCATGGGTCACCAGCACCACGGTGATCCCTTGCTGATGGAGTTCTTGAAAGATCCCCATAATCTCCACGCTGGACTTGGTATCCAAGTTGCCGGTGGGTTCATCGGCCAACAGCAGCTTGGGATGGTTTACTAACGCCCGGGCGATCGCCACCCGTTGCTGTTGACCGCCGGACAACTCGCGCGGCTTATGTTGAATCCGGTTCGCTAATCCCATTTTAGCCAAAGCGGTTAGCGCTAGCTTCCGGCGCTCCTTTGACGCCATTCCGGTATAGATCAAGGGCAATTCCACATTTTGAAAGGCGGTGAGCTTGGCGAGCAGGTTAAAGGACTGGAAAACGAAACCGATCTCCCGGTTGCGCAACCGGGCCAGCTCGGCTTCGTTCAGTTCAGCGACTTCCCGGCCGTCCAGCCGGTATGAACCGGAACTGGGCTGATCCAAACATCCGAGCATATTCATCATCGTTGATTTGCCGGAACCCGACGGACCCATGATGGCGACCATCTCGCCCGCACCGATTTGGAACGAAACATCATCCAAGGCGCGGACTTGACCCTCGCCCATCTGGTAAATTTTCGAAAGCTTCTCAATCGTAATCATTGTTATTACCTCACATCGGCGGAGGACCGCCCATTGGCCCGCCCCCCACCGTTCCCCGGTTGGTTTTGGTTTTCGTGGCGGCTGTGGCGGCAGCGCCGTCAGCGGTTTTCACCACAGCCACCTGCTCGCCTTGGCGCAATCCGGATAAAACTTCGGCATAATCCGTATTTCGATAGCCTAATTTCACTTGGCGGGCGACCAATTTCCCTTCCGTGACGACCTGCACCGTTGCCGCGCCGTCTCTAAGCTTCACCGCTTGCAAGGGAACCGCTAAAACATTGGCATGATCGCTGACAGTGATGGTAACGTCCACCGACATCCCGGTTTTCAAGAGGCGCAACATAGCTTGGGACTGTGGCGCAGTCGCCCTGTCCGGCGGTGGATTCCCCGCGCCGGGAGGATTCGGCGACCGGGACGGCTGGGTTGGGGATTTACCGGAGGTCGGCTTAATGACCACCGGAAAGGTAACCACGTTGGAACTGGTCGTCCCCGTGCCGCCAAACGAAGCGACCACCCCGGGAATAAGGGTCCGGTTTTGGTCGTTGGCGGTGATTTGAGCGGACAACCCGATTCGGATCTGATCGATATCGCCTTGATCGACCGCCGCCTGCACGCGGATGACGCTGTTCCCCCCGAAGGTCAGCAGTTCGCTGCTGGTGGTGACCGCCTCTTCCAGTTTGACGTCGATCCAGGAGATATCGGCGTCAAACGGCGCCTTGATTAAGATATTGTTGCGGTGATCCACCCCGTTTTTGGCTAATGTCGCCAGTTTCAACTCATAGTCCTTAACTTCTTCCTGATACTGTTTGACCAAACTTTGGGCGCTCTCCAAATCGTCAATGGTCGTTCCTTGCACTTTATATAAAATTTCTTGGCGTTTTAACGCTTGCTGCGCAATGTTCAACTTCAGTCGGGCCTGATCGAGCGCTGATCGCCAGGTGGACGAATAATTGATCAAGTCGGTATCTTTCAACTGCAACACCAACAGCACATCGCCCTTATGTACGCTAGCGCCGGGTTTGACCAAAATTTCCTTGACGGTAGCGCTGTATGGCGAGTAGATCGAGGCGTTTTTTTCAGTGGTCACTTCACCGGTGGCGTCAATGGTTTCACTCAGATCCATCCGGCGGACTGCGGCGGTTTCCAGAACGGCCGCGCTTTTCACTTTGGCGGCTTGTTGCATTTGACGGATTGCCAAACCGCCGCCCGTCAAAGCGATGACCAGAATCACAAGCGTCACAATGGTTTTCTTCTTCAAATTCGGCATCCTTTTTCCCTCCGGTATTGATTATTCTTCGCTGGAGTTGGCCGTTTTCGCGAACGGATATAAATCGCCAACCGCTTTTTTCAATTTTTGCAACGTCAAAACCCGGTCATAACTCGATTTGACCGCGGTTATCCGCGCTTCCAGCGCGTCTTGACGGGCCTCGGAGAGGTCGGTGAATTTGAGCATCCCCATCTCCAACTGCAATTGTTTGATCTCCAAGTCTTTTTCATAATAGGGCAAAGCTTGTTGGTTGACTTCATATTGTTTGACCGCCAGTTGATAATCGTTTAGCGCCTGTTCCACTTCGAGCCGGATATCCTGGCGGGCTTTTTCCAGATCCAACCTGGCGTTCTCTAAACTGTACCGGGTTTGCCGGGTTTCATTTTTGGCGGCGCCAAAGTCCAGACTCCAACTAAGTTTCAAAGTGAAATACCGTTTATGCGCCCCGTAATAACTGGTGCTACTCGACCCGGAAAGCACATCGGACTGGCTCTGATAGGAATCGCCTTTTTGGGCCGCGAGCCAACTAAGATCGCCGCTTAAAAAATTGTAACTCATTCCAAAACTTTGGGTAGTGTTTTGATTGTTGTAACTGACCTCCAACCCGGGCAATTCGTCATTTTTGGCTTGACCCCAAGTCCGCAAAGCCTTTTTGATGTTCAATCCGTCCTTTTGCAACTCCAAGCGCCGTTGCAACGCTTTCTGTTGCAACGCCGCCAACTCTTCAGCCACCGTCTCCGGGTTAATGGTTACTTCCTCCAATCGGTATGACGCAAAATCTTTAATGCCGACCTGATTGGCCAATTTGCGCCGGGCGAGATCCAAATCGGCGCGAACTTTGAGCAGCTCGTATTGGGCTTGATTCAAGGCGTTTTCCGTCTTGAGCAGCTCCGGTTTGGTAATCTTGCCGACACCGAATTGCTTGACGGCTAAGGTGTTGTCATCTTGATATTTTTTCACCGCTTCCGTCTGCAGTTGCAAAACTTGTTGATATTTCAGGATCGTCAAATAATCTTCATAGGTGCTGTAAATCACCTCGGCCCGGGCGATTTGCAACGTCGCTTCGGCGATCACCTGGTCCCACATGGCCGTAGTGATGCTCGAATCGACTTTTTGCCCGTACAGGTTATGGCCGGTCGGAATAGTCTCCTGCACCACCACCTGATAGGAACTGGGATAACTTTGATCCGTGGCTTGATATTGATATTGACCTGCGACGGTGGCTTGCGGGAAGGTTCCCTGGGCCGCTTTTTTCACCGCCAATTGCGCCTTTACCAATGAGTTGGTATCCATTTTGACTTGAAAGTCGACTTGGAGCGCCAGCGCCACCGCTTGCGCCAGGGTTAACACCGGCGACTCGGCACGGACCAATGTCTGAAAGCTGCAGATAACCAACAGCAGCACCGTCAGTCCAAAACGCGTCCCTAACCGTCCATTCTTTTTCATCGCGAATCCCTACTTTTTAGTGTTTTTTCACGCTCCGCCAAAATCCGTTGATATTCCAAGACCAACTGATCCAGCAGTTCGCTGAGGCGCAGCGTTTCCGGCGAATTTAATCCATGATGAACGGTGGTCCGTATCAACTGTTTCCGATAGCGCTCAATCTGTTCTTTGATCGCTTCCAATTGGTCACTCCATTCCCACATCTCGCTCACCTAGGAATATTGTAGAATGTAACTGTGTCCGTTCTGTGAACAGCGGGTGGTTTTGTTGTGATAATTGATAACAAGGCCGGTTCTCACCTCGTCGCTATTTTATCAACGAATTCCGATTCCGAAATATTGTTTAAGTAAAAAAATATCAAAACGCCCGTGATAAATATTTAATTGACCTTGATAAATATTTTTGCAATCATGATAAATATTTAATTGCCATGGATAAATAAAAAAGCACCTTTGATAAATAGAAAAGCAATCTTGATAAATAGAAAAACAACTTTGATAAACATTTTATTGACCATGAGAAATATTTTTGTCACTTGGTTGATATTTTTTCGTTTACTAAAGATCAAAAAGTTGCCAGGATTTTATAAATTGTTCTGATATATTACATGTTTTGTCGATATTAAAAAACGAAATCATTGCATAAATTGATAAATAACGGGCTTTGTGATGATAAACCATCAAAAAGCAGGATTTGCGTTGGCAAATCCTGCTTTTTGATTGATATTGGCAATTAATGAGCGTTAATACTCCTCCAGGTGATAAAACTCTCCGTTTTCCACCCAGGTTTGCGGATGAAGCATCAGCTCCACAATATTGTGGATCAGGATGAAATGTTGTTGTTCTTCGGCGGCCAGCCGGCTAAAGATCTGCTTTAAGCCCGGATCGGCGGTTTGCTCGGCTTCCTGCCGGTAGAGATCCTGACTTTTGCGTTCCACTTCCAACGCTTGCTGATACTGGTCCAATTGCGAAGTCTCCAATTCGCCCGAAGCGCCGTCTTTTTTCAATTCGGCAAAGATACTTTTGAAAGGGACCGGAGTCGCGACCGGGTCCGGCAGTGGCGCGCTAGCTTGCAGGGCTTTAAAGATGCGTTGATGTTCCACCTCGTCCTCGGCGAGCATCGTGAAGATGGTTTTCAAGCCGTTGTTCACTGCGTTTTTGGCCAATTCACGATAAAACCGCTCACCCTCTTGCTCCATTTGGAGCGCCCATTGGTAAATACTCATCGTGATTTCTCCTTTCCCGACCCAAAATCTTAAACGATTTGCGCCGCGACCGACACTTCGATATTACCACGGGTGGCGTTGGAGTACGGACAAACCTGATGGGCCTCTTGCACAATGGCGTCGGCGGTTTCCTGGTCGACTCCGCCGAGGGTCGCCAGGATGGCGGCGGTTAATTGAAAGCCGCCTTGGTCGTTGGGGCCGATTCCGATTTCGACCGCAACCGCGGTGGATTGCAACGCCAGTTTTTTACGTCGCGCCACATGCAATACCGCGCTTTCAAAACAGGCGGCGTAACCGGCGGCGAACAATTGCTCCGGGTTGGCGCCAACTTTACCGGAACCGCCGAGCTCGGCGGGGGGCGCCAGCTCAAATTCCAACGGGCTGTTCTCCACACGCACCTTTCCTTCCCGCCCTGCCTGAGAATGCGCTTTTGCTTTGTAAAGTACTTTCATCACGATCATCTCCTAACATATTAATGGCGAATCCGTCTTTGTTGAAAATAACTACACTGTCCTTCCGGAAACAATGTAATATTAATAATATTTATGTTATAATATTAACATGGTTAAATAAAATCGTCAAGAATATTTTGGAATTTTGCTGAATTACTCTTTCCACAATTACTGTACGCTCCAACGCTCAGCTTCGCCGGCCGGAAACGACAACCGGTACCCACTGCGCCTCAGCCGTCGCCGGCGACGGCGACGGCTAAACGTTTTTCAATTGTTTGCTTGGGATACGCTCCGACCAACTGGTCGACTAACCGGCCGCCTTTAAAAATCAGCATTGTCGGAATTGACATCACCCCATAATGCGCGGCCAATTCCTGATTTTTATCCACATTGACCTTGACCACTTTGACCCGCCCGGCTTGTTCTTGGGCAATTTGATCCAGGATCGGCCCAACCATCCGGCACGGTCCGCACCAAGGCGCCCAAAAATCAACCAAAACCAGCCCCGAATCGTTTAAAACCTCCGTTTGAAAATTATTCCCCGTGACATTCATCATTAAAACCCACCTCGTTCCTGATTGATCATTCATTAACCCCAACCCGGATTCAAGCGGTTTGACTATCGGTATCGCTGACTGCCTTGAGCGCCCGAGCCAATTGATCGGGACAAGAGGTATTCTTGCCGTTGCAACGGATGCCTTGCAACCGTTGGATCACTTCCGCCACCGTCATACCTTCAACCAACCGGCTGATACCTTGTAAGTTGCCGTCGCATCCCGATTCAAAGCGCACTTTCGCCAGTACCCCTTTTTCCACCGCAAATTGAATCCCCTTCGAACAAACTCCCTTGGTTTTATAACTGTATTCTTCCATTACGTTTCACCTGTTTTTCAAATTTTCGCCGTTTTATGAAAGCGCCTTTTTCGGGCACTTCGCCACGCAAACCCCGCATTTCAAACAATTCGGATCGGCAACGACCCCGGCTTGTTTAAAACTTAAAACATCGATATTGACGGGGCAATTTTTGGTGCAGAGATTGCAATTGATGCAAGCTTCCCGGTTGAAACGGATCGGTCGCAACCGGGGCTGCAACTCTTTCAAACCGGCTACAAAATAGGCCATGGTGCCCATTGGACAAAAAGCGCACCAGGTCCTGGGTTGATAAATCAGTCCCAGAATGACCGTCAACAAGGTGGTGACGATGATCATGCGCACAAACACCCGCCCGATTGCGACCGGATCCCCCCAGGCCAAGGTGAGCTGAAAGGCAAAGGTGCTCATCAATCCGGCTAAGAAAACGATCCGGAACCAGTTCGCGCGCAAAAACGCCGGCGTTTTGCCCCGGGCGGAAAACTTGGCTAGGACAATATCGTTAAAACTGCCCCGGGGGCAGAAATTGCCGCACCACATGCGCCCGCGCCAAAAAGCGACGATCACCGGAGCGAGCATGCAGATCAAAGCCAAAGCGCCAATCAGAGGATAAACCAAGCCGATCAGGCAAAACGCCAGCAGTAATAACCATATCCATTGGTGAACGGTCTCTTTGATCGCGTTCCGCGCCATCGTTGCGCCACCCCTTTCAAAGTTGCTATCATTATCATACCGAAACGGAACGATTCTGTCAATCGCTATATCGTAATAATTAAATATAAATTATGTTACAAGATTCCGTAATTCTGTTTATGGTAAAACGGCGTTTAACAAAAAAGACCCCGAAGGGTCTTTTCTTCCTATTTCTCAAGCTTAGAGATGGCGGTAGATAAATTGCGCCATCCGTTGTACCACTTCCGGATAATACGGCCCGTTTAAACTATGTCCGCCCTGCTCCATGGTGAAAATTTCCGTTTCGATTCCGTTAGTCTTCGCCAGCTCGTTGAGGAGGACCGCCTGTTGGTATGGGGACGTCTGATCGATTTTACCGTGGATAATCAATAGCGGTGGACCGGTCTTGGTCATCTGCAACCCGGTAACGGCTCCCGCCAGATCAATGGCACAAAAAATGGTTTTACGCTCTCCCAAATTTCCAAAACGCGGATCGTAAGCCGCCCATAAGGCGATGCTCCCGCCGGCCGAATGACCGGCGATCGCGATCCGGTCTTGATTGATCCGGTACTCGGCACTGTGTTGGCGGAGCCATTGATAGGCCATACACGCGTCGGTAACCGCGTCAATTACCGTTGCTTGCATATTGGCTCCAGGATTTTGGCGCAACCGGTAATCAATCGCTGCCACGACAAAACCGCGCCGGGCAAACTCGGAGCATAACCCGACGAAATCATCCTTGGTGCCGGTTTGGAAACTACCGCCGTGAATGAGCAAAATGGCTGGGCGGGCAGCAGTTGTGTCGCCTTGGGGTTGATAGAGATCGAGCGGGAGCGGCTGCACCTCGCCCCGTTCGTTCTGGGCCTTACGGTAAATGATATTCCGGGTGGTATTCACTTGATCGAAAATCAGATCGAGAAAGCGAGTCCCGTTGGCAACGGTTGGTTTGACGGTTTGCCGGACGCCGGTTTTGCCCAGCAATCCCGGGTCGATGCTTTGACCTAGGAACGCAATGCTGTCAAAATTGGCCGAACCATCACTGTTGATACTGCCGCCCAACGAACTCATCCAGACCCGGTGTTTCCCTTTGGTCAATGGAATCAGTAACTTTTGGCCGCGCCGGTCCGAAAGCGTCAGGTTTTGCCAGTCGTTGACCTCTTTACTGAAACCGCCGGTGGGCGGCAGTTCGATCCGTTGCAATTCGGGAGCCGGATAACTTCCGTCGATTTTAAGATCGCGCAAAGTAGACCAAGCCCGCCCGTTGCAATACCGCAGAACGATTTGGTATTGGCCGGTCGCGGGGATGTCGACCTCCCATTCAAAGGCATGACCGGCACTAATCCACCCGACCAGACAGACATTGCCGGAGGCGTCGATCCGTCCCGCCGGACGGGTCGACGTACCCCCTGCTTCTTTTAAAAAGTTTTCGGCTTCGACAACCGCTTGGAGTTCCGCGGCGTTAACCGTTGCCGTCATGAAAACCAGCAACATCAAACTCCAAACCCATGCTAATTTCAACTTCATCGTTACCCTCCCGTTTTTTAAGGGTGAATAATCGGCACCCAGATTTCAAATTGATAGTTTTCCTGTTTCCGGCGGCCTTTGGGTTAAACTTCCATTTCTGGTCCGCCGGAAAGTTCGCATCCGGTCGCCGGCGACCACCGGACCAAAATATCGTGCCAAAGCCGCTGTACCGTCGTGGGGACGGGACCCATGCCGGTGAACACCGCCCAAGTGCCAGCGGGGATTATTTTTTCCGCAAAACCGTCGGGAACCGGTCGGCCCGTACTGGTTCCGGCGATCAGATAAGTAAATTGGCCCAAATCATGACTGAATTCCATGCCGACACCCAGCAGTGTATCGCTGTTACACCCCTGCTCCAGCCGGGCGATGGTCCCGTCTTGAAAAGAGTCTCCCCAGAACCGGTCCACGGTTTGAGTCCGAATCCGGCTTTGGTTGTCCACCCGGATGCTTTTGCCGATGATCGGAAAGGCCTCCTTTTGCACGAAACGGTAAGTTAATTCCCGGAACGGCCGGCCGGAGGCACGCACTGACAAGCGCGGGTAGGCTTTGAGCGTTACGCCGAACTTCCGGGCCGCCGACGGGGTGATTCCGTGCAGCCGGTGAAACGCTTTGCTGAACGATTCCGGCGAGTCATAACCATACTTTAACGCGATATCCAACACCCGCCCTCCGGTTAGGGCCAATTCCTGGGCGGCACGGGTCAGCTTGCGGCACCGAACATATTCGGTGACGGTAAAACCGGTCAAAAACTGAAAGGTTCGCTGAAAATGAAACAGGGAGGAACAAGCTTCGCGCGCAGCCTGTTCGATCTGGTAATCATCGAGATGATCCTCCAAATAATCCAACGCCTTTTTCAAGCGGTCATTCCAGTCCATACCCGACGCCCCTCTCTGGTATCAATATACCATAACCGCTTTTGGAAATCCTGTCCGGGCGTGCGGTTTTGATCGAAATGTGACATCCGTGGACGAAAGGAATTCGGCGATCATCACGTTAAGTCACGGCCATGATTTTTGCAAATCATGGATAAAACCGCTTCATCCCTACCGCTCCATCAACTTATCCGAAAAAACCAAAACCCCGGATATATTCACTATCCGGGGTTTTGGTTTTAATTGGGTCGATCAACAAACCGCTTGCTTACTTTACAACCACCGATACACCGGTATCCACAACTTTCCCATCGGGTTTGACGGTGCCTTTCAATACGCCGACCGCTTTTTTCAGGCCTTCGTAACCCATCACGGACGGGTTTTGAACCATGGTGGCTTTCAATTGACTGTTCTTCAATAAGCTATTAATGGCGTCGGATGAGTCGAAGCCGATCCCGATCACGGCTTTGCCGGACTCTTTGATGGCGTTGCCGGTGCCAACCGCCGAACCTTCATTGGCGCCGAAGATGCCGATGCAACCTTGGGTAATGAAGTTAGTCGCGATATCCTTGGCGCGCGCGGCGTCACCGTCACAATATTGGGATCCCAGCACAGTGTAGCCTTTGCCGGCAAAGGCCGCCCGGAAGCCCTTTTCCCGGGCAACGGTCGAGGCAGTCGCCGCGTTGACGCTGATCACACCGATCTTACCGCTTTTGACCCCGGCTTTGGTCAGGTTTTTAATCATTTCCGCACCGGCGGTTTTGCCCGCTGCTTCATTATTCGTAGCAAAAGTGGCGGCCGCCGGGAACTTGGCGGGAGAATCGACATAAACGATTTGCACCTTTTTGGCTTGAGCTTCCTTCAAGGCCGAGGTTACGGCATCCGGACCGTTGGCAGCCAGTAAAATCGCATTGGCGCCGTTGGCGACCGCATTATTGATCATCTCAATCTGCTTGGCGTCGTCTTTTACGTCCGGGGCAGTCCATTTGTATTCAACATTGCCGAGTTCGGCGGCGGCCTTCTTACAACCTTGATCGATTCCCGCCCAATACTGGTCCATCTGGTCCATGGTGATCAGGAAAATCTTAAACGGTTTCGGAGCGGCAGTAATGGAAACAGTCGCCAAACAGATCGTGAGGACGAGTCCGCAAAGTAAACATTTGAACAATGGACTTACTTTTTTCATATAATCTTCTCCTCCCTTTTATATAAAAGCCTTTTGGCCTTTATTACCCATGTTTGGTCAGCGTGATTTTGAGCGTTGGTTTGGATTTGATCTTATCGGTGCGCCGGGTGCGCACGATCACATCCATAAAGACCGATAACACGACAATAATCCCGATGACGATATTACGGATGGCAACCGGCGCGCCCGCAAATTGCAGGCCGTTCGCCAACGCGCCCCAGATGCAGGCACCAACCACCGTGCCCAGTAAAATCCCCTGTCCGCCCAGGGTACTGACGCCACCGATCACGGCGGCGGCGACCGCATACAGTTCGTAAGAGTTCCCCGCATCCATGGTCCCCATGCCCGTCGTCGCACAGGTGATCAGTCCGACAACCCCTGAGCAAAACGCGCTGACTCCATAGGCCTTGATCACCGTATGCAAGACGTTGACTCCGGAAAGACGCGCCGCTTCCAAATTACTGCCCGTAGCGTAAATATGCCGTCCCGTCCGGGTTTTACTGAGCAGGAAGTTGAAAATGAACCATAACACAATCGCGATAATGATACCGTTGTAAACTCCAAAGGTTTTGCCGTAGTAGAAAAAGTCGCGGAAGGCGTTGGCAACGGGGCCGTCGCCAATCAGATTGGTGTTGTAATTGTTGTTGACGATTTGCGCAATGCCCCGGGCGATGGTCATGGTGCCCAAAGTGGCGATAAATGAAGGCAGCTTGCAACCGGAGACTAAAAACCCGTTTAAAACCCCGGTGAATAAACAGATTACCATCGTAATTCCCGCCGCGACCCACGGATCGACGCCACGGGTCATCAGGGTTGCCGACACCATACAGCTCATTCCGACCACCGAGCCGATCGACAGGTCGATGTTTCCGGTAATCAGCACAAAGGACTGCGCGATGCCGATCAACAGAATCGGGGCGATTTGCCGTAATAGATTGGCGATATTGTCCGGCGAGAAAAATAAGGGATTGATGATCCCGAAAACGATACACATCACAATCAGCCCGATGCCGACTGTAATTACCTGGCCCATGCCGCGGATCCGCAAAACTCGCTTCAGCATATTATTTTCCATTCGTTTGTACCTCTTATTGTTCGGTTGATGATTCAGCCTCAGTTGATCACTTTGCTTTCAAAACGGGTGGCGTATTCTAAAATCATGTTTTGCGTCACAGCTTCCCGGTTGAGTTCGCCGGTGATGCGGCCGTCGCACATCACCAGGATCCGGTCGCTGATCCCGATGATCTCCGGCATCTCCGACGAGACGAACAACACCCCGATTCCCTGCTGTTTCAGTTCGTTCATGATATTGTAGATTTCAACCTTCGCGGCAACGTCAATTCCCCGCGTCGGTTCATCAAAAATAACCACCTTCGAATCGCGGGCCAACCACTTTCCGACAACCACCTTCTGTTGGTTGCCCCCTGAAAGGCTGGCGGCGTCATGATCGCTGCTCGCCAACTTGATATTCAGACTGGCAACGGTCTTTTCGATCAACGCGTCTTCTTTTTGGGAATTGACAACGCCAAACCGGTTGCAGATCACATCCAAGTTGGGCAAGGCAATGTTCTCTTTAATGCTTAACCGGGTGCAAAGCCCGTCTTTTTTCCGGTCTTCCGGCGCGAGCACCAGTCCGGCATTGATCGCATCTAACGGGCAATGGATCGTCACCGGTTGACCGTCGATCAAAATCTCCCCCGAATCCTTGGGATCCACCCCAAAAATCGCTCGGGTGGTTTCGGTCCGCCCGGCCCCCATCAGGCCGGCGATGCCGACAATTTCCCCTTCATAGAGCTCAAAGCTGATATCGCGGACCAGCTTTCCGGCGTTAATCTTTCGGACTTCAAAGATTTTTTTACCGCGTTCCGTTTTGACCCGTGGGAATTTTTCTTTAATCTCCCGGCCAACCATGTTGGTGATAATCTCGGGCAGGGTGATCGCCGTAAAATTGGCGCTGGTGATCAACTTGCCGTCCCGCATGATGGTGACCCGGTCCACGATATATTGGAGTTCTTCCAACCGGTGCGAAATATAGACAATCCCGCAGCCGTTCCGCTTTAGCTCCCGGATGATGGCGAACAGTTCGTCGATCTCCTTGCTCGTCAAAGCGCTGGTCGGCTCATCCATGATCAATACCTTGGCATTGGTCGACAAGGCCTTGGCGATTTCTACCATTTGCTGCTTTGATACGGATAGATCCCCAACCACGGTTTGCGGGTCGATGGCAATTTTCAAACGGCCTAGCAAGTCCCGGGCTTCCGCGTTCATTGCTTTGTCGGTCAAGATTCCGCGCCGGGATGTTTCGCGGCCCAAGAAAATGTTTTCAGCGACCGTGAGATGGGAACACATATTGAGTTCCTGGTGGATCATGGCGATGCCCATAGCCTGGGCCTGATGGGGATTGAGATCGCCCACTTTTTTGCCGAACACGTTGATTTCACCGTTGTCGCGCGTATAGACACCGGAGAGAATTTTCATCAGCGTGGATTTGCCGGCACCGTTCTCCCCCAATAACGCCATCACTTCGCCGGATCGTAAATCAAATGAAACATCGTCCAGGGCGCGTACGCCGGAAAACGACTTGAAAATATGCTCCATTGCCACAATAACATCCGTCACTTGCGGTCACCTGTCTCTTGATTGATTTGTTTGCAAATCGGTAACTAAATTATAACAATGGCTTCATCATTTTTGATATGGGGGAGTTTTTTAGAATTGGGGGTGGATTTTTTGGGATGGTGATCGAAACGTCACGGAAGGTCGGCGTTAAGCCGGTGGTACTCGCCGCTGTATAGCTCATTGACTAACGTCCCGTTTTCCAGGACCAACAGGCGGTCGGCGATCAGCAGCGAGTCGGAAAGGTTAACGGCCAAAATCAGCACCGCAATTTTCCGGTCCAACAGCATTTTGATTAGGTTCCGGATTTGCAGGCGCATCGCCATATCCGCCTCAAAAAACGGATTGACGCAGAGGACGACTTGGGGGTTTTGCAAGTGGATCCGGTAATAAACCAGCCGGTATAACGACTGAACCGGTAACTTGATCAGGTCTTGGGCGTGGATATCCGGGCCGACCAACGGCTCATATTCCGTCACGATGCTTTTTTTAATCGCTTTGCGTAACCAGAACGGCGCCAGTTTTTTGTCTGCCGTAAAACAGAGATTGTCAAAGTAGCTCAGCTCTTTAAATAACAAATTATGAATCGGTTTTTCCGGAATAAAGCCTAAGGTCCGGACCGCCTGTTTGGCGAGAGGGCGTCCCGCTAAGTGAATTTGCCCGGTTTGAGGCCTTCTTTCAAAATTCATCAAGGCCAAAATGTCCGTTGCCAACGTGTTGTGTTTGTCCAACAATACCACGCATTCGCCGGGTTTGACATCAAAGGTGAGCTGGTTGAGGGCGCCGCTGGAAACATTCCCGAACTCCAGGACCGGCGGGTGGTGCCGCTCTGGCCGGCGGGACGTTTCATTATGAAACCCTTTGTCGTTTTTGCCTTGGTAAACCCACGGAAAATCATTCAACCACTGCGGCAGGGCCTGCCGTTCGTGGTAGCTTTTATAAAATTCATTGGTAAACGGCAGCATCGTTTCCTCTTTGAATTCGTCTTTGCCCAACACTTTCAACGCTTTGCCATTCTCCATCAAGCAGATTTTGTCGCAGATTGAAAAGGTCTCCTGGTGATGGCTGCAAATATATAAAAACGACACCCCGAGCCCGGTATACCGCTGCATTAACCGGTGAAACCGGAGCAGATCAGCGGGTGAGATGAAGTTACTGATATCGCGGATGATAATCAACTTCACGCCGCCAATCACCGCTTTGAGCAACTCCACGATACATTTTTCATAATAGGACAACTCCAGCACCTGCTGGTCGCCGGCCAGCTCGACACCGGCCTCTGCGGCGAACATTTTCAACTGGGCGTTGAGGGTCTTCGAATTGATCAGGTATTTTTTGAAACCGCGCCGCATCACATAAATATTGTCCGCCACCGTTAAATTCTCAATCAAGGTGGCCTGTTTTTGAATTACCGCAACCTTGTTGGGGGTCATGGGACTGTGCGCATAGCTGTTGACCAGTTGATCGCCGAAATAAACCGAGCCGTAATATAACGGTACGTTGCGACAGATCAATTCGATCAGACTTTCCAGCCCATGAACGTTAATGGCGATCAAACCCATAATCTCGCCGCGAAACAGGTGGAGATTAAAATGGTTCAATAGGGTCACGCCGTTTTCAACGGTGATAATTTTCTCCAAACGCAAAATTTCCGGTCGCATTCGTTTGTTAAACCCTTATCCCTTCAGAATCGCCTGTTCCTGGCCGGTGGTCAGCAACGGCAGGGTAATTTCGACATCGGTCCCCACCCCTTGGGTGCTGTAAACGCAGATTCCGTATTCCTCTCCAAACAGCAACTGAATCCGCTTGTTCACATTAACCACCGCAATCCCGCCTTGTTGCTCCGAATCCGGTTTGATATAGTCCAACGAGGAATTGTTCAGCCGTTCGTTCAGTTGCTCCAAGCGCTGCTCAGCCATGCCCACCCCATCGTCGGAGATGGTGATCAGCAGCCGGGTTTGGGTTGTCTCCAGCTTGATCCGGACGGTCCCGGTCCCCACTTTCCGTTCAATGCCGTGAATGATGGCATTTTCCACAATCGGCTGCAACGTCAGCTTTGGCAGCTTATACCCTAAAATCACGTTGCTGTTCCGGGGGTCGTCATACTCCACCGCCAATTGCAACCGGGAACCGAAACGGTATTGCTGGATAATAAAATAGTTTTCGATGTTGGCAAGTTCATCTTCGAGTAGCACAAAATTGTCCGGATTGGAAATGGTGTACCGGAAAAACCGGGCCAACGCCTCGGTCATTTCGGCCACTTTATTCAATCCGGCGCCGAGCGCTTCGCCCCGGATCCCCTCCAGCGTGTTATACAAAAAATGGGGATTGATCTGGTTTTGCAACGCTAAAAACTGCGCCTGGCGTTTGCTAACCCGCAAAATCTCATTGGTATTGATGAAACCTTTCAGTTTGAGCATCGCCTGTTCCATTTCGGGAGTAAATGCATATCTCATATTGTACAGGCCTTCAACCGTATACCCGGTGATAAATAGGTCGAACATTTTTTGGGTTTCGGCAAACGGCTTATAAATAAAATGATACATCCCATATAGCCCCGCCGCGAGGACCGCGGTTCCGCCCATGACCAGCCAAAGCAATGTTGCGTTTTTCCCGGCCGCAGCAACCAGCAACGCCAGCAAGCCGCCGCTATAGACGACCAACGCGGCGATAGCCAAAAAAGAGCGAAAAAACAAATAACGACTCCATTGCGGTTTCAATCTTTTTCTCCTAAATTAAACGGATTGTCTTAAATTGTTTCGAAGTTCACCCTCGAAACCTAATACCGCTTCACGAATACAACTTACGAAACTCCCCGGGTTTGATGCCGGCGTATTTTTTGAAGGTGGCGTTGAAATGCTTTTGGTCCAAATACCCGACCCGGGTACAAATCTCGGCGATGCTTAAGGAGGTTTCGCGCAACAGTTCCTTGGCATTGGCGATCCGCACCTCAGTTAGATACTCGACAAAGTTCTTGCCGGTCTCTTTTTTAAACAACACGCTGAAATAAGAGAGATTAAACCCCAACTGCGCGCTGATCTCCTCCAACCCGATGGGATTCATGTAGTTGTTCCGGATGTACTCTTTGGCCAGCCGAATCGGACGCGTATCGACCTGTTTTCTTTCTTGGGTGACAAAATCGATCAGAGCGTCAATCAGTAATTTGAGTGACTCGAACAATTGCCCGGTCGTCCCGGCCAGCGCCAGCCGGACCTTAAACTGCTCAGCGGTTGCTTCGGGAATTTCCAGCTGGAATTGGCTGTTTTTAATGATCACCATGAACAGCGCGCCGGCCGCCAAGACCAGTTTATAAATAGCGCTGCCTTCGGTTTTTTCATTGACTGACACCGCGCCGGCCAATACGTCGACCGCCGCCAGCGCCGCCGTTAGATCCAGCAGTTCGACGGCGGGGGCCAACCGCCGCCGGAAATCTCCCAAAAACGCCTCCTGATTGAAGGGCGTATATTCGGGAAAAACCGCCTCATCGATTATTTTGCCGACTCCCTCGACCAGGCGTTGATCGATCAGACGCCGGACCGCGCGTAGACCCGGCGGTAACTGCTGCAGCTCCGCAAGGGGCTTTCCTGTGCAGAGCGTGAAGAAAAACCCGTCAAAAACCGTCTGCTGCACCACCAGCTCCGCCATGACCGCCTTGAATTGGCGCCGCACGGCCTGAGCGTTGGCTTCCGCATAATTAAGCAGGGTATACACCACGGCGTCTTTAGCGTAAACCTCCAGCTCGGAACAACTCTCGCGCAACAGCGCGTCCAATATCTGATGAATCTTCTCCACCAACACTTGGAGACTGTCCGGGTTGAAGTCCTCGTAGCGACAGTCGATTTTGACGGCGGCAAATTGGAACATGCCTGGGACAAACCCAAAACAATAGGCCTGATTCAATGCTGCGAGGGTTGCTAACGGCTTGGGGGAATCGAATAAATCCCCAAAAAGCTGCTCCCGCCGCTTGCTGGTATCGTCCCGCAGGCGCAGCCGCAACTGTTCTTCCAGCGATAGTTGTTCGGCCCGTTTCAAACATTGCAAGCGGATTTTTTTGAGGGTCTCGGTTAATTCCGCTTTTTTGATCGGCTTTAATAAATAATCACTCACGCCGTACTTTATGGCGCTTTGGGCATATTCGAAATGGCGGTAGCCGCTGATAATGATAAACTCAAGGCGGTCGTTGAGCGCTTTGGCCTTCGCGATTAACTCAATACCGTCGTACCCCGGCATCCGGATGTCGGTGATCACCACATCCACCCCATGGGTAGTAATGCATTCCAACGCTTCAATGCCGTTGGCGGCCGTTGCAACGACTTCCATATCAAAGTCTTGCCAATTGACCAACTTGCGAATTAATGTACAGACCTTTTCCTCGTCATCCGCAATCAGAACCTTGATCATCGAAATCTCCCGATCCGTCGCCCGGCGATTGGGGCTAAATTAAGTAATCCGGTTTTGTAACAATTTATTAATATTATCGCACGATTCCGGAGATAGATCAAAAGTTGTTTTGGCAGGCTTTGCAGTCTAACGGCGATCCTTTTGTCCTTTAAAAGGAGAACCTCCAGGCTTCGCACTCGATAGAGGTTAAAGCCTTGTGGTTACCCATTTAAGGGGCGAGGGGTCGCACTTAACATCCAACGTAAAGTTTTTCACACACAAGAAAAACCCTTGATTATCAAGGGTTCAAATCCTTTGCCCGATCCAAGGCGCGTTGTTCCCACGCCCCCATGACTCGAACTTAGTATGATTATCTTGGTTTAAAGGCGGATTGATCTTTAGCGCATAAAATTGGTGTAAATTTTCGCCTCGCGCTCCGGCAAAGGCACCCCCGCCTTGATCCCCGCCTCTTTGCACTTGAGGAGCCAGGCCATATTCCGGCCCAAAACCCGCATGATTTGCATTCCTTCCAGATCGTTGCGCACTTCCTCGGGCGTGTTGCCGTGCACCATATTCCAGTACCGCGAAGCGACGACCGGCATCTCGGAGATGGTGAAATATTTGTTGAGTTGGTCAAACGTAGCGGTGGTTCCGGCCCGTCGGGCAGAGACAACCGCCGCCGCCGGCTTTAGATAAAAAGGCTTTTGCTCGGAGCGGGCCGCGGCGGAAAAAACCCGATCCATAAACGAAATAATGGCGCCGCCGGCCGACGCGTAATGGACCGGCGAACCGAAAACAAACCCGTCGGCGGCGTCGGTCATGGCCAGAAAATCATTAACCCGGTCGGAAAAGATGCACTTTCCCGTCTGCTCGCAGCCCCTACAAGCAATACAACCGGCCAGCGGTTTAGCCCCGATCTGAAAGATCTCGGTGGCAATCCCCTCCGCGTTCAAGGTCTGCGCCACCTCGCTCAATGCCGTATAGGTACACCCTTTTTCATGGGGACTGCCGTTCACTAATAATACTTTCATGATTCCCTCCACATTTGTTATTTTGAAAACCGGTTTTTCCTTAACCATGGTGAGTTTTACCGGTCGACTTCCGCAACCGGCCCGCACCCGTCCGCGGCGGAGTTTTCTTTCCCTTTCTCCGAAACCGGGATAAACAAATTTTCTACTTTGTCCAAAGCATAGATAATGGTGTCCGCGTCCTCAAGCGACAGTCCCTGAAAATTGAAGACTTCATCCAACACTTTATTTTTATAGTCGAGCAGACCCTTGCTATTACCCACAAAGCCCGGCGCCAAGGACAGTTGCACCGCGCGCCGGTTGTCCTTGGGAATTTCGCGCACGACCACGTCTTGCGCCACCAGCCGGTCCACAATGCAAGAGACCGTACTTTGGGACAAACCCATTTTTTGGGTAAGCTCGTTCAGCTTGATGTTGGGCGTCTCATACAAAATGAACAACACGGAAAGCTGTGAAACCGTGAATCCGCAGGAACGAAATTTTTGCGAAGCGACTTCCCGCATTTTCCGGTGAATCGACCGGAACAGTTCGATGATCTTCTCCATTTGCTCATTCGAACACTGCCGCATGGGACAACCCCTCTCCTTCATTCGGATTATTTCCATCCGGAGAAAGCTTTTTCCTCTTTCCGCGCATAAAAAGTACGGTAATAATGGCGATCACTACCGCCACGACGGTCACGGCGATGGCATAGTCCATCGCATCGACATAGGCCTGTTTATAGACAAAACCGTAAACGACGGAGGTTGCGGCCCCTTTGGCTTCGGCCCCCGAAAATTTGTTCAGCGTAAACAACCCTTGCAGCTGGCTAAAAATGTTTCCGGCTTGAGAGTTGAAGGGGGTCACCTGCTCCGCCAACCGGGCGTAATTGGTGTTTACCCGGGAATTCAAGGTCATCGTCATAATCGTTACGCTTAACGAACTCATGATTTGGCGGATGGTATTGGATAAGGCCGAAGCGCGCCCGACCAATTGCGGCGGAACCGCGTTCATTCCCGAAGCGTTGATCGGCATCATCGACAGCCCCAAACCAATGCCCCGGATTACCAGCAAAAAGCTGATCATTTCCTTGCTGGTCGTGAGGTTGATAAACGACAGTTCGTACGAGGCCCAGGCCAAAAGGAACAACCCCGGAATCACCACCGGTTTGGCGCCGATTTTATCAAAAATAAAACCGCTCAGCGGCATCATGATTCCGGTTGCGATCGCCGACGGCATCATAATCAAACCGGTTTCCATCGCGGTGTACCCCCGGATGTTTTGTAGAAAAACCGGCAGAATATAGGCCGCGCCCATCAACGAAAACGTCGTAACGCAGGTGACCATCTGACTGATGGTGAAGTCGAAGATTTTAAATACCCGCAGATCCAGCAACGGGTCGGGATGGGTCAACTCATTGACGACGAAAAGCAGCAGCGCGAACCCGCCCAACGTCAATAAAAGCGGATTTTTGATATCGCTCCAGTCGATGGTGGAGCCTTCGCCCAAGACGTACAAAATGCTCACCAGTCCGACCGTGGAGGCGATAAAACCAATCAGATCAAATCCTTTCTTCGGCTTGGCAACGGACGGTTTTAATAAAACGATGGCCAATATGACGCAAACGATCCCGATCGGCACATTGACGTAAAAAATCAAGCTCCAGTGCAATTTCTCAATGATATAACCGCCCAAAGTCGGCCCGATGGCCGGCGCCGCCATCGCGGCAATGCCCCAAAATCCCAAAGCCATTCCCCGTTCCTCGGGCGGGATGATCTGATAAATGATCGCCATGGCCACCGGCATGATCATGCCGCCGCCCAAAGCCTGGATCACCCGGAACACAATCATCGAACTGTTACTCCAGGCAAACCCGCATAAAAACGAACCGACGGTAAACATGATTAGCGCAAAAATAAAGACTTTTTTCGTTCCAAAGATGTCGCCCAGATATCCGGTGAGCGGGATGATAGCCCCCAAAGCCAGGGTATAAGCGGTTAGGATCCATTTCACATCATCCAGCGAAACGCCAAAAACCGCCATTAATTTTGGAATCGCAATATTGACAATACTACTGTCCAAGATGGCCATAAAGGTACCGATTACGCAGACCAGGAGGGCCATCCATTTATATAAGGCGCCATGCTCGTGTTCTTCCATCTGCCAATCACCCCGTTACTTGATATGAATCTTGATCACCGCATTGGTGCCGGGTAATAATTTCGCTCCGTTTTGATCCAGTTGAATTTTGACCGGAATCTTCTGAACCACTTTGGTAAAGGTGCCACTGGTCGAACTGGGCAGCAACGAAAAGGTCGAATTGGAAGCCTGACCGATTGAGCGCACCTTTCCGGTGAACTGCGCCCCTTCATATTGATCAATGGTGATTTCGACAAATTGTCCCGGCCGGACCCGGCCGATTTGGGTCTCTTCAATATTGGCGTTGACGTATAACTTTTGGGGATCGACAATCACCGCGAGGGTTTGCCCGACGGATTCAAACTCGCCGACCGTACCTTGTTTCTTCAGAACAATCCCGTCAATCGGCGCCCGGATCACGGACTGGTCAATATTGGGGTCAGTCAGATTGAGCATTTCCTGGCGTCCCAAGATCTGGTCCCGGGAGACCCGGTCGCCTTCTTCAACGGTGAATTCCATGAGCTTCCCTGAGATTTGCGGACTCACTTTCGCCAGATCCCCGGCGACCGTCGCGTCCTCGGTAGCGATGAAGTAGGTGTTGTTATACCAATAAAAGACCACGATGCCCGCTAAGGCCACGGTCATTACCGCCAAGATACCGATTATTAAAAGTTTGCGTTTTTCATCCATCGTGTTTATCCCCCTGTCGTTACTTTTTCAAAGCGATTGTTGCGAACATGCCCGGTTTCAAGGTTGGATCCGGGGTTGAAAGCGCCACTTTTACCAACACATTTTTACTGGCGGAACTGATCACGGAGTTAACCATGGTAACCGTACCGGCAAACTTCTTCCCCGGTATTTCCGATACTTTGACGATCACCCGTTGTCCTTCCTTCACCTGACCGATCAGGCCGGCGGGCAGATAGGCGTTCACACATAAGCTTTGGTCGTTTACAATCGAAACCAAGGTGACCCCGGGTGTGGCCAACTCCCCGACATTGATATTTTTGGCGGTAATGGTCCCGGAGATCGGCGCCGCAATCGTTCCAAAGCTAAGTTGGGTTCGCGTGACGTCCAACGTCGCTTGCGCCTGTTGCACTTGTTTCTGTAAGATTGTGATTGTTTCTTTGGTCGCGCCCTGTTTCAACATATCCAATTGATCCTGGGCCGACTTTGATTGGGCGTCGGCCGCCGCCAACTGGGTCTGCGCTGTCTCGTACTGCTGCAGCGAGATCGCCCCTTGCAGATACAGTCCCTTCATCCGTTCAAAATTCTTCTGCGAATTGTCCTGACTTACTCTGGCGCTTTCGACAGTCGCCTGCGCTTGGGAGATCTGATTGGGTCGGGAGCCTGCCAATGTATTGTTTAAGTTGGCCTCGGCCGTCGCCACCGCGGCTTCAGCCTGCCGCACCTGGCTCCGGATATCGTTGGCATCCAGCACGATGAGCGGATCGCCCTGTCTTACCTGCGAACCGACGTCAACATTGAGCTGCGCGACTCTCGCGGTGATTTTGGCGGAAATGGTCGCCTGGGTTTTGGCGTCGATCTTCCCCGCCATGATATAAACCTCTTTCGCGGATTGGCCGGACGGATCGACTGCTTTTGTAGCGGTTGGTTTGTTCTTATCCCCACAGCCGCCGACCACTAACAACGTCACTAAAACAAGGGGAATGATTCGTTTCATTTTGAACTCCTAAAAGTTGTTGTTTTACAAAATATCGCACACAAATTAATCGCATCCGAACAATTAGCGTACGAATTTTATTTTAGTATTATATGCCTCCGTTGTCAACGAAAGCAATGTTAAAAATAATTTTCCTAACTGCGCGGTTTATTTCTGTTGGGCGTACGGGTACGACCGTTCGCTTTACAGTTAACATGAAATTAACCCAATCAAGTTGAACATATCTTTTTGGGAATACGTCATCAGAATTAACGAGGATCGCCGTTGAATCCGCGAATATTTGATAAAGAACGCAATGGCAAACAGGTACCTTGCTTCGATATGTTCCAGCCACAACGGGATACGATTTGGTTGCGCCATTGCCCTTGAGGGTCAACATGAAGCGAATTTGTTTTATTGCCGACGCGGCCAGTCCCCATACGAAAAAGTGGATTGAACAATGCCGTGAGTTACATTATGAGCTTTTCATCATTTCTCATCGTTACGCCGAGATTCCCGGCGTAACGGTCATCCAACATCCATTGTCGTTGGTGGGTTTCCCCCGCTACGCCGTTGCGGTGCGCCGGCTGATCCGGGCGCTCAAACCCGATCTGATCCACGCCCACCAATTTGGAGCCCACGGACTATACGCGCTTTTTGCCAACTGCGCGCCGGTGATCATTTCCGCCTGGGGTTCCGACATTTTGGTCAACGCCAAACGTTCCCGCTGCTTACGGGCGCTGATCCGTTGGGAGATCAAAAAGGCGGCTTTGGTGACCGGCGTAAATTGGTATTTGTGTGAGAATTTGATCTATCTCGGAGCTCCCAAAGATAAAGTTTTGACCGTTCCGATCGGGATCGATCAGGCGCTGTATGACCGCCTGTCCCATTGGAACAAGGACGAATCCAGCTTTATCATCTGCTCGCCCCGGCTTCATGAACCGCTTTACCACCAACGGGAGATTATCGAGTCGTTTGCGGCGCTTGCCGCCGATTATCCTCAGATCAAACTGTGGATCTTAGGCGAAGGCAGTTTGACGCCGGCGCTCCAGGAATATGTGCGGGAACGACATTTGGAAGAACGGGTCCGCTTTTGGGGCATGGTCACCCCCGAACAGGTTGGCGAATGCCTGGCCAAAAGTCAGGTCATCGTCAGCATTCCCTCCAGTGACGCTTTGCCGGTGAGCGTTTTAACCGGAATGGCCGCCGGATGTCTGCCGGTGTTGTCCAATCTGCCGACTTTTCGCGGGTTGGTCACCCACGGCGTCAATGGGTTAATGATTGACGTCGACGATTTCCAAAGTCTCCCCGATGTCCTGCGGCGGGCGATTGAGGATAAGCAGCTCCGCACTGAAGCGGCTGCGCAAAACCGCAACATCGTCGCCAAACAAGCCATTATGGAAAAGCAATTTCCGGTGATGCTGAATCGCTACCGGAGCCTGACCAAAACCCTGACTGTCCTGGTGCTGATGATTTCCACCGTCTTTTCCCAAGAAATTCTAGCGCAAATGATCGATTGGATGAGCGACGTAATCCCTTTTTTCAGTTGAAACAGCGCTTTTCAATAGCTTTCATTAAAATTTCAAGGGCTGTTAGCGGCCAAAACATATTTCAAAAATTAAAGCGACCGTCGGGAAACATACCCGGACGGTCGCTTGTTTTCAATGTTCCTGGTTCAAATTATCTTATTTGATTCCAAGCCCCAGCGGATGGTCCACTGTCGCTTCCGGTTCCCTAACCAGCAATGTGAGCAGAAAACTGACAATCGGCAGAAACGCCAAGAGGTCCAACACCCACGGCAATCCCGACCCATCGGCAATATGCCCGAGTACCAAAACGCCCAACGCCCCCAACCCGATACTGAATCCCAAGGTCAGACCGGACGCCATGCCCACATTGGCCGGCATCATTTTTTGCGCCATCACCAAACTACTGGTGAAGGTGGCTGCCAATAAAACGCTGGCAACCGCCAAAATTACAAACGCGCCGGCTCCGTTCAATGCTTTGAAGAGATACAGCAGCGGGGCTACCGGTAAAATCGAGTACAGCATCACCTTTTTACTGCCGTAGCGATCGCTTAGCGGACCGCCCAGCAACGTCCCGGCGGCGCTGGCGGCCAAAAAAACCGTCAGCAAATACGCGGCATTGGCGGGACTGCCATGCATAAACGCCGTGTAATACAAAGGAACAAACGTGTTGATGCCGGAGTTAATGGTTGCTCTGGTTAAAACCATCCCCAGCAATGCCAGCAAGGGAAGGTTCATGCCAAAGATTTTTCCCGATTTCACGTGAGGTTCCATGGTCGGCTGCGGAATCTCCCGGAAGCGCTTCACCCTCGCCAGCAGCAAAAACCCGATCACCAGATTCGGTATGGCAAACAAGCACAGCAACGCCCGGTTACCGACCAACAACATGCCCAAAAACAACGAACCGAGCGCAAATCCGGCGTTGCCGCCGACTGAAAACAAGCTGGCGCCCTTGCCCTTGGCTTTGCCACTCAACCAATTTACGATCTTGGCGCCTTCGGGATGAAAAATCGCACTCCCGAAGCCACT
Source organism: Bacillota bacterium (assembly GCA_023417475.1). Classification (GTDB taxonomy): domain Bacteria; phylum Bacillota; class UBA4882; order UBA8346; family UBA8346; genus JAEYPR01. The sequence goes on along the minus strand of JAEZFP010000055.1, from coordinate 98,443 downwards.
CGCGCTGATACAGAGCAACGCCAACGGATAGGTTGGCGCCAGCAACGCGGCCAGCAGCATCACCCCAACCAGGAAACAGCCCAACGGCATCCACCAAGGGTGAGCCTTCCGGTCACTTAAAAACCCAAAAACCGGTTGGGTGACCGACGCGGTGAAATTCTGCAATAACACAATCGCAGTCACTCCGGCATAGCTAAGGCCGAATTTCGCTTTAAAAAACGGTAACGCGACAAACAAAGCGCCCGAGGAAATATCGGCCACAGCATGGGCGCACGCGATTAACCAGATCGGATAGGGGACATTTTTGACTGAACGCAACAATTAACTCACTCCACATCATTATTAACGATCCCATCAATGCGCCCCCAACCAAATCGGTTGTTTGACAAACCGGAACAGGTAGGATAATATTGATGGCAATCAAACTGCTATTCTTAATTATAGTTGAGAAATAACAATATTTCATGAATGATATTCGGTATTTGTAGCATAATTTTGCGCAGATTAAACCAAAAGGAGTCGGCGGATGATCATTACCGGCAACGGCCAACTGATTCATCAGAACCTTCCCAATGATTTCCCGGTGGCGATAGGGGTTAAAGAATATTATGAGCCGGGACCCATTTTAAAAAAACATTGGCACGAAGAGTTCATGATCTTTTATATTCAACAAGGCGCCGCCCTGATCCATTGCAACGCGCAAGCGATTCCCGTCGGCCCCGGCGATCTGGTCATTACCAATTGCAACGACTTTCATTACCAGGAAAATTGTTGCAACCATCTGATCGAACCCTTTCTCCTGGTTGATCTTTCCTACTTGCGCAACGCCAAGGAGGATGTCTGCCAAACCAAATACCTCGCGCCGTTAATGGAGAACCGCCTGCGCTTTCCGAATAAAATCACGGGCGATCCCGGACTCGTCAACCAACTGCTGGAGTTAATCCGTGAATATCAACAAAAACGGCCCGGGTACGAACTCATGGTCAAAGCCGGCTTGTACCGCATGCTCGCGCTGCTTTTTCAAAGTTATGCCGTTCCGATCGCCGCTGAAATCAAAAACCGGCCCCACAATCAATTGCGGCCGGTTATCCACTACGTCGAAGCGTATTATGACCATAAGATTACCCTAAACCAACTGGCCGATATGGCGAATATCAGCCCCCATCATTTTTGCCGTTTATTTAAGAGCATGACTGGAATGTCACCCATCGCCTATGTCAATTTCCTACGCATCAACGCGGCAATACCCCTGCTGCAGCAGGGACATTTATCCGTCAGCGAAGTGGCTGCGGCGGTCGGCTTTAACGACAGCAATTATTTTAGCCGCCTCTTTAAACAGTATAAAAAGCTGCCCCCGACCGCGTTCGCCAATGGAGTTCTCCCCTGACGACGTTCCGTACGGCGGGCTAACGCAACCGTAATTTTTCGTTCTTCTCAATCTGCACGACTTTCCCGTTTTGGATAATCAATGTCACGGAACCATAGGCGATTTTGCTCAATACCTGGAGCAATTTTGCCAATTCCGGTTCGGAGATTGGACTTTCGGCGGTTGAATCAGTTCGTTCCATAACTTCAGCTCCTCTTCGCGTTTTATTTCAGATCGAGTTTAGCCGAGGTTTGGGACAACATCGTTCTTCAAGCTCATACACTTCGTAAACATTAATTTGGATAACCTGATTGTCTTGTTTAATGATTGTGACCGATCCATTCCATAAGCCTTGTAATATCCCCGCAATCACCTCCGCTTCCGTTTGAACAAAGCACCTGGCTTTATTAACGATGGCCATTCCGATCACCTCATCCACTTAAAAATCGTCGCAATTCCCCATATCCTATGCAGACACCATTCGGCAAATACATGTATTCCTATCATTTTACTATATATCGTAATGCCGTTCCACCGCAACGTTTTATGACAAGATCCCGGTTGCCATCCAGTGATCCAAATCCTGGGCATGATAGGTGATGATCAAATCCGCTCCCGCCCGTTTAAATCCGGTGATCAGCTCGTTGACAATCAGCGGTTCGTTGATCCAGCCGTTGGCGGCGGCCGCTTTGACCATGGCATATTCGCCACTGACATTGTAAACTGCCAGCGGTGTCTCAAAACGTTCCCGGGCATCCCGGAGAATATCCAAATACGGCAAACCCGGTTTCACCATGAGAATATCGGCGCCTTCCCGCAAATCCTCCGCCAGCTCCCGTAGGGCTTCCCGGCGGTTGGCCGGCGGCGCCTGGTAACTTCTGCGGTCGCCAAACTGCGGCGCCGAATCGGCCGCTTCCCGGAACGGCCCATAAAAAGCCGAGGCAAACTTCGCCGCATAAGCCATGATTAACCGATCGTTAAAACCCTGCTCATCCAAAACGGTACGGATGGCCGCGACCCGGCCGTCCATCATATCGGAGGGCGCAATGATATCGGCTCCGGCCGCCGCTTGCGCCAGCGCCACCTGTTGTAATAGTTCCAAGGTATGGTCATTGTCAACTCGCCCTTGGGCGTCTAAAACGCCGCAGTGACCGTGTTCGGTATAGGAACAAAGACAAAGGTCGGTGACCAAAACCAGCTCCGGATACTCCGCTTTGATTTTGCGGCTGGCCTGTTGCACAACTCCCTGCTCGCTCCAAGCCGCCTGATTGTTTTTGGTTGACGGGATGCCGAATAGTAAAATCCCACCCACTTTACGGTACAGCGGTTTGGCCAGTTCCTTGAGGAGCAAGTCGGGCGAAAACCGGAAAATTCCCGGCATCGCGGCAATCGCCTCTTGCACTCCGGTCCCTTCAACGATGAAAAACGGGACCAGCAAATCTTTAAAATTCCAGCGGTTTTCAACCAGTAATTCCCGAAGTTGCGGCGTCTGCCGCAACCGGCGCAAACGGGTGATCGGATACATCGGTGTCAACTCCCCATTGTTGTAATATTGATCGCACTAACGCCGCGACGGTCGGCCGATCCGGAACCAACCAGGCCGGGTGTCCGACCCGCTGCAACTCGGCAACGGTCTCCGCTCCCAAACAAGCGAAAAGCGGATTCGCCGCAATCTGGATCGCGTGAGACTGCAACAAACGAAAATAATTCCGCACCGCCACCGGCGCTGTCAAGACCACCAAACCATAACGTTCTTGAAACACCTTGCCAACCAATTCAGCCGGATAATCCGGCGTTTCGAGATCGTATAATGACAAGCGGGTGAATGCAACGCCGGCCGCGGTTAGTCCGTCGGCCAGATACGGCAGGGCCTGTTCCGCCTGGCACAACGCGACCTGTTCCCGGGGTTGCAGGTTCTCCAGCAACTGCTGTAACAAGCCTTTGCTGTGGCCCTCCGACCCGATCAAGTCCGGGTTGCGGCCCCTTTCACGCAAGGCGGCGCCGGTCTTCGCTCCGACCACCGCGATACGACAAGCATGCAAATAACGCCAATCGTAACCCGCCGCCAGCAACCCCTGAAAAAATATCCGCACCGCGTTTTGACTGGTAAAAACAATCCAGTCACAAGCGGCAAGCTTCGCCAACCTCGCCGGCGCGAGCGCATCGCTGACCGGTCGCACCCAAAAAAGCGGCAGCCGCACAAGCTCCGCCCCCAGTAACTCCAACTCCTCCAGCAGCGGCGTTTCGTTTTCCGACACCGGACGGGTCCACAGGATGCGGCGGCCCGCCAGCGGCAGGTTGGAGCGCCATTGTAATTCCTGCGCCAAACCGACCGCCGCTCCGACCACCAATAAAGCCGGCGCGGGCGGCGACGCCGCGGCAACCACAGCGGCGATTGTCGCTACGGTCCCGACAAGCTCAGTTTGAAACGGGGTCGACCCTTTCGAAATCACCGCGGCCGGCGTCGGCGCCGGGACGCCCTGCCGCAACAGGTCGGCGGTAATCTCCGGCAAACGGGTCAATGACATCAAAACCACCTGGGTCAACGGTTCCTCAACTGCGGCCGGTTCGGCCCGATGCCCGGTACGAATCACGACTCCGGCAGCGACATGCCGCTGGGTTACCGGGATCCCGGCGCTGGCGGGAACGCTTAAGCTGGCGGAGATTCCCGGAACGACCAAATAAGGGACTCCCGCCGCCACTAAGGCTTTGGCCTCTTCGCCGCCCCGTCCGAACAGAAACGGATCGCCGCCTTGCAACCGGACGACGAAATTGCCGCTTCGAGCCTCGTTGATTAAGGCTTGGTGGATCGTAGCTTGCGCAACCGCCGGTCCGCCGCCTTGCTTGCCCATAGCGATCCTGCGGCAATCCGGTTTGGTCTCCAATAATAACGCCGCGGCTACCAGGTGATCATAAAACACCACATCGGCCCGGCGTAAATAGGCCAATCCCTGGCGGGTGATCCAGCCGGAATGACCCGGTCCGGCGCCAATCAAACAAACATATCCGCCGAACATCAACCCACTCCCCTTCCCGGCTCGGACGGATCGTCCAGCGCCAGCAGCGCCTCGGCCAGCAAGTTGCCGATCCGTTCGGGATTCACCGCCACATTGGTGAGCGTCCGGATCAAGCCGTTGTACAAACCGGTCAGTTGAACCTCCTCATCGCGCCACCGGGCAACCGCCCCATAGGCCGAGCGGCAATTTCCACCCAACCGGCGCAAGAACGCCCGTTCCGCGCGGACCATCAAGGCGGTTGGCACATGGTTGATCGCCGTCAGTTTTTCCAGCGCACTCCAGTTGTTACTGCGAACTTCCACTCCGATACAACCCTGGCCCGGCGCGGGAATCAGTTCCGCCAGTTCAAAAACCTGGCTGATGCAGTCTTCCATCCCCAAGCGGCGCAGTCCCGCCAATGCTAAAACGGTGGCGTCGTATTGACCGTCAACGACTTTGCGCACCCGGGTTTCGACATTGCCGCGAATCGGTTGAAAATCCAAATCGGGACGGAGTTGACGCAGTTGAAACAACCGGCGCAAACTACTGGTGCCAACCCGAGCCCCTTGGGGTAACGTTGCCAGGTCCCAACCGTTCCGGCCCACCAACACTTCCCGGGGGTCCTCCCGTTGCAGATAAGCGCCTAAGGTCAACCCCGGTTGTAAGACGCCGGGCAGATCTTTGACGCTATGGACCGCCAGATCGATCTCGGACGCCAACAACGCCTGCTCCAGATCACTACAAAATACGCCTTTACCTTGGTTGGCGATCAGATCCAAATTCGGCTGACGGTCTCCCAAGGTTTTATAGACTGTTAGCTCAACCCGCAGCTGGGGAAAGAGCGTAAGCAAACCTTCCCGAACCTGTTCGGCTTGGTAGAGCGCCAATTTACTGCCACGGGTGCCGATCCGCAATGTTTCAGCCACGTTCATTTCCCAACCATTCCTTAAATTCTTTTTCATTCCAACCGATAACGACTTGGCTGTCAACCCGGAGTAAGCGATTGAGCAAGTGACGCCGCCGCCGGGGGTTGCCCTCGCTTGTTTTGAGCAATTGCCGAAACGCTTTTAATTTTTTAAGGTATTCCCCGTAGGCCCCGCCGTAATCCTTGGCGAACCGCCGTTTAATCTGTTTGGTCGCAGCCGGATAATACCCTTGCGTCGAAATGGCCACCGTCAACGGATCGGAATGATAGATGGCCGGAAAGATGAACCCTGATTGTTCGCTATTGTCCACTGAGTTGCATAGGATGCGCATTCGATCGGCCCATTGGGATACCTGTCGGTTCACGACCGGGTCGTCGGTAGCGGCAATCACCACTTTTTGAAACAGGAGGTCCGCGAGGCCAAACTTTTTCCGCCGCCAGCAAATCAGTTGCCGGTCCGCTAGTTTGGCCAAACCGCGATTCAGCTCCTCGGCCACCACCGTCACCCGGGCGCCGAAACGCAACAAAACCAAAACCTTGCGACGGGCAATTTTGCCGCCCCCGACAACCAGACAAGGCAACCGGGCCGTCTTTAACATCACCGGTAAATAATCCGGCACTGTTCCACCTTCTTCAAAGTTATAATGGATCCGCTTTCAAAAAACCGATCAATTGCGAATTCACGCGATCCGGTTGTTCATAATGGGGTAAATGACCGGCTTGTTCAATCCAAACCGGGTCGGTTTGAAACAAGGACTGTAACACCCTCGCTCCCGCTTTATCTAAGGTTTTTTCTTCGGTTCCCCAAATTTGCAACACCGGTTTTCCGAAAGACGCCAACCGCCGATAATCGTTGAGCGGGTTGCGGCGTAAGAAATAACGGGCGGTTGACACGAGCGCCTGACGGAATCCCTGATATAACATCTGGGTCCGGAAACGCGCTTCCCATTCCGGAAACAAGTCCGGGCGATGAAAATCTGCCGATTGCAACCGAGGTAACCTCGGTAAATAGACGCCGGTCGCAAAAAGTTCCCCAACGAACGGAATATGTAATAAACCGATGGTCAACGGTTCCCATAACGGGTCAATCAAAACCACTTTCGCAACATTCTCGCCAAAATCGGCGGCATAAGCCGTGGCAATCGCCCCACCCATGGAAGTGCCCACGATATTGACGGGTTGGTGGATTCCTAACGCCTCCAGTAGTTCCCGAAGTTGGGTCACAAAAAGCTCGCGCCGGTATTTTACCTTGGGGCGGTCGGAAAAGCCACGGCCAAACAAATCATAACGGATCACCCGGAAACCCGCCGCAATTAACGGTCCGACCGTTTTGTCCCACATATAATACGGAACCGAAAAGCCGTGCACCAAAAGAACCACCGGTCCGTTGCGCGGTCCTAAATCTTCATAGTGGGTTAGTCCTTTGGTGAGATAGACAAATCGTCCGGGCGCCGTTGTCCGAACCCCATCCGTCAGGGGCTTGCGTTCGGTCCACTCCGGTCCCAACGAACGCAGTGCGGAAAATCGCCAGATCAAATTGGTTATGACATTTGAGTCCATGAAGGTTCCCCCCAATATCATCGTAGTTAGAATTTGCAACATTCCGCTGCGCGATTTCGGGAATGTTTGATCTTCATTGATAATTCTTATATTCCTATCATATTACTATGAATTAATTTTGTCTAGTCCCTTTCCAAAAGTTTCGCGAACTTTACTGAGAATTAACCCGGCGCCAAATCTCGACCTACGGCGATACGCGGTTTTGATCCGTTGATTATTCTTCAATGGCATCTCGATTTAGCGGTAGCGGTTTTAGCGGCAGTAACTCAATCGTGCCAAATCAGAGTCGGGATGGTTGCCACAGCGCCGGTAATCGTCGTGATCAATCGGCAACTGATAATCAATCCGTAGCCGTTGTAAAGCGGCTGCCAATCGAATGTAATAATCTAACGAAGCGTTTTGCTGTCCTTTCAGATGCGAGCCGGGACGCGGCACCCAAACTGTATAAACGGTGCTGACGCCGTTGCTTGCCAGATCCTCGGCTTCGTCCATTATATTTTTAAACGCTTCTGTTTCGTTGCCAAAACCATGGGGCTTCGCCAACTCAACTCCGGCGACGATACAGGTATTGACGTAACCCCGGCCGAAAACATCGACCGCCCGGATCATCCGCCGTTTCCACTCCCGGTAACCTACCCAACGGGCTTTTCCCGGGCATATCCAATTAAACAACGCTTCATTTAAAACCTCAATATCCGGAGTGTAGCTTAAAATACCGGTTTCCAGGTATAATTTTTCCAATTGTTTCTCAGTAAACGCCGTAGCGATCAGTTGGCTGGGAAACTTTTTCGTGCTGAAGTTTTCACCGACCGCCTGTAAAATATCGATATAATACTCTACTTCGGTATCAAACGGTTCGCGCCCGTGAAAATCCGAACCGGAAGTCAGACAAACCGCAGTAAAACGTCCCGGTTCCTTTAAGGCTGTCTTGACTGTTTCGGCGACATCGCGCGGTTTCAAGCGAGGCGGCAGATCCAGTTCGGACTTTTGTTGTTTAAGATTATTGACGATATCGCAGAACAAACAGCCCTGATCGTCTCCCCAAAAATGGCAATAGCGACTCGGCATAATATATAACCGTTGCGGGCGCGCGCTGGCGACGTGACTCATCGGTATTCCGGTACTGGTCTTTTCATTGTAATAATCCGGCTTCGTCCAGTATTCCACTTCTTCCAACATTTTGCCGTGATCGACCAACCAAAGCTTTCCGTCGATTAAATCGACAATATAGGGGTTTTGATCCAACGGAGTCGGACTGGTCAGTACCGACGTGCCGTCACGCAATAAAAAGGCCTCCGGCCGGCTGGTCAAAATCCCGTCGCGGGTTCCGAAAATATGCGTTCCCGCCAGCTGATGGAGGTTGGGATCCGCAGCGTTGATCGCGCGTTCCGTATAATAGACTCCCCGGCGCTGAATATCGGTTTTCAAAATGACTAAACGCGGAATTCCCGGATACTTGGCGACAACCTCTTCGAAACTTAACTCCTCGTTGCGAGGTTTTCTAGCAATGGACATTGCGATCACCCTTTGTATTATTTTTTTACTATCCGATCCAAATGTCTAAAGTAAGGATGGATATTTTCCTCCGTTTTCCGGCGCGCCGCAAGTGTTTGGTCAACGACAGCGTCCGGTTCGATGATCCATACTCCGGCCAGATCCTGGTCGCCGGGCAAGCGACGGATCCGCTCATATTGCGCCCGAAAAACCGGTCCGGCAACCAATACTTTGATTGGCTTCCCTTTGATTTGATAACCGGCGCGGGCGCGATCTGCTCCCAACAGGAGCACGGACACTTGCCGGTCAAACCAAAGACTGGCGATCATATTTTGATTGGTCTGAGATGATTCCAAAAATTCCAGATAAAGCAGTTGGCCCTCGTCATTCACCCAAAACGAATCTTTAATCGCCAGATGGGGGACGCCGTCTTTCGTTACCGTCCCCAACGCCTTTAGCGTCGTTGGACTATTGATCAGATTAATCACATCACGTTCCAATGGTATTGCCACATCAATCGCCTCACTGCTTGAAATATATTCATAATTTCATACCCCAACGTCGCACCGTGCGACGCTCAACCGTTTGAAAAATCAAATTTTCAACCAATATCCCAATGATGATCACCGTCATTAACCCGGCAAACACCGCCGGAATTTCCAACTGGTTTTTTTGTTCATAGATAAACCAACCCAAACCGCCCGAACCCGAACTGACGCCAAACACCAGTTCCGCCGCGATCAGGGTCCGCCAGGCAAACGCCCAACCAATTTTTAGCCCTGTCAAGATATTCGGAAATGCGCCCGGAATTAAAATCTTCATGACAAATCCCAACCGGTTCAACCCATAATTCCGCCCCACCATTCGTAAAGTCGGACTGACCGCGGTAAAACCGGAATGCACATTCAGGGCGATCGGCCAAACCACCGATTGTACCAAAACAAAGATGATGCTTGGCGCGCCGATTCCAAACCAGAGCAGCGCCAATGGCACCAGGGCAATCGCCGGCAGTGGGTTGAACATCGCGGTCGCCAATTCCAAAAGATCGGTACCGAGCCGACTGTTCACGGCAAAAACCGTTAATACCCCGGCGAGCAATACTCCACTGCCATAGCCAATCACCAGGATTTTCAAGGACATCATGATTCGATTCAACAATTCTCCTTGAAACAGCGCTTTTTCAAAAGCGACGACAACCGCGCTAAACGCTGGCATGATCAATGGATTGTCGATCCGCAACGCGGCGATTTCCCAGAGCGCCACCAGACCGATTAAGAGTACGGCCTTACGCAATAGGGAAATCCGCAATAATTTTTCCCAGAACGACAACGGTTGTTGAATTTCACCCACATCGTCCGTCGTGAGTATCTCCCGTTCATACTCCTGGCGCAACTCGGCCACTGAAACGTTTTTCACGTCACTCATTCATTTTTCCGCCTTTATTTAAAATCGCCATCCCCTTTCCGGAGTTAAATGGAGTAATCGATGGCGTCTTGAAAAAGCAATCGTTGAATTCGTTGGTGCAATTCACGATACTGAACGGCGCCGGACTGTTGTAATACTTCCAAATCGACATTCAACTCCGCTTTTATTTGCCCGGGATGAGGCGACAGCAAAACAATCCGCGTGCCGAGCAAGATCGCTTCATCGATCGAGTGAGTAACAAAGATCATGGTAAAACGGGAATCGCTCCAGAGTTCCAACAATTCTTCCTGCATTTTCTGCCGGGTCAAAGCATCCAAAGCGGCAAACGGTTCATCCATCAAAATGATTTCAGCGCCCAAAGCCAAGCAACGGGCGATTGCCACCCGTTGTTTCATTCCACCAGAAAGCGTATGCGGATAGGCGTCGGCAAATTTGGTCAGGTTCACTTTCCGGATAAAATCGTCAGCGATCGCTTCCGCCTCGGCTTTTCCCGCCTTTCGCCCCTCCCGGAGCGCAAAAACAACATTCTGATGGACTGTCTTCCAAGGCAGCAATTGGTCAAACTCCTGGAAAACCATGGCTCGTTCCGGCCCCGGTTTGGCAATTACCGACCCGTTGTGCCGAATCCGGCCTTCGACCGGATGAATAAAACCGCCCACCGCTTTCAGCAAGGTTGATTTGCCGCAACCTGACGGGCCTAATAAAATTAACCGCTCCGACTGCCGCACTTGAAAGCTGACGCGATAGACCGCTGTCACCAAATGCTCCGCAGTCTTATATTGCAAAGTTACGTTATCAACCTCTAAAAACGGCACGTCAACCATTGCTATTGCCCTTTCTGCAGCCGTACTTTAGGAAAAAACAACTCTTTTTCATTTTTCGGTTTTAAGTCGATGGAGCCGATTTTGAATAAGAAATCGCTAAATTTGGTGATCCGCAGCGGTTCGGCCCGATAACCGATTTGTGGATTGTTCAGTTGCGCCAAAATGCTCTCCACCGATTCTTTGGACTTGGTGGCCTTCACATATAATTCCGCCGCGGCTTTTTTGTCTTTTTTGATAGCGGCGATCGCTTCTTCAATGGCGGCATAAACGATGGCATAGGTTTGCGGATTGTTCTCATAAAAACTTTTGGTGGCGGAGACGACATTAAACGTATGCGGCCCTCCCAAAACATCGTAAGAGTTTACGATTGTGCGCACATTGGGTTTCTCCAATTCTTGAAAGCTATATGGAGGAGCGGTGAAGTGCGCCGTTATCTCCGACTTGCCCGATAATAAGGCAATGGCGCCATCGGGATGGCTCATTGAAACCGTCAGCCGATCCAATTGATTGCAATGATCAAACCCAAAGACTTTGGCTGCGGCCATTTGCAGGACGACTGCCTGGATTGAAACCTTGACCGCCGGTAGGGCAATCCGGTCCTTATCCGTGAAGTCTTTGATCGATTTGACCGCCGGATTGATGGTGTTCAAATACAACGGCGTGGTGTCTAACGCCGTCACCCCTTTGACATTGCCTTTGGTCTTGGCCCATAAGGTCAAAAACGGCGCAACGCCTCCGGAAATAAAGTCGACGCTTCCCGACAACAGCGCATCGTTCATCGCCGCACCGCTACCTAGGGTTACCCAAGCGGTTTTTAGATTTCCCAAACCGGCGATTTTAGCATACTTCTCAATCAATTGGTTCTCTTCAACCATAATCAATGGCAGATAGCTCAACCCGTACTGTTTGGCAAGCCTTACTTCCTTTACCTCCGCAAAAGCGGTTTTAACCGAGGTCGTTGCCACAACAACCAACAACAATGCCAAGAGCCAGCGATTCAACTGTTTAATCTTCATATTTTTCCTCCCAATGCCTCATATTTTACTGCTCCGTCAGCCACGCCAGTAACAATTCCAAGCATCCCCCCCTTTGATAAAGTACGTTCTATTTCAAACAAAAAGGCTAAGCTCCTGTTACGAGTGAGCTTAGCCTCCAGTGTCTCTGGTCGACTTCATAAATAGATTGGTCTCGTTTATTTCAACCGCAATTTTTCACTTTTCTCAATCTGAACAATCTTGCCGTTTTGAATAACCACCGTCACCGACCCGTAAGAAATTCCCCCCAACAGCTCGGCTAACTCTTGCAAATCTCGCTCGGAAATACAGGAAGCGGTTTTGATTGGCAGCGCCGGATCACGCATTGCAGGCATCCCTCCCAATATTTATCAGATGCTGTAATCGTTTAAAATGGCCTGATTCAGCAATGTTTGTTTCATTGCGCGCACAATTTCAGTTGCAGCGGCGTTTTGAATCGTGATTACGCCGGGCCGTTCGGCCAATTCCCGCCGGTTTAATTCAAAGAAAAGGATCTCATTGGGTTGGTTGAGGGTCAGTAGGATCTGACTCTCATCATCATCCAGTTCGGCAATGTCGGCAATCAAAATCTGGCCGGCATCGGTGAAAAGATGCGCCAGTTCTCCCAAACGGCGGATTTGTTCATCCCGGTCATCATTGGAATTGGTGAGATCCGAACTTAAACCGCTCAACAAATTACCCATTCCCAAATAGTAGACACTGTACCCCGCCTGAAACAAATCAACTTCCAATGTCTTCGCAATCTGCCGTTGTAAAACATGATCACTACCGGTGATCACGATAAACTTCGGTTTTTGGTGATAACGCGCTTCCCGTTCGCCGGTGGAGACCGCCGTCTGCTCCCAGACAAATTCGCGTTGCGCCAACTGACGGTCGGCAAGCTTTTCCGCGCCGCTGATATTTTCGGTAATGATCCCGCCCCCGGCAATCTCATAATGGTCGACTATGACAAACCGACCTGTAGCCGCCAAGGATTGCGACAAATCGAAGGCTAACGGTTTGACGGTTTTGATGATACATTCGGCCACTTCATGCCGTTCCACCCGGTCGGCAGCGGACTCGCTGGTCAAGTCGGAGGAGTTTAAAACCCGTACAATTCGCTCCAGATAGACGGTGGCCCGGCCGGTGGCCAGCTTCAGTTTGTACTTTTTCCCCGGCACAAACGGGTGTTTTCCCATCCAAAAGAGGTTTGCCCGAAACGCAGCCCCGGCATACGGCAACGGTTCATCGGCGCGACACATGATCTCGCCGGGTTTAACATAAATTTGAGTACTGACGGTGATTCCGGTGGCATAACCCGCTCCGACTTCGGTCCGGACCGGTTGGTTAAATCCTTCAATACTGGCGACAGTGGAGCGTTTGCCCGACGGTAAAAAGATCACTTCCGCCCCTACTTGGACATTACCGGTCTCGACGGTTCCGGCAAAAATCCTCCGGTCGTCCTGCGCTTCGGTAAATTTATAAATATCCTGGACCGGCATCCGGAACGGTTGGTCATGACGGTCTTTCTCTTTGGTCAACGTATCGATTAATTCCAGAACATTGGGACCATGATACCACGGCAGTTTCGTCGAGTGCAACGCCAGATTATCGCCCTCCCGCGCCGAAATTGGCACATACGCCGTTGGTTTGACGCCAACCTTGGCCAGAAACTCATTAAACTCTTCGACCAATTGCTGATAGACCGTTTCATCATAACGGACCAAGTCCATCTTGTTCACCAGGACGACGATCTGCCGCACTCCCAACATCGACAACATAAATCCGTGCCGCCGCGAGTTCTCGCGGATTCCCTCCTTGGCGTCGATGACCAGCAAAGCGGCTTCAGCCCGCGCCGCGCCGGTGATCATGTTTTTGAGAAACTCAATGTGCCCGGGCGCGTCGATGATAATATAATGCCGCTTGGCGGTGTTAAAAAAGCAACGGGCAGTGTCGATGGTTATCCCTTGCGCCTGCTCATCCTTTAACGCATCCAACAGAAAAGCGTATTCGAACGGTTTGGCGTTCCGACGGCAGTTCAATTGCACCTGCTCCAGCTTTCCCTCGGGCAACGAACCGGTATCCGCCAGCAGCCGGCCGATGACCGTGCTTTTGCCATGGTCGACGTGGCCTACGATGACAATATTCATTTGCTCGCGTTTCGTATCCATCACATATATCCATCCCGTCTCAAGGTTTCCAAGCTGCCGCCGTCTTCTTTATCCTGCTCGCGGCCGGACCGTTCGGCAATGTTGGCGAATTTGCCACTGCGCAGTTCGACGATGACTTCCCCGACGCTACGCGCGGTGGAATCAACCGGTTTGGTGCACGGATAACACCCCAAAGAGCGATAGCGTTTCCCAGTCCCCTGATCAAAGTAAAGCGAAGTGATGGGGATCGCTTCCTGCTCAATGTACTCCCAGATATTTAACTCGGTCCAATCGAGCAATGGATGGATCCGCAGGTGGGTGCCTGGCGCGAAATCCGTCTTAAACTGATTCCACAGTTCCGGGGGCTGATCGCCCACATCCCATTCGTTCTGTTGGTCGCGGGGCGAAAAATAACGTTCCTTGGAACGACTGCCCTCTTCATCGGCACGGACGCCGACAATGACGCCGGTATACGGCTCAACCTTCGTATCCACCTCGTAACGTTGCAGTTGATGGTTAAACCGGTAACGGGGCCATTCACCGGAGAGGGTCCGTTTCAACGCCTCGCTTTTCAGATTTTTGCAACAGTTGATCCGGTCGGTGTTGCCATCAGGGTAGGTCTCCTGCCGTTCCAAGGCCGGCCGGTTCTGGCCGACGATCATCTGCAACCGCCACTCCGCCGCCAGTTTGTCACGATAGGTTATCATTTCGGGAATCTTATAGGCGGTGTCGATATGGACCAAGGGAAACGGCACATGGCCGAAAAAAGCCTTTCGGGCCAGCCATAACAAGACCGTGCTATCCTTGCCGATCGACCACAACATGCAGAGGCTTTTAAATTCGCGATACGCTTCGCGCAAGATAAAGATACTTTGGTTCTCCAGTTTCGCTAATTGATTCATGTTTGCCTCGCCCTGATTCGTTTGCCATCGCGGAAATGCAACCCGCATTCCTTATGTTCCGGAGTCTCCCACCACCAGCGTCCGGCTCGTAAATCCTCACCCGGTTGCACCGCCCGCGTGCACGGCGCGCAACCGATGCTGGGATACCCTTGGTCATGTAACGCGTTGTATGGGACCCCGTTCGCTTTGAGATATTGCCAGACCTGTTCGGTCGTCCAGTCTGCCAAGGGGTTGACCTTGATCAGTTGATTGGTTTCGTCCCACTCGAACACTTCCGTATCCACACGGGTAACCCCCTGTTCGCGGCGGAGACCGGTAATCCAGAGGTCGACTGTTTGCAACACCCGTTGTAACGGTTCAAGCTTCCGTATCCGGCAACAATGTTGGCGCAACGCGACGCTTTCATAAAACAGATCGGGACCGAACTCCCGTTGCAGCTGCTCCAGAGCGGCGGCGTCAGGACAATAAATCTCATAATGAAATTGATAATGAGACATGGTGGCGCTGATGGTGGCATAAGTCTCTTGAGGCAGCCGGCCTGTGTCCAGCACAAAAATGCGGGCTTGCGGGTTGGCTTTCAGCAGCAGGTCGGTTAGAACCTGGTCTTCCGCTCCCAGGCTGGAAGCGAGGGCGATCCGATCGCCAAACTCCTTGACCAAGTTTTCAATGATTCGCGGGACGGGGGAAGTTCCATACTGGGAACGTAGTTGCGGAACAAGTTTCGTCATTTTGCAACCTCTCCTTTGCGGAGTCAGCTCGATAGGTCGCGCCAACCTTTCCGGCGGAAATTTCAGCGCCATATTTTCCATCATTCTAAGCTGAGCACGCTATACTCCTTTTTCAACCACAATCCGGTAGACTTCACCGGCCGGGGTCACCTTGACCACTTTATGCCCTTCCTCTTTGAGACTGCGAGGGACATTCAGCATGGCGTCCCCTTCGTCAAGCACCACTTCCAACCGTTCGCCGGGGTTCAACTCCTCCAACGCGAGTTTGGTCTTGACAAAATTCAGCGGGCAGACCACTCCGTGCAGGTCAATACTTTTCTTTATCGCGTCACTCACGGTTCAATTCCTCCTTTACTTTCTCCACGCCAATCCGGTCGATCATATGTCCGAAACGCTCCCGTTTCCGGCCATGCTCCCGGTAATAGGCGACAATCTTCTCAACCACCGCATATAACTCCGTCTCGGTCGCCACCAAGGTCCGGAGTTTGGTCGCCAGGCGCGGAAGCTTGCCCATGGTCCCGCCGATCCAAACGATGTAGCCCTTTTTAGCGGCGACCCAGGAATCGACCGGGCAGTTGGAGGTGCAGATGCTGCAATAGATACACTTGGATTCATCCAAGCGGTACTCGTTTTTCTCCTGATAAATCGCCCCGGTCGGGCAACTGTTGACACAAAGATCGCAATGAATACAGTCCGATGCTTGCCAGGCCGGTAAGATGCCTCCCATGACGCCAAGATCGTTCTCGGTCGCTTTGGCGCAGTTGTGGGGACAGCCGGTTACCCCCATCTTGAATTTATGGGGCGTGTCTTGGCGGAAATATTTCGCATCCAGATCATGCGCCACTTTTTTGGTATCCACAATCCCCCAGCGGCAAGTGGAGTTGCCGGGGCAGGCGACCACGATCCGGATCCGCGGGCCGCAAGCGCCCATGGCAATTCCGGCCTGTTCCAGTTCCAACCGGGCCTCTTCCAGTTTGGAATAATGGACAAAATGAATCTCAATGCCTTGCCGGGTCGAAAGATGAATCTCCCCCCGCCCGAAGCGGGCGGCAACCTCAGCCACCTTCTGCAGCTGCGCGGCGGTGAAATCCCCGCCGACGGTGTGGAGCCGCAGGGCGAAATACTCCTTCTGTTTTTGCTGGATCATCCCGACTTTCTTTAACGCAACCAGATCAAATTCGGGGGTACTCATGTTCTTGTTGTCACTCCTTCGATAAATTGTAGCGGAACTTCAACGGGGGTTTTGGCATTTACCCGGAATCCCTTCACCGCCGGTTCCGATTCCGCCAATGAAACGATGATATAAACCACCTCGGGGTCGTTCGCCAACCGCAAATCCTCGGCGGACAACCGGGCCGGCGAGGCCGGATGGCTATGATAGACCGCATTCAATCGCAGCCCCTTGGCCCGAGCGGTTTTAACCGCCCGGAACTGCTCCTCGGGCAGGAACGAAAAATGCTCCGGGCTGGCGTCGGCATTGGTCATTGGAATGATCTCCAAAGCAACCTGCTCCGTTCCGGCCAGATAACCGCAGGCTTCGTTGGGTAACTCCCGTTGTGATTGGGCGATCATCCGTTGTTTCAGCGTCTCCGGTATTTTAAACATGGCGATTCCCTCGCAAATCGCAGACGGGCTGCTCATAATCGACCAATTCAGTGATGGTCGGGTGGTCGCCGCAGACCGGACAGTCCGGATTATGACGGAGCGGCACCGTCCGGAACTCCATATCAAAAGCGTTGAAGGTGAGCAAGCGGTCGGTGAGCAGTTTGCCTTTGCCTAAAATGTAACGCAAAACCTCGGCCGCTTGGATCGTCCCCAACATCCCGGCGACCGCACCCAGGATCCCGGCTTCACTGCAGGTCGGAACCGCCCCTTTGGGCGGCGGAGAATTGAAAACGCAGCGATAACAGGTGTGTCCGGGAACATAGGTCATGGTCTGCCCGTTAAAACGCAAAATCCCGCCATGGGAAAAGGGCTTGCCCAGCAGGACACAGGCGTCGTTAATTAAAAATTTGGCCGGGAAATTGTCGGTGCCGTCGATAATGAAGTCATACTCGGCGATTATTTCGTTGATATTGTCGGCAAACACTCTGGTTGGATAGGTTTTAACCTTGACATCAGGATTGATCGCCTCCAGTTTGTTCCGGGCCGATTCCACTTTGGGGCGGTTGACATCGGCCGTGAAATGGATGATCTGGCGTTGCAAATTGGATAAATCCACCGTATCGCCATCCACCAGTCCGATGGTGCCGACCCCGGCCGCCGCCAGATAGAGGGCTGCCGGAGCGCCTAAACCACCGGCCCCGATTATTAGCACTTTGGCGTCGAGAATCTTCTGTTGGCCGACGCCGCCGACATCCTTCAGGATGATATGCCGGCTGTAACGTTCAATCTGACTCTCGGTTAAGCTCATTTTGATTCCTCCGCTAATGCTTGCGCAAAGTCGTTGATCAGATCGGTAAGATTCTCAATTCCCACCGAGATCCGGAGCAGGTCGGGGTAGACGCCCGCCGCTTCCTGCTCGGCAGCGGTATTGGTGCAAAAAATCGTCGAGGCCGGGTGAATGATTAAGGTTTTGGCATCGCCTAAGTTGGTCATCCGTTTGACCAGTTTCAAGCGGTTAACCAACTGATAACTGCGTTCTTTGGTTCCCAGCCGCACGGTGACAATGGCGCCGAACTTGCCGTTGAACTGTTCCTGGGCCAACCGATGTTGGGGATGTTCCGGCAGACCCGGATAATTGACCGCCCGCACCAACGGATGCCTTTGCAGAAATTGGGCTAACTGCAAGGCGTTTTGGCAGTGTTGGTTCATTCGCAAGCCCAAAGTCTCCAAGCCCAGATTTTGCAGATAGGCGTTGAAGGGCGATAAACAGCTGCCGGTATTTTGCAGGATCTGTTTCCGCGCCCGGGCGATAAAGGCGTATTCGCCGGCTTGCCGGGCATAGGCCTTCACCTCGGGCGACAGGCAGTTTTGCCAATCGAAATTGCCCAGGTCCACCAGGACGCCGCCGATCGTATGGCCGCTGCCGGAGATATATTTGGAGGTTGAATGGATAACGACAGCCACCCCGAAGCGTTTCGCCGCAAACAGATAGGGCGTAGTTAACGTTCCATCGACCACCAACGGGAGTCCGTGGCTTTTGGCGATGTCCGCAATGGCTTGAATGTTGGGAATATCCAGTTTGGGATTGCCGATGGTCTCCAGATACAGCAGCCGGGTTTTGCCGTTGATTGCCCGGCGGTACGCCTCGGGATCGGTGTTTTCCACGTAAACGGCGGACACGCCCAAATTTTTTAAAACATCGTTAAATAAAGAATACGTCCCGCCAAACAGACTTTGGCTGGAGACGATTTCGTCGCCGGCCTTGGTCAACGTGTTGACCACCGTGGCGATGGCCGCCATGCCCGAGGCGGTGGCGATCGCGCCGATGCCGTTCTCCAGCGCGTTAAGCCGTTTCTCCAAGGCTGTCACCGTGGGATTGGTGATCCGCGAATAAATATGGCCGAATTTCCGGCCCACAAAGGCCGCTTCCAGGTCCTCGGCGCTGGCAAAGGCGAAGGCGGCCGACTCGTAAATCGGCAGTGACGTCGCTCCGGTCGTTTCGTCTTGGTTGAAACCGCTATGAATCGATTTGGTGGCAAAGTCCCAATTATTTGACATGGCGCCGCTCCGTTGGTTGGGTTGGAATCCGACCGCCGCCCATAAAATATAAAAACTCCAGCTGATCCTGTTCATTCACGATGGTCGTATCGTAATCGGTCCGCCGCAGGATCGCTCCGTTGAGTTCGACCGATACCATCTCCGGCATTTCCACCTTTTGTTGGGTCAGCAGTTCGGTCACGGTTGGACGGGTTAACGGGATCTCTTCCTGTTTGCCATTGATTGTCACATTCATGTTTGCACCTTCCTTTGTTGTCTCATTCCTTGGGAGTTATCCTGGGTTTAAATCGAATAATCTTCCGCGAAAACTTTTAAATTCTTTAATCCGACGAATACCTGCTCTCCAAGGCGCAACTGCAGTTCGGCAAAACGTTCCTTGGTCAGTTCGGCATCGATCACCTCCCCGGTATCGGTCCGTTTCAACTCCACCCGGACCACCGGACCAATCGACCGGATATAAGCGACGCTGGCGTTGATGGATTCACCATCGTCCGCAACCCGTACGATCGCCAATTCATGGGGCCGGGCATAAGCGATGGCCGTCCGGTTTGGACCCGCCACCCCCGCCGAAACGTCCTGACGGTCGCCAACCCGGACGCGCCCTCCTTCCCAACGGCCGTGGAACAGATTGACACTGCCCAAAAACTGATAGACGAACGAGTTAGCCGGTTGGTCGTAAACCTGCTCCGGGGTTCCCACCTGTTCGATCCGGCCTTGGTTCATCACAACCACCCGATCGGCCACTTCCAAGGCTTCGTCCTGATCGTGGGTCACGAAAATGCTGGTGATATGGATCTCGTCATGCAGTTGGCGGATCCAGCGGCGTAATTCCTTCCGGACCTTGGCGTCCAACGCGCCGAAGGGTTCATCCAGCAACAACAGCTTTGGCTCCACTGCCAAAGCCCGCGCCAAGGCGATCCGTTGCCGCTGCCCCCCGGAGAGCTGGGAAGGGTAACGTTTGCCGAGGGACTCCATTTTAACCAGTTGCAACAGCTGATCGACCTTCGCGCGAATCTCCGCCTCCGACGGCCGGGTCCGGGCCGGTCGGACCCGCAATCCAAACGCGATGTTTTCGAAAACGGTCATGTGACGGAACAACGCATAATGTTGGAAAACAAATCCCACTTGGCGATCTTGAACCTTTCGTCCGGTCGTATCTTCGCCTTGAAAAAAGAGCGCTCCGTCATCCGGCGCTTCCAAACCGGCGATGATCCGCAGCAACGTCGTTTTGCCGGAACCGGAGGGACCAAGCAAAGCCACCAGTTCTCCGGTGGGAATCTCCAGATTGATATTTTGTAACGCGGTGAAACTGCCAAACCGCTTATTGATATCACGAATCAAGATGCTCATGATTAACCCTTCCCCGCTGTCCCGCCTGGGCAGACGGTTTGTTTTCCATTTGCAACTTCCACTCGGCGAACGATTTGATCGCCAAGGTCACCAAAGCCAGCAACGCCAATAGCGACGCGACGGCGAACGCCGCGGTAAAGTTATATTCGTTATATAAGATCTCCACTTGTAACGGGATCGTATTGGTCATCCCCCGGATATGCCCCGAAACCACCGACACTGCGCCAAACTCCCCCATCGCCCGGGCGTTGCAAAGAATCACGCCGTACAATACGCCCCATTTGACATTGGGAAGGGTGACCCGGAAAAAGGTTTGCCATCCGTTAGCGCCCAAGGCCAGCGCCGCTTCCTCTTCGTCATTGCCTTGCGCCTGCATCAACGGGATCAATTCCCGGGCGACGAAAGGAAAAGTCACTAAGACCGTTGCCAAAACGATCCCCGGCACGGCAAAGATAACTTTAAGATTATGCGCCGACAACCACGGACCCAACCAGCCGTGAAGTCCAAACAGCAAAACATACAGCAGTCCCGAGACTACCGGTGAAATGGCGAACGGCAAGTCGATCAGGGTGACCAGGAGATTTTTTCCGACAAATTCGAACTTGGCGATGGCCCAAGCCGCCGCCAGCCCGAAAACCAAATTCAACGGCACGGCGATCGCCGCGGTAAGCAAGGTCAAACGAATGGCGGCGAAGGTATCGGGATCGGCCAACGCCTGAAAGTAAGCCCGAACCCCTTTCTCCAGCGCTTGACTGAAGACGGAGCAAAGCGGAACGACTAAAAAAGCGATCACATAGACTAACGCGGCCGCGATCAATGTCCAACGCACCCAAGGTTTTTCGTGGGTCGCCCCTTGATACGCTCCCGCTGTCACAATTACTTCATTCCTTACGGACATGTCCCCACTCCTTATCAAGCCGCTTGCTGTCGGCTGCTCCACCACTGCCAAAAGTTGATCAATAATAACAATACAAATGAGATGCCCAGCAAGACGCTTGCTACGGCCGCCGCGCCAGCGTAATCAAACTGTTCCAGTTTGGTCACGATGAGCAGTGGCGTGATCTCGGTCCGCAACGGCATATTGCCGGAGATAAAAACGACGGAGCCGTATTCCCCAAGGCCACGTGCGAACGCCAACGCCAAACCCGTCAACCAACTCGGCCACAACGCCGGCAGGATCACCTTCCGAAAGGTCTGCCAACGATCGGCGCCCAAACTGACGGCCGCCTCCTCGACCTCTCGGTCGAGATCTTGCAAAACCGGTTGAACCGTGCGGACCACAAACGGCAGTCCGATAAAGGTCAAAGCGACCAGGATACCCAACGGCGTATAGGCCACCTTGATTCCCAACGGTTCCAGGAAACGCCCGAGCCAACCGTTGCCGGCGTAAATCGTCGTTAGGGCGATTCCGGCCACCGCCGTCGGCATTGCAAAGGGCAAGTCGATCATGGCGTCAACCAACCGGCGGCCCGGAAAACGGTAACGAGTCAAGACCCACGCCAACAGCAATCCGAAAAGCGCATTGATGAACGCCGCCGTCAGGGAAGTTACTAAACTAAGCCGGTACGAAGCGACCACCCGCGGCGCGGCGACGGTCTGCCAAAACGACTCCCAACTTAACGTGGCGGCCCGTAAGAATAACAAGGCCAATGGCATGAGGAGAATCAGGCAAACATAAAACAATGTGAAACCGAATGCCGGGCCAAAGCCCGGCAAGATACTCCGTTGTTTCCAAGTCAAACCGCATCACACCCATTTCATTTCATTTTTGATAAACCTGATCAAAGGTGCCACCGTCGGCGAAATGGGTTTTCTGAGCTTTTTGCCAACCGCCGAAGACATCGTCAATGGTGAAGAGTTTCACCTTGGCGAAGTGATCGTATTTGGCGGCGACTGATTTCAAGCGGGGGCGATAATAGTTTTTGGCGGCGATCTCCTGACCTTCTTTGGTATAAAGGTATTTTAAGTATTCTTCCGCCACGGGCCGGGTACCGTGTTTATCGGCGAACTTATCCACTACCGCAACCGGCGGTTCCGCCAGGATGCTGAGCGATGGAACGACGATCTCAAACTTGTCTTTGCCAAGTTCGTTGACGGCTAAAAACGCTTCGTTCTCCCAAGCCAGCAAGACATCGCCCAACCCCCGTTGCACGAAGGTGTTGGTAGCGCCGCGGGCGCCCGAATCCAGCACCGGAACGTTCTTTAAAAGTTTTGCTACAAATTCTTTGGCCTTCGCGTCCTTGCCGCCATTTTTCTTCAGCGCGTAACCCCAGGCGGCCAGGTAGTTCCAACGCGCGCCGCCGGAGGTTTTGGGATTCGGGGTGATCACCGACACGCCCGGTTTCACCAAATCGTCCCAATCTTTGATCTTTTTCGGGTTGCCTTTGCGAACCAGAAAAACAATGGTCGAGGTGTAGGGAGCACTATTGCTGGCTAAACGTTTCTGCCAATCTTTCGCCAATAAATTGCCGTTCTCGTTCAACACATCGATGTCATAAGCGAGCGCCAACGTCACCACATCGGCTTCCAGACCGTCGATGACCGCCCGGGCCTGGGCTCCCGAACCGCCGTGGGATTGCTTGATCACCACGGTTTGACCGGTTTTCGCCTTCCAATACTTCGCGAACGCCGCATTAAAATCTTGATACAACTCCCGGGTCGGATCATACGAGACATTCAACAAGGTCACTTCATTGGGGGCGGCCACAACCAGCGGCAACGCCGCCGTTGCCAGCAGAACTGCCAATAGACCGAATAACGCCAAACGTTTTACCATGGGGATACCTCCTTCGATTTGTTTTTGATAACCTTTACGTTTCGTGGGAATTGAAATGATGTTATGCTTGATATGACGGAATAACAAAAAGAGGCCGAGTATGATCAAGCCTTGTTGGATCAAGGTTTGAAAAACTCAGCCTCCAGTGTTTCTGGTCAACTATATTCAATTCCGAGAATGACGGAGGGTTTAAATCTCCACAATTCCACTTGAATTAGTTGGAATTATTATTATCATATACGGAAGCGGGGCGCTTGTCAATAGGTTTTATGAACTATAACCTATTTTTATTCGCAAGCGGAGTTGCTACACGTAATCGGCATGCTCCTTCCCTTCACACCATGGATAAACCGGGTGCAAACAAACCCGGTTATTCGCTTCCGACCAAACTGCGAAAATAACGGCAATTCTCCACCAGATCGGGACCATGTTTAAACAGACCGCCGCCCATTAGGAAAATCACTTCATTACCGTATACTTCAAGCAGTTCCGGAATATTGCCGAGGCCTATCCCCCCTGCCGGGCAGGGAAAGATCGATTTCAAACCGCCCATTGCGATATTGGCGCCGGCGACAATGCTCCGGCACTCATCCAGGGTGAACGCAAAACGCCCCCCGAAGTTGGGATAAATGACAGCGTCCGCCCCAGCCAACCGCTGGATCTGGCCGAATAGGGCATGATGGGCAATGCCGTTATTGGTTAGGACGTAACTCCCCAAAAACGTCGGATGGCTAAAGATGGGCAACCCAATGGCATCATCGTCGGCAATGGTCCGCATCAGGTCAAAACCGACCAATCCCGGAGCGATCAGCAATCCGCCGGCACCCGCCGTTTTGGCTTGTTTGGCGCGGTTGATCACCTCATGATACGGGGCATTGATATTCGCTACATAAATCGCCTTCCGTCCGGTTTCCCGGTTGGCGCGGGCTACGGCCGCAACGCAACGTTCCAAGCGTTCGCTAAACGTTGCAAATTGCTGATTGGTGATCCCGTGATCGTCTTTGATAATATCGATCCCGCCCACGGCAAACTGATAGGCCAGTTCGGCCAAGTCGGCGGCGGGCAATCCCATCGGTTTCAACGCGGTGAATAACAAGGGGCGGTTCGCAACACCCAGGAGCTGACGTAAACCCGCTTTTCCCCAACGCGGTCCCTTAAAGTGCTCCAGCAACGACTGGGGTAGCTCGATGCGTTCAACCCGTACCCCCGGTTTAATACTGATGTTGCCGAAGATCACATTTAACAGTTGAGTCAGCTCGTTGGCGGTCGTTTCAATAGCGTAACTGATGACCGCCTGAAAACGCTCGTCGGCGATTTGGGCAAACGATTCAATCCGGCCGACCAAAGCGTCACGGATAAATCCGCTGGGCAACAGTTCGTCGGGGAACTCGACCGTCTGTTCAAAACAGATGTCGGTCGCTTTGGCGAAAGCCTCTTCCCGGTTTCCGCATAACAGGTAAACGACGGAAAACCGTTCGCCGGACAATTGCAACGCTGGCGTATTTGCAATAAACATAGCATTACCTCGTTCGTAAGTGTGGTTCACCTTTCACCGAAACCCGCTAAATAAACCGGTGTTGCCGTTTGGCTGAAATGATTCCGGTATTCATCCCCGCCTCATGGAGCCCGCCGTGGTAACGGCCGTGTTCCATCTTGACGCAGAGGTCCATCACCGTCAACAGGCCGGCTTGACGGGCTTTCGCGGCGGCCGCGAGCTGGATAATTTTCAATTGCAACCAGACCGCCTTGGTTTGGATGGCGATCGCCTCTTCCACAATGGGCAGGCATTCGGCCGCTGGACGGAAGATATCGACCAAGTCGACCGGTTCGGGAATACTCGTCAAATTGGGGTAACAACGTTCCCCGAAGATCGTCTCGGCTTTGGGGTTGACCGGGATGATCCGGTATCCGGCCGAACGTAGGTAGCTGGCAACGAAATAACTTGCTTTCTGTTGATCCGAGGATAACCCGACAATTGCAACGGTCCGGTACTGATTCAGAATGGTTTGAACCGTTTCCGGATTTTGATACAAGGCTTGCTGTTCTTGGGTCAACGTCGTATTCATTGTTATAGGGCATGCAATGCTTGTTCCAGATCCCATTGTAAATCCTCCAACGTTTCAATTCCAATCGACAAGCGGATCATTTCGGGTCCAACCCCGCACTCGCGCAGTTCCGTCTCAGACAGCTGCCGATGGGTGGTTGAAGCGGGATGAATCACCAAACTGCGGACATCCCCAATATTGGCCAAGTGACTGAAGAGTTGCAACTGTTGAATAAATCGCTTGCCGGTCTCCCGGATGTCCGCCCCGGCCCGTGGTTTCAATCCGAACGACAACACCGCCCCCGCGCCCCGCGGCAAATACTTTTGGGCCAATTCATACTGAGGATGGCTGGGCAGCCCGGCGTACGCGACCCAAGCGACCTTGGGGTGCTCCTCCAGGAAACGGGCAATCTGCAAGGCATTGGCGACATGGCGGTCCATCCGTAACGACAGCGTCTCCAGCCCCTGGATCAACAAAAAAGCATTGGTCGGGGCGAGACAACATCCGGTATCGCGGACCGTGGCCGCGCGGGCTTTCATCAAGAAGCCATAATGACCGAAGGTATCGTAAAAACGTAAATTGTGATACTGGGGCGACGGCTCGGCAAGCGACGGAAAACTCGCGTAGTTAAATTTTCCTGAATCCAAAATCACTCCGCCCAGGGAATTACCGTGGCCTCCGATGAATTTGGTCGCCGAATAGACGACGATCGTCGCGCCATACTCCATCGGACGGCACAAATACGGAGTGGCGATGGTGTTATCGATGATGAGGGGAATGCCGTGACTGGCGCCCAGGGCCGCCAACTTTTCGAGATCTAAAATACTGCCGCGCGGGTTGCCGATGAGCTCGCCGTAGAAAGCTTTCGTCTGCGGGGTGATCGCCCGCACCCAGGCATTAAGATCGGTCGGATCGACAAAAGTCACCGCGATGCCCATCTTTTTTAACGTATAGGTAAGTTGGGTCGTGGTCCCGCCATACAGGTGCGCCGAGGCAACGATCTCATCCCCGGGTTCCAACAAGGTCATTAAGGCGACCAACTGCGCCGACATGCCGCTAGCGGTGGCTACGGCGCCGGTCGCGCCTTCGAGCGAAGCCATCCGTTCTTCAAACACCGCGACGGTCGGGTTGCTGATCCGCGAATAGATATGACCGTATTGTTTCAGGTCAAACAACTCCGCCGCATAGTCGGGATCGTAAAACACAAACGAAGAGGTTTGATAGATCGGCACCGCCCGGGCGCCGGTCTGCGGATCGGGAATATGGCCGGCATGAACCATCCGGGTATCAAAGCCAAATTGCGGTTTGGAATTCATGTTTTCAACTCCTTATAAATGCCGCCACCGCCGGATCTTGCCGCAGTGCTTCCAAGTCCGCCGCATTGGGCCGGACCGGACGGTCGCGTTCGCTGTTGACCAGGCAATAAAACCCTAACGGTTGGTCGGCGGTCGCCCGGAGCTGATGCCACTGCCCCGACTCGACCACAAACAGATCGTGTTCTTGAACCTGGTTAATCCGCTCGCCGAGCAGAACTTGACCGGCGCCGCGAGCGATCAAAACCAGATGAATATGGTGATGTTTTTCCAATGTCGAATAGCCTCCGGGCGCGATCTCAAAATAACGCAACTGACACGGGAGATCGGCCAACCCCGCGAACAGGATCTGGCGGGTGATCGCTTTGAAGTGGCTTCCTTCCTCTTTATATTCAAGCAGGGATACTCCTTCCCAACGATAATCTCCCAGGTGGCGAGTGAACATTGGTCGTCTCCTTTATCCAATAAATTTCTTAAATTCCGATTAATTTAGTATGTTTTAGTTATAATGGAAAACCGGCCCATTGTCAAGGGGGCGGATTCGAAAGTTTGGTAAGCTGGATGTAAGGTATACAACGACGCGTTGGGGCGGCCGACGACTACGATGAAAATCAGACGCTTGATCGCGCAACGGACTCAGTGGGAGTCAGAAGCAGCTCTGTTATCCACAGGATATCAACAGGATATTCACAAAAACCGCCGGAACGATCCAGTTTATCCCCAGCCATAGATCGTTTAATCACAGAAATAGCATCGTTATTCACAAAATAAGCTCTTTCTGTGAATAACGTAGCTGAGTTATTCACAAACCGAGATCGTTTTGTTAATAACGTAGAAGAGTTATCCACAAAAATAGATCGTTTTGTTAATAACGTAGAAGAGTTATTCACAAAAAGAGCTTATTGAGTCGCTCAACAAGCTCTTTTTGTGACGCAATGGGCTAAGTTATCCCCAAAATGAACTGATACGATCCGACCCGGCTTTATTGTAACGTGCGATAGATTGCTTGCATTCGCAGATCAATATCCAAAAGGTCTTCCGAACAAACCTTCAATTTTTCCGATAGATTTTTGGTTATTTCCTTGCCGGATTTATAATGCAGTTCATGTTCCAGACTTGCCCACATATCCATGGCGATGGTTCGAAGTTGGATCTCCACCGGAACCAGTTCCGTCCGGTTGGATAAGCCGACCGGAACCCGAATAATCAAATGCATGCTCCGATAACCGTTTTCTTTCGGATGTTTGATATAATCGGTCTGGCGGACTAACACCATATTGGTTTGATTAAGAAAATAATCCGTTAATTTGTATATATCGTCGATATAAGGGCAAATCACGCGCAATCCGGCGATATCCGTGATAAAATTGACAATATTGTCCAAGGTTAATTGCAACTGTTTGCGCTTTAACTTCTCAACAATACTGGTCGGCGTTTTTAAGCGGCACTCGATATGATGAATCGGATTATGGTCGTACATGACTTGAAATTCGTCGTCCAGAATTTCCAGTTTCGTATTAATCTCTTTCATTGCGCTGCGATAGATATTTTCGATTTTCATAAATTCTCTGATGATTCCGAGCGACTCTTTACTGAAAACCGGAATCTCCAGTTGTTCCAATTGTTCAAAGTGATTGGCGTTTATTTTGGCGTATTTGTCTAAAATCATCGTCCCGTTCCCTTCTTCTTGTTGTAATGGGTCCATCCGCTCCCACAAAATAGCTTGCGCCTTTTTACGATATTAATTTCGACCATCCGCCGCAAACACCTCTAGCTTCGCCGAGACTACCTAAGAAAATTGACTTCGCTTGTTGCCTAATTGTTGGTTTTGAAAAAATGTCCCATGGCCCCCCTCTCTTCCGCCGCTTCGAACCGGCTGTTATTCAAAAGAGAGGGGGATCGTAAAACTTTTGATCAAGTATTGGCTATCGTAAGGGGGGTGAGTCGCGCCCCAAAAAATCAAAAAAACAGCCACCCGACCCCAAGTGGCTGCAGTTCTACTCCTCTGTCATCCGCAACGATCACCGCAAAACAGCCTTACCGACCCACTTCCGGAGCGCCTCCGGCAGAACGACGCTACCGTCCGCCTGCTGCAACTGCTCCAGAAGCGTCGGGAATAACCGGCTGGTCGCCAGCCCCGAAGCATTTAGCGTATGCACCAGCTCATTTTTGCCGCTCTCGCGCCGTTTGAACCGGATATTACCCCGCCGCGCCTGATAATCATGGGCATTCGACGCCGAGCTGACCTCCTTGTACTCCTGCATACTCGGAATCCACAGCTCAATATCATAGGTCTTGGCCATTGCGGCGCTGCAATCCTCCGCCGCCAATTTCGAAACCCGGTAATGCAAACCCAACCCCTGCAACAACCGCTCGGCTTTGCCGATCATCTCGTCCAACGCCGCGTCCGAATCCTCCGGCCGGGTGTATTGGAACATTTCGACTTTATTAAACTGATGGCCCCGGATCATGCCCCGCTCCGACGCCCGGTAACTACCGGCCTCTTTGCGGTAACACGGCGTATAGGCGAAGTATTTCCGGGGCAATTCCGCTTCGGTCAAGATCTCGTCCCGGTGCAGGTTGACCAAAGCGGTCTCGGCAGTCGGCAAAATAAACTGTTCCAAGCGCTCCTGGCCGTTTTCCGGCTGAAGCGCGAAGACATCCTCCTCAAACTTGGGAAACTGCCCCGCGGTATAACCGCATTGATAAGTCAGGATGTGCGGCGGCAAGATAAATTGATAACCGTCCCGCAGATGCTCTTCGATAAAATAGTTCAACAACGCCCATTCCAGCAGCGCTCCGTCGCCCCGGTACAACCAAAACCCGTTACCGCCGAGTTTGACGCCACGTTCGTAATCAATCAACCCCAACGTTTTGGCCAACTCCACGTGATCCTTGGGGGTGAACCCAAACTGGGGTGGTTGACCCCATTCGCGGATTACCCGATTGTTCTCCTTGCCGCCCGCGACCACATCATCAGCCGGAAGATTGGGAAGACTCGCCAAACAGCGATTGATCTGTTTTTCCAACCCGGAGATCGCCCCGTCGATCTCCTTAATCCGCTCCCCAACTTGCCGCATGGCTTCGAAACTCGCCGTCACATCCTGTCCCGATTTTTTAAGTTGCGGAATCGTTGCGGAAACCCGGTTCCGTTCCGCCTTCAGCCGGTCGCCCTCCACCGTCAGCTCCCGCCGCCGCTGGTCCCATTCCAGCAACTCCGTCAAATCCACCCGCGCCATCCGTTTCAACAGCGCCTGCCGTACTTGCTCCGGATTTTCCCGAATCATCCCCAGATCCAACATGGTCGTCGCTCCCTTCCATGATTTGTCGCCGTTTGAATATTACTACTATTGTATACAAAATACGTAATTTTTCAAGCAGCAATTGGTTAACATTTGACACCGGGGCGAGTACCTTGCTCCCAATAGACCTCCTCCCTCATCTTTAGTCACTCGTCCCCGAACGATCGGCCTCACTCATTTATAATTTTGGCCGAGTGTAACCTTGCCGGATTACTTGTCTTCCTGAATACCCATTCGCGTCGTCAAAAGCTGTACAGTACAAGGAGTGACCGAGCGAGCACAGATAATACTCGCTGTATATCGAGCACCCAGCAGTCGGCTTCGCAAACACGATCTTTGTTTGCGAAACGAGCTGCCCGACCGAACGACGCCGTAATGTGCAGCTTTTCACGGCGCAACAAGAAATCCGGCAAACCCACCATAATCTCAACCACTAACCATCCTATACAAAAATAAACAGCCACCCAAACTTGAGTGGCTGCTGCTAACAACAAAAAAATGAACTTATATCACTTCACCAAATCCGCCGCAAACTTCGGCAGTTTAAACGCGCCAAAATGCACCTCGGGCGTATAATACTTGGTGGTCATCGGCCGGATCCCCGCCGGATCCACCTGTAGGGGATCCCACTTTTTACTGGCGATCGTGAAACTCCACAAACCCGACGGATAGGTCGGGATACTCGCCGTATATAAATACTTAATGGGGAAAACCCCTTGTAAATTGGTATGGATCCTCTGAATCACATCTTGATTGACAAACGGCGACTCGCTTTGCGCCACCATGATTCCCTCGGGAGTCAGCGCCGCAAAGACATCCTGGTAAAACTCCCGGCTGAAAAGGCCCACCGCCGGTCCGATCGGCTCGGTTGAATCAATCAAGATCACATCGTATTTGCCTTTATTCTGCCGGACGTGCTCGACCCCGTCGCTGATCGCCAAAGTGACCCGGGGATCGGTCAACGCCCCGGCAATACTCGGTAAGTATTGCTGACTCACTTCAACCACCCGGCCGTCAATCTCGCCCAACACCGCTTCCTTCACGGTCGGATGTTTGATAATCTCCCGGATCGCGCCGCCGTCGCCGCCGCCAACCACCAAAACCCGCTCCGGATGGGGGTGGGTATTCAAGGCGATGTGCGTGATCATCTCATGATAAACAAACTCGTCCACTTCCGTGGTCATCACCATGCCGTCCAAAACCAGCATCCGGCCGTATTGTACCGTGTCGACCACTGCCAGGTCTTGAAATGGGGTTTGCTCCGAATGCAGCGTCCGGGTGATTTTACAAGACAATGCCAGATTCGGGGTTTGTTTTTCAGTATACCAAAGTTCCAATCTGCGGTTCCCTCACTTTTTTGCATATTCGCGGAATTGATTATATCAAAAACCGCTGAAAAAATAAATTGATTTAAAAATATAATTCGGGCAATCAATCTTTCAAATCAGGGGAGACCGCGTTGCCTGAGTCCGGCATGGCGACGACGGTCATTTGCTCGGCTTGATTGGGAAGGCGGAACCGGATATAAACCCAACGTTCCCCCGCGGTCGCCGCCGTTTTCCAAAGCAATGGCGTTTCCCCCTGACGCCAGGGTGACCAAAGCCGGAGGTCGTTACTGACCGACCATTGCAACTCGCCGAGGTTATTTCCGGGTACCGGACGGAGGCTTACCCAAGCCGTTACCACTGCGGTCGGATCTTCCCCGATCAAAAAATGGACCGGAACATTTTGCTGGAGCGCCGTATTCAACCGGGTCGGGAGATAACGGGCCACATTCCCGGCTTCGTCCTGAACCAACAGTTGGCTGAAGACCTCCCCGGTCGGGTCGAAGGAAACTCGGATCTGATTGGCCGCCCCCGGCGTCACCGGAAGCTCATGCCAACCTGTTTCAACATGGAACAAACGCAAGCGGGCTGAAACCCGCTCATTAAACGACCAGCTCACCTGCAGCGGTTCCGCCGCCCCGGTTGCCACGATGTCGGAGGCCGTCACCTGCGGCGGCGTTGTGTCGACGTGGGTCGTCACCGTTTGCTCGGCAACATTGCCGAAACGATCCCGCAGCCGGATCACTACGGTTTTTGTCCCGTCGCCCGCCGCCAACTGGCAGGCAATTTCCGGTTGATAGGGCAGCCATTCCCCTGGAGTATTGCCTTGCTCCGCCACCGTCATCCGCAGCCCCGCCAACACGCCTTGCTCAACCGTAATCCGCAAGTTCAGGCGGGATTGGCGGATCAACGCCGCCGCATCAACCGTGAACGCGAGTGCCGCCGGTTGGGCCATGACGGGAATCTGTACCGCAAGATAGCTGCGCCGCCAAACGCCGCTGTTCCTTTCCTGGGTCCAACAACGCAGATCCTGACGGCCCGGATTGAAATACCCCAGCGGCACCTGCAATTCCGGCAGCGGTTCCGTTTGAACCCACCCGCCGCCACCGGTCAAATTCTCCACCACCAGTCGCGCGCCGGCGGGAACCCGGAACCAAACCCCGTCCGCTTTGAGTTCCGCAATCACCGTCGGCTCTTGCGGATGATTAGGGGCTACCTCGAGGTACAACGCTTCGCCGGATAAACCGCCGCCGACCGGAACCACCCAGGCGCTGGTAACAGTATTTTTTAACACAAGCGGTCCACCCCACCAAGGATACCATTGCCAACGAACGCCGTCGTTGCTGACCCAAGCCCCGAATAATTCGCGGGTGGCTCCGCTCAGATTCAACAACGTTTGGCCATGGTCCCCCGCCGTCAAGCCGCCCTGCAGCAACTGACTTTTAAGCGCTTTG
Organism: Bacillota bacterium; assembly: GCA_023417475.1. Classification (GTDB taxonomy): domain Bacteria; phylum Bacillota; class UBA4882; order UBA8346; family UBA8346; genus JAEYPR01. Next base: position 65,832 of record JAEZFP010000055.1, on the reverse strand, counting down.
GCGGCTTTGGCCGCTGCCGCTTCGTCCGTTTCGGCCTTGGCGGTTTGCTTCAAACGCCGGTACGCTTCCGCCCGGGCTTTGATCAGCGGGCCAAACCCGGGATTGACGGCCAACCCTTGCGAGAACAGGTCGACGGCCGCGGCATAATTGCCCCGTTTCAGCTGCAGGTTGCCCGCTGCTAAAAAGCCGACCAAGGAACGGCGCTCCAATTTGATCCCTTCCAGAAAATCCTGGTAGGCTTGATTAAGGTCCTCGTCATGTTGCTGATAGGAGAAGCCGCTTAGCATTTTGACCCATGAACGGAGTTCGTTGTCCTTCCAATTGCAGGTGATATTCTTTAACATACCCGTCTTTTGATATTGCAGCCACCACAAATTGGCATCCCAAAAACGGGCATTGCCAAACTGCGCCTTGCCCAATGTCCAAGCTTTGGCTGCCGCCGCCAAATCTCCGCTTTGCCAGGCCGCCCACCCTTGCGTCTCCAGGGCGAAGCTCCCGGCCGATCCGGTCATATCGGCCTTTTTCGCCAATTCCTCAGCCGCTTTGGAGTCGCCAATCGCAAGGTACGCCCGGGCCAACATTTTATCCCGCGTCCCCAGGTCGGCCGCAGGCAACGGCTCCGCTTGCAGCAGATAGCCCAAAGCCAACGGATATTCCCCTTTTTGCCAATAGGCCGCACCCTGCCGTAAAGCGGCCAACGGGGTTTGCAACGGGACCAAAACAGCCAACGCCTGGTCCGGTTGGAACTCGTAAAGGTAAAAGTCGGCCAGCGCCAACCGGGGCGCAACGGCATCGGGATAACGTTCCGCCGCGCGTTGATAATACCAGCGGGCGACCTCCTTTTGCCGGTAATATACATGATAATCGCCCGCCCGCAACAGACCTTCCGGTTGCTCGGGTTCGAGCGCCAACAGTTTTTGAAGCTGCTCCCGCAACAACTTGGCGGCATCCTCATTTACATTCGGCAAAGCGACTTGGAGATCGCTCCGTTTTTTCGAAGCTTCGGTCCAAAATAAGGATCGGGTTTGAAAGTAATTTGTCAAACCCGCCTGTTGATAATAATATTCGACCAGGGCCAACCGCGCCTGACTATCCTGCGGCGACGCATTTACCCTGGAACGCAACGCGCCAAGGGACGGGTCCGGCCCGGAAGGGGCCGCCCAGGCCAACGCCGCCAGAAGGAATAACCCTCCTCCCAACAGGCTTGTGACAATTTTCCGATTCATCCGCGTCAACCTTTCATTCCAATTTGAGCCGGGCAATGCATTTTCTATATAATTAATTCCCGATAAATAAAATAAACCCTTCCGCAAAACCTTGGAAGGGTGGCCGCTGATTGATAACGAACCAGTTAAAAATTTTCCAGCAATATGTTTCGGAGATCCGCCGCTTTGGCCTCGCGCGGGTTGGCTTTGAGCGATTCCGAAGGCAGGCTTGCGGCCACAATCGCCGGAAGATCGGCTTCGGTCACTCCCAACGAATGGATATGCGGCGGAATCCCCAGCTTTTTGATCAAGGTCATGATGGTCTTAATTCCCTGCGCCGCCGCGTCGATGGGATCCTGCCCCGGCACGTTTTGGCCCAACGCCTTTCCGACCAAAGCGTACCGTTCAAAACTGACCGGCATATTGAACCGCATCACCGGGATCAACAGTACGGCGCAGACCAGGCCATGGGGCCGCCCGGTCCGGCTGCCGATTGAATGGGCCAAACCGTGAACCGCTCCCAACCGGGTGTTGCTTAAGGCAACCCCGGCCATTAAACTTCCCAACGCCAGCTCCGTCCGGGCGTCGTTATCGGCGCCGTTTTGAAAAGCCTTGAGCAGATTGGCGCCAATCCGTTCAATCGCCGAATAGGCGTAAATATCCGACAACGGGTTGGCTCCTTTGGAAGTAAAAGCTTCAATCGCTTGCACCAGTGCGTCTATGCCGGAGTACGCCGTCAGTTCGGGCGGCAAACTCAACGTCAATTTCGGATCGACAATGGCCAGCCGCGCCGCCAGTTGCGGAGCGCGGATTGATTGCTTCACCCCCCGCTCCGGGTGGGACAACACCGCATTCCAAGTTACTTCCGCACCCGAACCGGCGGTGGTTGGAATGGTAACCAGCGGCAAACCCGCTGTTTCAATCGGTCCACCCTCGAAATAATACCGGGGTTCCTCCGGAGCGCGATACAGTCCGGCAATGGCCTTGGCGGCATCCATCGCGCTGCCCCCGCCCAGCCCGATCACCCAATCAACCCGTTCCCGCCGGGCGAACGCCAAACCCCGTCCAATCATATCCAATGTCGGCTCGGAGCTGATCTCCGCGAATACCACCGGAGTCAACTCCGCAACCGTCAACATATTGCAAACTCTCGGTAAAACGTGATTGAGCGTTGCGGAGGTTGTGCCGGTCACCACCAGCACCTTCGACCCAAAGTTTTTCCCTGCCTCGGGCAACTCCCGTAAGGCGTCGTTGCCAAAGATGATCTGCGTATTCAGGGCAAAGGAATGAACGGCGAAAGCCATTGCCAGCACCTCCGGCGGTCACATCCCAACGCCCCCCAAATCCGCGCCAAGGTCGGCGAATCGGCGATGACCCCGTATTTGAAGCGTCAAATTCTTCTTAGGATAATAATTCACCATAATTTGGAATTTTCCTCGCAAATGGGAACCATTACTTGAAAAAAATTCGCGCTCCTCTCCCAAGCCGCTGAAAAACCTCCGCTCGGAAAGATTGACCGCCAATATATCGTGAGTCGCTTGTTTTAGGCTATCAATATATTTGTCGGGCAATGTTATTTCGAGCAGTTGTCAGTGGCCTCGCTCCTCCGACCCGTTAATCGTTCAATTTCAGATTTTGCCATGCCGCGGCCACCACTGTTTGCGGATCGGGCATGACGGCAAGCTCCCTCCCGCCGGGCTGCCAATACCCCAGATATTCAATGTTCCCCTCGGGGCCCAAAATCGGCGAGAAGTTCAACTGCGTCAGGGACCAACCCAAGGCGGGACCGTTTTCACTCAACCGTTCCAGCACTTCCAAGTGGACCGCGGGATCACGGACGACCCCTTTTTTGCCCACCTTTTCCTTGCCCGCTTCAAATTGCGGTTTGATCAAAGTGATCAGTTCGCCGTCCGGTTGCGCCAACGCTTTGAACTTTCCCAGCACCAACTGTAGCGAGATAAAGGAGAGATCGGCGGTGATCAGTTCCGGCAACGCCGGAAGTCGCGCCGGATCGAAATGACGAATGTTTTCCCGTTCAAATACCGTCACCCGTTGGTCTTGCCGGAGTTTCCAGGCTAACTGACCGTACCCGACATCCACGGCATAGACGTGGGTTGCGCCCGCTTGCAGCATCACATCGGTAAAGCCGCCCGTCGAGGCGCCGGCGTCCAGGCATACCTTCCCGCTGACTGTCACCGGAAAAACTTCCAGCGCCTTCAGCAGTTTGTGGGCGCCGCGGCTGACATACTGGGGTCCCGTATGGCGCAGGGTAACCTCGGGGATCCCTTCCACCGCTTGTCCGGCTTTTTCAACCCGTTTCCCATTGACCAGCACCTCGCCGGCCATAATCGCCCGTTGCGCTTTCTCGCGGCTTTCAAAATGACCCTGTTCCACGAGCCAGTTATCGATTCGTTGTTTCATGATTCTCCCAACTTTAAAAGATCGGGGTGAACAGGCTGAGCGTATAGAAAACCGTCAGTAAAATGATCGCCCCCACCGTAATATACGCAAAGAAATTAAAGAGCGGTTTATTGGTATATTCGCCCATGACCCGGGGGTCATTGGTCAGTTTCAACATAAAGATCAGAATAATCGGGACCAAAATTCCGTTGACCACCTGCGAGACCAGCATTAGCGTGAACAGATGTCGCATCGGGATAAAGATGATGCAGGCGCCCACGATGATCAAAAACGTATACAGCGTAAAAAAGATCGGCGCTTCCTTAAAACTCCGGTTGATACTGCTTTCCCACCCAAACGCCTCACAGATTGCGTAGGAGGTCGAAAGCGGCACGATTCCCGCGCCTAACGTTGAAGCGCCAAACAAACCCAAAGCAAACAAATATTTCGCGTAGGCGCCCGCCAACGGACCCAAGGCTTGGGCCGCGTCTTCGGCCGTCTTGACGAAGATGCCCGATTGATGTAAAGTGGCGGCGGTGCAAACAATAATGAAAAACGCCACAAAATCGGTGACAAAAGCGCCGATCAACACATCGGCCCGTTCGTATTTATAATGTTCGATCGGGATCTCCTTATCAACCACCGACGACTGGAGGAAAAACTGCATCCATGGGGTGATGGTGGTCCCAATCATCCCGATGAATAACAGGATAAACTCACCCTCCCAGACAAACTGCGGGTGGAGCGAAGACCGCATCACCTCGTGCCAATCGGGTTTGGCCAAAAAGCCGGAGACAATATACGAGATAAAAACCAGCGACAAAATTAAAAAAGCCTTTTCGGCAATACCATAGGAGCCTTTCACGACCAACAACCAGATTAACAACGCCACAATGGGCACACTGACGCAACTGGGAATTCCAAACAAATGAAGGCTGGCGGCGATCCCGGCAAACTCCGCCAATACCGTGCCGATGTTGGCCAACAATAAGGTAGCCATGGCGAAAAACGTCAAACGGACACCAAACTCTTCCCGGATCAGATCCGACAAACCTTTCCCGGTAACCACCCCCATCCGGGCGCTCATCTCTTGAATGATCGCCAAACTGACGGTGATTAACAAAATCCCCCAGAGCATCTTATAGCCGTAACGGGCTCCGACCGTAGCGTAGGTGGCGATTCCGCCCGCGTCGTTATCGGCGTTGGCGGTGATCAACCCCGGTCCGACAATGGACAGGAATAACAGAAACACCCGCCATTTTTGTTTCAAAAATTCTTTCATTGCAACCTCTGACTCGCTCCCTTTTCTACCCTGACGTTCCGGAAATTGCGGTCCGGTTACAACCGCCGTTTTTTCGGCTTAAGCAATTCATAAACCACGTCATCGATGATCACCACGCCCAGCATCGTCAGATCTTTATCAACCACCGGCACGGCGAGCAGGCTATATTTGGAGATGATATCGACCAAGGAATGGATGGGATCGGTATCATAAACATAAACGATCTTTTCATTCATAATCTCGGCGATTTTGGTCTGCGGTTCGGAAACCACCAGATCGCGCAGGGATAAAATCGCGGTCAACGCATTATGGTAATCAACCACATACAGATAGTAAATGGTATCCGACTCCGGTTTCAACCGGCGTAACTCGGCCAGGGTTTCGCTGACGGACATCGTTTCCTTGAAGGAAATATAGTCGGTCGACATCAAACTGCCAACCTCATTTTCCTGATACTCCATCAACTCCCGGACTTCGTCGGAAGTCTCTTGGTCCATCTCATTGAGCAACCGTTCCGCCTTGTCTTCCCGGAGTTCGTCGAGGATATCGGCGACTTCGTCGACCGGCATCAATTCAAGCACATCAGCGGCTTTTTCGACCGGCAATTGATCCAGGATGCTATATTGGACATCGGACTCCAACTCTTCCAATACATCGGCCGCCCGGTCGTGATCAAGCGAGTTGAAGAGGGCGGTCCCGGTTTTCACGTCGAGTTCCTCGATAATATCGGCCAACTCCGACGGATGCAATGTGCTCAATTTGGAAGCGGTGGTGGATAAGCGCAATTTATCCAGCGAAGAGCCAATCGGTTCCATATTGCTCCAAAGAATCAGTTTGCTGGGAATGTTTTTTCCGAATGCCTGCAGTAACTTCTGGGTGGGTTTGGCTAAATCAACCCGGCGCAGCAGGCCTTCCATCCCCACATCCACCGCCACCACAAACAATCCGCTGGTGATGGCGGCCAGCCGAATATCATTGACCCGAACTACCTTTTTTCCGTCGAAATCGACGATCTGTTTATCAAGAATATGCCGCTTTAAATAAACGTTGTGTTCCGAAAGAGTCACCGGAGTTTGGATTTGGCAGGTCAACACATAGGTGTTTTTCTCTTTGGTTAAGGAAAACTGGTGCCAATCCAACGTCAGCTCCCTCTGATCCCGGGTTTTGACGATGCAGGCAACGACCTCCGGCCGCTCGGCGTTGGTGCTGATCACATCTTTTAAAACGCCGAGGACATGACCGTCGGACGTATGGACCTTCAACTGAAGCATCCGGCTGAGGTAATAACTTTTGATAACCGCCGCCGCCATGGTTTCTCCTCCTTTGGTACGCGGTATCGTCGAGCGCAATGCGCAAACACCTTACGAAGCTTGCAGGAGCCTCACCTATTTATCATATGCAAAAATCCGATGGCGCGTTAAATCCGTTTCCGCAAAATCGGTACCGTGCAAAAAGCTGGGGTTTGGGCACAAAAATAAAACCTCCCGGATGGGAGGTTTCTGATAACGTGCGCAAGAAAAACCCTTTAGCCTAAATCGGCTCCGGTGAGTAAATTTGTTAAGTTGCTATATCTAGTATTACTAGGGCCAGCTTCCATTACTCACCACTCCGTTATGTAAATTTTCCAAAATCGTTCGATTGAATCGTTCAAACCAAAACCCGCGTTATTTCGCGAAATTCCGCCAAATAAGTTATTTTTATCATAAAGCAATTACCGGGCTTTGTCAAATTTTATTTTCCAAAGCCATAACCCATGACTTTCGTATACGGTTCAAACATCATCTCGTAGATATCCATTGCCTGACGGTCGGTCAAACCGGCCAGATAATCCCCGATCAGTATCGCTTTGATATTCTCGCCAGTCAACCGGACGCCGCCTTGGGTCACTTGGACCGGAAGCAATTGCGGGTTATCCCAAAATCGTTTGAAAAGCCGTTCCAGAATCAGTTTGCCCTTTTCGGCCATCATTAGGACCACCGGATTTTTGTAGACCTGGTCGTAGAGATAGGTGATGAGCATCTCCAGATCGCGTTGGCGCACCGGCGAAAGCTCGACCACCGGACGTTCCAAGCGCCGAATGTCGTCCGGCGCGTCAAGCTGTAAAACCGCCAGATTGCGTTGGGACTGGATAATACAATCCTCATTAAACCGGTAGATCAAATGCCGGATCAACCGTAACTCGCGCATTTGTTCGCTGAAGCGCCCCGCCCGCTCCTCGGCGGCGATGGCGGCCACAATCTCCTGGATCACCGGAATCTCCAGCTCCACAATGTCCGACCAGCGCACCAAGCCGACCCGCAGCGCGTCGTCGAGATCATGGGCGGCGAAGGCCAAGGCGTCGGAGAGATTGACAATCTGCGCTTCAATGCTTGGTTGCGGGGATCCCTTAAATTCCGCCGGCAATTGCGGATTGTCAAACCGGGTCAAATGCCGGGCTAATCCTTCCCGGGTTTCATAGGTCAGATTGAGACCGGGGAAATTGGGATACCGTTCCTCAAGCCGGTCAACCACCTTTAAACTGTGGAGGTTATGATCAAACCCGCCGTAGTCCTTGAGCAACTCGGCCAGCATCTCCTCGCCGGCGTGCCCAAACGGCGAATGACCCAGATCGTGGGCTAAGGCCATCGCCTCCACCAGATCTTCATTCACCTTCAACACCCGGGCAAAGGTCCGGGCGTGTTGGGTCACCTCCAACGTATGGGTCAACCGGGTCCGGTAAAAATCGCCCTCATGAACCACAAAAACCTGGGTTTTAAATTGCAAATTCTTAAAGGCGCCGGTATAGAGAATCCGGTCCCGGTCCCGTTGGTAACAGGTCCGGTAATCATCTTCGGTCTCCGGATAGCTCCGGCCCCGCGCTGCGGCCGCTTTGGCGGCGTACGACGCCAGTGTCAGTTCTTCATTGCTTTCAATTTGTTCACGGATGTTTTGCATAGAATAAATGTTCGATGTGGAAGGGGAAAAACCTGCAATTTGGGAAAAAATCACTCAGGGGACTAGAATGGGCCGCTCCGATCTGCTACTATGAAAGATGATTCGATTTTATAACGAGGTGACCCGATGATTCGCTATCAAACCTTGGCGGAAGTAAGTCCCGCGACATTGCTCGAGACATTTAACGCCGCCTTTGCCGACTATCAAGTCGGTTCTCAACTCACGCCCGATCAGTTTGCGATGTTATTGAGACGAAACGGCTGTAAGCTGAATTATTCGTTTGGGGCGTTCGCAGATCGGTCTTTGGTGGGATTTGTTATCAACGGGGTTCGGGAGTTACACGGTGTCTTAACCGCCTATGACAGCGGAACAGGGGTTTTGCCGGCGTATCGCAACCAAGGCATTACCACCGCGATCCTCGACCAACTGGCGACGGTCTTGCGCCAACGGCAAATCCGCCAATATCTGTTGGAAGTGATTCAAACCAATGCTCCGGCGGTTAAAATATATCAAAGGCAAGGCTTTGCCATCACCCGGGAATTCCATTGTTACAAAGCCGCCAAGTCCAACTTGACGCTACGCCCAAACCATTCGGTGGAAATCCTCGCTCCCCAGGCGTTGCCCTGGGAGCAACTCGACGATTGCGGCGCTTATCAACCCTCGTGGCAAAATAACCGGGCGGCAGTGCTGGCCATTCCGGACCGTTGCCACGCGGCGGTGGTCCGGATCGATGGGACAATCGCCGGTTACGGCATTTGCGACAAAGTGAGCGGCGCGTTTTACCAGCTGGCTGTCGCGGAAGTCCACCGTGGCAAAGGAATCGGCACGAGTTTGGTCGGGGCGTTGTTGGAGCGGAGTGCACCGGATACGGCCAGTTTCATCAATATCGACAGTCGCAACGCAACCATGATTCATTTCTTGACAAAAGCCGGTTTTACCAATTTCATTATGCAATACGAGATGGCGCTGCAATTGTAATCCGACCACAATTACAATGATTTATACATAAAGCGGTTGCTCGGGATCGCTTGAAAACCAGCCGTTGATAGAAAGCTTCGGCCGGATAGCCGGTTTCCGTCAGTAAAATGATATTGCGGAAATTGGCCGTCACCAATCCCGCTTGGACATAATCCAAGATCCGCGTCCCCACTCCGGAACGCTGTTGCTCCCCGGCGACAAAAAACTCCTTGATCAAAAACTCATCTCCCGACCACCATTGACCGTAAGTACCGAAGGGAAACTGTCTGCAGACCGTAAGTGATCGATCATCCGATTCAAAAGCAGTTTGGCGATGCCCTGTCGTTGATATGAAGCTTCAACGAAAAGGATCGAGAGATGCCGATATTCCCGGCAGGCAATCACCCCAGCCATTCTCGAATTGACTTCGGCTAATAAAATTGAATCGACTCCATCCTTACCCGCTCTATGACCAGATTCGGAACTAGGTAGTCATAAAAAGTCTGCCTGCCTTCTTGCGAATAGCCAGGGGCAACAAATTGATTAAAAACCCGAATTACCAATTCCGAAAAGGCTTTGGCATCTTCGAGCCGAAATGAGCGGACTACAATATTCATTGATTTGACTCCCAATCAACCATTTATGGGGCGGTTAATCGACAATAAACAACTTTGCCCCGGTCTCGGTCATCGACCGGTGGGGATTGATGTCGTCGGCCACTTGATAACTGGTGCCCGGCGTCAACACAAACTTCCGTCCGTCGCTAAGCTCCGTCACCAACTCCCCTTCCATCACCAGCAACACATGGCCACGACCGCACCAATGATCGGCCAGATATCCCGGGGTATACTCCACCATCCGCACCCGGATATTGCCCATCTCAAAAGTCCGCCAGCGCGCCTCGCCGGTAATGCCGGGATGAATGGTTGGTTCCACCGTACTCCAGTCAATCGTGCAAAACGGTACCCTTTCAATTTTCAATTGGATCGTCTCCTTTACGATTATGCGATTATTCTGACTGTCAAAATAAGCTGGTCATTCTATCCAGCTAGCGCTTTATCCCAAGTTTTGATAACCATCCCGCCACCTTGTCACATATCCTATGACAAAGGAATCCTGTCGAGGTGCTTGCCATGGAAAACCGCTTTGAACCCGCCAAACTGACGGTCACGTTTGGTAGCGGCGTGACCCGGACCGACCCGATCCTCGAACGCCGTTATACGCTCGCCCATTCTGACAAAACCGCCGAACTTTTCCTCACCGTAAGCCTCCAGTACACTTATGATCAACTTAACACCATGCGTGACGAGGTTTTTGGCGAATGGCGGATTACCGATCACCAATATTACTTATTGATCGTTCTATTCGTCGACGGGTTGTACGGAGGAGAAGTGGCGGAACGCCGTTCCCGGATTTTCCGCCAGGAATTGCCGCTCGCCTTAACTGCCATTCGTTATGGCGACCGGGCTTTTTTCACCGCCCACCCGAGCTTGGACCTGGCGCCGGTCTGGGTTCACTTCGCCTCGTCTCTTCCCGAATTTAACCAATACGAATATTGGGGGACGCCAGGCGATTACCGCCCGGGGATCACCGTCGGCTGAAAACCGACTTCATTACCGTGACCCCATTCCTTCTCCCATTTGATTGTTGATCCCCTGACTATCGGACGCCTGCTGTTTAATATACTTACATCTCGGCCCAAATTCTTCCTGCCATAATCATAATTATTTCCCAAATTTTAACCACTCTTATAAGCCAAAAGCAACGCTCCAAAATGGAGCGTTGCTTTTGAACTCCGACAAGACATAAATTGCCTTTAGACAGCGGGAAACAGGGAAAGAAGCGAGTAGCGTGAGGACGCCGGGCCGCAGTGTGACGCGGCGATACGAAGTTTATCGCCCTTTTTAGATAAAAAGGGCCCGGAGTGACCGGGCTTTGAGAAGGGTGTTTGGGATTGACTCACCAATAAGGTTTCCAATCGCGGAGAACCCGGAGAATTGCTTCGAAATAATAATAATCGCCCCAGATGCAACACTCGTCGACCCCCAGCTTTTTGGGTTTGTGTTGCACGCCGTGTAGTAAAATACCGTTGGATTCGGGATGGTTTTTGGTCAGATAATGCTTGGTCAACGACTCCAGCATCACTAGCGCCGCGTTTTCAAAACGGCGTTTGGCGGGATGGGTCAGTGGCAAGTGTTTGCACATTTCCAGGATTCCGCAGACCGCCAGGGCTGCCGCGGAGCTATCGCGTTCTTCATTACCGGAGGTAAACACCAGATCCCAGTAACAGATCGCGTCGTCGGGCAAATGGGCCAGGAAATACTCGGTCAGACGGACCGCGGTTTCAATCAAGGTCCAATCCCGGGTATAGCAATAACTTAAGGGAAAACCATAAATACCCCAGGCTTGACCGCGCGCCCAGGTCGAGTCGTCGGCAAAGCCTTGGTGCGTTTTGCCGATCAACGGTTCACCGGTGGCAACATCCAAAAAGTAGGTGTGAAAGCTCGAATCGTCGGGACGAACCAACAAACGGGCTGCTTGTTTCGCATGATTGTGGGCCATCTGATGATACTTGCGATTCCCGGTCACTTCCGTGGCCCAATAGAGCAACGGCAAGTTCAACAGGCAATCCATGATGATCTGCCCTTTTTTCTCCGGGTCGTCAAGTTTGCCCCACGCCTGGATCACTTGGGGTTTTTCCAAGTAACGGCCGGATAAGTGGTCGGCGGCGCGGACTGCGTAATCCCTTGCCGCGGCATTTCCGGTCAAGCGATACCCGGCGACGCAAGATAACGAATATAAGAATCCCAGATCATGGGTGTCGATATTGACTTTCCGGTCTAAGCGGTTTTGATGCAGCTTAAGTTGACCTTCGGCCACCTGCCGGAAAGTCGCCTCGCCGGTGGCCTCGTAGGCCAACCACAACATCCCGCACCAGAAGGAAGCGGTCCAATAGGTATTGTCAATCGCTTCATAAACCAGATCCTTGCTGGCCGAAGCCGGAACCTGATCCACGAAAACCGTACTGTTTTGCCGGGTCTTTTCAATACAATAACCGAGCGCTTCCTCAAACAGGCCGCGATCAATCGCAACATTCCGCTCAAACCGTTCCGGATTGCGTTGTGCCATCTTGACCTCCAATACCGATGCATTTGCATCTGCCGTACCTTTCCCAATCCGGGTTATTTGGTTCGGCTCTTCTAATTATAGAAAAACGCCTGCATTTCCACAATATAAAAAGTTTTGATTCTTTTGCCCAAAATTTATGATCGACGCAAAAAATCCGCCTCGATTGACGGAGGCGGATTGGGGAACAGTTCCTGCTTTACTTGCGATCTCTTAGGGAAACACTGATTAATTAACCTGATAGCATAATTAGACACTATCTTGGAGCTGTTTTCCATTATTTCCCAGCAAAGTTTCGATTAAATCAGCGCTTCTTTACCGCAGGTCTTTGAAAGTAACCGGGTCCATGTCGGAGAAGACCTGATTTTCGCCGACCATGCCCCAAATGAAAGTATAATTGCGGGTTCCCACGCCGGAGTGAATCGACCAGCTCGGAGAGATGACCGCTTCCTCATTGCGCATGACGACGTGACGGGTTTCAGTCGGTTCGCCCATGAAATGGAAAACAACCGCTTCCTCGGGAATATTGAAGTACAGATAAACTTCCATCCGCCGGTCATGGGTATGACACGGCATGGTGTTCCAGTTGCTACCCGGTTCCAGTTCGGTCATTCCCATGACCAATTGACAGCTTTGGACCCCTTGGGGATGGATGTATTTATTGATGGTCCGGACATTGCCCTCCGCTTGAGAACCCAAAAGATTATGCTCGGCTTGGCTGAGTTCGATCCGTTGGGTCGGATAGGTATGATGCGCCGGCGCGCTGTTTAGATAAAATTTGGCGGGATTTTGCGAATCTTTGCTGGAGAAGACGATCTCCTTGGCGCCCATGCCGACATACAAGCCGTCTTTGGTGTTGAGATCGTAGACGACGCCGTCAACGGTGACGGCGCCGGCCGGTCCAATGTTAATCACGCCGAGTTCGCGCCGTTCCAGGAAGTACGCGGCCCGTAATTCTTCCCCCGCGACCAGGGTCAACGGTTTGGTCGGCACGACGCCGCCCACGATGATCCGGTCGTCATGGCTATAAACCAATTTAATCTCACCGGGTATGAAAAGTCCTTGGATCAAGAACTCTTCGCGAATCCGGTCCGTTGTATACGTCTTTAAATCTTTTGGATTTACTGCATTTCTGTTTTCCACAGCAACGCCCCCTTATTCTTATTTGTGATTGCTAACATTTGATTCATTCATTAGTAATGATTATACACAAACCCGGCCATTCCTCTTCCAGAAAACGCCATTCTAATTACAATCCGGTTACAAACGTCGCCCCTGCTTTAGGCTCGATAATCGATTTGCGGTTCCCGGAACTCAAACCGGATGTTGCGGAGCGCCATTCCAAAGCCGACGCACATGACGATGAAGCCCGCCGCCAGATTCAGCAAGGGCACCAGCGAAAAAGACGCCGAGATCAAACCGCCCATGACGATCGTCAACACCGGTTTGAGTCTTGACTTGAAAAACAAGCGTCCCAACCAGATATTCACAAGAATCCCGGACAGGAACCAAAGCAACAAAAAGACCAGCCCGAGCAGGACGACCAACGGCAAGCTGACACCATAGAACGAAGCCACTCCTAATGACACGATGATCAAGAAACCAAGTCCGATCATACTTAGGAAACCCACCAATAAATTCTTCCGGAAGTTCACGCGGGTGGGTTCGGTCATCGCCCAAGTCGTCCGGGGGAATAACCGGTAAACCACGATACTAAGGATTAAAGTGCCGAAGAACCAGCCCAGCATCAACAGCAGCCCCGTGCCGCCGCCCTGCTCCTCCACCAGTGTATAGTCCTTGTGAAGGGTAACCCCTTTCACCTGATTCGGGTTGCTGGGTTCGATGGTGTAATCGGTGACGTTTCCCCCAACCTCAAGCGGAGCGCGCCATTGGACCGGACTACCTTTGACGACGAGATCGCCGCCGATGCGGCCGCTTAATCGGAACTGATTGTTGGCGGTGACCGCCACCGGTCCGGCCACGTCGCCCGCCAATCGCAGATCGACGAACTTACCCAGCAATCCCAGACCGATTTTTGACTGCCGGCCGGTCTCCAACCGCATCGCTAAGGCCGTTACATTCCGGGCAACCGCCCCTTTCAACGTCACCTGCTGCGCGGCGACCCGGATATCCCGTCCCACCGAACCGTTAATGACCAATTCCTGGTTGACCAAACCGAGAATACTGCCGGTAACCCGGCCGTTAACCACTGCCGAATTGCCGAAAACCAGCAGATCGCCATCGATCACACCGTTCACTTCCAGCCGGTCGCCGGTGAAGATATAATCGCCGGTCGCCACCTGGTCTTTGGCGATCAACTGATTCCCCCCGGCCACTTTCCAGGCGGCGCCAAATACCGGCAGACCGAACGTTAATAAAAGGATCACCATGATGATTCCGGACACAAACTGTTTCATTCCACCCACCTAAAAATAAAATTATACTTCCGTCCGCGATCAAATATTCACTTGGATGATATCGCGGTCCATCCGTTCCATGCAGTCGCGGATCTTGCCGGCCAAAATCGGGTCTTGATTGGCGCAAGCCGCTTTGATCTGCCGCATAATATCGATACTGCGCCGGAAGGCTTGCACAATGTCCCCTTCCTGAATGCCGCCGGCTTCACGCATCAGATCGGGGAAACTCACGCCCTGACTCCAACGATAAGCCAGATTGGACAGACTGGGATGGAACACCGCGTCCCGCTCGTCAACGCCGTAGCGGTAAACCAGGTTCCGGATGATCGTCTTGATCGGCCGGACGTCAAACGAAAGTTGTTTCGGATAAAACTCGCCCTTGCGCGGCTCATAATCCACTCCGACCAGTACCGCGTTGAGTTGGTCGGGATCCAGCTCATGAAAGAGCCCGCTGAAATAAAGCTCGGTGATTAACAGTTCCTGCGTATAAATCTGGGCCGCAAACTCGCCACGGGGTAACAAGCGGCTTTCTTTCATATAATCAAGGTCTTCAAGGATCTCGGTTTTTAGTTGCAACGCTTCGTTAAAGCGGCCGGAGATTACGATCTGGGAGGCCCGTTCCTCCAGCGACTCCACCCGTTGATGCAACTCGGCCCAATTACGGATCATCTCTTCGCACTGGCTTTGGCATTTGGCGTCACAATCCCGCGACGTGACTCCGTCCAGGTAGTTCCGGAGATCCTCTATCTCGGCGGCGATGGTGTTCCGCGCCCGGCCTTTAATGAACCGGTAGCGCCGTTGTTTCTTCTTCAGCTTTTGGCGTAATTTGCCATAGACCAAGGGGCAACAGGGATTATCCCGGTCGACGCAGAGATTGGCGATCAGGTGGTTCAACTTGCGGGAATCGGTCGCCAGTTGCTGTTCGAAGCGGTTTTTATCGTTTCGCGCCTGATAAGTCGCAAAGTTTTGATTCAGGATCACCTGAATTTCGGCCGAAGCGTGATTGCGCGTCAGATTGAGCACGGAGTTGTAGGAGAGGTTGAATTGACTCTTCAACTCCTCGATCTCATCCTGTCGGGTGCTGGGAAACTCTTCCGGCCGTAGATTGCGCAAGTCCGCCAGGATATAGACCGAGCCTTGGGCATCGATGCCACGCCGCCCGGCCCGCCCGGCCATTTGGAAGTATTCCAGGTTGGTCATGGGACGGAAACTGACTCCGTCAAATTTGGAAGGGCTGTCGAAGCAGACCGTCTTCACCGGGTAGTTGATCCCCACGGCAAAGGTTTCCGTCGCGTACATTACTTTGATCAAACCCATCCCAAAAAGGGTCTCCACGATCTCCTTCAACGCCGGCAACAGTCCGGAATGATGGTAGCCGATTCCCTTGGTCAGAAAGGACCGGGCCTGCAGGATCGTTTTCAGATTGTCGACTCCAAAATCCGCCACCATTTTATCGAAGACCGCCTCAGCCTCCAAGACTTCCGCCTCATTGAGAAAACTGCGGCTAAAACTGAGCTCTTGGGCCTTCAACTCGCACAGGCGGCGGCTGAAGACAAAATATAGGCAGGGCAGTTGTTTCTTTTTAGCGATAAACTTGATCAGATCGAGATGCGTGGTCTCCCACTCGCGCCGGTCGCTGAAAGCTCGTTCGTCCTTTTCTTGCGATTCTTGACGGTACTTAATCACCGCCCGGAGATCGGTGGCTCCCAGATGCTTCTCAAAGATCCGGTGTTCCAAGGGGACCGCCCGTTCCTGCTTCACCACCACCGAGACCGGATGCTCCTTGATCTCATGGATCCATTCCGCCAGTTCATAAACATTGGGGATGGTGGCGGAGAGGCCTAACAGCCGCATGCCCTTGGGCATGAAGATGATCGACTCTTCCCAGACCGTGCCGCGATCCTCGTCCGATAAGTAATGGATCTCGTCGAAAATAATATGGGAGATTCCTTCCAGCCGGGGCAAATCCTGATGCAGGATGTTCCGGAAGATCTCCGTGGTCATCAAGCAGATCTCCGCTTCCGAATTGATCACCACGTCGCCGGTGACGATTCCGACTTTTTCCGGACCGTATAGCGCTTTGAACTCTTTAAACTTCTGGTTGGACAAGGCTTTGATCGGAGCGGTGTAGATCACCCGATCCCCTTTGGCGATGGCTTCGTCGATCAAATAATCGGCGATCAGGGTCTTGCCGACCCCGGTCGGCGCCGAAACCAGCACCGAATTTCCCAATAAGAGTTGGCGGATGGCTTCCCGTTGGAAATCATCCAAAACGTAATTACGATAAGTTTCCGGAGTATTCATTAAGACCGTCATCGAACTCCTTCCGAAACATGTCCCCGCCCGTTGGGGTAATCCGTCCCAATGGAATCCGAGAACAGCTAAGTTACTTAATCGAAGTAAAATTCGTTATCAATTGGATAAATCCTGCCGCTGCGGCGAAGTGACCATCGCTCTCAATCGCTCCGATCAAGCGGCCGAGCTATTCTATTAGAAAAGCACCTTACGGTGCTTTCATTTCCAAAATTCCCGATCTTCATTAGCCTAGACCAAGCCGGAAAAATTATACCTTCAAGATACCGGCGACAGTTTCGGCCAGCGCCACTTTAGCGCAAACTTGCCGGTGCAGCACCGGTTTTTGATCGAGGCCGCGCAAACCGGCCGGGATGGTCAAACCCGAGACGCGCTGCAGTTGCTCCAGCAAAGCGAATTCGTCCAACCCGTCAACTGCGCTCGCGCCGGCTAATGCCTGAAGCACGCTGGCGTTAAACTTGAACGGACTGGCGGTCGCGACCAGCAGATTGGGCGTGGCGTCCCCGGTCGTGGCGCGGTAACGGTTGGCAACCGCCTTGCCGACCGCGGTATGGGTATCCAGCAAGTAGTGCCGCGTTTGAAAGACTTGGGCGATGGTCTCCAGCGTCTCCGCTTCCCCGGCGGAACCGCCGTAAAAATGTTCGGCAATCCGGGCGGCGGTAGCCGGGTCGACCTGATACGCGCCGGTCTGTTTCATTTGTTCCATCCAGGCACCGACTTGGCCGGCGTTGTTGCCGGCGAGATAATAAAGCAGCCGTTCCAGGTTGCTGGAGATCAAAATGTCCATCGACGGCGAAACGGTGGTATAGAAAGGCCGGTTGCGGTTGTAGACCCCGGTTTGGATAAAATCGGCCAACACATTGTTGGCGTTGGAAGCGCAGATCAGTTTCCCCAAGGGCAAACCCATCTCTTTGGCGATATAGGCGGCCAAAATATTGCCGAAGTTGCCCGTCGGCACCGTGACGTTAAGCGGCGCGCCAAACGGCAACGCGCCGGTCCGGCACAGTTCGTAATAACCGTAAAAATAATAAACGATCTGCGGCGCCAGCCGGCCCCAGTTGATCGAGTTGGCCGACGAAAACGACATGGCCTTGGCTTTCAGTTGGGCGGCCATGGCCGGATCGGTGAAGATTTGCTTTACGCCGCTTTGGGCGTCGTCAAAGTTGCCTTCCACCGCGACCACCGCGGTATTGGCGCCCTCCTGGGTGACCATTTGCAGCTTTTGAATGGCGCTGACGCCGTCTTCCGGATAAAACACGATGATCCGGGTTCCCGGCACATCCTGAAACCCTTCCAAGGCCGCCTTCCCGGTATCGCCGGAAGTGGCCACTAAAATGACAATCTCGTCGCGGTCGCCGACCAGCTGGCCGGATTTGGTCATCAGGTGCGGCAACAACTGCAACGCCACATCCTTAAAGGCGCAGGTCGGGCCATGGTATAACTCCAATACATACTCCCCGTCCGCCAGTTGGGTCACCGGAGTGATTTTCGGGTCGGACCACTTGCTCGGATAGGAATACGCCGCGTCGACCATCGGCTGTAAAGCGGCGGCCGGGAAATCGGTCAAAAACAACCCGATGATCTTCACCGCCAGCTCCTGATAGCTTAAAGCTTGCCATTCCCGCAATTGGGCCGAACTGAGTTGGGGAATGGTCTCCGGGGTAAACAAACCGCCGTCGGGGGCGATCCCCATCCGGATGGCTTGCGCTGCCGACGCTCCGGCCATCCCGCCGCGGGTACTTAAAAAATTCATCATTGCCTCACCACTGTCCGTTATATTTTCGATTGCCGCGATTCAGAACCGCAACTTCACTCATTATGAAGTTTCCGTGCGACGTATCTGTTGGTGACGAATGCTTCTTATTTTATCATAAAACGGTTTACCGGCCTAGATTTTTCCCGTGGAAGCAAAAAAAGTTTAATAATTATTGATTTCCGGTGTTGGCGGCCAAACGCAACAAACCCGCTCCGGCGCCGGGGTCCCTAAAAACTTTTTCCAACCGGCCGAAAACTCCTCCCGGGTACCGGACTAAACGATTCCGGGACCCCAATGTTGAATTTCAGTAGCGGAAATCCGGAGTCCGGGCCTGAAATGTCGAATCCAACCGCCCGGGAAGTTGTTTGGTGTTTTTCGCCACCGCAACGCTCGGCCGGACTGGTCAAGCAACTTTCAGCCCTTTGTTTTCTCCTTCTCCCAAAGGTATTGCAAAACGCGTTGGTTCAAGAGGGGTTGAATCAAGGGATAGGTGAGATCGCAGTCGGCGGGCAATTCCGCCACTCGTTTGATCTCCGCGATCTCGGTGGGTGGCAGCAGGCCGATTTGGGTCACATCCGCCAAATATAGCTGGCCGAAGGACTGCTCCGTCCCCCGGGTCACTCCGTAGCCGCAGACCGGGGTTATCGAAAACTCGACCGCTCCGGTCTCTTCGTATAATTCGCGACGCGCCGCTTGATCCAGACTTTCCAACGGTTCCCGATGGCCGCCCGGAATCTCCCAGGTGGTCCGTTCCCGGTGCCGGACCATGATCCAGCGGTCTTGGCAGCGGGCGACCATAACAACAAAAGTTACGTCCGCTTCGGGAATCACTCCCAAGTCAAAGAAGTCCACTTTCATGAGATCAATCCTCCGTTCCTTTCGCTGTTGTAAACTTCGCCAATTAACCAAAAACCTCCTGCCAATTGCCGAAATTGCCTCTTTGGGGATCATTGCCGTCGATGCGACGGTCTCCAACGAAAAAAAGCCCGGGATCTGAATCTCCGAGCTTCTTACTGCGAACGTTGCTTGCAACGGTTGGAAATTGGGGCGTTTTAGGCGATCAGTTGCCGCGCCGGGATAAACTCCAGACTCATTGCCTGGGCCACCGGTTCGCAGGTGAGCCGGCCCCGGTAGGTGTTGAGTCCCGCAAATAACGCCGGGGCCTCCAGCAGCGCCCGTTCGGCCCCACGATTGGCGATTTGCATTAAATACGGCAGGGTGACGCCGGTCAAGGCTTCGGTCGAGGTCCGGGGCACCGCCCCCGGCATATTGGCCACCGAGTAGTGAATTACGCCATGCTTCTCAAAGCTGGGCTGGTCGTGGGTGGTCACCCGGTCGACGGTTTCAATGGAACCGCCTTGGTCGATCGCCACGTCGACAATGACCGAACCCGGTTTCATGGTTTTGACCATCGCTTCGGTCACCACTTTCGGGGCTTTGGCTCCGGCCACCAGCACCGCGCCGATCAACAGTTCGGCCTTTCGGACCATTTCCATGGCGTTAAATTCATTATAAAACATCGTGGCGATCCGTCCGCCGAACAAATCGTCCAGGTGCGCCAGGCGTTGGGCGTTGATATCCAGCACCGTCACCCGCGCGCCCATGCCCACCGCGATCTTGGCCGCATTGGTCCCAACCACCCCGCCGCCGACGATCACCACGTCCGCCGGTGGAACGCCCGGGACGCCGCCCAGCAATACGCCGCGGCCGTTATAATATTTCTGCAACAGATTGGCGCCGACCTGCACCGACATACGGCCGGCCACTTCGCTCATGGGCACCAGCAACGGCAAGCTTCCGTTGGCGGTTTGAACCGTCTCATAGGCGATTCCGGTAATTTTCTTGCGCAACAGCGCTTCCGTTAACGGCCGGTTCGGAGCCAAATGCAGATAAGTAAAGAGCGTCTGACCTTCCTTCATCAGCTCGTATTCGCTTTCCAACGGTTCTTTGACCTTGGCGATCCCGTCGGATTGCGCGTAAACCGCCGCCGGATCCGCCACCATTTTCGCGCCGGCCGCTTGGTATTCGCTATCGTTAAAACCGCTGCCCGTTCCGGCGCCGTTTTGGACCAACACGCCATGGCCGGCTTTGACTAGGGCATAAGTTCCGGCGGGCGTCACCGCCACCCGGTTTTCATTATTTTTAATCTCCTTGGGTACTCCAATAATCACCGATTATCCCTCCTAAAATCCGATCAGTCTTCCAATACGATCCCGGGGGTGATTGAGTGATTGTTTTTCACCGTCGACAGCACCACGATCGTCCGGGTCTTTTGAACCCCGGGAACGCTTTTGATCCGGTTCAACAACCGTTCCAGCGTGGTTGAGCTGTGGGTGACGATCTTGAGCGCATAATCGAAATCCCCGGCCAAATAATGACACTCCAGGATCTCCGCCTCGGCCTGGACAAACTCGACAAACTGCCCGGTAAATTTGGGCCGTTCCAGCGAGATAAACATCAGCGCCGTCAACTCTTTCTGAAAATGAGCCGGATCAATGATCGCGGCATATTGGGCGATCACTCCGGCCGCCTCCATTTTGCGCAAGCGGTCGCTGACCGCCGGGACCGACAAATTGATCCGCCCGGCAATCTCGGAAACAGTCATCCTGGCATTTTCCTGGAGATACCGTAATATTTGAATGTCCAAAAGGTCCATTCGCAAAACCTCTTCCGGAAGTCTTATCTCATATTTTATATGAATGGATAATTATTTAAAATAGTTTCGTTAAATTACCAAATATCTTATACCAAAATGACCGTTTTGGTTAAAATCTTTTTCCAAAACCGCCATATCCGCCCGGCGCCGGTTAATCTTTTTAGCATCCGCTTTTCCCAATTTATACAAAAAAGGGGCGACCGCAGTCGCCCCCTCAAAAATAGCGCATTCCACCCGGAATGGTTTATAACCGTCCGATCGTCTTGACCCAGCCAAACGGATCGTCGGCCCGGCCATATTGAATATCGACCAATTGTTGATACAGCCGGTTGGTGACCGGTCCAACCTCGTTGCCGTTGATCAGGTAGTTCCGTTCTTTAAAGAACAACGAACCCACCGGCGAAATCACCGCGGCGGTGCCGGAACCAAACGCCTCGGTTAAGGTTCCGTTGTCCAGCCCGGCGATCACTTCATCAATGGTAATCGGGCGTTCTTCGACCTGGTAACCGAAGCTGCGGGCCAGTTCCATCACTGACGCCCGGGTAATGCCCGGCAGAATCGAACCGCTCAGGTCCGGCGTGACCAATTTGTCGCCGAAAACGAAGAAAATATTCATCGCTCCGACTTCCTCGACATATTTTTTCTCTTTGGCATCCAGCCACAACACTTGCGAGAAGCCTTTCTCCTTGGCTTTGGCGCCCGCCAGCAAGCTGGCGGCATAGTTGCCCCCGGTTTTGGCGTTCCCGACGCCACCCACCGCGGCCCGGACGAAATAATCCTCCACATATAAACTGACCGGTTTGAAACCTTCTTTGAAATAGGCCGCCACCGGGGTTAAAATCACGAAAAACAGATACTCGTCGGCGGGATGCACGCCCAAAGCGTCGCCGGTCCCGATCAAAGCCGGCCGAATATACAGCGAGGTTCCCGGGGCATTGGGGATCCAACGTTTCTCCAGATTGACCAGCGCGCTGACGGCCTCCAGGAAGATCTCTTCCGGAACCGGCGCCATACATAACCGTTCCGCCGACCAATACATCCGTTTGGCGTTTTGCTCCGGCCGGAACAGCAAAATCCGTTGATCGGGCGCCGCGTATGCCTTAAGGCCTTCGAAAATCTCCTGCGAATAATGGAGAACCACCGACGCCGGATCGATGGCAAACGGTTTGAACCGTTCAATCTTCGGCTCCACCCAACCTTGCCCCGTCCGGTAATACATCGTAAACATGTAATCGGTAAAAATCTTACCAAACCCCAATTGCGCCGGATCATCGTACAATGGTTTCAATTGCTGCTCCGGCAACTGCTCCACCTGTATATTCATAACAACGCGCCTCCTAAAAAATAAAGGGGATTTAACATCCGAAAATGATATTACCAATTATTATAGCACATTTCCCGGATTGTAAATCGCTTTTTATGAAAATAACATAACATTTCCGGCCGGCCGCGCTGCCCCGCTTATGACAATGTTGGGGTCAGTGCGTTAGCCTTTCCGGCAACGTTACGTTGCATAAAAAAACAACGCCGTACGGCGTTATTTTTTAGCGACATTCCAACAAGCGTATAAAACGGCTGACAGTTAAGTCAATCTTCGTGGCTAATTTGTAACTCACTTCATCTTCCAACTCCGACTGAATTGTACTCGTCAATAATTCTTCCTTGAGTTGGCCGATCACCCGCTGGATCTGTTCAAGTTCCTTCTCCAACACGATCCGCCTCCGTCTGCCTTATTCCGTTAATTGTCGCGTTATCCCGATTATAGTAAAAAAATACCCTTGACGCAACTGCGACAAAGCCAAAAATTGGCGTTAAGAAATCGTTTCGCGAAATTTTCCCGCTCCGAATCCTTCAGGTTCCCTTTCTCGCAATGAAACGGATTAACCCGGTTCTTGACGAATTCCGGTGGACCCGAAACCACCCGTACCGCGTTTGGTCGTTTCAAGATCTTCCGTTTCCTCCCAAATCGCGCGAATGATCGGAAAGATGCCAAGCTGGGCGATCCGATCGCCGGGCTGAATCTGAAAATCAACCGTGCTTTCGTTCTTCATTAAGCAGATAAGTTCGCCGCGATAATCGCTGTCGATCACCCCGACGGCGTTCGACAAGGAAATACCGTGTTTGGAAGCGAGTCCGCTCCGGGGAAAAACCAGCGCCACCAGATCGGGCCGGGGAAGCTCAATGGCGATTCCGGTCGGGATCCCGGCTCGTCCACCGGCCGGAATCGTGAGCGGTTCGGCGCAACACGCGTGCAGATCCATGGCCGCGGCGCCGGGAGTGGCATACGCCGGCATCGGGATCCGTCCTTCCCGCAACAACGGTGAGAGCACTTTAAACCGAATCGGCTGCGTTTCAATACTCATGATAACGTTTCCCCACCAATTCCGAATCGGCCTCAAACGGGCCAATCGCCGTAATTACCATCTTATCTTCATGAAAAATTTCCCGGGCGGCTTGCAGCACTTGTTCCGCCGTGACCGCCTCAATCTTTCTGACGCTCTCTTCCGGCGTCATCAATAGGTCGTTGAAGAGGACGATCTTGGCGATCCGGCTCATCAGGTTACTGGTACTTTCCAGGCTCAACAGGAGATTTCCCTTGAGTTGCTCTTTCGCCCGGGTCAGCTCCGTCGCGCCGATCGGCCCCGCCTGCAGTTTCTGCAGCTCCTGTTTGACAAGGGTGATCACTTCTTCGTAATTCTCGGGACTGGTTCCGGCGTAAATCGAAAAGAGGCCGGTATCTTTATAGCCGGAATGATTGGAACCCGCCACATAGACCAACCCCCGCTCTTCGCGCAATTGCTGGAAAAGGCGGGAGCTGACGCTCCCTCCCAAGACGCTGTCCAACACGTAAATCGCATATTTCTCGGGGTTGTTCCGGGAGACGCCGCGCGTCCCTAGGCAAATATGGACCTGTTCGGTGTCTTTGGAACGGATCACCACATCCGGTTGCAAATCGGGAATGGCCGGCAACTTTTGATCGGTTTTTCCTGACAAGCCCGCTAAGTGTTTTGTAACTTCTGTCACAATCTGGTCGAATTGGACATTACCCGCTACTGCAAAAACAATGTTATCTGGGGTATAATGGTGACTCAAGTATTGCAGAATCGTCGAACGTTCGATCCGCCGGATCGATTCCGGCGTGCCTAAAATGGTCCGCCCCAGCGGATGTCCGTTCAAGACGGCCCCGGCGAAAATATCATGAATGATTTCATCGGGTGAATCTTCGTAGGACTTGATCTCTTCAATCACGACCTGCTTCTCTTTTTCAATCTCTTCCGGCAGGAAGAGCGAGTCGGTGACCATATCCGCCAACAAGTCGATGCCAAACTGATAATGCTGACGCAACACTTTGGCGTAATAACAAGTGTATTCTTTGGTGGTAAACGCGTTTAATTGGCCGCCGACGGCATCCATTTCTTCGGCGATCTGTTTGGTGGTGCGCCGGCCGGTCCCTTTAAACAGCATATGTTCAATGAAATGGGAAATCCCGTTGTCTGCGAGGGTTTCATAACGGGAGCCCGTGCCAACCCAGATCCCCAAGGAGACCGAATGGACTCCGGGAATGGTTTCACAGACAATCCGCAAACCGTTAGGCAAAGTAGTTTGTTGATACATGGTTTCTTAGTCCTTTACCGATTTAAGTTTTCTTACGAATCAATCGCCTGAAAATATTCAGAAATATTTGACGCGAATTCAGTTTATCTTCGCCTTTTTCGCGCAAAGTCCTTCTTGGAAAGCAATGATACTTCATTTCCAGAATTATCATGGACCCCCAGGGCCTGCTTCAACTGCTGTCGATTAACGGGTTTACCGGGAACTGCTTAAAGGTAACCGCTTTTAACCAGCGAATTTGTAGCAGAAGGGCAAACGTCTATTCTACCAAGGCGCCTCAATTGACTTCGCCCAATCGTAGTCCGGGGAAACAAAAGGACTGCCACCGCTTGATGCGATACGATTCGAATACATGAAGGGAGCTACCCGATGCAAGGCAACATGGTGACCACAATCTTGGCCCTCATATTCTATCTTACTTCGGGTCTCTTCGGTGGAAACTCCGGAAGTTCCAGTGGAAGCGGCGCCGGTTTGCCGGCCGATCCCGACAATATCTTTCCCCGTTCCGGAGTAATTACCAGCGCCCAAGCCGCGATTCGCAGCGACACTTCCGGCGACAGTTCCTCGGTGGGGACTGCGACCCAAGGTTCGCGGCTGATCGTGTTAGGCCAGAAGGATAGCTTATATCAGATCCAAACCGCTTCCGGAATCACCGGTTGGGTTTCAAAATGGATGGTCTCGACCAAAACCAGCGTCTCCGGCACCACCACCAAGGGCAAAACCGTCGCCGGTTATTATGTCGAGAATTACTTCAACGACCCGACCGGGTACAACGTGCTCTCCCAAAACCTGGGGACGATCAACATGGTGATCCCGTTCTCGTTTAACGTTGATCAATCCGGTTCCATCCGGAGCACCCACAACCCGAAGCCGGTCAGTTTGGCCAACAGCGCCGGCGTGGTGCCGTTGGCGCTGGTCAATAATATTCGCAACGGCGGCAACTTTGATTCCAACATCGCGCATAAAATGCTCTCGAGTCCAACCGCCCGCGCCAAGGCGGTTAAAGGAATCAGTCAAATGTTGGTTTCCAAGGGTTATCGCGGCGTCAACATCGACTTCGAAAACGTTCAGGCCCAAGACCGTCTCAATCTGACGGCCTTTTTCCGGGAACTGGCGGCGGAGCTTCGTCCCAAGGGTTTGCTAGTCACCGCTTCGGTGCCGGCGAAAACCAATGACGATCGGACCTCCAGTCACGGCGGCGCTTTTGACTATCAAGCGCTGGCCCCTTATCTTGATCAGATTATGGTCATGACCTATGACGAACATTACGCCGGCGGCAGTCCGGGACCGGTTGCCTCTTATCCTTGGGTTGAGCGCGTCATCAAATACACCCTGCGTTATTTTTCGCCGCAAAAGGTGGTCATGGGCATCGCCGGTTACGGCTACGACTGGAGTCTCAACTCCGGGAAAGCCCGAAATTACAGCGCGATTCAGAGCTTAATCAAAAGTCACAATGTGGTTCCGAAATGGCACTCAACCTATAAGACCCCATACTTCACTTACAAAAGTTGGGGGGTCTCCCATACCGTCTGGTACGAGGACAGCCGCAGCACCGCCGCCAAGATGGAACTGGTCCGCAATTATGCGCTTAAAGGCGTCGCGGTTTGGCGTTTGGGCTACGAGGATCCCGGCATCTGGAGCGTTATCCGGCAAAACTTATAGGACGATATTTTCAAGATATTAAAAAGAAAGGCGCGCGCCCAAGCCACTGAAAAACCTCCGTCTGAAAGATTGACCTACAATATATAGTGATAAGCTTGTTTTAGGCTATCAATATATTGTAGGTCAATGTTATTTCGAGCAGTTTTTCAGTGGCCTCCGCGCGCCTTTCTTTTTTTATGATTATGAACCGGGTTGCTGCAGAACTTGACTGACCGTTCCCGGTTCCAAACCTTTCTGCCGCAACCCGCGGATCATTCCCCGCAACGCGGTACGCGTGGCGATGGTTGGATGCATCAAAATAATGCCCCCCGGCTCAATCTTGGCGAGCACCCGATTTAACATGGCATCCGGGGCCGGGTTTTTCCAATCGACGGTATCGACCGACCAGAGAATGGTGTAATACCCCAAATCGCCCGCTGCCGCCAACACTTCCGGGCTTAACTCGCCATAAGGCGGCGCGAACAGATTGGCGGTTTTTTTGCCGGTGACCGACCATAACAATAAAGCGTTATCGGCAATCAGCTTTTTTATTTGATCCCGGCCCATTTGCGCCGGATGGCCGTGAAACAGCCCGTGATTGGCGAGTTCGTGGCCGCGGGAACCAATCTCCTTCACCTTCTCCGGAAACAGCTTTACCCAGGTGCCGACAAAAAAGAAGGTCGCTTTGACTTTCTCCTCATCAAGCACCTGCAAAATCTCGTCAAGATGCTCCTCGCCCCAAGCGACATTGATGGCTAACGCCGCCCGTTTCGGGTCGTTTCCTTTAAAGATCGGTTTAAACAGTTCCTCGGTGATGCTGGGCGGCACCGCGTTAATATACAATTTGGTCCGCGTTCCGGCCGGGGCGAGACAAACCTGATGCACAGTCCGGCCCACATCCACCACGCGACCGGTCTCAGCCGGGATAATCTCCCCGGTCTCCGGAAAATAGCTGGCATTGCGCGGTTCGCGATTGAACTTGCCGGCCAACGCTTTGACCAAAACGGCAACTTCTTCGGGCAGATAGCCTTGAACGTTGTATCCTTCCAACCGCACACCCGGTTTGACCCCGATGAACTGTCTGGACAACGAAGTCCAATTGGCGGCAATCCCGGCCGTAAAGACGGTTATCAATAAAAAAAGCAGACCCCAACGGATCTGCCGTTGGTTAAAGAGCAATACCCGCATCGTAACCACCCCATCTCGATGATTATTTATGCGGGAAACCGGCGCGCTAGAACCGCTAACGCCAAATGAGCCTGGCCAATCATTTTTTCACCGCGATCTCCCAAACCACTTTCGGTTTATCATAACGGCGCATTTCAGACTCCCTCATAACAACCACTTCCCAACCGTCAAATAATTGGAGTAGCTGATCCTCATCAAAAAATCGCTTAAATTTTCCGCCAATATCGTAATAATTGGCTTCAAACATTATCCCCTGTCCCGCTCCATATTGAACATCGTTGACCGAGTTCACCCCGGCCAGGAGGTGTCCTCCCGACGTTAATACCCTGGCGATTTCGGTGACGATACCCTTGGTGTCATCCCAGGCAAAATAATGCAACGATAAATCGGCAATGATGATTCGCGCCGCGGCGTCGGGAAACGGCAAACCGTCCAATAGGTTGAACTGCCGGGTTTGAGGTTCCGGGATAAAACTCCGCAACCGCCGCAACGCTTCTTGGGCATAATCACAAGCGATCACTGGATATCCGCGCTCCGTAAGGTATAACGTATCATTGCCATAACCGCAACCAAGATCGATGATAGGCGTGGTTGTGGAAGCGTCGAGCAAAGCTTGATACTTATCCAGCCAATCATCGTATTGCGGCTTGGCGGAGCCGCAATCGTGAAAGATTTTGTTCCACCGTTGTTCAGCGCCCCGCTCACGCCGGATCATGCTGTTCCCCCCGTCCATCCTGTAACCGGAGGTTCAGCGCCGCCGCCAACCGGTCCGGCTCATCGGTCCCAACATTCACGATCCGTCCGTTTTTCATGGTCAGCTCCACCGCCCGGGGACCGGAGACATTGTATAACGAAGCGTTCCGGCCATAATGAATCCCTAAGGAGATTGCGAACATGGTGTTTTTTACCGTCCGGCAGGACTGAATCTCTTGCAGTTTAAACTTGCGACGCGGCAGGCCGAACAGTCCGAAGCGCAACCGGACATATTGATCATCCACCGTAACGGTCAGTTCAGCAAATAACATCGTCACCAGCAATAATATCCCGTAAACAACGCCTTCGGCGCCGTCGTTTCCTAATATTTTGAAATAGGCCAACAATGCCAGCAACCCAAAAATAATAACGATTCCCCAACCGATCTGAGTATGTTTGTACATGAACTCACCTCGCAATCTTCCACTCCCGCGCCAAAACGCCATAAACGATATGATTCACATAATGGTCATAGAGCCATTCCGCCTCCCGGATCACGCCTTCTTGGGTAAATCCCAATCGTGCGGCGATCGCCCGGCTGCGTTCGTTCCCCTCCGCGCAGCGTATTTCCATCCGGTGCAGTTTTAGCTCGGTAAACACATAACTGATCAAGGTTTCACAGGCTGCGGTCATAATACCTTGGCCGTTATATTTTTCTCCCAACCAGTATCCCATGCTTACATTGCTATGGGTCCAATTCATGTTATGCAGGCTGATTAAACCGACCAATTTGCCTTGATACCAGATTCCCGCCTGATATCCGGCGTTATTGGCGAACTTTTCCTTTGCGCTGCGGATAAAACTTTCGGTCTCGGCCAGGGTTGAATTGCTGTTTACCCAAGGCAACCACTCGCCCAGAAATTGGCGGTTGGCCTCGATCAGCCGCAGCAGTTCCCTTGCGTGTTCCAACTCAAATAACCTAAGTTCAAGTTGATGATTGATGATAATTTGTCGAATGGTCTTTTCCTCCTTGATGAGCTACAACCAATGGCAACGTAGGAAAACCAGTCGTGGTTAATCAGGAATTAGTTTCTTTCTCGCTTTCCAATGTACTAACCACCAACCGCGCCGCCCGTTCCATTACGCCGGGCGGACCGATCTTCGCTTTGACCTCCGCCAAGTCTTGACGCACGGCGCGGTTATATTCGGCATCCGCCACGATCCGGCGAAGCGCTTGGGCGATATTGGCCACGTTCAACTGGTCTTGGGTCAACTCCGGCACCACCTTCCGCCCCATGATCAAATTGGGCAAGCCGATGGTGATCTCCCGCCGTTTTTGCTCCGGCGAACGCATCGCTTTATAGATCGCGAATGACAACTTACTGATCCGGTAGACGATCACCATTGGCGTATTCAAGATCGCCGCTTCCAACGTGGCGGTACCCGAGGCGATCACCGCTCCATCGGCCGCGGCCAGCAGATTGTAGGCTTCACCGGCGAACAACCGGCAATCCACCGGGTACTCCTTGACGATCGCTTCCAGCCATTCGCGGTCGATCGAACCGGCGATCGGCAAGACCAAACGGATATTGACCGTTTGACCGACGCTGACGGCCGCCGCCAACATCTCCCGCAACAATTTGGCAACTTCCTGCCGCCTGCTGCCGGGCATCAGGACGACCAACTTATCCTCGGAGGTGATTCCCAGCGAATCACGGATCGCTTGCGGCGCCCGCGTGTTTTTGACCCGGTCCAGCAAAGGATGGCCCACATATTGAACGGTCGCGCCAAACTTCCGGTAAAAGTCCGCTTCAAACGGTAAAACCGCCAAAAGCAACCGGACCCGTTCGGCCAATTTGACGGCGCGGTCTTGACCGTACGCCCAAGCCGACGGCGAAAACATGCAAAACACCGGAATACCGCGTTCCTTGGCGGCTTTGGCCAAGACCAGGTTAAAACCGCCGGAGTCGAGCCATATCACAGCGTCGGGACGCCGCGTTTCCCAGGCCGCGGTGATCTCGGCCACCAACTTTTTCATCTTCCGCAGATTACGCAACGCTTCCAGAAAACCAATGGTGCTTACCCGGGTCGGGTCAAAGATCAACTCTACTCCGGCGGCGGCCATCCGCGTCCCGCCCACGCCGTAAAATTCGACTTCCGGCAGCAACCGTCGCAACGCTTGAACGAAAATTTCCCCATGCATATCGCCTGAAAACTCACAGGTCGACACAAAAATGACTGGTTTCCCCATAATGCGCTCCTTCAAAAGGCATTCCGTAGCTTCAATGAATATCCGCTCCGTTACGGAGTTAGGGAAACACTGATTAATTTACCTGATAGCATAATTAGGCAATAGTGTTTTCCAGCAAAATTTTGATTAAATCAGCGCTTCCTTAGACATAATATTTACTCTTTGTCATTAATTCGCGATCAACGCTTCAGTCCCTGCCGCCAGTGGCAGATCCCGCCAAGAAAGCTCCAACCCGCCCGGCTTCAAGCGCAAACTGCTCAACCGCAACGGTAATTGGGCCAACAACGGAAACTCCAACGGCACCTGCTCCCCAAGATACTTCAAAACAGTGCTTCCCATCGACCGGCCGGAGACCAATAACTTCTCCGGATAAAACCGGATACTTTTGGTTCCGACCGGCGCGACGTTCCCCTCAAGCAGGAGGGGAACGGTGTTGCCAAACACCGCGGCGACGCCGGTTAACCGCACCCGGTCGGGGAGGATATTAATGTCCAGATTATATTCGGGGTATTTCAAGCGCAAATAATTGCTCAACGCTTTATCGGTCAAACTTGCCTTCACTATCGTTGGGCGGAGCTCCAGAAAACGAAGCGCCCGCCGGCGCAACAGCAACGGCAGGTCAAAACGAAACCCCTGACTGGCGATGTCCAGATTGGCTAAACTCAAATCACTAATTTTGCAGTTGGTGCAACGAACCTTCGCGAAACGCACCCGCCCTTGGGCCAGGTCCCCGAAAGTGAACCAACTGAGATCGGCGTCGATCTGCGAATTGGTCTCCAGATCAATTAAACTGGTGCGCAACGCGGACCGGACCCATAGATTCAAACCGAATTCCAACGCCACCACCAACACCAGCAGCGCCGCGACTCCGACAATCCCCGCTTTGCAATACTTCTGATCCAGTATTTGGTTGAACCGCTCCCAAAGTTCACGACCGAACCGCACCGTAAAAACCCCTTCGTTGCCGAATCCGGGCCATCGCCCGCCAGGCGAAGTCCCCAGGTTAGTATTGCCGGGATTTCCCCAAAAACCAACCCAAAATAGTAATCAGCTCGCAAACGCTTAAAAAGCTTCCTCCGCGTGGGGAGGAAGCTTTCGCATCGGGGAACCTTTGTCATTGATTACAGCGTATTCAGCTTTTCGATGATCGCGTCCGCCATTTGGCTGGTGCCCACGGCGGTCGGATCAGCGCGGTCCGCTTTCATATCATAAGTCACCGCTTGGTTTTCGTTAATGACTGCGGCCACCGCTTTCTCCAACTGATCGGCCGCGGCTGGTTCGCCGATATGGCGCAGCATCAGCATTCCGGAAAGGATCAAGGCGGTCGGATTGACCTTATTCATTCCTTTGTATTTCGGCGCCGAGCCATGGGTCGGTTCAAACAGCGCGACTCCGTCGCCGATATTGGCGCCCGGGGCGACGCCCAAACCGCCGACCAAACCGGCGCAGAGATCGGAGAGAATATCGCCGTAGAGATTAGGCAGCACCAAAACGTCGAACGCTTCGGGCCGTTGCACCAATTGCATGCACATTGCGTCGACCAGGACTTCCTCGTAGGCGATTTTTCCTTCATATTCCTTGGCGACTTCCCGGCCGACCCGGTAAAATAAGCCGTCGGTGAACTTCATAATATTGGCTTTGGCAACGGCGGTCACCTTTTGGCGACCGTTTTTAACCGCATAATCAAAGGCGTATTGAATAATCCGGCGGCAGCCGCTGACCGAAAGCGGTTTAACGGAGATGGCGGCGTCTTCACGGATTTTTCCATTGCCCATGGCGATGATCTGTTGCGCTTCGGGAGTTCCCAGGTCAAATTCGATTCCGGCATATAAATCCTCGCTATTCTCACGGACCAAAACCAAGTCGATATCCTGGTAACGGGAACGGACGCCCGGATAGGATTTGCACGGACGGACACAGGCATAAAGCTCTAGAGCATGGCGTAATGCCACGTTGACACTGCGAAAACCGGTACCGATCGGCGTGGTGATCGGCCCTTTCAAGGCAATCTTGTTGCGGCGGATCGACTCCAATACCGGCTCCGGCAAGGGCGTACCGTATTTCTCCATCACGTCGACGCCGGCGTCATGAACTTCCCAATCAATTTTGACGCCCGTAGCGTCAATTACCCGGCGCGCCGCGGCCGCTAATTCCGGACCGGTACCGTCACCGGGAATTAAAGTAATCGTGTAGGCCAAACTGATTCTCTCCTTCCAAATATGAAAATTGCAGGCTGTCTATTCAATGATTCCATTCGGATTCCCAAACCGAAAATCCTGCTACCGCCTTCATGAATACAGAATACCTAAGCAAAATGAAAATTAATAGCCCTTGGCTTCGTTCAGATTGATATTTTCTTCCCAAATCCAGTTGGCGACCAGATATTCGGTATAACGGCCCGGCTCTTCCCGGACGATCACCTTCTCAATTCCGGCGTTGATGATGAGCCGGGTACACATCCGGCACGGTTTGGTTCCGGGGCTAAACAGGCCGGTCTTTGCGTCCACACAAGCCAGGTACAGAATAGAACCGATCATGTTAATCCGGTCGGCGTGAATGATGGCGTTGGCTTCGGCGTGGACCGAACGGCATAACTCATAACGTTCGCCGGCCGGAATGCCGGCCGTTTCCCGGGGACACCGTCCCAGGTCGCAACAGTTTTTGGTACCGCGCGGCGCGCCGACATATCCGGTGCTGATGATCTGGTCGTTGTTGACGATCACCGCCCCAAACTTGCGCCGCAGGCAGGTCCCGCGTTCGGCGACTTGGGTGGCGATGTCCAGATAATACTCCTCTTTGGTAGGCCTCATTTGGCAACACCCCTCTGTTCGCGAATCAACCGGTCAAATAAGGCCAGGTATGCTCCGGCGATTCGGGGATAGGCATATTCGGCGGCGGTTTGTAGCGCCGCTTTCCGGAACGCGTGATGTTTGAGTTCATTGGCGAGCAGGCTGACCACCGCCGCGGCAAACGGCGCCGCCTGCTCCGGGACGAGCAGCCCGTTCTGATCGTGCTGGATGGTATCATTGGCGCCGGCGGCGGCCACGGCGACGATCGGCACGCCGGCGGCCAACGCCTCCAATTGCGACAACGGCTTGACTTCCGAGGTCGAGGTCATGACAAACAGATCGGCGGCCGCCAAATAATTGGGGATAACGTCGGGGTCGACCATTCCGGTAAAGATCACCCGTTCGCCCAGGCCGATTTGTTGGGCCCGTTGGATCAGACCCGGCAAAGCCGGACCGGCGCCGACGATCATCAACCGCAGGGAAGCCTCCGGCGCCTGCTCCAACATGATCCGGAAGGACTCCAACAGCAACCCTAAATTTTTCTCCGGGGCGATCCGGCCGATATTGATCAACAACCGTTCTTTGCCCAAACCGTATTGTTCGCGGATGGCCCGGCCGTCGCCGGCGGCAAATTTGGAAAGGTCGGTCGGGTTGGGGATCACTTGAATCGGACGGGTCACGCCATATTCCACCAGGATCCGGCGGGCCGACTCGGCCGGCGTGGTAATGCCGTCCACCTGCGCGGCGAAACGCCGGACCTGGCGTTTGGCGGTCCAACGGACCAACCCCGACGGCAGCGGGACGTAATGGGTGTACTGGTCGTATTGAGTATGAAAGGTATACACGGCCGGAATCCGTTTGACGCGGGCGGTCCGCAATCCCAACGGTCCCAGGACGAACGGGTGATGGCTGTGGATGATATCAAGTTGCAAGTTTTGCAACTCCCGGTTGATCCGTGGCGAAAACGGAATCGCCACCGGGTATTTCACTTTGGTGGTCAGATCGACGGCGGGATAACGAAAGACGCCTTCCTCGTCATCAACAAAATCTTCATAGGACGGGGTAAAAATATAAACCTCGTGGCCGGCTTCCCGGAAGCCTTTCCGGAGCAGCGAAACCGCTCCCACCACTCCGTTGATCAGCGGCCGGTAACAATTGGTATAGATTCCGATCTTCAAAAAGCAAGCCTCCTTAATCGCTTGACTCCGTCAGTTTAAGTATGGATTGGAAAACCAATTACGTAAGCATTTCTACTCACGCCTGGGTGCAACAAATCGGGAAACGCCACAAATAGCAATGGATGGCTATCATACTATCTGCCGATCCGGAAAATCTATCCATTCAATATTTCAAGCTTAATTCAGCGGTCTGCAATTTTTCTTGTATTCGTGATTCGTTCCAAAACACCTCCTAGAATTGCCAAGTGTTGAGACGGTTCAATGAATTGACAAAACTGATTCCCTATAATAAACTCATAATGTCTGTCGAATGTTCAATTATTTTGAACGTTGGTCGATTATTTTGAATTTGGATCGGATTTTTACCATGACGCCATTAATGTTGAAATCGCTGGGTGATTTTAACGGATGACGGCGGAAATCATGTCGCGCCGAAGTGGTTTCCAACGATTTGGCGCGGCAGCTATTTTGGAGGATTAAAATGAAAGCATTAGCCTTATTATCGGGCGGTTTAGATAGTATTCTGGCGGTAAAGATCGTTCAGGAAGCCGGGATCGCGGTCGAAGCGATCAACTTCACCAGCCCGTTCTGCCGGTGTAGCGGCGCGGGCAGCGGCTGTAGCGCCGCCGGCGCCGCCGCGGAACAATTGGGGATCAAGTTGCATTATCAGCCTTGCGGCGAAGAATATTTACGGATCGTCGAGAACCCGCCCCATGGGTACGGCAAGCGGATGAACCCCTGCCTGGATTGCCGGATTCTCAAGTTTAAGATGGCCAAACGGAAGATGGACGAGATCGGCGCCTCCTTTTTAATCACCGGCGAAGTGCTCGACCAACGCCCCAACTCGCAACGGCGCGACGCCATGGATATTGTCGAACGTGACGCCGACCTCCGGGGCCTGATTCTCCGGCCGCTCTGCGCCAAACACCTCCGCCCGACTATCCCAGAGGAAAAGGGGTGGATCGACCGGGAAAAACTGCTGGATATCAAAGGCCGGGGCCGGCGGCAGCAGATGGATCTGGCCGAGGATTACGGTTTGGATTATCCCTGCCCTTCCGGCGGCTGTTTGTTGACTTACGAGGAGTATGCCCAGAAAATCAAGGATCTGCTGGAACATGACGGCCGTTTGGAGCCGGCCGCGATCAACCTGTTGCGTTTCGGCCGCCACCTCCGCCTTTCCGATCAGGTCAAAATCATCATCGGCAAGGATGCTGCCGAAAACGACCAGCTGGAACGGCTGGCGCAATCCGGTGATCTTGTACTGGAAGCACCGGATTACGCCGGTCCGATCACGCTCTACCGCGGGCCGAAAGCTGCGGAAACCCTAAAGCTGGCCGCGGCGATCACCGCCGGCTACTCCAACGCCCCGACCGAGACCGCCGTCACGGTCAAGGCGACCAGCTCCCAGGAGCAGTTGGAACTGACGGTCCAACCGCTGCCCCGGGAGGAAAGCCGGCAGTATTTTGTGAACCGGGTGGAATAACGAATAAAAATAAACAGCCTGCTTCGACGTTCGAAGCAGGCTGTTTTGTCAACACGCCCTCCACCAAAGCACACTCTCGCCTTCCACCGGAACCGCCTCAATCAGCCCGCCGCCCCGCAACTCTGCTAAGCTCTCCTGAAGCGCCCCCGGCGTCCAACGTAGGATCGACCGGAGCTTTTTTTCGGAAACAGCGTAACAATTCGTCACCGTCTGCTGGAGAATCTCCGTTCCGGCCTCAGCCATGGCAGGCAGTTTGACCAATAACTCCGCCGGGACTTGCCGTTCGATCAGGTCCCAGGTGTGTAACGACCACCCTTCGGTCGAACCGCCGGCCACGGTCAGGTAAAACTTGGCCTGCAGCCGGTCGAGACTGGCGGTAAAACGGGAGCGTTTCTCCCCAAACAGCGGCTTGGCCATCCGCCATAATTCGCGCGAATCGACCGGACCCGCCGTTTCCACCAAGCGGTACAGGTCGCGGTCGACCTTTTCGATCCGCCCGTTTTCGTATTCGTAATCGGGATCCCCCTCCGGCCCGTAAACCCGCAAAAACGCCGGGTAACAGCGCCAGTCGATGAAGGTGCCCCGTCCTTGAAACAGCTTGGTGTAAGCGCATAATTTTTGGGCCGGCAACGTTTCCTTCCAGGCCCAAGCCCGGTCGGTGATGGGGAACCCCTCCCAAGGCTCCGCCGCGTCGGCGTCGGAAAGATTGGGCAACGGCAACTCCGCCAAGGGCATCAACATCACAAAACCCCGCTCGCGAATGAACTGGCGCGCCCCAGCGTCATCCGTAATCGGTTTGCCGTTGTTCAAACGGTTTAACCGGGCGCGTTCCGCAATGATTTGACTGTGGGTGATGACTTCGGACATGAGACGTTCGTACCTCCTCCGGAGATTCTGCTATTTATTTCGGAGTCGGCCGGGGAATCCCTGCCGTCAAGGTCGAAGATTGCGCGAAGCAAGGCCGGACAATTTATGCTCATTCCTGACGGGTATTTCGATCCGTTTGAACTACGTTTGAGCAGTCAAATAGGTTCCCGCAATGATCAACCCGCCGCCGAAGACGACCGCCCACCCCACCTGTTCCTTCAAGAGGATCGCCGCCACCACTCCGGTCAGTAACGGCCGGAAATAAAGATAACTTCCCACGGTGAGCGCGGGCAGACGTTGCAACCCGCGATACCATGCCAGATAACCGTAGACCGAAGCCGCGCCGCCCAGATAAAGCAGGCAAAGCCAGGTGCGCAAGGTAAGCTTGGCGTAGTTGATTGCAAAAAGCTCTCCGAGGGCGAACGGCGCCAGCAACACCGTTCCGATAACCGTCGTCACCGCGATCAAGGTCAACGGCCGGTATTTCGCCAGCAGTTTCTTGCCGCCGACACTATAGACGGCCCAGGCGACCGCCGTCAATAAAATCAAGAGGTCGCCGCCGATCCGTTGGTGGGCATTTTGCCAGACCGCTTGGCCCTTGCCGATCACCAGCGCGGCGCCGGACAAGGCCAATACCATGCCGAGCCAGGCCTGTGATTTGATCCGTTCCCGGGTCCAAAACCAGGAGATCACCCCGATAAACGCCGGCGACAGACTGATCAGGAGCGCGGCGTCGGTGGCGTTGGTGTAGCGGATTCCGTAATGCTGCAGTAAGTAATATAAGGTTACTCCGGTCAGCCCCAACAAGCCAAAGGCCCCGTAATCGCCGCGCGCCACCGGTTCGCGCCGGCGGCGGTAAATCAGCCAAAGCAGCCCCGCAGCGATCACGTAGCGCAGTAACGCCGAGGCGGCGGGCGGAATCTCCAGCAGCACCCATTTGGTCGCCACAAACGTCCCGGCCCAAATAGCGACCACCCCCAGCAGTTCCAGGTGGACCAGGAGCAATCCTTGTCGGGCTTTATGCAGTTGCAACATTTCACACCTCGGTCGCAGCCAACTTTTTAATCTCAAACAAGACCGTGCCGCCGGAACTATACGGCGGGCCGGGGTCAATGCATTGCACCACGCGCCGGTCCAAACCCAGCTCCGGCAGATCATGACCCAACCGGGCGGCGAAAATGACCGGGTACAGATTGGCGAAAGCAAAACCGCAGACGCAATCGGTCGTCGCCAGATCAATGGCGGCGCCGCGCAAGATCATCCGGTCCCCGACTTTAATGCCCGCCGCACAGTGGCCTTTCACTTCCTTCGCAGTAATTACCAGATCGTTCATTGCCATTCCCTCCTCATTATTTATCGCCGGTGCATCAACAACGCGAGCAGCTCGTTTTCAACGCACAACGTATCAAACCGTTCTTCGCCCAAGGTTTCGATGAGAATCCGGCCCCAGATGTCATGTTTGATATATTCCTTGGCCACCAGGACGATGCCGGGGGCGTGCGTCCAGATGCCCACCGTCGCTTCAGCCCGGATCTCGCTGATCACTACTTCGGCCTCGTCGGCCACTACCACGGTCAAGCAAGCGTTCAAACGGCGCTGCGAGCTGACGCCGCATAACGACAGATCGATCCGGTACGGGGTCGCCAGGTCGGGGGAGCCAAAGACGCCGGCAATCACCCGGACCCCACGCGCCTCCGCCCGGGCGACGGCCGCGCGGAGCAAGTCCAATTCCGCCGGCCAAACCGACAACAGCAAGGTGGCGGTCGCCTGATCAATCAGCTCCGTCAGCTTGGCCACCACCTGCTGATAATTTTGCAGGTTCCAAGCCAGATCAATCTGGGGCAACGGTTGGATCTGCTGCAACTCCGCTTCCAGCTCGTCAATGGTCGCCCGAAAATCCTGTTTAAAACGATGGACCAATTTCTCGTAGGGAATCGGATAATATTGCACCGGGTCGGTCTGCTCGTCAGGGATCACCAACCCCCGGTGCTTCATCCCCTGCAACGTTTCATAAACTTTCGACGGGGGAATTTTCCCCAATTTGCTGATCTCATAGCCATTGGCCGGATGTTTCTGCAACAGCGCCAAAAACGCCTTGGCTTCATAAAACGAAAGCCCCAGTTTTTTCAGTTTCAAAATCGCGTCGTTCATATTGCATTGCCCTTTCCGGTATTGGTTTCATCGTACGCTTGTTACACCGGCATTGCAATATTTACTGGAGTGGGGTAGAGGAAATTTTTTTGGATTGTTGGCCATTAGATTGCGGGTTTCAGGTCAAAAGAACTTAGTTATAACAAGTTATCCACAAGATATTCACAGGAAACGAGGAGACGACTCCGTTTATCCACAGAAATAGGTTGTTTACTCACGGAAACAGATAAGTTACTAACAAAAATAGAAGCGTTATTCACAGAAAGAGATCATTTTGTGAATAACGTAGATCAGTTATCCACAGAAAGAGATCGTTTTGTTAATAACGTAGATCAGTTATCCACAGAAAGAGAGCGTTTTGTTAATAACGTAGATCGGTTATTCACAAAAAGAGATCGTTTTGTTAGTAACGTAGATCAGTTATTCACAAAAAAGGATCGTTGAGTGACTCAATGATCTCTTTTTGTGACGCAAGGTACTAAGTTATCGAGACGGCGGGGGTTAGGAGCGAAGTTTAGGGCTTAGCCCCGCCCCCGCTTCTAACAGGGTTTCAAGAACAAAATTCAAATTGCATAAACAAACGGCTTTTCAACCTCTTCAAAAAACTCTTTATAAATCGATTTATGAATCTGTAAAAAATCATCGTCGGTACGGTTACGGGGCCGTCCCATTTCGACGTTAATCACCTTTTTAATCGTTCCTGGGCGGCTGGACATTACCACTACGCGATCGCCTAAGTAAATCGCTTCATCAATGTCGTGAGTCACTAAAATCATCGTCGTTTTTTCCTGTTGCCAAATCCGCAAGATCTCTTGTTGCATATTAATCCGGGTCAAAGCGTCCAATGCGCCGAACGGTTCATCCAACAACAACACTTTCGGATTGTTCACCAAAGCTCGGGCGATACTGATCCGTTGTTGCATTCCGCCTGACAACTGATAGGGGAAAGCTTTTGCAAAACCATGCAGCCCGACTAATTCAAGGTGTTCCCGGACGAGCTGTTTTTTCACCGCGGCCGGGGTTTTATTGTCCAAACCAAACGCCACGTTTTCTTCCACGGTTAACCAAGGAAACAACCGGGCTTCTTGAAAAACCATTCCCCGGTCTACCCCGGGACCGGCAACCGGTTTGTCTCCCAGGTAAATT
Organism: Bacillota bacterium; assembly: GCA_023417475.1. Classification (GTDB taxonomy): domain Bacteria; phylum Bacillota; class UBA4882; order UBA8346; family UBA8346; genus JAEYPR01. The sequence goes on along the minus strand of JAEZFP010000055.1, from coordinate 25,787 downwards.
TCGCCGCCGTAGTCGCCTTCCAATCCGACGATTAACCGTAATAACGTACTTTTGCCGCATCCGCTGGCGCCCACAATGCTCAAAAATTCGCCCGGTTTGACTGTTAGGCTTACATCACGCAAAGCGTCAACCGTACCGGTATTCATCGGAAAACTTTTACTTAAATTCGCGATCCGCAACGAATTGTTATTATCCGCAACATTCACCGACGTCTCTCCTTCCCTTGTCAAAATCTCTCGGACGGCCAAAAGCTTCGGTCCGCGATCCCGCCCGCTCCGGCTAGGTTAACTTGACGCTGGAACGGTCCAAGTGACGGAAATAGGGGTGAACCGTTTCCGCCTCCCGTTTACGGACGGCGCGGTTTTCATTACGAATCTCGAGCGGTTCGATGAGCCATACTCCGGTAATGTCGGCGTCATTGCCGTATTTTTGTTGAACATCCGCATAATATTGTTTGTAAAGCGGGCTGGTAAAATCAAACCGGATCGGTTTTCCCTTAATTTGAAACGCCAAACCGGCATCGTCCCAAAACGTAACGGCAATATAACGGTCGTACCAAAGCGCCCGCAGTAAATTACTGTTGGTCCGGGAAGATTCCAACTCTTCGGCGTAAGCCAAAACGCCGTTATCAAGCACGGTGAAACCTTCCCTGCGCACTACATGCGGAATTCCCTGTTCATCGGTGGTTGCGATCACCGCGATCGAAGCCTGATTGCGAATAAAATTGATGATTTCTTCAGTTAAAATCGCCATTTTACACCTCTCCTAATGTTGCTTCCGGGAAGTCGATTCGACTAAAGGAAGTATCCGGGTGACCGCAACGCCGGTAATCATTAAACCCGACCGGTATCCGGTATTTCCGCCGAATTTCACGCAATCCCAAAGTCAAACGCGCATAATAATCAATCGGCGCCGGTCGTTGCCCTTCGCGAAAGAAAACGGAGCTTTTCCCGACATGCAACACATTATACGAAGTCGTAATTCCCCTTTGCGCCAGATACTCCACTCCCGCCAAACTCGATTCCAAGGCTGCGTCAATCGTCTTAAAGCCGTAAGGTTGGGCCAACTCCGCGCCTCCGACGATTTGGCTGCAAACATTGCCTCTCCCAAAAACTTCGACCGCGTCGATGGCGCTTTGCAACCAAAAATCGCGACCGCCGTATTTGGTTTTTCCCGGACAAATGTTTTCAAATAATTCCTTATCCCAAACCTCAATATGGGGTTCCACCGCCGCCGTTCCCGCTTCTTTCAGTTTTACCCACTGACTTTTATGAAGAGCGCTGCCGACCAAACGGCCATTAAAATCTGTTGACCCAAAAGCTTTTTCAATTGCTCCCAATACTTTTAGATACTCATCGGTCTCAACATCGTACGCCAACTCGCCGCGCGGGTCCGAACCGGCCGTCAATCTAAAAATCTGCCAACGCCCTTTTTCCTTTAACGCTTCATTTACCGTTTCATAAATATCCTGAATGCTTTCCTCCGTGTGAAAGTCATGCCGTCCGGAGATTAAATTGCCTACCAGGTCGCAATATTTACACGGGACTTTATCACGCCAAAAATGACAATACCCAAAAACAATGATACTTAAACAGCTAGAGGGTCCGGACTTTGCCACATCAACCATCGGCGTGCCCAAACTGGTCTTTTTATCGTAAAAATCGGGAATCGGCGCAAAAAAAACCTGTTCGACCGGTTTACCGTGATCGACCAGCCAAAACTGCCCGTCGATATCGTCCAAGACGTAGGGGGGGACGGCTTCCGAGCGCGCGCTGTCCGAATTGGCGTTTTGAACTTCCTGACTAAAATCAGGTTTGGCGATCGTCGTTCCGTCTCGTAACAACACCCCATCCACAATAAATACTTTTCGCTTCCCTTTGGTCGTTTCAAACAGATAGTTTTCAGCCTTGGCTAAAGCTTCGGCCCGTTCTGTCGCTTGGATTCCCCTCAAGCCGGTATCGATCTTTCGCAATATCGGTCGCGGTAATTCCGGATATTTTGCGGCTACTTCGTCAAATTCCCAACGGATTTTTTCCTGACTCATGTCTGCTCCCTTATTCTTTTTTCTTTCGACCTTTTATTGCTGTTTTCCCAAACTTTGATCCCATTTTAAGGTGACCTTCTGTAATTTCTTTAACAAAAAGTCAATCAACAACCCCATGAGACCGATGGTAAATATACCGGTTAACATCACGTCGGTCTGTCCCAATTCCCGGGCGAACTGAATCATATAACCCATGCCGCTTGCCGCCGCGACCACTTCGGCCCCAACCACGCTCCGCCAGGCTACGTCCACGCCGACCCGCAGTCCGGTAAAAATAAAAGGTAACGCCGACGGAAAGACAACTTTCGTAAAGAGCGTGAATTTATTTTTTTCAAAGATGTAGGCTACTTCGGTATATTTTTTGTCGGTATTTTTAATTCCGTTGATCACATTGACCAACACGGTCCAAAAGGTTCCGATCGCAATTAAGGTTACCTTGGACGCTTCGTCGATCCCCATCCACAGAATCACCAGCGGAACCCAGGCCATTACCGGAACCGGCCGGAGGATTCCGGTAAACACGGTCAAAGCCGTCTCAATCGGACCAAACAAGCCAATTAAGGCCCCCAATATCACTCCCAATACCGCGCCTACCAAATACCCCTCCAGAACCCGCAGCAAACTAATGGATAAGTGCCGGAAAAGTTCGCCGTTGGTCAGCATTACGGCAAAAGTCTGACCAATCCGCGAGGGAGCGGGGAGCACGAGGGACGGGATCAACCCTTTACCGCAAACGGTTTCCCAAAACAACAAGACGACAACGGGAAGAAAAAAAAGTACGATAATTTTCGAAACCATCCGGTTAACGACACCGTTTCCCGCCGCGGCCCGTCTTTTTGAGACCCTTTTAGTCAAAAACATTTTATTGCGGATCATCATATCGCTCCGTTTCTACTCATTGCCAAAGGTGTTTCTTGCTAGCCTGAACGACTTCTTTCCGTTACTCCGTTACTCCTAATGTTTTTAAGTACCGTGTATCAAAGGCTTCTTTAATATCGATCGGTCGGCGGCTGATGCTGTTATCCAATAAAAACTGTTGGGTTATTTCGAACGACCGGTAGGTATCTTTGGTAATCTTGAGGTCAAAAGACAGTCCTTTCAAGGCCTTTTTAACCACTTCTTTGTCCAGCTTCAACGAGTCGGCCGCAATACTTAAAAATTCTTCAGGATGTTCGTCAATCCATTGCTTCGCCCGGATATGAACCTCCAGCACCCGGCGGACAATGCTCGGATATTTTTTGGCAAATTCATTGGCAACCACATAGACGTTATAATTTTTGGTTAAATGCGTTCGGTCGTCCAACATGTGAGCGATTCCTTTTGTTGCGACGATCGCGATATTGGGCTGGCTCAACATCCCCGCTTCTAACGTTCCGGTGGCCAAAGCGGTTCGGATATCGGGACCTTCCATGTTAACCAATTGGATGTCGCTTTGTTTCAGTCCATAATAATTGAGATACCGCGCCAAAACCACATGCTGATTGGTTCCGACCGATACGGCAACCTTTTTTCCCTTTAAATCTTTGATCGACTTAATTTTCGAATCGTTGCGGACCATTAGCGCGATATACCGGTCAGGGCCGCCCAGCAATCCTTGGGCGTACACTCCAACCGCTTTAATGTCAATTCCGTTTGCCCGCGAAACAACAACCGGTTGATCGCCAATCGTCGCAAAATCGGCTTGCCCCGCCCCGATCGCGCTGGCCGCATTGGTGCCGCTGCCAATATGTTTTACGTATTCAAGCTTAATGCCGTCTTTTTCAAATTCATTTTGCAAAAGACGTTTATTGACGGCAATATAAAAAACACAACTGCTGAGTCCCATCGCACCGTCGTTAAACATAAATCTGATCTTTTCGGGTTTCGCTTCACTTGCTTCCTTTTTTTTAGCGGCCCAACTTTGACCGATCCCCGAGGTTGCGGCTAAAACCGCGCAAAGCATGATAAAAATTATCGTTCTGGCAATATTTCGCATGTTGTCGCTTCCCTCCAACCGTTTTATTCGTTCACCGCTTTTTTAGCCACCAGACGGAGCAACGCGTCGACTTTATCCGTTTTTTCCCATGGCAGATCCAGATCGTTCCGGCCAAAATGTCCGTAAGCCGCAACTTGGCGATAGATTGGACGGCGTAATTGCAGATTTTCAATAATTGCCGCCGGGCGCAGGTCAAATACTTTCGGAATGAGCTCGCCCAGTTCAAAATTGCTTAATTCAGCGGTCCCGAAGGATTCGACAAAAACCGAAACCGGACGGGCGACTCCTATCGCATAGGCGATCTGAATCTCCAAACGTTTTGCCAAACCGGCGGCCACCAGATTTTTTGCCACATAACGGGCGGCGTAAGCCGCCGAACGATCCACCTTGGTCGGATCTTTGCCCGAAAACGCGCCGCCGCCGTGACGAGCCGCGCCGCCATAGGTATCGACGATAATTTTCCGCCCGGTCAATCCGGCATCGCCCTTCGGCCCCCCAACCACAAACCGTCCGGTGGGATTGACCAAAATCCGGGTCTGCGCATCGAACAATTGCGCCGGAATTATCGCTTGAATCACGTATTTTTTCAAATCGCTTGTCAATTGCGCCAAATCAACATCGGGATTGTGTTGGGCCGAGATAACCACCGTATCGATCCGAACCGGTTTATGGCCGTCATACTCCACTGTAACTTGGGTCTTTCCATCCGGCCGCAAATAGGGTAACACCTTGTTTTTTCGGACGGCAGCCAACTCTTTTGCCAATTGATGCGCCAAGGCAATCGGTGTCGGTAAAAATTCGGGTGTCTCATTGGTGGCGAAACCAAAAATAATTCCCTGATCGCCCGCCCCGACTTGATCCCATTTATCGCCTTGATCGGCGCCGCGGATTTCCAAAGCCCGGTTAACTCCCTGGGCAATATCGGGCGATTGCTTATCAAGCGAGAGCAAGACCACCGCATTTTCGGCATCGAGCCCATATTCGGCATCGGTATAGCCAACTTCGGCAATGGTTTTCCTGACCACGCCGGTCAAGTCGACATTGGCCGTTGTCGATATTTCGCCGGTTAAAAGTACCAAACCGGTGGATACATTGGTTTCACATGCCACTCGAGCCTGAGGATCCCGGCCGATAATCGCATCGACCACGCTGTCGGAGATCTGATCGGCCAATTTGTCGGGATGACCTTCCGTAACCGATTCCGAAGTAAATAAGTAATGTTGCTTTCCCATGATTTGTCCCTCCGTTTTTCTGTTCAGCAAAGTTCAATTGTTTTGCTACCGAAACAAAAAAGCCGAGCCATTCTTCGCAAGAAGAATAAACTCAGCCTCCAGTTTTCCGGTCAACGTCGTTTTGTAATGATTTAATATTGTCGCAAAATCATATCGAATTAGTATGAATTAAAACTATCACAACATTCTTGTCTTGTCAATACCCTAGTTTTTCTTGTAAATTTTTGTTTTATTGTTAGTGAATAGCTGAGTTATACACAAAATGAGCTTGTTGAGTAACAAACCTGATGGGTCTAGCCCTCGATCTTCCCGCCCCGCCAGCTCTCCGCACTCGTTCCATGCCTAACCCCCTGTCTGAACCAGGATTCCACGGATTTAACGGATTAAAAGGATTCGCAGCTCAGCAAATTGCCCAAATGAGCTGCCCTGCAAAGATTTCTGCATTCCTCACTGCAAACGCTTCAGGCTGCGAACCGCCTGGGAATGTCATGGGAGCTTTCGGTTCACGAGCTGAATTCTCCTTTTCACTCGTTTAATTTTGACCATCCCGCTTGCTCACTACAAGCCGGCACGGAGGCCAGCGCGCGGAATTGATATAAGGACATATCATTGAAGTCGCCATCGTAGCATCCGCAAGCAACGCCGCCATGGATGACGATTCCAGAAGAAACGGCCCCGCGACTCGGAGGAGCGCGGGTGTCCAGAGGGTGCTAACCCTTGGCGGCGGGGGTACGGGCCTAGGGGGTTGGCCGCAAAACCCCCTGGCCGACTGTAGCACAGGATTAGATTGGGGTAGATGTTCTTTCGCTTAGATTATCAACTGCGGAGTTTTTATTTTTGACTTGCCTATTTTGGTTGGTCGACTACGCTCTCCACGGTTGCGGCGGCGCGGCACTTTTTGACCGCAAAAAGTACCCAAAAACTCCCGGAGACCTACGGTTCCAAACCTCCCTCGATGCATCCGTGTGCGCTTTCGCCCTCCCTGGCCGCTCCGTCTGGCTACCGGGTTGTGGCTGACGATGTCCCCTTCGCGAGGCGACCGCTGTGATTCAATCCGGGAATCAAAGCGACGCGCGGTTCCCTCCGTGGAACCGGACGATTAACGCTTGGGATTCAGCCTCGCTCCTGTGCAAGAAGTGACCGTTTTTGCCGTTAGGGACATTTGGGGATGTCGGGGTTTCAATCCACGCTCCTGTACAAGGAGCGACTTTCCGACTTGATGCCAAGTCATGGTTTCTTTTAACGTTTCAATCCACGCTCCTGTACAAGGAGCGACGGGTTGACCGTCTATCATTACCGAGATGAGATCGGGTTTCAATCCACGCTCCTGTACAAGGAGCGACGAGATTATCAACTCCAATAACATCCAAGATTTAATGTTTCAATCCACGCTCCTGTACAAGGAGCGACTTACAACGCCAGATGTTACATCATCGGCATACCAAGTTTCAATCCACGCTCCTGTACAAGGAGCGACGAGCTAGCGGCTGGAATTGTTGACAATCAGCTTGAGTTTCAATCCACGCTCCTGTACAAGGAGCGACTTAGTCTATTAACGATTGCTAATAGACTAAAATGTTTCAATCCACGCTCCTGTACAAGGAGCGACGCTTCGGTTACTTCAACAGTTGCGCCATTGCGTTGTTTCAATCCACGCTCCTGTACAAGGAGCGACCTTGTCCGGCGGACAAATTAAGTATGTAATACTAGTTTCAATCCACGCTCCTGTACAAGGAGCGACCTTATCCATATCGCGACTGGCTTGGTTCATGTTACGTTTCAATCCACGCTCCTGTACAAGGAGCGACGCTGATTGGTTTTTGCATCAATATAAGTAGTATGTTTCAATCCACGCTCCTGTACAAGGAGCGACACGCAGTAACCAGGCAAGGAATTTTGCCACTTAACGTTTCAATCCACGCTCCTGTACAAGGAGCGACGTATCCGGTCGGCGGCGTGTCGTTGGCGAACCACTGTTTCAATCCACGCTCCTGTACAAGGAGCGACGAATGTTGATGGTGATTGCCGCCAGTTCCCTGACGGGTTTCAATCCACGCTCCTGTACAAGGAGCGACAGTACCCCCTTCAAACCCTTGCCACGCTTGACCTTCAAAGCCGGTTTCCGCGAACCGGCAAATTTTGAGTCGTTTTAAAAGCGGTTTTTGACGCAAAATGTCATTTTCTCGCGTGGTTATTGGGCCGCGAACCGCCTAGGGATTTCATGGGAGCTTCCGGTTCGCGGGAGGTTTCATTGTAATGTTTGACATAACGTTGAATTCTCCTTTCCACTCGTTTAATTTTGGCCCCACTAAGCCGGCACGGAGGCCGGCGCGCGGAATTGATATAGGACATATCATTGACGTCGCCGTCGTAGCCTCCGCAAGCAACGCCGCCACGGATGGCGATTCCAGAAGAAAGGGCCCCGCGACTCGGAGGAGCGGGATTGGGTGTCCAGAGGGTGCTAACCCTTGGCGGCGGGGGTACCGGCCTAGGGGGTTGACCGCAAAACCCCCTGGCCGGCTGTAGCACAGGATTAAATTGGGGTAGACGTTCTTTCGCTTAGATAATCGGCAAGAATACTTGAAACTTTGGTCGACTACGCTCTCCACGGTTGCGGCGGCGCGGCACTTTTTGACCGCAAAAAGTACCCAAAAACTCCCGGAGACCTACGGTTCCAAACCTCCCTCGATGCATCCCTGTGCGCTTTCGCCATCCCTGGCCGCTCCGCCTGGCTACCGGGTTTGAGCTTCCGATGTCCCCTTCGCGGGGCGACCGCTGTGATTCAATCCGGGAATCAAAGCGGCGCGGTTCCTTCCGTGGAACCGTTTGGGGTGGGTTGGCGGCGGGGCGATCAATCTTGATCTTCCCGATCCCGCGCCCCAATAACTCTCCGCAATTGTTTCTCGCCTAACCCCCTGTCTGAACCAGGATTTCACGGATTTAACGGATTAAATGGATTCGCAGCTTAGCAAATTGCCCTAATGAGCTGCCCTGCAAAGATTTCTGCATTCCTCACTGCAAACGCTTCAGGCCGCGAACCGCCTGGGAATTTCATGGGAGCTTTCGGTTCACGAGTTGAATTCTCCTTTTCACTCGTTTAATTTTGACCATCCCGCTTGCCCACTAAGCCGGCACGGAGGCCGGCGCGCGGAATTGATATAAGGACATATCATTGACGTCGCCGTCGTAGCATCAGCAGGCAACGCCGCCACGGACGGCAATTCCGGGAAGAAGGGCCCTGCGACTTGGAGGAGTAGGATGGAGTGTCCAGAGGGTGCTAACCCTTGGCGGCGGGGGTACCGGCCTAGGGGGGTGGCCGCAAAACCCCCTGGCCGACTGTAGCACAGGATTAAATTGGGGTAGACGTTCTTTCGCTAAGATTATCAACTGCGGAGTTTTTATTTTTGACTGGCCTAATTTGGTTGTCGACTACGCTGCCCACGGTTGCGGCGGCGCGGCACTTTTTGACTGCAAAAAGTAAGCAAAAACTCCCGGAGACCTACGGTTCCGAACCTCCCTCGATGCATCCGTGTGCGCTTTCGCCATCCCTGGCCGCTCCGCCTGGCTACCGGGTTGGGGCTTGCGATGTCCCCTTCGCGGGGCGACCGCTGTGATTCAATCCGGGAATCAAAGCGGCGCGGTTCCTTCCGTGAGAACCGTTTGGGGTGGGTCGGGTTGTGCCGATGGGTCTAGACCTCAATCTTCTCGATCCCCCGCCCCACCATTGCCACCCAATAGCCGAAACGGATTCCGTCCATCAAGCCTTCGCTGTAGATCAACTCATCCTGGCGGCAAAGCTGTTCCATGCAGGCGCTATCGTATTGATCGAGCAAAAGCCGATCGGCTTCGGCTAATTTAGCAGTGATTTGCTGTAACAATTCATCCGGGCGATTTCCTAACTGCCGATGTTCGAGGTCGAGGGTGATCACCTCGTCGTGGATCTGGATAAGCCGGTCGAGGATGAATTTTTGAATGCCGGTGCTGTGGGAGTTGAGCATGGGACGGGCCTCCTCCGTTTCATATAACATTTAGCATTCGAAGATATCTTTGAAATAGCCTACGTTCATGTGGCATCAAATTGGGGCCGTCAGTATAAATCCTGTTATCGTGGAACTAGTCATCGTTTAAGCTGCCGTTCTGGTGGGATAATAGATCAAAAACAAGATAATCCCAACGTGATAGCTGTAATATCTATTGCACTGATACGGCAAAATCGAATGACTATAATCATTTAATACCATTTATATTATCACTGATGATTATAAAAGTCAATCACTCCCGATTGCTAATAATCGCTTCTTTGTGCTACAGTATTGTTATGAAAATATCAGAAAAGCTAAAAAAGCTTCGCCAGGATCGAGGCTGGTCCCAAACTCAATTAGCCAAAAAACTTATGATGAAACCGCAAAACATCAGCCGCTACGAAAGAGGAATATTCACTCCCTCAACCGATGCGCTGGTAAAGTTCGCTGAAATATTTGGGGTTACAATTGATTACTTGCTTAGTGGGTCCGAAGGTAAAACATATGACTTTAAAGATAAGCAATTACTCGATTACTTTGTTAAAGCTGATAAGTTGAATGAAGACGACCGAAATTTAATCAAAGGTCTAATCGAGTCGATACTGATTAAAAACAAGATAAAGGATTGAACCTGACCTTTTCAAATTAAAGTTTTTTCTGGTTGTTGAAAACACAAAAAGACCGTCCATCACTGAACGGTCCAATCCTAATCAAATATGGCGCGCCCGGAGGGGCTCGAACCCCCGACCTACAGATTCGAAGTCTGCCACTCTATCCAACTGAGCTACGGACGCGGATTGATTTTGCAGGATTTATTATATGCCATTGACAACGATTTTACAATAACCAGTTTTTTCACTATGGACTAAGTTCGTAGCGTAGTATCCCATCTCACCCCACCCTGTTTGGCTCCAACACCCCGCCGCGCTTCGCGCCATCCATCAACGATCGGTAATGCTTCACCATCAAATAGTAATACACCACTCCAAATACAAACCAACATACGGCGTTCCAATGAACAAACACCAGCAATCCGAGATTCACCAAAACGATTCCAATTAAGGCGGTCAATCCGCTATACATGAGGATATAGACCCAAAACACATATTTTTTCGGCGACTCCGGTAAAAAATAAATCAGCATCATGTTAGTGGGAGTCCACGCCAAAACCGTCCAAATCGACAGATATCCGACGTTAAAAGGCTGAATATGTTCATAACGAAGAATATGAAAGAAACAAAACGCGCTTTCCAACAAAAAATCAAACGTCGAACCCCACAACATGCCAAACCAAAATAATTTCCGAATCATTTGCCGCGGAATAAAAACAAGCATGAAAAAGAACATTAGCGCGGAAAAGATTATATAGTACAGATCCGGTTTTAGCAGTATCTTTCCCTCCATCTCGGACAACTTCATTACTAATATTGCCACGATTTAGCGATCTATTCCACGTCTAACTAGAAAAATGCCCCGCCGCAAAACCGTCGCCGGTCGCCTAATTTTTAGCTACCCAACCCGGATTAACCATTCCTGCCGCTAACCCCACCCACCGCAACCCGGACGTTAGGTTATACTAACCCTGTCATGATGAGCAAATTCCGCCGCTGGGAGAGGTATTAACCGATGGTTCAAGGCACGGATCATAGCGACGCCGGGAAGGTCCCGGTCAACAAGCCGCCTAAAGTGCTTCATTTTGTCTGGGGCGGCGGATCGGGCTCGACCCGGGTGGCGCTGGACCTGGTTTCCGGACATCAAAAAGGAGGTCTCTTTCAGCCGTTGCTGGTTTTACGCGCCAAACCCGGACCGGGTCGAACCGCGCTACTCCAAGAGTTGCAACAACTGGACATACCCTATGACGAGGCGCCGCTCAAACCGAAATACCAGCTGATTCAGACCCTAATCGCCATCATCCGGCAGTTTCAACCGGAGATCGTCGTCGCCCACGGTTACCGCGAACATATCTACGGCCGGATTGCGGCGCTGATCGCCAAAGTTCCGGTCATCTTCCAAGTCGAGCATAATGTAGACCGCTACCAACTGCGCCTACAGCTTGAGTCAAAACTGCTCGCCTCCTATACCAACAAAATCATCTGCGTCTCCAAAGGCGTCCGCGCCAACCTGGTCGCCATGGGGATCCCATCCCAAAAGACACAGGTTATTTATAACGGAATCGATTTCGCCAAATTTCACCGGCCCGGCCTGCAACGGCCCTATCCGCAACGGGCTTCCAACATCATCATGGTCGCCCGTTTTTCCAAACAAAAAGATCATCAGACCCTGCTCGAAGCGGCTCACATTTTAAAATCGAGGGGAATCGCCCCAAATTTCCTACTGGTGGGCGGCGGCGATCCCCAACTGATCGTTGCCGCCAAAATGCTCTGCGATCGTTGGGAAATTACCGACCGCGTCTGTTTTATGGGGCGGTGCGACGATATTCCCGCGCTGCTCAGTGACAGCCGGATTTTTGTTCTGGCCACTCACCGCGAAGGGCTACCGCTGGCGATCCTCGAAGCGATGGCGGCGGGGTGCGCCGTGGTTGCCACCGATGTTCCGGGAGTCGATGAACTGATTATCCACGGCCACACCGGTTTCAAAGTGCCCCATCAAGATGCTCAAGCCTTGGCGGAACGCTTGCAATCCCTGCTCGACAATCCGGAGCAAGCCGCCAAAATCGCTGAAAACGGCCGGTGCTTCGCCGGTCAGTTCAATCGTGAACGGATGGTGGAGGAGTATGAATCCTTGTTCCTGGCTCAACTGCAACACCCTCCTTCGGAGTGAGGCAGCAACGATTCGGTTTAAACCTTCCGGCATAGAACATTCCGACCCATACCATAAAAACACCCATATAGGCATACCCCTTAAAAATGGGCATAAAAAAACACCGCCGCTGCGGTAGTAAAAAAGTTTGATAAGGTTTATATCCGCTTTACATAGTCCTGTGCAATGTAGAAGAAGCGTAGAATGCTCTTCAGATAGCCATAACATTTTGCCACTTCATCAAGGAGATCCCCCGCTGCCGGTGGACACTCCTTTCTGGGGCTTTATTATGCCATAATTTCGTCCCGCCATCAATTTATTCTATCCACTTCATCGTAAAGAAAATACCGGGGAAGTTTTACCGCTTCGACCTTTAAACATTAATCAAACTTAAAGTAGTCGTCCACGCTAGCTACCGCTCGCGCAAACGAATTAAGAAAATGAAGCTAGGTGACGAATAGGCCCAAAAGCTATTTTCCAGGTAAGAACCAGCCTAGTGTTGACGCGCCTTTAACAAACCGCAGTGATCAACATCAGCGTGGGTAATGTAAACTTTTTTCCGCCGCGTTTCCCAGTCGGGGAACAATTGCCGGAAAATCGCAAACATTTCATCGGCGTAGCTGGCATACCCCGTATCAATCAACACGAGCTCGTCTTGGGTGTCAAAAATCACCGTATTGCTGCCGCAAGGCGGCTGAATACTATAAAGAACAACTGTCGCGCTGATCGCCACCCTTTCAATTTCAACTTGGAAGCGATCGCCCCGGTGTTGGCTGATAAAGTAAGCAAAGCTTCGAATATAGTCAAAGACCTTCGCAGGACTTTCGCCCTTTTCCTGCAGCGCTTGCATGATGCGGTTGGATTCCGATACCATTTTGATGATCGCCGGATTCTCGATGAGCAAACCCATCTTGAAATGCTGGTAAGGAGTGTAATTGGAGCAAGAGTTAAGATACGAAATATTGATGTCGTACCGGTCAAGCACTTTTAAGACCGGCAAAATCGCTCCCGGTTGGTCGGGAACTTTAATTTCAACGACAATCACCCGAATCTCGGGATTACTCCGTTTAAGATACCCGACCCTTTCAAGTTCTTCTGTAATGGCCTCGAGGTTCACGCGATCGGCAGCAACGTCGATAAACAACGTATGCAAATCAACCGCTTTATTATAACTGACGCGAGTAATATTACCGTGATGTTTGGCAATAATACGCGAGGCGAGTAGAAACGCTCCCGTTTTATCCGGCATACTTGTTACATAGGTTTTATTCCCCAAAGCTGTCACCTCACCGCTTCTGATTCGCTGGAAACCTCAAATACCCTTCACGAAATATATTTAAAGATGTTCACGCGGTTCGCACCGTCCAGTTTAACGGCTGAAGTCACTTGACGCAAGCGATTGACAACTTGCTCTCGATCTCCCGGATCATCTCGGCGTCGCGAAAATGAACTTTGCGGATATAGGCCGAACCAAGTTTATAGCCCCACTCACTTGATTTGATGGAGACATCGGCAATGATCTATCCCCTTTTAGACAACCTAAAATTAAAAATGACGGGCTAGAAAATAACTTTTGGGCCTATGTCGTCACCTAGCTTCATTTTCTTAATTCGCTTGCGCGAGCGGTAGCTAGCGTGGACGACTATCTAGAAAATAGCCTCCGATGGTATCTGCCGACTGAGCGATGGTCCGCCGCGGGTTAAAACCCACGGCTATGACAGTTCTAACTCCATCAAGGGAGAGGGACGGATTATCCGCAAATTCAATTCCCCCGCTTATACTTTCCCGGCGCAACGCCGGTCGCTTTTTTAAAAACCCGGATGAAATTGGAATAATCGCGAAATCCCGCCAACTGACAGGCTTCGGTTACATTGAACCCTTCAGCCAGCAACTTTTTGGCGCGGGAGATCCGTTTGTAAACGATGTATTCATGAATGGAACTTCCGGTATATTGCTTAAAAACCCGGCTAAGATGAAAGCGGTTGATATACAATTGCCGCTCCAGCGCCTCCAATGTCAAATCGCCGTCCAAATTGGCGTCGATATAATCCAGGACCGGCGCCAACTTTTCCGGTACCGTCACCGGTTCCGGCGGCTCCGGTTGAACGCTGGCGAACGCTTTGTTAATATACGCCAATAGCTCAATCAGATACGTCAACCGCAAAACCGGAGCCGCTTCGCCGAATTGCAACTCCACCCGTTCAATCTGTTCCAGCAATTGATAAACCTTCTCCACTTGGGACGGCTGCAAATTCAATTGATTTCCTTCGCCTTTGGAACGTTCGGTGAAACACTGCAGCAAATTTACGCCGGGCGGACAAACCGCGCGTATCAGTTGCGGATCGAAATGCAGGGTCATCCGTTCATAAACCCCCGGACCAAAGGTTGGCCGGTGAATTTCATGGTTGTTCATCAGCAGGATATCGCCGGAGCGCAACGGATAGACATTTTTCTCAATGAAATAACGGACGTTTCCGGCGATAAAAAAGTAGATCTCGAATTCATTGTGTAAATGAAAATCCATCGCCACCGGATTGGGAGTCCGTTGGTGATTGAATCGTAAATAAGTCGCGGTATTTTGATAATAGGTCGTCAGCATCGCATCGCCTCCTCAGGAATCGTCAACAAAAACCATATTTTTCGCAAAAAACGCCAAGATTATGGGTTTATATTAATATTATACTAAACGTAAGCAAATGAATAGGAGGATCCGTCATGAAATTTGCCGTCTTTACCGTCAGCACCCCCGAATATAATCCGGCCGAGACCATTCAATTGTTGAAAGAAGTCGGCTATCACGGGGTGGAATGGCGCATCGCCGCTCCGCCGCCTGCCGCCAAACCTGATAATTACACCTTTGAACGGCGTTATTGGTCTTATAATGCTAGCACCCTCGATCTGGAAAATGTGATCGCCGTCGCTCCGGAAATCAGCCGACTTACCCAAGCCGCCGGTCTGGAGACCTGTTCGCTCACGACCTACCTCGAACCCCATCAGACCGCTTTGATCGAAACCGTGCTCCAAGCCGCCAAATTGCTGAACTGTCCGCAAATCCGCGTCAACGTTCCCAAATATGACGAGTCCCAAAACTATTGTGAACTATTTGACCGGACCGTTCGGCAAATAGCGGAGTTAGAGACATTGGCCTGCCAATATCGGGTCAAAATCAATTTTGAGATTCACATGGGAAATATCATCCCCAGCGCCAGCGCGGCCTTTCGTTTGGTCTCCCACTTCGACCCGAACTGGATCGGGATCATCTTCGACCCCGGCAACATGGTCCACGAAGGGTTTGAAAACTACCGGCTGGGCGTAGAATTGTTAGGCTCGTATCTGGCGCACGTCCATGTCAAAAACGCTCTTTGGGAATTGGTCGAGACCACCGCCGCCAACATAAAGGTCTGGAAACCGGTCTGGTCACCGGTCAAAGCCGGCTACGCCGACCTCGCCAAACTGGTTCAAGTTTTGAAGGACCACCGTTACCAGGGGTATCTCTCCCTGGAGGATTTTTCCAACGAGGACGATACCCGAACCAAACTTCAGGACAATCTGGAATATCTAAAACAGCTCACTGCATAAACGGAGGAGACAATGAGTCAATTTATTCTTAGCGCTTTTGCCGACGAGATCGCCGAGGATCTCCAGACCCAAATGACGGTCTTGGCGAGCCACAATATCCGCCATATCGAAATGCGCGGCGTTAACGGCAAACCCCTCGTCCAGCACTCTACCGACGAAGTGAAAGCGATCAAGCGCCAGCTCGACCAGAACGGTTTTAAAATCTCCGCAGTCGGCTCGCCGATCGGCAAGATCAAGATCACTGACGACTTTGCACCCCATCTGGAGTTGTTCCGGCATACGCTGGCGATCGCCCAAATCCTTGAAACCCGGTACATCCGGATGTTCAGTTTCTTTATTCCCGCCGGGACCAATCCCGCCCAATACCGGGACGAGGTCCTGCGTCGCTGGGAGATTTTCCTCGCCACCGCCGCCGGAACCGGACTGATCTTGCTGCATGAAAATGAAAAAGAAATTTACGGTGACACCCCCGAACGTTGCCTTGACCTCTTGCAAACGCTAAACAACCCGGCGTTGCAAGCCGTGTTCGACCCGGCCAATTTTGTACAATGCGACATCCAACCCTATCCCGACGCTTACCGGAAACTTCAGGACTACGTAAGTTACGTCCATATTAAAGACGCCGTCTTCAGCGACCACCATGTCGTTCCGTCGGGCTACGGCGACGGCCAAGTGCCTCAACTTATCGCGGCGCTTCAACAAAAAGATTACTCCGGATTTTTATCGCTCGAACCGCATTTGGGATCGTTTAAAGGTTTCGTCGACCTGGAACCTTCCTCTCCCGCCAACCACCTCCCGGAAGGCGGGCCGAAACAGTTTGCGATCGCGGTAGAAGCTTTGCAACGGATTTTGGCGGGATTAACGATCGAAGTGAAATAAAGTAATTATCAGTTGACTGACGGATGAAGGAGGAACTATGGAACCTGTAAGGATTGGCATTATCGGTTTGGGGAATATGGGCAGCTCCCATGCCAAGTATCTGAATAAAGGGGAAGTCTCCGGTGCAAAGTTAGTGGCGGTCTGCGACGTCAACCCCGAACGGCTCAAATGGGCCAAGGATAATTTAGGCGAAAGTATTGCGGTGTTTGAAGCTGCCGACGCCATGTTTGCTTCGGGAATGTTGGACGGCGTGATGATCGTCACTCCCCATTATAGCCACCCCGAGCTCGCGATCAAAGCATTCAACCACGGCCTGCACGTTCTCTGTGAAAAACCGGCCGGAGTCTATACCAAACAAGTCCGGGCCATGAACGAAGCGGCGCAGCAAAGCAATAAAGTATTCAGCATGATGTACAACCAGCGGACCAACCCCCTCTATCAAAAACTCCGCGAATTGATTGTCGCGGGCGAGTTGGGCGCGATCAAACGGACCAACTGGATCATCACTTCCTGGTACCGTTCCCAAAGTTATTACGATTCAGGCGGGTGGCGCGCCACTTGGGCCGGGGAAGGCGGCGGCGTCCTACTCAATCAAGACCCCCACCAACTTGATCTCTGGCAATGGATTTGCGGCATGCCCGTCAAAGTCCGGGCTTTTTGTCACTTCGGCAAATATCACGAGATCGAAGTCGAGGATGATGTCACGGCGTATGTCGAATACGAAAACGGCGCGACCGGTCTTTTCGTTACCGCAACCCATGAATCTCCCGGCACCAACCGTTTTGAGATCAGCGGCGACCGCGGCAAAATGGTGGTCGAAGACGGCTACCTGACCTTCTGGCGGTTGCGCACCCCGGAGCGTCAGTTCAACCGCGAATACCAAGGCGGCTTCGGGCAACCGGAATGCTGGAAATGCGAGATTCCAATCACCGGTAAAGAGACCGCCCATGCCGGAATCACCGCCAACTGGGTTGAAGCGATTCAGAAAGGAACACCGCTTTTAGCGCCGGGCATCGAAGGGATCAACGGCTTAACCATCTCCAACGCCATTCATCTCTCGTCCTGGTTGGACAATTGGGTAACCTTACCGATTGATGAGGAGTTATATTGGCAGCAGCTACAAGCGAAAATCGCCAACTCCCAGACGATAAAAGCAGCCGGCGCCAAAACCTTAGAGGTCAAAGGAACCCATTAATATTGAAATTTCAAAAAGAGCAGCCGGTATCGGATACCGGTTGCTCTTTTTAATTGCTCAAGGATCGACACGTTAATATTGTTTCGGAAACAATGACTGAATGTCCGAAGCCCGACGTTTGAGTTCCGCCAATTCGGTCCCGTCGATGGGGCGGAAAGCTTCGGCGATTTGGACCGCCATCCGGAATAAGTTAATATCGCCCGGCGGAATAGCTGCGGTGATCGGTTTTGATAATGCAAACCGCAGCGCCAAATCGGCTAAGCCATAATCATCAATAGGTTCATACCAGCATTTGGGATACTTGCGTTCCGACTTCTCCAAACCCGCCGGCCAATCCTTCAATGCCAAGGCTTTCAGGGCTAACCGGGCGGTTCCCAACTGTTCCGCTTTTTTAATGACCGGATCGGCGAAACCGGCGTTAAGGTACGATGCCCAATTCACCGGATAAAGGACTGACGTGAAGTGGAATCGATCCAACAATGCCAAAGCCGCTTCTTCCGTATGCGCGGAAAACCCGATAAAGCGGATCTTGCCTTCCCGTTGCGCTTGGAAAACAACTTCCGCGGCGCCGCCAGGCCCAAAGATGGTTTCCACCTCAGTTAATTTCTTAACGGCGTGAAACTGGTATAAATCAAAATAATCGGTCTACAACGTCTTCAAGGACTGATGCAGTTCCGCTTCGGCCAGGGCTTTGGTCCGTTTTTCGGTTTTGCATGCCAAAAAAATGACTTGGCGTTTCCCAACCAGCGCCGGTCCCAGCCGGTCCTGAGCATTGCCGTAGTTCGGCGAGACGTCGAAGTAATTAATTCCCCGGTCAATCGCCTCCGCTACGTAACGGTTGGCCTCCGTTTGTTCGGTATCGGTTACGACGATACCGCCGAAACCGATGATGGATAATTGGACACCGGTATTGCCCAAAGGTCGTTGTAACATGATGAATCCTCCGTCTATTGCCAATTGCTATGAGTTTATTATAACATCTAATTAAAAAAAACTGCTCAAAATTGAGCAGTTTTGCAAGTGTTCATCTAAATACCTTATACCAGTGAAAGTTCTTTCGCTGCGGGTTTGTTTTCCTTGCCTGCTCCGCCACCATGAAACGCTTCCGTATAGACGCTTTCAATCTCTTTGACCAACGGCATCCGGGGGTTGGTTCCGGTGCATTGGTCGTTGAAGGCGATATCCGCCATCTCCCGCAATTCTTTTTCGAAGGAACTGGCGGTAACGCCGGCCTGACTGAGACTGAGCGGGATATTCAACTGACCCATTAACTTGTAGATGGCCTGGATCAAGCTGTTGACCCCTTCCTCATCGGTCTTGGCCGGTAAACCGAGGAAACGGGCAATCTCCGCATATCGGGCGTTAGCCATTGGGAATTCGTATTGCGGGAAAGCCGAAAATTTAGTCGGCCGTTGGGCGTTGTAATGAATAACGTACGGGAGCAGGATCGCATTGGCCCGGCCGTGCGGGATATGGAACTTGCCGCCGAGAATATGCGCCATGCTATGATTGACACCGAGGAACGCGTTGGTAAAAGCCATTCCGGCGATACAAGACGCATTATGCATCTTCTCCCGGGCGATCTTATCCTGGCCGTTCTGGTAAGCCCGCGGCAGATATTCAAAGACAATCTTAATGGCTTTTTCGGCCAACGCGTCGGTATAATCCGAGGCCATTACCGAAACATAAGCTTCAATCGCGTGGGTTAAGACATCCATGCCGGTATCGGCGGTCACCGACGGCGGCACCGTCATGACCAATTCCGGATCGATGATCGCGATATCCGGAGTCAGCTCGTAATCGGCCAACGGATATTTGATATTGCGCCGTTTATCGGTGATCACCGCAAACGCCGTCACTTCGGAACCCGTTCCCGAAGTAGTCGGGATCGCCACAAAGGTCGCTTTTTTACCCAGATACGGGAATTTGAAAGCCCGTTTCCGGATATCGGCAAACTTCAAACGCAGGGTCTCAAACTCAATTTCCGGGTTTTCATAAAAGAGCCACATTCCCTTGGCCGCATCCATCGCCGATCCGCCGCCCAGGGCGATGATGATATCCGGCTCAAAAGCCCGCATCTCGTTGCAGCCTTTAAAAACTGTCTCCACCGACGGATCCGGCTCAACATCGGAGAAGATCTGATATTCCATGGTGATCTTCTCCAATTGATAGGTGACTTTTTCGACAAAACCCAACTTCACCATGAATGGATCGGTGACGATAAAAGCGCGTTTGCCTTTCATCTTGGATAGGTATTGCAGCGAGCCGTATTCGAAATAGATTTTTTGCGGAATCTTAAACCACTTCATCCGGTCTTTCCGCACGGCCACCCGCTTCACGTTGATCAAATTCGCGACACTGACATTGTCGGTGGTTGAATTGCCGCCCATCGAGCCGCAACCCAAAGTCAAGGAAGGCGTGTTGTTATTATAAAGATCACCGATGGCGCCGTGGGACGACGGCGAGTTGACCAAGAGCCGGCCGGTCCGTACCTTCCGGGCAAACTCATCGATCACGGATTGGTCGTTACAATGGATTACCGCCGAATGGCCTAAGCCGCCGAATTCGGTCATCTCTTGGCAACGCCGGATCCCTTCATGATAGTCTTTTACAATATAGCAAGCCAGGATGGGGCTGAGTTTCTCCCGGGAGAGCGGGTATTTGGGTCCGACTCCTTCCAATTGCGCCACTAAGATTTTGGTGTCGGCCGGGACTTTGATCCCCGCCATCTCCGCGATCTTGGTCGCCGGCTGGCCGACTACCGCCGGACTCATCGCACCCCGTTTTTCATCGATCGCCACTTTGGATAGAGCATCTATTTCATTGGGCTTTAAGAAATAACAACCGTAATCGGTCATGATCTCTTTTACTGCCGCGGCGACTTCCTCGTCGATGATCACCGCTTGCTCGGAAGCACAGATCATCCCGTTATCAAAAGTCTTGCTGAGAATCAGATCCGCCACGGCGCGGCGAACATTGGCCGTTCGCTCGATATAACACGGGACATTGCCGGGACCCACACCTAAAGCCGGTTTCCCGCTGGAGTAGGCCGCTCCTACCATTCCCGAGCCACCGGTCGCCAAGACCATGCTGATCCCGGGGTGTTTCATCAGAAAATTGGTGGCATCCACCGACGGTTCTTCAAT
Organism: Bacillota bacterium; assembly: GCA_023417475.1. Lineage (GTDB taxonomy): Bacteria > Bacillota > UBA4882 > UBA8346 > UBA8346 > JAEYPR01. The sequence continues at coordinate 4,955 of JAEZFP010000055.1, read as the reverse complement.
CCAGCCAATGCAGTTCTCCGGCGCTCCCGCCGCGATTGCCGCGTCGCGCATAGTTTTGGCTGCCGCAATGCTGGAACGGATCGACTTGGGATGAAAACTGAAGATGATCGGGTTCCGGGTCTTCATCGCAATCAGACATTTAAACATGGTGGTCGAGGTCGGATTGGTCACCGGGGTTACCCCGGCAATGATCCCGATCGGTTCGGCGATGCGCATGTACCCTTCTTGATGATTCTCTTCAATAACGCCCACGGTCTTTTCGTACTTGATATCGTGATAGACATACTCGGTGGAAAACAGGTTTTTGGTAACCTTATCCTCATAGACTCCCATTTCGGTTTCATCATGAGCCAGCCGCGCCAATTCCATATGCCGTTCGATCCCGGCCAACGCCATTGCTTTGACGATCGCGTCAATCTGCTCCTGATTGTATTCCATAAATTTTGCCTGAGCTACCGCAGCTTTCTTAACCAACTCGTCGATGACCGCCTGGATCGGGTCAGTCTCTTTAACGGTTGGAGCGTTCTTGGCAACCTTCACTTCATTTTTGGTTTCCATCATCTCATCCTCCTCGGTTATTTTAAACTGATTGATTGTTGCTAATACTAAATTCAAAGGAAAAGAATTATTCAATTGTCATTTAGTTGTTCATTCCAAAAGATTGTTATAAAATCTAACAATCATTGTTATTATATATTACAATCAACTGAACGTCAATCCCATAAAATAACCGGTCAACCAGATAATTTTGGCCTTAGAAGTCATTGGTTGGCTAATAGGTAACGATCGCTTTCAATTACTCCCGTTTACGGATATCCACCCGTGTCCAACGGTGGCAGCATTGTCATTATTCACTTTTGATGCTATACTTAACGAGTTCGTTGACAGATTTAACAAAGGCGCACCAGTTTAGTAACCATTGCCGGCAAGGAGGAGCCAAAAAATTATGGATGGCGAGCAACGTACGGCACTAAAACGTAGTCATGAAGGAATCCCCAATTCGGTGATTAAGCGGCTCCCCGTCTATCACCGGTTTCTTGCGGATCTCGCCCAGAAGGAGGTCGAACGGGTCTCCTCACGCGAGTTGGCGGTTAAAATCGGGATTAACTCATCGCAACTACGCCAAGACTTGAGCCTTTTCGGTTCCTTTGGGCAACAGGGATATGGCTATCGGGTTTTAGACCTGTTAAAAGAAGTAGAACGGATTTTAGGTTTACACAATGAGCGAACTATGGCCCTGATCGGCGCCGGTAATATCGGAAGGGCCATTGCCAATTATCAAAACTTCCGGCGGCGCGGTTTTACAATCACCGCGATCTTCGACGATAATCCTAAAATAATTGGGGAAATGATTAATAACGTTCCAGTTCAAGATATCCGGGAAATTGACGCGATATTAAGCGCCCAACCGGCGCCGGTGCAAATTGGAATCCTTGCCATTCCGGCAACCGCTGCCCAAACCGCTGCCGATACGTTGGTTCGCTTGGGAATTAAAGCGATCTGGAACTTTGCTCCGGTTTCGCTAAAAGTCCCTTCCGATGTGGTCATCGAGACCGTCCATATTGGCGAAAGCCTGATGATCCTCTCGTTTAAACTTCAGCAAGCCATGCTGGCTGAGAACTCCACCGTTGAATGAGCGAGGCGCCGTCCTTGACGGCTGACTTCTTAACCCATTACCATCAAGATCGAAAAGAGCTCTTTCGTAACCGGAAGAGCTCTTTCTATCTACAATCACAATCAAACGGTTTCAAGGAGACCCCGCGTGAGGCCTATCAACCAATTGTTGAAACTACTAATTAGTTTAGCGTATATATGTGGGACGACCTTGTTTTCCGTAGCTCAAATCATAATGCAAAATCTGCTTTTCCTGTAACAATTTGAAATAACGGCGCGCCGAAACGGTAGAAATTCCGACTTCGATCGCGACTTCTTCAGCTGTAACCCCGTTGGGGCGATTGCGGAGAAACTCCATAATTTTATCTTCGGTCATTTGGCTCCTTTGGCCTGGGATATTTCAACATAACCGTTCCGGCCCGACCCAGCCGATCTAGATCATCCTGAGAGATTAACGGGCGGTTTAATGTCTCGACAAATTCCCGGTATTTTTGAAGCGCTTGTTGCAATCGCTGTTTTAGGAACGGTTTGATCAAATAATCGCGAATGCCTAAGCGTAAACACTCCTGTACAATCGGAACCTCTTTGGCGGAGGTGAGCATGATAAAATCAATCTCTTTGACCACGGCCCGGATCTTTTCAATCACGACCGGACCATTACAATCCGGCAAAAAATTATCAAGCAAGATTAGTTGCGGGCGTAATTCTTCAGCCAAGGCCATCGCTTCTTGACCGGTTCCCGCCACGCCGACAACTTCAACGCCATAGCAATCTTTGATGAATTCTTGGGTGATCTCGACTACCATTGGGTCATCTTCCACAATCAACATCCGGATCGGCGTCATCTTTTCAACCTTCCGTTTTTCAAAGGAATTTTCGCGATGAAGAACAATTTGCGGCCATTATGAAACCGAATTGTCCCACGCAGGTTTTCGACGCATTGTTTAACCAAAATCAAGCCAATTCCTTTGTTGGGTCCATTTTTGGTGGTAAAGCCACGCTGATAGATTTTCTTTTTGATTTTCGTCGCGATTCCGGGGCCATTGTCGGTAACGGCAATGGCCCCGGACTGGTTTACCGTAACCAAAACCGCCTTTTCCGGTTGATCGCTTTGTTGCAGCGCTTCAAAGGCATTCTCAATCAGGTTACCGATGATGCAGACCAGTTCATTATCGGGTAGCTGGATCGTGGCTGGGATTAAACTGCTGGAATCGATGGTAAATTCAATATCCAACTCTTTTGCCCCGTTGAATTTACCCAGTAAGATCCCGGATACCACCGAATTGGGAAAAGCTTTGGATAGTTGGCTAATGATCCCTTGGTGCAACTCGGTCGTCTCATGCAGTAAGACCAGCGTTTTTTCATATCTGCCCAACGGAATTAAACCCGACAACGACTGCATTTTATTCATAAATTCATCGACTGGGCGCGTAAGGCTTGGGCGTAATTTTTAACCTCCGTCAACTCTTCGGCAACCTTTTGGAACTCGGTCAGGTCCCGTAGCGTGATGACGGCGCCGCGAATCGTATGTTTGTCCGAATCGGCACCATATTGTAGACTACTACCGTCCCGCCGATCACCTGTTGCTGATTGTAGACCGCTTGCCCCGAATCAAAACGGTTTGAAGATTCAATTCTTTGAAAATTTTGGAGATGGGATTGACGACCACCTCGCAGCCAGGCGCCAACATCTTGGACGCCTCTTGATTGATCCAGGTAACCCGGCCCCGCTGATCCAGGGCGATGATCCCTTCGAAAGTCGACTGTAGAATGGCGGTTCGCTGGTCAAGCAAAGCCGCAATCTCTTGCGGTTCCATTCCAAAAATTGACTGTTTGATATTGCGGGTTAATAAAATCGCGCCCAGAATCCCGAAGCAGTCCCAAGCCCACCACGAAGGTGGAGAATATTTTCAGCCGCCATAATGCCGCCGCCTCCCCGGCGCAATTTTTGGCAATGGCGATCGTCCCACGAAAGGAGGCATCGGTTGGTATGCTAAAAAAGATAAAGTAATAATTAGGATCGGTCATGCGGCTGCCGAATTGGAAGACTAGTTCTTGCGGATATTTTTGGAGTTTTCCATAGACAGCCTCCGGAATGGTTGGCACGCGCGGACTTCCCAATAAGCGTCGACGTCGCCGAAGAGCAACATTTTGCTATGGAGCAGGAATGAAAAGTTATTGATCGTCTGCTCGTCAATGTCCGTTCCGAGATTGATGTAGCCGACGACCCGTTCATCATAAAGCGCCGGGATGATCCTTGTTGCCCCGCTGGGAAAGATATGAAACATCACGGTTCAAGGTCGGCCGTTTGAAATTGACGGTCGGCGGCTGGGTTTCATAGGCCAGACGTTGGAAATTTCAATCATTTCTTTCTATTGTCAATTTTAAGGTTTATTATAACCTTAAAAACTCCTCTATATTAAAGAAAAGATCATTTCGTTGCTGAATAATTTCGTCCGGCCAATTCCACCATTCAATCTTTTGTAATATATCGATTTGCTCAGATTTAAATCTAAATCTCAAAATTTTAGCTGGAACTCCTACAGCCACAGCATATGCCGGAACATCTTTTGTTACAACAGCCCCCGCACCTACGATCGCTCCATTCCCGATTGTTACCGAAGGGAGTATAGTTACATCTCTTCCAATCCAGACATCATTTCCAATAACTACTTTTCCATTTTTGTCATTGGATAATTTATCGTTTTTATCTGTTTTACAAATTGAAAAATCTTTTAAATATAAGGCTGGACTTGTTGAAATATAATTAGTGGGATGATTATTTAAGGCTAAATTTACGTTGGCAGCAATTGAACAAAACGCACCAATAGAGGCCAAAGGCGACCAATGAAAACAGAGTTTTTCGTATCCATAAGTAAACTTACCAATAGGTATATTGAGATATTTGTGACAAAAATAGCGCGTTAAATTATCCCGCATCCCATACTTTTTTCGGGATATTTTTTTAATATATTTAGGTACTCTTTTTGCTCCTTTTATCTTATAGATGAATTCACCTAACATTTTATCATATTCAGGAATTTGATATAAACGGCTTAAGTCACTCACTTCATCACCCCTTTTTATAGTTCAATAAAAATTGACATATTCCTTTATATACGCGACCATTTTGGTATAAGATAATATATTAATAAAGATGTGAAAGTACACAAAAGAGACTTCAGTTTACACTGAAGTCTCTTTAAAAATTTTGCTCCTGGCGAAGACCTAGTCTCCCGGCCGGTTTCCCGACAAGTACCATCGGCGCGGAGGGGCTTAACTGCTGTGTTCGGGATGGGAACAGGTGGTTCCCCCTCGCCATATTCACCAGGAATATTTTCG
>JAEZFP010000001.1 GCA_023417475.1 Bacillota bacterium | reverse complement strand
TTTGCTGTAAGCTTCCTTCGGATTCCACCTCACGGTGGACACCCTTGCTCTTTAGCTATGTGCTTGGCACTATCTACCCGCACTCGGGACTTTCACCCGTTAGATTGCTCCCATGCTGGGCGCACATGGCAAACAGCCCCGGTTTTCCTCAAAACCGGGGCTGTTGATAACAGGATAACAGCTGATGATTTACGGTCTGGTTATTCCGGAATCAATTCCAGTTTCACCAACAAAGCGCGGAGTTCGTGCAGATCGATCGGTTTGGCGGCATACGCCTCGCAACCGATGGCGTACGCATTTTGAACATAACGCGCTTCGGCCAGCGCGGTGGTCATAATCACCTTGGCGCGTTGCTCGGGGCGGATCCCGCGCCGGGCCTCGAAGTCCCGCAACGCTTTTAATACCCTGACCCCGTCGACTTTGGGCATCATAATATCCAGGCAGACCAAATTGTAGGGTTTTTCTTCCTGCAATGACAACATCAGCGCGTCCAAGGCTGCCATTCCGTCGACCGCCAAGTCGCATTGGCCGAATTCCGACAGGAATTTGGCTAAAAACCGCCGGCTGGCCAAGTCATCCTCGGCAACTAAAATTCGCATGCTTTCCTCTCCGTTTCGCAGTCGGGCCGTGACAACGGGCGTACCAACCACGTTTCGCCTTAGGCCAATACTTGCTGGAGGGTCTTGACGATATGTTCTTCCTGAAACGGCTTGACGATAAATGATTTGGCGCCGTACATCACCGCTTCGGTGACCATGGTTTTCTGGCCCATGGCGGTGACCATCACGACGACCGCTTTGGGATCAATCGCCCGGATCGCTTGCAACGCTTCGATTCCGGTCATCTCCGGCATGGTCACGTCCATGGTGACCACATCGGGGCGGACTTCTTTATATTTTTCAACGGCCACTGCGCCGTTTTCAGCCTCGCCCACGACTTCAAAGCCGTTATTGGTAAGAATTTTTTTGATTGTTGCCCGCATAAAAGCGGCGTCATCGACCACTAACACTTTATTACCCATTTTCTCTCCTCCTAAGATGTGGGGCGAAACGCTTGCAGAATCATCTCCAGCGTCGCCAGAATCCGTTCCCGTAATGAAAATTGGTAGCCGCCCATTCGCCATTTCAGACAGATCATTCGAAAGGTACCCAACATCATCTCGGTCAAACTTTCACTATCGACATCCGGCCGGATCATCCCGGCCGCCTTCGCTTGATCGATCAGGTTCAAAACCAACTGATGGCGTTGGTGAAAGATGGTTTGAACTTTTGTTTTTAACTCCGGGTCAAATTGCAACAGGTCATGATAGAGCAAGACGGCAGTGATCGCCGGATAATTTTCGTAATACACCGAAAACGAGGTGGTGGCAAAGATCAACGCTTCCTTGGGGCCAAAGTTTTTCAGTTGGGCCGATTGGGCAATATCCAAGTCGTATTGCGAATAGTGATCCAAAACCGCCAAAATCAGCTCGTTTTTCGTTTTGAAATGCCGAAACAACGCTCCTTCGGAAATCTGTTGCCGTTTGGCAATTTCCCGGGTGGACAACCCTTGGAAACCCAGTTCGTCAATGACCTCAATCGCTGTCAAAATCAGACTTTCGCGGCGATGTAATAGTGTTTCCATCTTCTTCTCCACCAGGAAATTCCCCAGGCCGAGGGGCGCTCAGCCCGAATTGGGTTGACGGAACGACCCGGTAAACACTTACTTGTATATTAATTGTAGAACATTAAAAATTTACTGTCAATTCAATTTTCCCGGTTTCGCCAAACATCGGTGGGTTTTCCGAAGCATCTCGACTTTGTGCTATTTTTATCAATTCGCCTTTATTTTCCGGTAATTTATACTTTATCCGGATTTAATACTTTCCGAAGCCGGCCGGGTCAAACGCTTTGGCTTGAGGCTGCCGTTCCCTTACCCCGGTGGGACCGGCGGGTAACTGCGGCGCCTGATTTTGGTCAAACAAATGGAAGGTCTCCACCATCTCCTGGAGCATCTCGGCCTGGGCGCTCATCTGCTGACTGGAAGCCGCGCTCTCTTCGGCGGTGGCGGTATTGGTCTGCGTCACCTGCGAAACCTGCATGATCCCCTGGTTGATCTGGGCGATTCCGGTCGCCTGCTCATTGGAGGCAATGGCGATCTCGCTGACCAACGCGGCGGCTTGGGCGATATCGCTGACGATGGCGCTTAAGGCCGCGGCGGTTTGCTGCGCCACTTTGGTACCGTCAGCCACTTTTTGAATCGAGCCTTCAATCATCGCCGTCGTCTCTTTGGCCGCTTTGGCGCTCCGCGCCGCCAGGTTGCGCACCTCTTCGGCGACGACCGCGAAGCCTTTGCCGTGTTGTCCAGCCCGGGCCGCTTCGACGGCGGCGTTTAAGGCTAGGATATTGGTTTGGAAGGCGATCTCGTCAATCACTTTGATGATCTTGGCGATCCCGGCCGCCGACTCGTTAATGGCCGCCATCGCCGCCACCATCGCCTGCATCTGCTCATTTCCTTGGGTCGCGTTGGTTTTGGTCGTATTGGCAAGCTCATTGGCTTGACCGGCGCGGAGCGCGTTTTGTTTGGTCTGGAAGGCCACTTCGGCCATGGAAGCGGTCAGTTGCTCCAAGGTGCTGGCCTGTTCGGTCGCGCCTTGAGAGAGCGCTTGACTGCCGTCGGAGACTTGCCGTGAACCGACCGCCACTTGACGGGCGGCGGTGTTGATCTCGCCCAACAACTGGCTGAAGCTGGCCAAGGTATCGTTTAGGGCCTGTTTCATCTGAGCGTATTCGCCTTGATAGGCGCCGGCGACCTGTTGCGCCAGATCGCCTTGGGCCATCGCCTGCAGGACGGCGGAAGTCTCGGCCAGCGGCGCTTCCATCGCGGCCATCACACCGTTTAACCCCGCGATGATTTCGCGGTATTTCCCCTCGTAACGGCTGAGATCGCCCCGTTCGTCGAGACGGCCTTCGATTGCGGCGCCCGAGAGGCGGTTGGACTCATCCACCATATCCTGGAGCGCCTGCATCATGGCGATCATCGCCGGGCGCAGATGGTCATGTTTGGAAAGCCGCGGAGCGGCTTTGAACTCCGCCAGTTTGCCGGTGTCGCCGTGGGAGAGCTGGACAAACGCTTCCTGGACGCTGAGCAAGCGTTCCCGGACCAGGTTGATCTGATCGGCGAAACGTTTGAGCATGCCGTGGTAAGCGCCGTCCATCGCTTGACTGAAGTCGTTATAGGCCATCTTGCCCAAGACCTGATTGGCTTCGTTCAACGGGGCCACGACCGCGTCAAGCGTGGCGTTGAAGCCTTCGATCACCCGGCGGTACTCTCCGGCGAACTTCGCGACAGCGCCTCTGCTGTCCAACTGCCCGGAGACCGCCGCTTCGGAGAGCCGGAGCGTCTCGCCGACCATCGCCTGGATGGTATCCATCATCCGGATCAGCGCCGGCGTGGCTTGATCGTTTTCGCTCCGTTTCCCGGCCGCCCGCAACACCTCCAGCGATTGCAGATCGCCCGCGGCGATCTGGCTGAAAATGGTCTGCATCTGGATCAGTTGTTGCTGCAGGTTTTGAATGGCCTGCGCCATTTCGCCGTAGATACCCAGTCCCGTTTGGGCGAAGCGGTCGGTAAAGTCGTAACCGGCCAGCGATTGCAGGATCCGGTTGCTTTCGGTCACCGCCTCCAGGCCGTCAATACAGGCGTTGATGCTCTGTTTCAATTCGTTGAAATCGCCTTGGTAATCGTCGCTGATCCGCTCGGGAATGTCGCCGCGGCCAATCCGCTCCACGTATTGCGTGGCGGTCTGCAACGGTTTCACCACCATATCCAGTGTTTGATTAACGCCTTGGACGATCTCGGCGTAAACCCCGTTGAAACGGTCGGCGTCGCCCCGGACGCTTAATTGCCCGGTCGCGGCGGCATGAGTCAGGTTATTGGTGGTCGCCGCCAACTCCCGTAAGGTCTCCACCATCGTTTGCATGCTTTTGCCTTGCAAGTCGTGCTCGGATTTGAGCTTAACGTCCACCGTCAGGTCGCCGTCGGCGATTCCGTTGGCGAGCTCGGTCTGCTCCCGCATACTCTGGGCCAAGCTTTGGAACGTCAGCCCCAGTTCGCCGATTTCATCGTTGGTCCGGACGGCGATCGCCACCGCCGTGTCGCCGATGGTCAATTGTTTGGCCGCTTTGGTCAGTTCCCGGATCGGTTTGAGCAAACCAGCCACCAGGAAATAAGCCAACAGGACGGTCAGAATCAGCGAGATCACCGCCGCGATTAAAAAGCCGATCACCAAGCCGTTGAGTTTTTGGGCGAATTCCGCTTCGGGCATGGCGTAACCAAAGGTCCAATGAATCGCCGGAATTGGCGCCATCACCAGATATTTGGCGATGTTATCGTAGTCCCGCGCCGCCATGAAGACGGGCTGTTCCTGATTCAACTGCGCGGCGATGGGTTGGAAGCGGCCGTCCAACACCTCGGCGAATTTCTTAAACCCTTGATCGGTGGGTTGGAACGCGGCCAACGGATGGACCAAATAATTGTGCTCCCGGTCCAGCAAAAAAGCGTACCCGGTAGCGCCCAACTTGGCGTTTTTAACCAAGTCGGTCAAAAAGTCCACATAAATGTCGACGGCCACAACCCCGATCACCACTCCGTTTTGGGTGACCGGTTTGGCCACCGAAACCGCCATTTTGCCGGTGACGCCGTCTTTATACGGCAGGGTGAAGGTCAGGGCGTTGTTGTTAATCGTCTGCAGATACCAGGGACGTTGGGTGCAGTTGAAGTCGGCGGGCGGATTCCAACCGCTGCCGTCGATGAACCGTTGATCGTTGAAGCCGATATAGACGTCGCCAAAGGACGGGTTGCTTTGCATTTTTGCTTTCAACCAGTCCGTTAAGTACTTGTCGTCAAATTTGCCGTCATATTCGAGATCGGCGGTCATCTCCTCGACCACTTTCCCCTGTTGGCTGAGCCAGCCGTTGATGGTCGCGGCATACTTGGCCGCCCCTTCGGTCAGCGCTTGTTGCGACTCCGCGGCAAGGGTCCGGTAGGAGACCGCATAGTTGATGATTGACACGATGGCCAAACATAGTAATGAAACCAGGCAGACCACCAGGATCGCTTTGGTCCTGAAGGACGCCGTTTGCCATTTTTTCCACTGCATTGCTTGGTTCTGCTCCTTTGTCTCGATAAGTCATTCCCCCCAGGTAAAACGAACGCCGGTGTATTGAGTAGGACGGATGAAATATAAAAAAACATAATCAACCCAACGGCTTTGGATACAATCAAGGAACTTGCCGTTGTGCGGGCAAAGTCCTTTTCAGTTGCGTCATCGTTGGTAGCGAATCCTGATTGTAGTCAAAGTAATTGAAGCAATTATGTCAAAGCGCAACTTCACACCAGGGCGTCCCGCGAATCACCCCATTTTACCATAACCGGATGAATCGCTTGACAAATTTTCGGTTAAATTTTCGGACGCTTCACGCGTACCGCCGCGCCGATTTCAGCCGGCGTAACCCTCCGGGATCTCCCAAGGCAAGGTTTTGACCTGAACCGCCCCGGTGGCCACCTCCAAAGCAATCGTCCGGCTACAGACGCCGCCCAGTTCGGAATGGATCGGAACCAGTTCCAGCTCGTCCAAGGCCGCTTGGGTCGCCTCAATGTTTTTGCGGCCGATATTGAAGAGGTCGTTGCCCCACAACGAATCGGCTCCCCCGAACAGCTGCACCCGCAAGTCGCGGCGCAGACACTGACCGATCTTGAGCACCTGCTGAACCAGCCGGGGTATCCCGCTGGAAGCAAAATAGGCCGCCCGGGAAAGCTCCTCGGAACGGTCCAACGGACGGGGCAAGGCGATATGAATCAACCCCGCCACCTGTCGCGACGGCGCATAAACCGTGACCGCCACACAGGAACCCAACGCGTACGTCCAGATCTGGTCGGACGGATTTTGGGAGACCGCCATCTCCCCGATCCCTACTGTTATGTTCATATCGTTGTTCGTTCCTTTATTGTTCGACTTGCGCCAAAGCCGCCGCTTCGTCGTCGCCGAGCAGTTTCTGACAGTCCAACAACAATTTGACCGCGTCGCCGACTTTGCCGATGCCCTCGACGTACCGGTTGCCCGAATGATTCAACTCCGGCGGGGGTACGATATCGGTCTCGGGAATGTCCAACACCTCGGATACGCCGTCCACGATTAACCCGACGGCGATATCTTTATATGAAACAACAATGATACAGGTCCGGTCGGTGTATTCCTGAAACGGCTTTTTGAACCGCATCCGCACGTCAAGCACTGGAATGATCCGGCCGCGCAGGTTGATGATTCCCCGGACGTAGGCCGGCAGCTCCGGCACTTCGGTGAAGGGTTGCAAGCCGATGATCTCCGTCACATGCTGGATGGCGATGCCGTAACACTCCTGCCCCAGCAAAAATGTTAAATATTTATTTTGTTGCGTGTCCAACTCGTTTTCTTGAAGCCAGTTTTCCGCCATGTCCATACTCCTTCTGCTTGCGTAGCAAGTCGCGTCAACGCCGGTAATATTTTATCGTATCTTCAATCAAGGTTTTCGATCGCCCGCAAGACTTGTTCCTCCAAAAACGGTTTGGTCACAAAGCCTTTGGCGCCGTTATTCTCAGCCAACGCGATCATCTGTTCCTGCTGTATCGCAGAGATCATAATCACCTTGGCGGCCGAATCAAAAACAAGAATCTCTTTCAGCGCATCCAGTCCCTGCATATCGGGCATCGTTATATCCATGGTCACCACGTCCGGTCGCAACTCTTTGTACAATTCTACCGCCACGGCGCCGGTCTCCGCTTGGCCCACAATTTCATAGCCGTTATTTTCCAGGATTGTCCGAATTAATGCCAGCATGAACACTGAATCATCAACGATTAACACTCTTTTCATCTACCGCTCCCTGGCACACGCCAACCCCCTGTCGATCGGTGTGAACTTCCTGTCCGGTGAGTTTTCTTCGCCTCTTTTTGAATAAGTTTTCGGGTTGGCCCGACTGATTTTTTTTAATAATTTATGTATCGGTTAAAAACGTAAACTCTTTATTGTTTCTGGGAAAATAATTCGTGAAAAGTGGGAGGGGTGAAGTGCCGCAATTCCGGGCCGAGCGACTCACCCCCTGCGTTACACCCTACCAACAGCAACACCGGGGCTTCCCCCTCTCTGCGACGACGCAGCGAGGGGGACCTTGGTCAACCCTACTTTCCGCTCTGCGCTCGAGGGAACCAGCGCAGCGTCGTTCCCTACCCCCAAACCATCTCCCATCCCCAACTCCAGTCCCATTCCAGCCAAGGTGTTTGCAGTCCGGCGCCATACCTAAAGCGCGCCGGGGGGCGCCCTGCCAAATTGGTTGTCTCCATGATAGCGCATTCTTCACGGCGCAAACAACTAGGCGGAACCCGCAGAACCACCCCAACACCCCGCCCCGCCTCAACCCGCGTTCCCCGCCGCGTCGCTCCGGCACACCAGCAACCGCTGAATCTCAAGCTTCCGCCGGTCGACCCCGGGACAACGAAACGCCTTAAACAGCACCATCCGGCCCCGCGCCGCCCGGATCCCGACCCGGTCCAGTCCCCAGTACATCGGCGTCCCGCCCGGGATGTAAACCCGCGACCGGCAAGACCCGTCGCAGCGGATACACCCCACCAAATCCTGGAGCGCATCCTCCAGCCCGTAGCGATACTCCCCCACCCGTCCACTCAGGCCAAACTCCTCCAGCCCCCGCAACACCGGGGCAAACCGCAACGCCAAATTACCGTCCTCCTCCACCTTCCCGCCGGCCCGCCGGAAGAAACTCGGCGGCAACGCCCGTCCCAACAACTCCGGCTCAGCCATGGCCGCCCCCTCCTTCCAACGGCTCCCGCTCCAACAACCGCAGCAACTCCGCGGTCAACGCCGCATCCGCCGCCGGATCGGCCGGGGCCGCGTTCCCCGTGACCGCCGCGCCCGGCGGTTCGGCCCGTCCCCGTTGCTGCAACGCGTGTTCAATCACGGGCAGGAAATACGCGAAGGACCCGATCCGGTCGCCGGGGTACTCCGGTCGAAACTGCCGCGCCGCCTGCCGTACCAACGCTTGCAACCAAACGCCGTCCCCGCCGGCCAACGCCAGTCCAGCCCGGATGGCCGCCCGGTCGCGGGCGGTCGGCCGTTTCTTCCCGGAAACCTCCAGCAAAACCGTTTCCAACTGTTTCACCGTCGCGGCGTCAACCGCAACCACGCCCGTCCCGGCTTGAGCCGTTGCCGATTCGCTCCCGGCCGGCGGCTCGGGGTAGTCGGGATTCAGGATTCCGGGATCAGGATCCAAAGAATCCGCCGGGCCGGTTTGGGAATTTACCGGATCGGTCACCGCCAAGGCCAAACCCGGGGCGGATCGGGGCGGGTCTTCCGGCGGCGCCGGAATGCCGCTGGCCGTTTCCCGGGGATGCGGGTTTTGATGCCGCAAAAAACCGGGAATCCAAAGATACCGTTCTCCCGCCGCCTGATAACGGACGATAAAACCCTGCCGGTCCAGAACGTCCAACAACCGCTCCACATCACAATCGTCGTAGGGCAGGATCTCCGCCTTGATCTTGCGCGGCCGGTCCGCCAGCCGTCCGGCCCGGTCGGCCAGGCACCACAGCCCGATGAAAAGTACCCGCGCCAGCGGTTCCACCTCTCCCAGCACATCGTTTTTGAAAAACCCCGGTTTGATGTTACGCGCCCGCATCGGCTTCAACTCCTTCGTCATAGCCTAACACCAAGGCCACCTTAGCGATGGCGCTGCCGCGCAGCCGGTAATAACGGTTACGGTTCCAGCCCAATTGGGTCATGGTCTGTTCATGGTTATACTCCAAGGGATGAAAATAACGCAGCTCCACCAATGCCCGTTCCTCGACGCCCAACACCGCCACCCCGGCATCCAACGCCCGCAGCTTCAACTCATAGACCCGCAGTTTATCCTCTAAATCCACCAGCTTCACCGCCTGCCGTCCCACCCGGTCCACCAGTCCCGTCTGCACCTTGGGTCCGGCGCCGGCCTGAACCCCAAAACACTCCCGCAACTCCACCAATTCTTCCCGCAACAACTGCGCCGTCTTCCGGTAAACTTCCAAATGCCGCAGCTCCCATTCGACCGCCTTCACCACCGCCCGTGGCAGACCCGATTGGGTAATCGCCATCCGATCCATTGCAACTCCTCCTTTACATTCGTATCGAAAGCCTTATCGCGTTGATTCCGGTTCCGAAATTCCCTTACCCGGTTCCGGAACGGCCTTTTTCACCATCAAAAACCACCATTCAACCAGCAGAATCCGACATTCCGGAACCAAAATCGGATTTTTTACCGCCATAATTCGGCATTCCGGCACCCGGCCCGAAGATTCCGGGACCGGAATGCTCCACTAGGGTGGTTGAATTGAGCGCCCGAGTGGTTGGGAGCTACCGCACGAGAGTGAACTCCTAGGCCGAGGTCCAAAACTGTCTCAAACCCCTCCCGGACTGGGTCATCCTCCACCCCCACCAGTCTGGGGAACCAGGCCGAGCGACTCACCCCCTGCGTTACACCCTACCAACAGCAACACCGGGGCTTCCCCCTCTCTGCGACGACGCAGCGAGGGGGACCTTGGTCAACCCTACTTTCCGTCCGAGGGAATCAGCGTAGCGCTGTTCCCTACTCCCGCAATCCATCGACCCTTTACAACTCAAGTCTCATTCCAGCCGAGGTGTTTGCAGTCCGGCGCCATACCTAAAGCGCGCCGGGGGGCACCCTGCCAAATTGGTTGTCTCCGTGATAGCGCATTCGCGTCGTCAAAAGACGTCCAGTGTAAGGAACGACCGAGCGAGGAGCGCAGACAATACTCGCTGTATGTCGAGCACCGCAGCGACCGAGTGACGCAGCAATGGGCGTCTTTTCACGGCGCAAACAACTAGGCAGAACCCACAGAACCACCCCATCACCGCTCCCCAGAAACTCCTTCCCAACCTCCGTCGCCTAAGCTTCAAAGCCCCTGGCCCCCAACGCCTCCTTCAGGCAGTCCTCGTCATCATGGACCCAAACCCAGCGCCGGCCGTTATGCGCCCGCATCCACTCCTGCCCGGGCAGCAGCTCCAACTCACAGCCGTAACAAACCGCCCCCGCCGCCTCCGGCCGGCCCATCCCCCGCTCCGCGACGGCGGCCTCCCGCAAACACTCAAAATCGTCATGCACCTGAAAATGGACCAACCCCACCAACGGTGTATAAATGCTGAACTCCAGCCCCCGCTCGCCCGGCTCGATCCCGGCGCCGCAGCCCTTGCAACTGCATTGAACCGGCCCATCATAGGGATTCCGCATTGCTCCATCCTCCCACCCTGCATAATCAGTGTTTTTATTACTCTTATGTAACGATATGAGCAAAAAAAGACCCCCGCCCAAGTCGGACCCCTCCCGTTCCAGGAGTTGCGCCAGGTTCTGCTGCAAACGTTCGCCAATTCTCCGTTCCGGCTCCCGCAGCACCCGGAGTAAATAACCCGGGCTGATACCAAGCATTGACGCGGCTTTGCTCAGATTGCCCCGGGGTCGGCCCGGCGACCGGGTGACCTCCCGCAGCCAGGTTTCCAAAGCCGCCTTTTGGATCGGATCCAATTCCCAACGTTTCATTTTTATTACCTCGATTCAATATTGTTCTTAAGTAATAATATACTTGATTTGTTTTCCTCAGTCAATACCTAAATGTTGTTTTTGATAAATATTTTATTTCATCAAGGAAACATTACTTCCGTTCACCAAAAACCCCAAGTTCAACCCAAATTTGACGAAAATATCGTCAAATTCTCCGTCAAATCAAGGTTTTGCTATTTACTATGGTCAATAAACCTGCTATAATAAAAACTGAAAAGGAGTGTTGGGAAATGTTTGATAAAGAACGGTTTGCCAAATTGCTCATTAAAGCCCAAGGAGACCGGTCCTTGAACGAATACGCGCGTCAGACCGGAATCTCGTCGGCCCATATCTCACGGCTCTCCCGCGGGCTGCTCGAAACCCCGCCCAATCCCCAGACCATCAAACAACTGGCCGACTACGCCCATGGCGTGACCTACGAAGAGATGATGGTGGTCGCCGGACACTTGGATCCAACCTGGCAACCGGGTCCCTCCGCGTTGGACGGCCGGATTCCCGAGGTTCCGCGTTATGAAATCCGGACCATTAACGACGAAGAAGCCGAATTAATCGCCTTTGTCCGCCGGTCCTGGTCCAAGCTCACCCCCGAGCAACGTCAGAAGAAACTTGAACTAGCCAAGATCTCCCTGCGGATCCTGGACGAAGTCGATAAACACAGCTAATGCTGGTCCGCGAAACGTACGCTCAAGATGTGGCCCGCCAGGTCCTGGCCAAGCTCCCCAAAGTGTTGCCCGTGGACGTCTTGGGCATCTGCGAGGCTTGTGAGTACGTCGTCCGCTTCCACGACGAGGCGCTCGATAAAAACGAAGAGGCGGTCACGTTTTGCATCCGCGGCCGCTACGTGATCATTCTCAAAAAAGTGACCGCCTCCTGCCGGCTGCGCTGGACCATCGCCCATGAACTCGGCCATATTCTGCTGGGACATTTCGCGGAGTACGATTTGAGTTTCAACGGCGCGGACAAGCTTGGCCGGTCGGTCGCCTGGGGTCTCAACCGCGAGGCCAACCGGTTCGCCGAGGAGTTGCTGATGCCCGAGGACTTCATCCGCAACAACCTCTGGCGCGGTCCGGACTACCTCCGGCGCTTCTGCGACGTCTCCCGGCAATCGCTGGCCATCCGCCTCAAAACCCTGGGTCTGGAACCGCCTTCCGGCGCCGCGGCCGTGGCCGAGACGGCGGCGGTGTATGAAACCGATTGATCCCAACACCCCGCAACGGGAAACTGCAGCGGGGTGTTGATTATCTGCTTGAGTATAAAATAAAACGAGCGATTTGCGAGGCCACTGAAAAACTTTCAGCGGCTTCGCAAATCGCTCCTTCATTCCCAGTTATAAGTCGTTTCGGTAGTCATTAAACGCTTGAATGTTTTTGAAACCCAAATCTTTTAAATATTTACGCAGTGTTCCATCGGGAATGTCGCGACCTCCGGCATGCTCGTGAATGGCAATGACGACGCTTTGGTCATTTAACGGGCTGGTCCCCTTCCACTTCGTCCCGTTCTTTCCCGAAGAAGGTTTCAAACCTAACGCTTTACAAACCATGCCCAAATCACGAAAACTGCATGTCGGCAAAGTATCGTCTCCTATTCCAAACCAAGCAGCTCGGCCAGTTGCTCCCGAGATTCGGCCATCTTTAACTTTAGATAATGCGGCAATAGCCGCCGCTGTTGCGGTGAACGCAGTTGCCATTCAATATCCTGAAAGAAGTCGGCGACTAAGTCTTCAATATTGTCGAGCGCCATCGCAATTGCAGCTTCTTTCGTATCTCCCACCCCGTCACCGTTTAACTCCGCAATTGCCGCCACATACTGATTGGTTGAGTCATCAAAGTAAACCGTGGAATGAAATGACACATTGGTCAACAACTCCATCATTATGGGGGCGGGAACAAGCAGCGCGCTTTCTTCCGGCCGATTCAACTTGCCGACCCGTAAAACATGATTTTTAATGTATACGAGTTTTAAATAATCCGCCAGATTATCTCGAAAATCTCTTGTCCCAATGATTTGGGCAGTCGCTGCGCGCATCTTCCGCACCTTCTTTTTTGGCATCATGATTCTCCCTTTTAGTTTACTGGCTCTCGTACCATATGTCAATGATGTACACATTATTCTTATTATTCACACTTTGTTTAAAATTACGTACAAACAAAAAACCTCCCATCCGGAAGGTTCATTCCATACCACTTGAATTTCGGTCGAACATACGAAAACAGCCGGGGTTACGCTTACCGCCCAAAAAGGCGACGACTGGCCCACCAGAACAGAATCAGCCAGCAGAGAAAAGAGAGTCCGAAGAGGACTTTCAGCCCGCCCTGAACCGACAAACCCACCCGGACCCGCTCGATCAAGGTCGCCTTCCGCAAATCCCGCCAGGTTCCAATGGTTTTTTGAATATAATTGCGCGTCTCCTCAAACTTCGGCGTTTGACCGGGTTCAACATTGGTCAGCCCCGCGTTGTACGCCTCCAACGCCAGATCGACCCGGTCGTTGTAGCGGTCGAGCAAAGCCCGGAGGTAACGGGTTCCGGCCCGCAAATTGGCTTCCGGGACATAAATGCAGTTTTGGGGATCGCAGTCCCGCCCCGGAGCATGATTGCCGGTACAGGAGGAGTTACTGTATTCGCGCCAGACTTCCGGCATCAGTTGCATCAACCCGCGGGCCCCGGCGCGGGATACGGCTTTCGGATCGAAATTACTTTCGGATTTGACGATCGCGTACACCAGATTGGGGTCGAGCCGGTTTTGCAACGCATAGTCGTTGATGGCCTCAAGCACCGGTTGAGTCGTGCCGGGCAGCACCGTTTCGCTGCCGGCCAGATTGGTCATCAGCTTTAGGGTCTTGTCCACCGGGCCGTCCGCCACCAACAACCCCAAACCCGTCAGCAACATCAACACCGAAATCAACAGAAAGAAAGCGAAGGTCCAGCTCCGGTCGAGACTCTTTTTGGATTGAAACGAATCCCAAAGAATCGCCAACGGACTGAAGATCACCTGAATCAGCAAAATAAATATCTTTGCAAGCAACGGACGCGGCTTGGCCTTGCGGCGGCGGGTCGACTGCGTCGATTGAACGGTTGCGGCTGGCATCTTGTCACCTCTCAAAGCGAAATTATTCGCTGTCGGTTTCGGAAACTCCTGCCAACTTTTCGGCGTCGCGACGGTTTTTGTCGAAACGCCCAACCGTTACCCCAAAAATTACGACCCGCCGCGCCGCGGGCCGCTGCCGCACCGCCCATCCCCCGCAACCGACGCCCAACGAGCGCCCACCCCCATTCGCTCGCCGCGCGTCGTCAAAAGCGAGCGGTACTCGACGCGAGCGAGCTATTTGATAAGGCGTCCGAAGAACGACTTGCCCTTTCTCCCAAAGTCCTCCCCCAGATAAATCAGGGAATAAACCGTACCGTCCAAGACCACCCGGCCTTGGTCCAGGTTGAGTTGCTGGACATGGAGATTCTCCCCTTTGATCTCAAGGACGCCTTTGGTGGTCTCCAAAATAATCCGTTCATCTTCGAAACTGCCCATATTCAAGACACCCTCAATGCCTAACGCGTTGCGGTTGGTCAACGTCAACTGATGCGGCAGATCCGGCAGCTTTTTCTTTTCTTCCATCGCCATCCCTCTCCTCCCTTCCTAGCCTTACTCCATTATATTCAACCCGGCCGGGGGATAGAATGGGCGATGAAGGACGCGCCGCCGCAACCGGTTCGTTACAACGCGACTGTCGCCGCGAACTCCTGAAACTCACGGATATTGGCGTTGCGAATATTCAGGACATACAAAGTAAACCCGTAACCCCGGTAGTCGAAGCGCAACACTTGTTCGTCGCCCCATTGTTTGCCCGGTTGAAACGCCTTGACGATTCGCTCCGTCTTTTCATTGACTTCCCAAACCAACTTGAGGTCTTTATTCCGGAGCGGATAATTTTGAATCGCCCGTTGATTGACAGTCAAAATTTGTCGCTCAGCCATCAGATTGAACGGCAGT
The DNA here is from genome assembly GCA_023417475.1 of Bacillota bacterium. Classification (GTDB taxonomy): domain Bacteria; phylum Bacillota; class UBA4882; order UBA8346; family UBA8346; genus JAEYPR01. Next base: position 70,239 of record JAEZFP010000001.1, on the reverse strand, counting down.
TGATCGCTGAGGGCCATGATCCGCTCAGCGCCGTAATCGTACAAAAACAAATGGGTGATCGCGTAACCGCGATTTTGACAGATCAACGTGTCAAACCCCGGCTCGGGCAAACCCGGCAGTTTATTAAACTCGTTATGCCGGAACCGGGTCGAAGGATTGGGAACCCCGGCGACAATATCCCGCAAATACCGTGAAACCGCCACGTCCTGTTGGACAAAGAACGGAATGGAAAAAGGATTGAGCGATTTCTGATAGAGGTATTGAACACACGGCAGCCAACCCGCCAGGAGAATCAGTCCCGTTGCCGTCCAAACGGTAAATTTCGGGAAATACGCGCCGAACCGGGGGTGGTCCGCCGCAGTGATCAGCCAATCGACCGCATAAATGATCATGACAATCCAAAACGGGCTCGAATGAAGCACCCGGTAGTCGGAGAAACCCGCGACAAACGCTCCGGCCGCCGAGAGCAACGCCAGAATCACCAAGGTAAATTGTTTCCGCGCCAACGCAATGACAATTCCGGGAAGCAGCAACCAATAATACGGGAGCGGAATCAGCACGAAATCATTTAGAAACCAGCGGTAAAAGGTGAAGTTGAACAAACAGTCGATCATCCGTTGGTAAAACGGGTACACCCCGGCTAACCCCTGCGTCGTGAGCGCGTTTAAAAATGCTTGGGTATAACCGCCCTCATTCATAAAATAATGACCGGGATCAAACCCGATATACGTCAGGAGCGGGATCGCAGCGATCGCCAAGCCGACCAGAAAGATCTTCGTCAGCCGCAGGTTGGCCGGGGTCACCGTCTCCCGGTAATTGAAAAGCAGCGCCAAAACCACCCCGCCGGCCAGCCCCATCAAATACTGTTTGCCCATGATCGCCGAGGCGAAGCAGAGCCCGGCAAAAACTGCGCTGAGCGCCACGTTCCGGGCGGATTGCCGTTGATACCCGACGACCAGCAGATAGACGGATATCATCATCAACGGCGCCATACTGGCATAACGATGGCCGACAAAGGTGTGGATGTAATGCAACGGCAAAAAATTAAAGAGCAATCCGGCCAAGGCGGTCAGGTAAAGATTGCGGAAAAGCCGGTGCACCAGTAACACCGTGAAGATAAAAGTGAGATAGCCAAGCAAAAGCAACGCGCCGGTAAAAACCAACAGGTCCGCGCCGAACAACGCAAAAAACGGCGCCAGATAGAGATGAAAAATAACTTCCCGCGCCGCCGAGCAGCCCGGCACGTACACCGCCGCCTGAAACGGATGGCCGCCCCAAATGACGCTTTTTAAAAAATGCAGATCCCAGCCGGCGTCGTCAAATAAGCCGTTATGATTCCACGGCGCCGTGGGATAGTTCCAAAGATGGGTCCCAACGAACAACACCGTCAAACCCACTCCGACCGCCCACAGCCAACGGCGTTCCACAACCGCGGCGGCATCCAAGGGTTCCCGCGTTTCCCGCCGGACCGCAAAAGCCAGGATAAACAAGGTCATTCCCAAGACCCATCCCAGCCAAGTCCACGGTGTCAATGTATGGTTCAAATAATAAAGACACGATGCCACCAGGTTGATCCCGGCGCAAACCAACGCTCCGGCCAGCAACACCCGCCGCAATGGCAACTTCAACGCTAGATTGAGCCGGCTCGGCACGCCGGTCGCACTCTTCAACATGCGCCTACCTCCTTTATGGACCCGGGGTTTTACCTTTTTTCAACCGGCCAACTCAAATATCGGCATCCTCATCCTCTTCCAGTTTGGCCACGCCCGCCTCCGCCGGTGGCGCTTGGCTCCCACGGGCCGGTTGGGACTCGGGGGTGGGGCGCCGCAACCGCACTTCCATCAGACCAATCACCGCGACGATCGCGCAACCGATGATCCACAACCAAGCGCTGCCCGGGCTGGTTCCCAGCGGCGGCAGGCCGTTTCCGGCCGGAGTTTCGGAGAAACATTGCCGCACTTTGACGGCGGTCGGAACGGCGCTCACCGGTTCGATCACCAAATCGTCAAAGGAAACCTGGCCTTTACAAGGAGAACCGAAACCGCCCAGGCGGATCCAGAACTCCAACGTTTTGGGACCGTCCGCCCGGGTCTGGACATAAGTCTCCCAATACAGCCAGCGGCCTTGGGTATTTTTAATCGGGTCCGAATAATAGATGCCGTTCCGGAAGGAAAAATTCGCCCCGCTCGGCTCGGCATCAAGCCTCTCGGTCTTCACCCAGAAACCGACCCGGTAAATCTTACCGGGAACAATATCGATCGCTTGGGTAATCCGGGCGTCGTTGGGCTGTTTATTAATGATGGTAAAACAATTGGAGCCCGAATACCCGCCCGGATCGACCCGAAACTCGACCGCTTCCGGTTGATTGATGAAAGCGTCCGGTTGCCAACCCGCGGCCCGTCCCGCGACAACGGTTTCAAAACCGGGGTTTTGCACCAGATTGGTCGGCGCGCCGCACGAACCGATCGTCGCCCACCCGAACAGGCACGGGAACAACCAGGCCAACACTTTAAATCGTTTGGACAAAGCAAACCCTCCCTCGCTTTATGATTGATTCCCTCAACCTTGTAAATCACTGGGAAGTCCGGAGGATTTATTCGCCGCCAAACCAAGATTTTCCTTTAATTTACGAGATCCAACCGATTTCTAATTTCCAAAATCCCACCACGCCGTCCGGGCGGGGGCGCAAAAAAAGCCCGGCATCTTCACGCCGGGCTTCGGAACGACATTGTTCCTTCGTTAAACCGCTACCAAATCTTCGAAATATGCACCTTCGGATAATAATGATGGACGATATCCTTGGGCGCCTTGTTTTGCCGGGCCAACGCATAGGCGCCCCACTGGCAGAGACCGACGCCGTGGCCGAAACCGCGACCGGAAATTACGGTGCGGCCGTTGGTCACTTTCACGTCTTCAAAGGAGATGGACCGCATCTTCACCGGGTCGAGGGCGATCCGGAGATCGGCGCCCTGAATGGTGGCGGAACCGGCGGCGCCGGTAACCTTGACCAAGACCGCCCGGCCGTGGCCTTTTTTGAGGATATCAATCTTTTGAACGGTACCGACCGGCTTTTGCCCCGCCTTCCGCAAGGCTTGATTCATCTCTTGACTGGTGAAGGCGGCGGTCCAAAAACGTTCGTCTTTCGGAATAATCTGCGCCTCGGGACATTTGACCGATTGGATATAAGGCGGTTCGGCCTCTTTATACGCCAAACCTTCTTTGGCCAAGGCCGTCTCCCCGCCGCAACTGGCCGAATACCAGCCTTTGATGTACTTTTCGTTATAACTCATGACCAAACCTTTGGTCATTTGAACCGCTTTACGAATAATCGGTTTGATATTCTGCGCGTTATAGGCTTGGGCCTCCTGCTCGTCGGTGGAGATATCGGTGCCGTGCAACGCCCGGGTCCCGCCGCGCGACAGAAATTCCATCGTGAAGGTGCGGGCAATGATCGCCTGGGCGGCATAAGCGTTTAAAGGCCAACCCGGTTTCATCTCGCCGGCGACCACGCCGACCAGATATTCATCGATATCCATCTTCTTTTTCTGCCCGGTATCCTTGATATAAACCGAGATTACCGGAGGTTTGCCGAACTTGGTGACCATATTTTTAATGAAGGTACCTTCTTTGCCAGGACAACCGGCGCTAAAAAACACGAATCCAGCCAGTAACAAAGCCAAAAGTTGCAACTTCTTGCTAAGCATTGTTTTTCCTCCCCAACCATTTGTATTAGCTTTTCATCCGGCAGGGTTTTTATACCGGTCTGGCAATGAGGAGGGATTGGTAGAATTTTCGTAAATCTTTAGAGCGTCTTACCGTTTTTTCGCCGCTTCCCACAGCTCGTCCATCTCCGCCAGGGTCATTTCTTTCAGCCCGCGCCCGGCTTGGGCGGCGGCGGCTTCGATATAACGGAAACGGTCGTCAAACTTGTTGATGGTGCGGCGCAACGACAATTCCGGATTGATTTTCAAGAAACGCGCCACATTGACCAAGGCGAACAGGATATCGCCGAACTCGTCCTCCAGCCTGTCCCAGGCCGGAGCGCCTTGGGGCGGCAGCTTGGCCGGGTCCAGCACCGCCTCGAACTCGCCAAACTCCTCTTTGACTTTGGCCAACGGACCCTCCAGGTTGCCCCAGTCAAATCCGACTTTGGCCGCTTTGCCCTGAATCTTCTCCGCCTTCATCAACGCCGGCAGATCGGCCGGAATACCGTCCAGCACTGAATGGCGTTCCGCCGCTTTCTCCTGTTGTTTGATCTGCTCCCAATTGGTTAATACCCCGGCGACCCCGTCCACCGAGACATCGCCAAAGACATGGGGATGCCGCCGGATCAATTTGGCGACGTGTTCGTCAATGACGTCGTCAATATCAAACGCGCCGGCCTCCTTGGCCACTTGGGCCTGGAAGACCACCTGGAGCAAGAGATCGCCCAACTCTTCGCGAAGCTTGTCCGGCTGACCGGACTCGATCGCCTCCAGCACTTCGTAGGCTTCCTCAATCACATATGGTTTTAAGCTTTGATGGGTCTGCTCGCGGTCCCAGGGACAACCGTCCGCGCCCCGCAACCGTTCCATCACCTCAATCAGACTTCTGAAGCTGTCCTTTGCTTTACCCGGACATTTATCTGTACTCATCCTGTCTGAGCCCCCTTTTTTCCAATTAAACCCGTTACCATTTCGATGTCCTGGCGCCGGATTCCTCCCAAAAGCCATAAGGAACCGAGATAAACCACACCGCCTACAGCGACCCCGGCCGCAAACTCCGGCAGGTAGCCCCAGTTCAAATAGCGTTGGAGATACCAACAGCCCGACCCCATCAACGACCCTCCGACCACAATCGCCAAATTGAGCGGCAACGGGGCCCGGGTCAACTTGTGAATCGCCCCGAGGTTCAAACCGGCGGTGACCGTGGCCCCGGCTATAGTGCCCAATGCCGCGCCGGCCAGGTTCAAACCCGGCCAGGCGGTGGTGGTGACGGTAACCAGCACTTTCACCACGGCGCCGATCAGAAAATGTAGCAACGGCAGGTTCGGTTTGCCCAATCCCTGCAACGTGCCGGCGGTGACTTGCTCCAATCCCAGAAAAATGATGGCCGGGGCAAACCAGCACAAAATATCGACCCCGGGAGTTCCATAGAGGATCCGGTAGATATTCTGCCCAAAGACGCCAACAATCACCGCCGCCGGCACCAGGTAAGTAATGGCCAGCCGCAACCCTTCGTGGATTCGGTCTCCGGCCTCTCCCAACCGCCGTTTGGCCAGCAGCCCCGAGATGGCCGGAACCATATTGGTGGAGAGCGCCGCGGTGACGATCAGCGGCAGATTCGCGACGGCCCAGGCATTCCCGAGCATTCCCAAACAAGTCGTTGCCTGGCTGGTGGTATAGCCGATGCTTTGCAGGCGCGCCGGGACAATCACCGAGTCGATCCCTTGCAATAACGGAGCCAAAATCACCGCCAATGAAATCGGCAAGGTGTAGCGGATCAGTTTCTTCATGATCGACCGGTAGGAATCGGTGTGGTCCGTCCGTTGTCGACTGCGCAACCCGGAACGTTTTCGCCAAAAGGTCCAGGATAAAAAGATCAGACCGGCCAATCCGCCCATCGTGGCCCCAAAAGCCGCTCCGGCCGCGGCGTGCTCCACCCCTTTCGGTAAGAGCAAAATCGCCAGGATCAACGCCACCGACACCCGGACCGCCTGCTCCACAATTTGCGAGAGCGCGCTCGGCGTCATCTGTCGCCAACCCTGAAAATACCCGCGAAAGACCGCCATCAGGCTCATAAAAAAAATCGCCGGCGTCAAAGCCCACATCGCGTAGACCGCCCGGCTGTCCACCACGACGTTCCCGGCCAGCCAGCGCGCGGAACTTCCCATCGCCAACGCCGAACCCAACCCCAATCCCAACAGCAACACGAACGAAGCCCGCAATACCCGCCGCGTCCCCGCCTGATCGCCGGCGGCCAGTTTTTCGGCGACAATCCGCGAAATGGCGATCGGCACGCCCGCCGTGGACAATGAGACGAAAATCAAATAGATCGGATACGCCATCTGGTATAAACCGATCCCTTCATTTCCGATCAACCGCGCCAAAAAAATCCGGTAACCGGCCCCCAGCACCTTAGCGACCAAGCCGGCCCCGGCCAAAAGCGCGGTCCCTTTTACAATGGATTGTGTCGACATGCAACCACCTTTATTGTAATTAACCCAAGCCGATCAAACCCCGACCGGCTCCGCGTTCACCCTGCGCCCAACAGAGTCCGCTTTACAAGATACGCTGCCGCGATGGTTTTCATGTCTATATCCTACGGCCCACAACAAATAAGCCGCCGCAGAGCGGTGGCTTGGTTGCTTTCGACGGAAAAAACTGCGGATTCCGGCCGGATTATTTCTTAAACCGGCCCCGGAGAATGGATTCAAAGGCGGTAATGTCCTGCGCCGATTGGAACGCCTGGAGCGGCAGGAAAATAAAGGACTTTTTGTTCAAATACAGCTCATAATGTCCGGGGGTCTTAATGACCCGGCGGATGTCGGCCAGTTTGATCTGATTCAAGGCGCCGTTTTTGAACTTGCAATTGAGGAGCTGGTTGTCCACTTCAAAATGACGGTCGGCATAAAATAAGGGATTGGTTTTCCGGTTGGCATGCCGCCAACAACGGTACATCAGAAAAGCAAAAAAGACCACCGCGGAAAGACCGATCCAAAGCGCGGTCTCCCATTGGGCTTTGGTCACTTGATAGCCGGCAAACGCGCCGATCATGGCCAACATCCACCAGTTGCGCTTCAAGGTATTTTTCGAAAGGATCTGAAAGTAAATCGGTTTCGTGAAAGAGAACGTTTTCGTGCGCAGTTTCATTGAACTCCCCTTACTTTCAATTATAAATCGGGGCTGTTGAAGAAATCAACAGCCCCGTGAAGAAATGATTTCGGCAAATACTTAGAAGTTCGCCGAGCTTCCTTGGGGTTTCTTACCAAAACCACCCCGTTTGGAGTAGAAGATGGCAACAACCACGGCGATGGTGCAAATCACCGCGGCGGTGATGACGCCGGGATCGGAGCTTTTCACGGTAACCAGTACCGGCGCGGCGAGCAAGGAAACCATGTTGATAACCTTGATCATCGGGTTCAAAGCCGGACCCGCGGTATCTTTCAAGGGGTCGCCGACGGTGTCGCCGACAACGGAAGCTTTGTGGGCTTCGGAGTTTTTACCGCCATAGATGCCGTCTTCAATGGTCTTTTTGGCATTGTCCCAGGATCCGCCGGCGGTGGACATGAAGACCGCCAACAATTGACCGGAGAGGATAACGCCGGCCAAGAAGCCGCCGAGCGCTTCAACTTGGAGCAACATCCCGACGATCAACGGAGTTAAGACGGCGATCAAAGCCAAGCCGACCAACTCTTTTTGCGCGGCGGCGGTACAAATACCGACCGCTTTTTTGTAATCCGGTTGGACTTTGCCTTCCATCAAACCGGGAATTTTGAATTGTTGACGGACTTCCTCAACGATCAATCCGGCCGCGCGGGCAACGGAGTTGATACAAAGCGAGGAGAAGAGCCAAGGAATGGCGCCGCCGATCAACATCCCGATAAAGACGTTCGGGACGGAGACCCGGATACCGGTCATTTCAATGGTTTCTTTGATGCCTAAGGCCGCTTGCACTTTGGTAACGTCGGTTAAGAAGGAACCGAACAAGGACACGGCGGCGATAACCGCGGAACCGATGGCCACACCTTTGGTAATGGCTTTGGTGGTGTTACCGACCGCATCAAGGTCGGCCATGATTTGACGGGATTCTTTGTCCATACCGGCCATTTCACCGATACCGTTGGCGTTGTCGGCGATCGGACCGAAGGAGTCCATCGCGACGTTGTTGCCGGTGAGGGTGAGCATGCCGATACCGGTCATGGCCACGCCGTACAGGACATACACCGGATCTTGACCCCAATAAATGATGACGGAAGCCAAAATGGTCACGGCGATTACCAGCGTTTGCCAAACCGCGGATTCGAAACCGACCGCCAAACCCCGCAGGATCAAAGTGGCCGAACCGGTTTGAGAAGCGGCGGCGATATCTTTGACCGGTTTGTAGTGGGTATCGGTGAAGAACTTGGTCAGTTCGTCAAGACCGATCGCCAAAGCGATACCGACGCCAACCGACCAGAAAGCGCGCCATTCGTTCATGTAGAAGTGCGCCAGGAAGGCGAAAGCAATCAGCGAAATGGTCGCGGAGAAATAAAACCCTTTATTGATGGAACCCATTGCGTCGCCGGTCTTGCTGTTCTCATCGTCGCCTTTAACAATATAGGTTCCGAGGATGGAGGAGAGCACGCCGATACCGCGAACAAGCAACGGGAAGATAATCCATTTTAATTGTCCGGTATGCGCGACCAAGGAAAGACCGAGGATCAAACCGGAAACGATGGTTACTTCGTAAGATTCAAAAATATCTGCGGCCATACCGGCGCAGTCGCCGACGTTGTCACCGACCAAGTCGGCGATAACCGCGGCGTTACGGGGATCGTCTTCGGGAATGCCGGCTTCGACTTTACCAACCAAGTCGGCGCCGACGTCAGCGGCTTTGGTGTAGATACCGCCGCCCACCCGCATGAAGAGGGCCAGCAGCGTACCGCCGAAACCGAAACCAAGCAAGGCGTCGGGAGCGGCGATGCCGAAATACATGAAGATGGCGGTGCCGCCGAGCAAGCCAAGACCGTCGGTGAGCATACCGGTAACGGTTCCGGAACGATAAGCGACTTTTAACGCTTCGGAGAAACTTTTCCGGGCGGCGGCGGCCACGCGGACGTTACCTTGAACGGCGATCCGCATGCCCAACTGACCAACCAACAACGAGAAGAAAGCACCCATGACGAACGCGATGGCGCGGCCGACACCGATGATCATTTTCACTTCATCAGCCGATTTGCCAGCGAAACGTTCCATCGCTTCGGCGCTCGGCGGAACCACATAGACCGATAAGAACAGTACAAATGTTAAAACAACAATCAACGGAAGGATCGTTTTCAGCTGGCGGCCTAAGTAAGCGTCAGCGCCTTCACGAATCGCGTTCCAAACTTCTTGCATTTTTTCGTTGCCTTTATCTTTGCCTTTGATCTGGTTCCAAAGAAACCAGGCGTAAAAAAGGCCGGCGATGGCGATACCAAGGACCACCCATACCGAATAGGTTTCAAACGCAGTTGCTTGTAGATTATGCATCTTTGTTTAGTTCCTTTCTGATAGTTTTAATATAATTGTAACAATTCCCGAGCCCAAGCGGCAAACTCAAGCACCGCTTGAGATACCCTTTGTTCTCCACCAAGCACCTCCTCTTACCGCAGCGACCTTTCCCCTCGTAAAAATTCGATTTGTGTTAAATGGGAAAAATTACCTTGCTGCGTCATTCCTGCTTTTCCGGGCACTTCTATTTCAACTGCATTGCAAAAAAATGAATTTTGAATAAAATTTTTGCCCAGTTTATCTTATCACATAGTTTGGCTAAATGCAAAACTTTTTCTTGCCCTGCCTAATGTTTCATATTTCCTACCCAGGCACATAACATTTCAATAATGTTAAATTTCATACCGTTGTAACAATTTGTTCACAAAAAATGTCTGTAGCAGCAGTTATGATAAACCCATTCCCAAATTATGGCGTAAGGAAACAAATAAACCGCCGAAAATTTTTACTACTAAATCTTCCGGAAAGACGAATTCGTAACGTTAAAAAAACCGGGGATAACCCCGGTCGTTTCATCCCTGAACCGGTTGGGCCGGGAGAAATCAAAGGAACACTAAGGTGAAACTTTATCTGAACAGCGAATTACTAACGAGGAATCCGGCGGTCGCCACCGCGCTAACCGCAATTAATTTCAACAAGGTGATCAAATGAAGCGTATCGCTGACGGTTGCCCGGCGGCGCGGCGGTCCGGCGCAGTTTCCGGGAGGGTTCGGACGCGGCGACAAATTGAACTTCGCCAGCGCCAACGGCAGAAGATACATAGCCGACCAGGCCGTCGCAACGCTTCCCACCAGCAATCCCAACAGGCCCCGCGCGCCCAACACCAAACCGGACAGCCCCGATCCGCCCCAGAGCCAGCACCAAACGACCCAAGCGCGTCGCCCGGTTCCCCGCCGCTCCGTCAGCAGCTGCCGCAGGCCGCCAAAGAGCAGGATCCCCGCGCCGCAGCCGAGCCACCAGAGGAGGCTGCGGGTTTGCGCCAACCCTTGCAGCAACCGGGTCGGTTCCAACCAAAGCGGTCGCGCGCCCCCGTTCGCGACGATCCGTTCCGTCAAGGCCGCGCTCTCCCAGCGGGCTTGAACCAGGAAAACGCCGGTCAAAGCCAACGTGGTCAACCAGGCCGCAACCGCCCCGTAGCCCAGTCCGGCGTTTTCGGGGCGGGCCAGTTCCGCCCGGGCGTCGTTGGCGGCGGCCGCGGTGGCTTTGGCGGCGCTGCAACGTTGCGCCACCGCCAGCGGCAGATTCAACCCCAGCGCGGTCAACGCGCCCACCGCCGCCAGGGCCAGTCCGAACAGGCCGAAGTCCGGCGTGAGCAGTGCGCCGCCCCAATAGCCAACTCCGGCCGCCGCCACGCTTCCCACCGTCAGTTGCAGCGGATCCGGCCGGAGCGCGGCCAACCGCCCCACGGCCAACCCGGCCAGGAACACCCCGTACAGGCTCAGCCGGCCCCAACCGAACCCAAATCCGCATAACGGCAACGCCAGCAAGGCCAAGCAACCCAACGGGCCCAAGGCGAGCGGCGAACCCGCCAGCCACCGGGGGCGCGCCCGGTCGGGTTGGATCAGCCACAATTGCAACGCCCCGGCGCTCAAGCCGCCGATCACCAACAACGGCGGAATCACCACCCCCCGGAAGCCCAATCCCGCCCCAACCGCCAGCGCCGCCGCGCCATTGATGGCGTTGAGCAAGGTATCGTAGAGGTCGATCACGGTAAATCCGAAATACTCCGCCAGTCCGGTATCGTCTGGGGTCGCGCGCCGGCGTCGCAACCGGACCAGCCACGCCGTTACGCCGGCTCCGATCCCGAAACCGGCCATGAGTTGGGCGGTTTGCGCCACCGGTTGCCGCCCGAGCCAAAACAAGCACAAAAACCAACCGCCCCAATGCAGCAGCGCCAAACCCGCCGCGCTTAATCCCAGCGCCAGTCCGGCCCAGGCGCTGATCACCCGGTCGCGTTGGGAATCGCCCGTCCCAGCGCTCGTCAACCGTCCAAACACCACCGCTACCGCCAAACGGCCGAAATAACCCGCGATCAGCGCGCTGCCGCCTCCGGTCGCCAAAGCCCAAGGCAGCAACGGCGCTCCAAAGCCCAGTTGATTGGCGAACGCGACCAGCCCGGCGGCGGCCAGCAGCCAGCCAAGCAACGACCGGTTCTGCCGCAGATAGGTCCGGAGGCCGAGCCGTTCCGCCAGCGCCGCGCCACCCACCTCCCATTCCCAAAACGTCCGCAACCAATACCAGGCGCAACCCAAAGCCAGACAAGCGCCGGACAATACGATCAGCAACATCGTGACGTTTACCGCATCAAACATTACGATCACCCAAACCGGTCGCCCGGTCCCGAAACAAAAACCCACGACGACCTGTTTTCTTTCACTTTTTTACGTCCGAACCGTTTTAATTTATCTTCGGATAAAAGCTAAATTTTTATTAGACCAGGTAGTCGGCCACGCTAGCTACCCGTCGCCGCTCGCGCAAGCGAATTAGAATGAAGCTAGGTGACGACATAGGCAAAAGTTATTTTCTAGGCAGATTGGATATATTGCCGTTTATGCGGCATTCCGGCCGGTCCGCCGTCGCCCGGATCCGCCCGGAAACCCCCGTCCCCAAACGCTAGCAGCCCTGGCGCTGCGATCAAAACTTGCCTGCCGTTGGTCCGTTTACACATTGTTAACACTTGCGCTCGCAGCGCGGTCAACCTGGGAAAAGCCTGCGCCCACTGGCCCCGACGCCGCGCTTGGCTTGTTATTTATGGAACAAGCTCGTTATTTATAGAACAAGCTTGATAATTTCGGAACGAAACCCCGGCTTAGCCCAAACCAGTCCTTCATTGCAAGGCCATTGTGTGAAAACGGGAACATTGTTGAGCCCGACGCGGGTTCGTGCTATGATTTGAAACAGATTTGGCGGACTTATTGACAGTCCGTTCGGTGTTTCCGGCTCCACGCGCGCCCGATTACGGTGGTTGGAGCGGTTTTTGGGGACCGGAATAGGCTTCCGCGGTTCCCGGATGTCCAATTCCGCTAGCCGAATCGGCAATTCCGGGGCTTGAATGTCGAATTCTAATACCCGGCTGTTGCTTCCCAGCGCCGGAATCCCTTTCCCAACTTCTTTGCGGTGCTTCCGCGGTTCCCGGATCCATTTCCCGGGGCCTTTTAACAATAAAATACAACATGAGCTAACCTGCAAGGCAAATCTTCCGCCAAGGTTAGGGAGGACGTTCCCGATGAAATCATTAGCTGAATTAGCCGCCATGCGCGAATCGGCCCGCAATCAAACCGCCCGGCGCGACGCCGCCCCCGGCATTCAAATCGTAGTCGGCATGGGCACTTGCGGCATTGCCGCCGGCGCCGGCGCCACCATCAAAACCATCCAGGAAGAAGTGGCCAAACGCAATCTCGACGTCACCGTCACCCAGATCGGCTGCATCGGCAATTGCGAACAAGAACCCCTGGTCGACGTCTACATCCCCGGCAAAGGCAAATACACCTACGCCCGGGTCAACGCCGACCGCGCCCGCCAAATCGTCGCCAACCACATCGTCAACGGCGCCGCGATTGGGGAATGGGTAATTGCGAATCATTGAATCCGACCTCACCTCCGCCCCTCTACTACGATGGGGTTCAAGTTAGCCCTGCAGAGGCGAGGGGTGACAGAGCTGAAATTTTGAGTCTTGAAGAGCGTTTGGGACAATCAATATTTGACACCAATTGGGTTCCGACCCAATTTATTTTTACCCTTTTTCCTTAAACAAGCGCCATTCCATTAACAACAGATGATCGTCTTTAGCCGAGGTGTATGCAGTCCGGCGCCACACTTAAGCGCGCCGGGGGGCACCTTGCCGAATTGGTTGTCTTCCCGATTCAGCATTCGCGTCGTCAAAAGCAGGGGAGTGCAAGGAAGGACCGAGCGAGGACTGGAAGCGTACTGGATGTACGCTGAAGCCCGAAGCGACCGACTGACGCAGCAATCCACTGCTTTTCACGGCGCACTCAACCAATTTGGCAAAGCTCTCAGAACCACTCCGACGCCTTACCATCGTATCGGCTTTCATCGAACCCCAAATAACCACCGGAGGACTACCATGTCAACACATTCCTGTAACCACCACCCCACCCCCGACCCCGAGGTCGCGGCGGTGCTGGGAGCCTACCCGGCCCAACCGGACTCTCTGATCCCGATCCTCCACGCCGTCCAAAAACGGCTGGGCGGCTACCTCCACGAGGCGGCCCTGCACCAGATCGCGGCCTTCCTGGCCATGCCGGCCAGCCGGGTCTACGGCGTCGCCACCTTTTACAGCCTGCTCAACACCGAACCCAAAGGCAAATACATCATCCGCGTCTGCTCCAGCGCCCCGTGTTACGCGGTGGGCAGCGCCAACATTCTGACCGAGCTCCGCAACCAGTTGGGCATCGTGCCCGGCCAGACCACCCCCAACCGCAAGTTCACCCTGGAGAACACCAGCTGTCTCGGGGTCTGCGGCGTGGCCCCGGCGATCATGATCAACAATCAGGTTTACGGCAACCTGACCCCCGCCAAATTGCAGGAGATCATCGAACATTACGAAGCCGATCTGGGAGAGGTGTAAACAATGAATCTGTATCGCGCCCATGTGTTAATCTGCGGCGGCGGCGCTTGCGTCACCGAAGGCTGTAAAATCGTCAAAGAAGCGTTCATCCGGGAGTTGGCCGCCCGTGGTCTGGACAGCCAGGTCAAAGTGATCGAAACCGGCTGTCTCGGCGCCTGCGATCACGGTCCCTCGCTGATCGTCTACCCGGAAGGGACCCATTACGGTCCGGTCCAAGTCGACACGATCCCCGAGATCATCGAGACCCACCTGTTGCAGGGCGCCATCGTTGAGCGGCTGCTGATCACCGCCGCTTCGGCCAAAGCCGTGGTGGATCTGGACAAACCGTCTTATCTCAGCCTGCAGAAACGGATCGTCCTCCGCAACTGCGGCGTGATCAATCCCGAATCGATTGAGGAATACATCGGCCGCGACGGTTACCGCGCCTTGGGCACCGCCCTGACCGAAATGACCCCGGCCCGGATCATTGAAGTGATCACCCAGTCCGGCCTGCGCGGCCGGGGCGGCGCCGCCTTCCCCACCGGGGCCAAATGGGCCGCCACCGCGCAAGTTCAGGCCGAACAAAAATATATCATCTGCAACGCCGACGAGGGCGAACCCGGCACTTTCAAAGACCGGCTGATTCTCGAGGGCGATCCGCATACGATCATCGAAGCCATGGCCATCGCCGGCTACGCGGTCGGCGCCAATAAAGGCTACATCTATATCCGCGGCGAGTACCAGCTCTCCATCGCCCGGTTGCGGAAAGCGATCACCGAAGCCAACCGCCTTGGCTTGCTGGGCGCGAACATCTTCGATTCCGGGTTTAACTTCGACATTGAGTTCCGCGAAGGCGCCGGCGCTTATATCTGCGGCGACGAAACCGCCCTGATCGAGTCGATCGAAGGCAAACGCGGCGAACCGCGGGTCAAACCACCCTTCCCGGTCCACGCCGGGCTCTGGGGTCGTCCGACTTGCGTCAATAACGTCGAAACCCTGGCCAACATCCCCCGGATCCTGCTGGAAGGGGCCGGGTGGTTCCGCGCCTTGGGCACCGCCGACTCCGCCGGCACCAAAGTGTATACCATGACCGGCAACATCCGCAACAAAGGCCTGATCGAAGTGCCGATGGGCATCTCCCTCCGCGAAGTCGTCTACGGCATCGGCGGCGGCATTCCCGGCGGGCGCGAGTTTAAGATGGCCCAGACCGGCGGCGGCGGCTGCCTGCCCAAAGACCTGCTCGACCTGCCGATGGATTACGGCACCCTAACCAAGGTCGGCTCGACCCTCGGCACCGGTGCGTTGTTGATCATCGACGACAGCCATTGCGTGGTCGACATGGCCAAATGTTTCGCCCGGTTTTACTTACACGAGTCCTGCGGCCGCTGTACGCCCTGCCGCGAAGGCGCCGCCCGTCTCTACGAACTGCTCGACAAAATCAGCCAAGGCTTGGGCGGCCCCGCCGATCTGCGCCTGATCGAACTGTTGGGCCGGACCATGCAGCAAACCGCCCGCTGCGGCCTGGGTCAAACCGCCCCGATGCCGATGCTGACCAGTCTGAAATATTTCCAAGCGGAAGTGGAAGCCCATTTCCACGGCGAATGCCCGGCCGGAGTCTGCCAAAACCTCCGTTCCGGACGGACCGGCTTAACCACCGCCAGCTAAGACAAGTCAATTGGGAGAAAGGAAGACAAACCAATGGAACCAGTCCAATTAACCATCGACGGCCGACCGGTCACCGTACCGGCGGGCAGCACCATCCTGGAAGCAGCCCGGGCCGTCGGGATCGCCATACCAACCCTCTGTTACCACCCCGACCTGAACGTCCGGGCCAACTGCCGGATCTGCACCGTCGAAGTGGCGGGCGCGCGCACCTTGCAAGCCGCCTGTTCCCAACCGGTCCAAGCCGGAATGGTCGTCCAGACCGCCACGCCGTGCGTCCGGGAGACCCGCCAGATCAATCTGGAGTTATTGCTGGCCAATCATCCCCAAGACTGTTTGAATTGCGGCAAAAACAGCCATTGCGACCTGCGTTCGCTCGCCGCCGACTATAATGTGCGGGCGCCCCGCTTCAGCCAGCGGCAACCGCGCGACGGTTTTCAGGATCATTCCAACCCGTCGATCGTGCGCGACCCGGCCAAATGTATTCTCTGCCGCCGTTGCGTCGCGGTTTGCCACGAGGTTCAGGGCGTCGGCGCGCTCTATCCGATGAACCGCGGCGTTGACACGGTGATCACCCCGATCGGCAGCCATTCTTTGGCCGAAGTGCCGTGCGCCTTTTGCGGCCAGTGTATTCAGGCCTGTCCGGTCGGGGCGCTCCAGGCGGTTGACGATACCGAACGGGCTTGGGCTTTATTGGCCGACCCCGCCGTCCACGTGATCGTCCAGACCGCCCCGGCGGTCCGGGTGGCCATCGGCGAAGAGTTCGGCATGGCCCCCGGCACCGTCGCCACCGGCAAACTGGTGGCGGCCCTGCGCCGGCTCGGCTTCGACCGCGTCTTTGACACCGATTTCTCCGCCGACGTCACCATTATGGAGGAAGGCCACGAACTGCTGGAACGGATTCAGCACGGCGGAACGCTGCCGCTGATCACCTCCTGCAGTCCCGGCTGGATCAAATATCTGGAACATTTTTACCCCGAGTTCCTGGACAATCTGTCCACCTGCAAATCGCCGCAGCAAATGTTCGGCGCGTTGGCCAAAACCTACTACGCCGAGCAGTCCGGCATCGCGGCGGAACGGATCAAAGTGATCTCGATCATGCCCTGCACCGCCAAGAAGTTCGAATGTACCCGCCCCGAGATGAACGCCAGCGGTTATCAAGACGTCGACCTGGTGCTGACCACCCGCGAGTTGGGCCGGATGCTCCGGGAGGCCGGGATCCGCTTCACCGATTTACTTGACGAGGAGTATGACGCTCCGCTGGGGATTTCCACCGGCGCGGCGGCCATCTTCGGCGTCACCGGCGGCGTGATGGAGGCGGCCGTGCGGACCGTTTATGAGGTAGTCACCGGGAACGAGTTGCCCCGGCTGGAACTGACAGCGGTACGGGGGTTGGACGGTGTCAAAGAAGCCACCCTCGACTTAAACGGCGCCCCCGTCAAAGTGGCGGTGGCCCACGGTCTGGCCAACGCCGCCAAGATCATGGACCGGATCAAGGCCGGCACGGCCGATTACCATTTCATCGAGATCATGGCCTGCCCCGGCGGGTGTATCGGCGGCGGCGGCCAACCCCACCCGACCAACACCGCCACCCGTCAAGCGCGAATTCAGGCCATCTATGCGGCCGACCGCAACCTGCCGTTGCGCAAATCCCACGAGAACCCGGCCGTCCAGGAACTCTACCGCGACTACTTGGGCGCGCCGCTGAGCGAACGGGCGCACCAGCTGTTGCATACCCACTATACCGGACGCGGCAAATATCCCGACGGCCACGACCCCCAATAAACAAGCAGCGACGAGCCAACCTCGTCGCTGCTTCGCAAGTGCGAAAACCCGCGAAAAATAAAAAGAGCCTCTATCAGTCGAGAAGCTCTTTCTTCATTCCATGTAGGGTATGTCGCTTAATTCTCACTTGTCCACAGCGTCTTTTAACGCCTTACCGGCGGTAAAGGCCGGAGCGCTTTGAGCCGGGATGTCGATTTCGGCGCCGGTTTGCGGGTTGCGGCCTTTGCGGGCTTCCCGTTTGCGGACCTCGAAACTTCCGAAACCAACGAGTTGAACCTTCTCGCCACCGGCCAACGCTTCGGTAACGGACTCAAACATCGCGTCGATTACTTTGCCGGAGTCTTTTTTGGTTAAACCGCTTTGTTCGGCTACATTATCAATTAGTTCGGTTTTGGTCATTGTCAATATCACCTCCATAGCCTATTATTTCCGTATCCAAACCTTAAAATCCTTCCTGTCACTTATGAAATTTCTAAAGATTCGCCAAATATCAAAAAACTACCCTTCTCACAGGGAAAGTTTGGAAAACTCTTCGAAACCGCTTGGAAAATAAGGAACAATTTGCCACATTGTCAAACTAAAATGCAGGCCCGTTGGGGCCTGCAAGTTTGAAATCGTCTCTTCCGAAGCCTAATCGATTATTACGGGAGCGGATACGGCATGGTGGCCTTGGTGGTATCGACGTTGCCGCGGGTCCCGATGGTATAACCGCTGACTCCGGCGTTCACCAGGTCGCTGCCGGAGACCAATTGGAAAAAGCTGCCGTAATTGATCGAGCCGTCGGAGTTCCGCGCTATCGGGCTGGTACCAAAGTTGTAAGTCGGCGCGGTGGAGAAATCGGCCGCGGTGGCGGTGATGGTTCCCGACGCATTGGTGGCGATCTTGTCGTCTTTATCCCACCAGACGTTGGAGTTGGAGATATCGCTGCCGGTCGTATAGTGATCGTTCCCGCCGCCGGCGTAGGACAGGTTGTTGCTCATATTGTGGGTGCCGTTGGAGAAGGCGTAGTTGTAGTTGCTGGTGCTTTGACTGGTGGTGCTGGACATGGAATTATGCCAGGAAGTGCAGTTTTTGACGGTAACCGGTCCCGAGTTGCTGTTGTCGGTGAAGCCGTGTTTCTTGTTGTAAAAAGCCATGCTCCGCCGCACGATATGTTGGACCGAATTTGAGGACGAACCGAGTTTAAAGCCGTTCCCGTCGCCGTCGCCCATGGTGCTGCCGTCCGAGAGCATTCCGTTACTGTAGGCGACGCAATCCTCGATCACGACCGGACCGATCGGGCCGGTGTCGCTCTTGGTATAGAGGTCCCAACCGTCATCAATGTTATTATGGGCGATACAACCCCGGAAGACATTGCCGTACCCGGTGGTCAGCTTACAGGCGAAACCGTCGGCGTCTTCGCCGTTGTCCGGATCGCGGTTGTCATAGGACTCGCAATTGAGGATCAGGTTATAACTCGGCCAATCGTTAATGCTGGTTAAGGAGGTGTCGCGGCGTCCCAATTGCAGGCCGGTATCCCGGTTGGCGTAGGTGACGCAATCCTGGATCACATTGTAACTTCCGCCGATGTAAATCCCGTTGTCGCCGGCGCCGGTCACTTTGATCCCTTTGATCAACCAGTAGTTGCCGTTCAAGGTCAAACCGCGGTTGGCGGAGTCGAAAGCTTGTCCGGAGAAATTCAAGATCGGGGCGCTTTCGCCCGGCGCCGCCGTCAGTTTCTTGAAGGCGCTGCTGGAGCCGTTGTTGCCATACGCGATGGTGATTCCGGTCGAGTAGGAATAGGTTCCGCTATGGACATAAATCGTGCCGCCGGCCGCGACCCGGGTGAGCGCCGCGGTCAAAGACAGCGGGCTGCCGGTGGTGCCGGAGCCGCTATCGGAGCCGTTGGTAGTGACATGGATTACTCCCGTGACCGCGGTTGGTGTGGGGGTTGCGGTGTTGGTCGGACTGGTTGGTGTCGGCGTTGCCGTGGCTCTGGTGCCGGTCGGTGTCGGAGTCGCGGTCGCCCGGGTACCGGTTGGGGTGGCCGTGGCGACTGCGGTCGGGGTTGGGGTGGCCGTACCGAAGTCGTTGACGGTGACATCGTCGTATTTGGCGACGACCTTGTAAGCGATCAGTCCGATGGCGCCGGAACTCAAGGCGCTATCGGTGGCGGTCAATTTCTGCGCGCCGTTGAGATAAGCGGTCAAACTGGCGCCATTCATCGCCAATTTCACGGTGTACCAGGTGCCGGTGGCGAGACCAACATTGGTGAGTGTCGCCAGGCTGGTGGTGCTGCCGTTGACTTTCTTGCGGATCTCAATGGTGCCGCCACTGGAGTTGTACAAGCTGACGCAGTAGAAATTGTTGGCATCTGTCCAACGGCCGCATACATACGCGCGGTTGCTGCCGTTGAAGTTGTCGACCTTCACCCGCGCTTCCACCGCATAATTGGTCCAGCTGGAGCTGCCGGCCGATGTCCGCCCTTCGTCGGTGCTTGATTGATAGTAGACATAGGAGCCGCTGTCCGAAACGACGGACCATGTTCCGCTGGTCGCCGACCAACCGGTGGCGTTGCCGTCGTCGAAGTTGTCGCTGAACAAGGTGGTGGCGGAGACAATGCCCTGTCCCATCATGAACAGCAGGGTGAACAACCCGATCAGGAGCATCAATCCAAATCCGATTTTCCCATTCAATTTCATCTCAATTCCTCCTTCTTTGTTTGGAGCCGATCAACTTGCCTCTTTCACCCCCTTTTACTGGTAGGCGGCGCCCCGACAACCATTTCACCCGGAATCAATGGTACGGTTGACGAAACAATTGGTCCGGGTATTCTAATTATATAATAATTTTCTGGAAATTGATTAATTATTTTACACAAAAATACATTAAAGCTATTTTTATGAAAAGTTTTTTCCGCCGCTCGGTTGCGGTTTGTCATTTCCGGCGTCAATTGAGCTTAATAAAGCTGTAATTGAAAGTTTACACCGATACAATCCAAAGACCATCGGAAACTAATCTTCAAATCTGACACTATAAATTGTAGCTTTATTGAAAAATCCGGAGGGAACCGCTCAACCGAAGAAAAACCGCAATGACATACAAGGAGGGCTTCATCAATGAAGAATTTTCGGGGTTTCTTTAAAAAATTCGCTGGGATCGCAACGTGGTTTCGCCCCATCCGGCAATGGTTCGGCGACTGCAAAATCAGCACCAAACTTTTATTCGGTTTTGTAACGGTCGCCGCCATCGCCGGGCTGATTGGCGGGGTCGGCGCGTGGAGTATCACGGGAGTCAACCGGAATGTCCAGGAGATTTATCATGAAAACATGGCGCCGGTCGAACCGCTCAACACCATTGCCGTCTCGTTTCAGGGAATTCAGATTAACCTCGCCTATCACATCTTAAACCCGATGGGCAAGAATTTATTTGAATACGCCCTTCACGAGTTGGAGCAGACCATCGACCAGAAGGTGGCCCAATACGAAAAAGAATTGGCGTCGGACTTTGAAAAGAGCAGTCTCGCCCGGCTCAAAAACGACTTGACCCAATACCGGCAACAACAAACCGCCGTTTTGGAACTGTCCAATCAAAATAAGGCCGCCGACGCCAACCTGTTGATGACCACCACCCTGAAGCCGTTGGCGGACGATTTCAACGAAACCCTCAAAAATATGCTGAAGTATAACGCGCTGGAAGCGGAATCCCGTTCGCAGGCCAGTTCCGCCCGGACCGGACAGTCCATCCTCTTTCTGGTCGGATTGGCGCTGTTCGGGGTGATTTGCGCGATCGGCATGGGGATCGGTCTGGCGCGGTTCATTCGCCGGCCGATGCGGGAACTGACTGCCGCCGCCGACCGGTTGGCCCTGGGCGATGTCGACGTCGTGATTAAGCAGGAAAACCAGGATGAAATCGGTCATTTGCAAGCCGCTTTTGCGGCAATGGTCACGGCCAGCCAAGCCCAGGCCGCCGCCGCCCGGCAAATCGCCGCCGGCGACCTCACGGTCGAGGTTCCGCTCCGTTCGGAACAGGACAGTTTAGGCTTAAGCCTCAGCAGCGTGATCGGCGCCTTACGCGATTTGACCGCTGAGACCGAAAAACTGATTGCGGCGGCCGCCGCCGGAGTGTTAAGCGAACGGGGCGACAGCAGTAAGTTCTCCGGCAAATATCAGGAGGTCATCGCCGGTTTTAACGCCACCTTGGACGCGGTGATCAAACCGTTGCGGCTGACCGCCGTTTACGTGGCCCGGATCGGCCAAGGCGACATTCCCGAACCGATTAGCGATGAATATTACGGTGATTTTGACGAACTGAAAACCAGCATCAACGCCTGCATCAACGGTTTGGCGGCTTTGACCGAGAGCAACCGCGTCTTGCAACAGATCGCCCGCAACGATCTGACCGAAGCGGTCGCCGGCGATTATCCGGGAATTTACGGTGATATCACCAACGCCATCAACGGGGTGCGGGCCAATCTGGTGACCGTTCAAAACGTGATCAGCCAGACCGCCGCCGGCGACTTTCATGAACTGGCGCAACTGCAAAGCGTTGGCCAACAGTCCGAGCAGGACCGGATCATTCCGGCCCTTTGTCAGATGATGGGCAACGTCCAGGGTCTGGTCCACGAAACGCTACGCTTAACCCAAGCCGCCGCAGCCGGCGAGTTGGACCGGCGCGGCGACACCGACCGGTTCGCAGGGGAATATCGCCAAGTCATCACCGGCTTCAACGCCACTTTGGACGCGTTAGTGGCGCCGCTGGCCGAAGCCGAAGCGGTGCTGGGCCGGATGGCGGACAATGATTACACCGTGGCCATGGCCGGGGCCTATCAAGGAGTGCTGCAACGTTTCGCGGACCGGATCAATACGGTCAGAGCGCGCCTGCTTAGCGTGCAGGACGCTTTCGTCCGGCTTTCCCATGGCGACATCAGCCGTTTGGAGGAGTTTACCGCCATCGGCCAACGTTCCGCCAATGACCAGATGATGCCGGCGATGATCGCCATGATGACCGCTTTGCAAGAGGTGGTCGCGGAGGCGCGGCGGCTCTCGTTGGCCACCGTTCAGGGACGGTTGGAGCAACGCGGCGAGCTTGAAAAGTTCGAAGGGAAATACCAGGAGATCATCCTCGGCCTGAACCAAGTGATGGGGGCGGTCGACGCGCCCCTGGCCGAAGTGGCGGCAGTCCTGCACCAAATGGCCCAGGGCGATCTGGTGCAACAGGTCGACGGCGCTTACCAAGGCGAGTACGACCGGGTCAAAACGGCGCTCAATCACACCATCGACCGCTTCAACCAGATTCTGGCCGAGATCAACCAGGCCGCCCGGCAGGTGACCGCCGCCACCCGGCAAGTTTCCGACGGCAGTCAGGCTTTGTCAGCCGGCGCGACCGCCCAGGCCAGCACCTTGGAGGAGCTCTCCGCCGCCATGGCCGAAGTCGCCGCCCAAACCCGCGCCAACGCGCTACGGGCCCAGGAAAGCAACCAACTGGCCGGGCAAACCCGTGACAGCGCCCGGGAGGGCAACGCCCAAATGCAAGCGATGCTCACGGCGATGGCCGGCATCAGTCAAGCGGCGGGGAATATCGCCAAAACCATCAAAGTCATTGACGAGATCGCTTTCCAAACCAATTTGCTCGCCTTAAACGCCGCCGTCGAAGCGGCGCGGGCCGGAGCCCACGGCAAGGGTTTCGCGGTGGTCGCCGCTGAGGTCCGGAAACTGGCCGCCCGGAGCGCCCAAGCCGCCAAAGAGACGGACGCCTTGATCGAAGACTCGCTGCAACAGGTGAAGGCCGGCACCCGGATCGCCAATGCGACCGCCACGGCGTTAGCAACCATTGTCCAGGACATCAGCGGCGCCGCCGGCCTGGTCCATGCGATCGCCGAAGCTTCCGCCACCCAAGCCACCAATATCACGCAAATTAACCAGGGAATCATCCAAGTCGCCCAGATTACCCATACCAATACCGCCACTTCCGAGCAAAGCGCCGCCGCCAGTCAGGCCATGAGCGCCCAAGCCTTGCTGCTCCAGGAGATGGTCAGTCAGTTCCGGCTGACCGGGTCCGCTCTTGAAGCGCCGCTTCCATCCGCCGCGCCGGCCCTGACGCCAGGTGCCTTCGGGAAAGATTGACACGCGCCAAAACGCCCTTTCGTTGCCGGTTTGCGAACGAAAGGGCGTCAGTTTTTCAATCTCAACAATCCCCACCGGAAATTTACCCGCCGAACTCCTGCCGCAACCGCGCCGGCGAAACCTCGGCCAGGGAAGCCACCCGCAGGTCATGCCCTGCGAAGACCAAGTCCTTGGTCACCCCCGCCGGCACGATCACGCAAAACAGCCCGGCCGCCTTGGCCGCCCGGGCGCCGTTGGGCGAGTCTTCGAAAGCCACCGCCTCGGCGCCGCTGATCCCGAAATCCGCCAATACCCGGAGGTAGAGATCGGGAGCGGGTTTCACCACGCTTACGTCATCCCGGGTCCGGATCGTGTCAAAAAACGGCAGCAAATTCAACTGTTCCAAAAATCCGACTACCCACGCCCGCTCCGAACTGGAGGCCAGACCGATCTTGAGCCCCGCCGCGCGGGCCGCTTGCAGCAGTTCCAGTACGCCGGGGTTGATCGTCCGTTCTTTCATCCGCGCCGCGTGCCGCGCCAAAGTCTGTTCCTGAAACGCCCCGTCGTCGACCGGCCCGCCGATGCATTGCTCGAGGTACTTCCGGGGATGAAACGCTTGCGAATCCGTACCGACGCATTTCACATACAACTCCAGCGGCAACACCGCCCCATACTCCCCATACACATCGACAAACGCCTCATACCACGGCGTCTCCGTATCAATAATCAGCCCGTCGAAATCAAATACCAACGCTTTGAGCATAATTCCTCCGTTTTGCTTGTCCGCCCGTCTTGCCCGGTGGTTGGGAACCCAATTCAAGTCCCCGGATTCCCTTCCCAGATTCCCGGATGCCGAATTCTGGTGGTTAAATTGCCTTTTCCGCTCGTTAAATTACTTTCCCCGGTCGCTAAATTGCTTTCCCGGGTTCCGGAATGTTAAATCCTGGTGGCTAAATTGCCTTCTCCACTCGTTAAATTGCTTTCCCCGGTCGCTAAATTGGTTTCCCGGGTTCCGGGATGTCGAATCCCGGTGGTTGAATTGGATTCTCCGGTGGCCTTATCTGTTTTCCCGGTTGCTAAAAGAAAGCGGAACGGGTTTGAGTGGCGATAACAGACTTGAATCATAGCCTATCCGATCCCTCGCCCTTTAAAAGGGTAACCCACATCCTTTGTAGCCTATAAAAGACATATAACAATGTTATGGATGAAGGATGATAATTATTTTCTTTCACCTTTTATAAACACGATATCCCAGGATGGTTAAAAATCATTTTTCTATTTCTCTTTTTCGGAATTGTTCCATAATCTTTGCGTGAACTATATTAAATTCCATCGCAATTTCTTCATTCCTGAACCGGATCACTTTCAGATTATAATTTACCAATATCTTCGTCCGCTCCAGATCGTATTCTCGCGCCTCGACTGTATCATGAATATCACCGTCGATTTCAACTACCAGCTTAAGCTTAGGACAATAGAAATCGACAATATAATTATCGATAACTTTTTGACTCAAAACCTTAAGAGGAAAATCTTTCAAGAGTTCCACCCATAGTTTGTTTTCCATGGGTGTCATATTCTTTCTTAATTCATTAGCCCTGACAGTTAAGTTCGGATTATAAGGCAAGCAAAAACCGTTAGTAACTAAACCCCGCTCTTTTAAAACATTCTTATCATATAAAGGTTTGTGCATTATAACCTCAACCCACGCAAGCGCATTTAAAATAACTCCGGAGCATGGTGGTTCCCCTTTTAAAGGGCAAGGGATCAAGTGGGCCTAACTTCAAAACCCGAGCATCGGCTTAAAATAACAAATCAAAATAATCAGCAACAACGCCGGCAAAAAATTCCCGACCCGCACCTTCTGCAGGCCCAGGATATTGATCCCGATCCCCAACACAATCACGCCGCCGACCGCCGTCAGCTCCCGGATCATCTCCGGGGTAAACAGCGCCTGCAACTGCCAGGCCAACAAGGTCAGCCCGCCCTGATACACCAGGATCGACAGCGCCGATCCGAGCACCCCAAAGCCCATGCCTGCCGCGAACGGGATCGAGATGATCCCGTCCATCAGCGCTTTGGTCACCAAAATCGAACTGTCGCCTTTGACCCCGTCGGTGATACTGCCGACAATCGCCATCGACCCGACGCAAAAGACCAGGCTGGCGTAGATGAAACCCTTGGCCGGACTGCCCTCGGTCACCTTCAGTTTGCTGTCGATCCAGGCGCCGGCCTGCTCCAAGCGTCCTTCAATATTGATCCCTTCGCCCGCCATCGCCCCGACCGCCAGGCTGATCAGGACCAGGACCAGCTCTTTGCCTTGCAGGGCCATGCTGATCCCGACGATCATCGTAAACAGTCCCATCACTTGCAACGCCGTCTGCGTCACCCGTTCCGGAAACTTCTCCCGGAACAGCAAGCCGATCGCCCCGCCGATTAAAATCATGATCACATTGATAATCGTACCCATGCCGACTCCTTATGACAGCGCTATTGCCGCAGTTGCGCACTGTGAAAATCAGTCTTACATTTCAAAATAAAATTATAATGCAGATCGCCCGGAGATGCAAATATTCGTTCCGAAAATTGACTAGAATGTAATAAATCCGGTCATTGCATATTCTCACCCCAAATTAAAACAGGACTGAACGGGTTCAGTCCTGTTTCGCCGGGAGGAAGTAAAGCTTACCCTTTAATCCCGGTCATCGCGATGCCCTCGACAAAAAACCGCTGCGCCGACAGGAACGCAACCACAATCGGCAGACTGGTGAGGGTGGTGGCGGCCATCAGCAGGTTCCATTGCACATCGGCGTCGCCGCGAAAGATCGCCAACCCCAAGGTGAGCGTCCGGTTCTGCTCACTGTTGATAAAAATCATCGGATACAAAAAATCATTCCACTGCGCCATCATCGTGAAGATCGCCAAGGTTGCCAGGGCCGGTTTGGCCAACGGCAAGATAATCTGGAAAAACCGCCGCAAATAACCGCAGCCGTCGATCACCGCCGCCTCCTCCAGCTCGAACGGGAGGGTTAAAAAGAACTGACGCAACAGGAAAGTTCCGTAAGCGCTGAACAAACCCGGCAAAATCAAGGAGAGATGGTTGTCCAGCAGGCCAAACCATTTCATCAGCACAAACGTTGGGACCAGGGTGATCTGGCGCGGAATCATTAAGGTGCTCAGATAACCCCAGAACAAAAAGTCGCGGCCGGGAAAACGCAACCGGGCAAACGCGTAAGCCGCCACCGCCGAGGTCGCCAACGTCCCCATGGTGCAAAGGGCCGTAATCTTGAGGGTATTGAGAAAATACAGCTGAAACGGGACCACCTTAAAAACTTCCCAAAAGTTCTGCAACTGCCACTTTTGCGGCAATAACCCGTAAGGATTGGTGAAGACTTCGCTGTACGACTTGAACGAAGTGGCCAAAGACCAAAACAAGGGGAGGATCATTACCAAAGCGCCCAACCCCAAGATCAGGGTAGCCGTCAGCTCGCCCCAGAACGGACGGGCCGGCGCCTTGGCGGCAATTTTTATTTCCGGTGTCAACTCGACTGACATGATGTCCACCTCAATTTTCAAAGTTTCTACGCGCCGAAAACGATCCGATCACAACCGGACCGCGCCTTAATAATGAACCCACCGTTTCGACAGGGTCGTTTGGACAACCGTCAATATCAGGACGATCCCAAAAAGCACATACGCGATGGCCGAGGCGTAACCCATCCGGAAAAATTGAAACGCATGTTGATAGATGAGCATCACCAGGGTATTGGTGGCGTTGGCGGGACCGCCGTTGGTCAGCACGGTGGTAATATCAAAAACCTGGAAGGAATTGATGATTGAGGTAATGGTCACAAAGAAAGTGCTGGGCGAGATGACCGGCCAGGTCACGTGGAGAAACATCTGCCAACGGCTGGCCCCGTCAATCCGGGCCGCTTCGTACAGATCGGCCGGAACGCCCTGCAAACCCGCTAAGAAAATCAGCATGTTATAGCCGACGCCCCGCCAAACCGCCACCCCCACCACGCTGAGCATCGCCCATTGCGGCGAAGTCAGCCAGGGAAACGGACCCAAATGCGCCAAACTCAGCAGGTGATTTAACATACCGGTTTTGCTCTCGTAAATCCATTGCCAGATTAACGCGACCGCCACCGTGGAATAGATGGTGGGCAAAAAGTAGGCGGCTTTGAAAAAACTGATCCCGCCAAGCTTTCTATTTAATAAAATTGCCAAAAAAAGCGCAAGAATTATATTCAAAGGAACGCTTGCAAACGAAAAGTACGCGGTGTTGAGCAACGATTGCCCAAGCAAAGGGTCGCTCCCGAGTTTCTGATAATTCTCCAATCCCACCGCGACCGGCGGCGTCAACAAGTTCCAGTCGGAGAAACTCAATAATAACGATCCAACTACCGGAAAGACGGTAAAAACGATAAATCCAAGCAAATTGGGCATCAAAAACAGATAACCGGCCACTGCCTCGCGAAATTCCACAGTCCTGACTTTCATCTTTTTCCTCCAAACAATGATTTTAGCGCGAATTGCCTGATTCCCCGTTGATTATCCCGAGGCTTCGGGCAATTTCATCCCTGAGACAATCGCCGTCACAAACACCGCCCAAAGAAAAACCGGCTTTTTGCGAAACCGGAGGGGACGACGCTCCGTCCCCTCCGGTTGCCGTTGACTCCGGCTTTCACGCTTATTGGCTATCGGTTCGCCGCATGATCTCTTCGACTTTCGGGGTAATCTCTTTCAAAACGGTCGCCGCGGGCAATTGGCCGGCGAACACTTTTTGCAGTTGCGGGGTGAGCAACCCCTGGATCTCCAACCAACCCGGTCGCAGCGGTAAAACATGCCCGTACTTGCTGGCGCAAGCCTGGGTTACTTCAGCGATCTTCCGCGGCGATTTGGTCGGGTCGGCGTAAATCTTCCAGAGGTCGGGATTGTCAACCGTCGGCGGCATCCGTTTGGCCTCCATGTACAGGACTTCGCCGCGCATTCCCGGAGCCCGTAAAAACTTCAGGAACGTCCAAGCCGCTTCTTGCTTCTTCGAAGCGGAACAGATTCCCACGGTATTGGATTTGAAGAGCGTCGTCCGCGGATTGGCGGCGCCGCCGGGGTACGGCAACACCTCAAACTCAAATCCGTTGACGTTTTGGAGCGCCAAAACTTCCTGGGCGGAACCGAAGCGCAGCGCCACCTTATGATTGACCGTCCAACGGTTCAACACCTCGGCGCTGGGGAACTGCGCCGGATCGGGGAAAATATCCTGTTTACAGAGATCGGCCAATTGTTGAATCTTGGCGGTGGAGGCTTTACTGTTCAAGGTGAATTTTTTGCGGGTCTTGTCAAACAAGTCGCCGCCGTCGCCCCACACCCAAGGCAAAATATGCGACATTTGAAAGTCGTCGGCAAACCCGTATTGGCGGTTGGCGCCTTCCCCTTTGGTCAGCGCTTTGCTGATCCGGATGAAATCATTCCATTGCCAATCCGGGGACGGCACCGGGATCCCGGCGTCTTTAAACATTTTCAAATTGACGATCATGTAATACGGCGCGGTCGACCAGGGCAAACCGTAATATTTCCCTTTGTTCATACTGTCGAGCAACCCGGCTTGATAATAACTTTCCACCTTCACGTGATCCCGTTTGATAAATTTGGTAATGTCTAGCAAGGCTTTGACCCGTAAAAAGTCGGCGAAATAAAACGAATCGATCCGCATCACGTCGGGCGCCTGTCCACCCGCGATCAAAGTCAACAATTTGGTGTGGTAATCGTTATAACCAACCGCGATCGGTTCAACCTTGATGGTGGGATACGCTTTCTCAAACTCTTCAATGATCTCTTTTTCCACCCCGATCGCCGCCGGGTTGCCCCAAAAGGCGTACCTAATGGTGGTTACCTCGTTGGCAGCCAACAATGCCGGAGCGGCGACCACTGCCACAAGCAACATCATCCCGAAGAAAAACAGCCGATTCCGCAACATCACTACTTCCTCCCTTTTATTTTCTGTCTCGTAAGACTCAGCGAATCCGCCTCTACCGCACCGCCGTCGTTGCACCGTCCGGCAACCCGGTTGTAACAAATCCGTTACATTGATTATACCCGCCGGCCATTGTTTAAACATAGGGACATCCTTTTGTTTAATTAGGATTTTTTTTGGCTTCACTAACAAACCGGTTAAATTAATGTTACAATGTTACCGAAGATCAATAAAACGGCATTGGGGTTGGGGAGGAGGAGAGGCGGTTGAATCATTTATACCAAGTGATGGTGGTCGACGACGAACCCGGCGCCCTGCAACAGCTGACCGCTTACATCACCCGGGCCGATTCCGGTTTTCATGTGGCCGCCAAAGCATTGGGCGGGGAAGAGGCTTTGTTCGATCTGAAATTGATCAAGCCGGATCTGGTCATCACCGACATCCGGATGCCGCAGATCGACGGGTTGCAATTGATCGACCGCTTGCAACAGGCCGGTTGGCGCGGCCAGGCGGCAATCATCAGCGGCCACGACGATTTCGGCTACGCTCAACAGGCAATCCGCCTCGGAGTCTGCGAATATCTCCTCAAGCCGGTGTTTCCGGAAACCATCCGGGATTTACTGGCAAGGGTCCGGGCCCGGTTTGCCAAAGACCAAGCGGAACTGACCAAACTGCGGCAGCAAATCCAATCCGAACTGCAAGCCGGACCGGCCGCCAATGAAGACGAGGGGTTGCCGGGCTACCTCCTGCAAGCCAAAAGTTATCTTCGCGAACACTATATGGAGACGTTAACCCTGACCCAAGTCGCCAAAAGCGTCGCTGTGAATCCCACCTACTTAAGCGCCCGGTTTGTCAGGCATTGCGGCGTTAACTTCCTGGAATATCTCACCGGTTACCGGATTGAAAAAGCCAAACACCTATTGGAACATACCAATCTGCAAATCCAAGAAGTGGCCTATCAGGTCGGCTATGCCGATCTGGCCTACTTCAGCCGGATTTTTCGGCGTGAAACGGGCCAGACGCCCGGGGCCTACCGCTCCCAATCCCGCCGCGGCGAGCGGATTACCTTATGAGCGGCGGCAATCATGCCCCAAAATTGCGCGCGTTTGCGTCCTGGCGCGAGATGAACAATTCGGCCTGGATTGTATTTTGCTGCATCATCCTGCTGACCGCGGTGGTCTCCAGTATTGTCGTTTATCTTCAAGTCTCCCATGAACTGACCCGCCAGATGGAGCAGCACCTATATTGGGAGGCAAAATTTTACCGGGAGCAGTTGGACCAGATTTTCGTCCGCGCCGCCCTACGTTTGGACAATCTAATGCTCTCGACCGGGGCCGCCACCAAAAACGCCGAGTTGTTACAGAATGAACTGTTGCTGATGAATAACAACTCGCCCAGCGTGGTGCGGAGTTGGGTCGCATATCCCGACGGCGCTTTGTTTCCTTCTCCCAACACCCGTCCCCAACATGTAATGAAGTTGCCATGGTGGAGCGAATATTTGCAAGGCCGGACCCCCGATACCTTTATGGGGTATATTTTAGGACGAACCCAGGCCATGGTTGGCCGGCCCTTTACCGACCCGATCGGTATGGCCCTTTTGGTCCCGCTGATCAGCATCGATACCCAACGCTCCAAAATGGCCCATGCCGCCGGTCTTGAGTTGGATATCAACCGGGCTTTGGTCGACAATACCGGAGTCGATATTGACTGGGCAAACGAACCGGTCTCAATTTACAGTACCGACGGCCAGTTGTTGGCCAGCCCGTACCGGTATTACAACGGCAATTTCCAAGCGATGCTCCGTGAGAAACGTTCGCCGTTGTTACAACAAATGCTGAAGCACCCGGAGCAGGAATTCGGGTTTACGCTTTATCAAAAACAAAAGCAAAAGATCGCCGGGGTCTTTCTTCATGACCCGACCTTGGGCATGGTCGTGACCGTCGAACGTCCCGCCGCCGATGTGGTTGATCCCATCCGGCGGATTACCGCCGGGCCGTTAGTCGTCGCGCTGCTTTGCGTCATCATCGCGACCCTGTTCGCGGGGACCATCTATGCCAACCTGCGCAAACTGCGCGTCGCGGAAGACCTGCGGCGCACCGCCGAGTTTCGCGCCTTACAGGCTCACATTAACCCGCACTTTCTCTTTAATACCCTGGACCGGATGGTGGGGTTCGCCATTGCCTCGGGAAACACCCCCCTGGTGGCGATGGTCCGTTCGTTATCCAACATCTTCCGTTACGCCACCCGCAATCCCAACGCCGTAGTCCCGCTGCGCGAGGAGCTGCAATACCTGCGGGAGTATATTGCGCTGCAACAGATCCGTTATGATCACCGGTTTAGTTTTCAGTTAAACGTTGCCGACAGCCTGCTCGACGTGCCGGTGATCAAGTTTTCGATCCAACCGTTGGTAGAAAATTGTTTTGTCCATGCCGTCGAGAAGCGTTTTGACCCCGTGGCCATCACCGTCACTGTTATTCCCGCCGGCGGGACGTTGGAGATCCAAGTTACCGATGACGGACCGGGAATCTCCGCGGAACGGCTGCGCGAGGTCACCGCGGCGCTCCAAGAGGAGCATCCGGAGCAGGGCGGCTCCGGCAATAATTTGGGGATTGCCAATATTCACTTCCGGATTCGCTATGCTTACGGAACGCCATACGGGATTATCCTGGAATCCGGCCAACCCGGATTGCGGATTCGTTTACGGATCCCGCTCACCCAAGCCAAAACGATTGAACGTCGCTGGCCCTTCCGGTTTTGGCAATAAAAACGCGGAGGTTGTTCCCCTCCGCGCGCCATCAATTGGTTAGGCCGGCCCATTAAAAATCTTTCAGAAACTCCGCCAACAGATCGATCCGCCGGTATAGACTGGGAATCTCCAGGTACTCCTGGTCCGAATGGTGACCGCCCCCGATCGGACCGACCCCGTCAATCACCGGCACTCCCAACGGCGCCACCAGGTTGGCGTCGGAACCGCCGCCCGACTCCGCGCTGCCGAGTTCGAACCCTAGCCGGTCCGCGGCAACCCGGAACTTTTCGTACAAATCCAGCGTTCCCGGGTTGGACGGTAGCGGCGGACGGGTAATTCCGCCGCTCAACTTGGCTTTGGTCCCGGGGACCTGACATTCGAGGGTAATCCGTTTCAACCCTTCGGTCACCCGTTCTTCCTGTCCCGGCCGGACCAACCGTAGATCAATCTCAACCGTCGCCAGATCGGGAACGATATTGGGCCGTTGGCCGCCCGCCACCACGCCGACATTGAGGGTCACCCCCGCCGCCAGGTCGGTCAGATTTTGCACCGCCAGAATCTTATGGGCCAGTTCGACAATGGCGTTACTGCCGTCCTGATAATTGGTGCCCGAATGCGCCGCCTGCCCCAGCACTTTGATGGTAAACCGGCCGATTCCCTTCCGGGCTACCGTCAAGGTCTCTCCTTCCGCCGGCTCCACCACGATCACCGCCGCCGCGTCCTGCGCCAACCGGGTCAGGAGCTCCCGCGACCCCGGCGAACTGATCTCCTCGTCGGAGTTGAAGAAACAGATGATCTCCCGTTCCGGCCAACCGGCCGCGTCCAACTGAGCCAAAGCTCCCAAGATTGTGACCACTCCCGATTTGCAGTCCGAAACCCCCGGACCGCGGGCAATATCCCCCGCGGCGCTAAAACCCCACCGGGCCGCCGTCCCTTTGGCAAAAACCGTATCCACATGCGCCACCAGCAATAGTCGCGGACCACTGCCCCGTTGCGCCACAAAATGTTCCGAACCGTCTTTGGCGGTCGCCTTGACAAAGTTCATCTTCAAAGCGGCCGTCTCCCGCCGCAAAACCGCGCCGACCTTTGCCAACCCTTCGGCATCGCCCGTCCCCGAATCAATATTGACCAACTCCGCCAACAGCGCCAAACTGCGTTCCATCCGCGCGCCTCCTCATTAAAATGGTTCCACCCATATGACATCAGTCCCTGCGGACGTCCACTCGCCAAACCGCGCCACGATGCCAATATGTTACACAATATTCCTGCCGATGATAATTCGGGATCGGCGCACGTTTTCCTTTCAAAATTTTCGTCTCCCGCGGGAAACGTTATCCTCAGCCCGCTAAAATCTCCACTCCGTCGCCGGTTACCGCAACCGTCTGCTCCCACTGGGCCGAGAGGGAACCGTCCTGAGTCACCACAGTCCAATTGTCATTTAAGGTCCGGCACTCCGGGCCGCCGGCATTGATCATCGGTTCGACGGTAAAGACCATCCCCGGCAGGAGCAGGTAACCCTTGCCCGCTTTAACAAAATGGTCCACGTGTAACGGCTCGTGGAACGCCACGCCGGTGCCATGCCCGCCCAATTCCCGGACCACCGCGTACCCGTGCAACCGGGCCAACGGCTCAATGGCGTTGCCAATGGCGTTTAAGGAGGCGAACGGCTTCACTTGATCGACCCCGACCCGCAGGCACTCCCGGGCCACCCGGACCAGTTTGGCCGCTGCCGGGCTAACCTTGCCGACCAGATACATCCGGCTGGCATCGGCATAAAACCCGTCCAGGATGGTGGTCACATCGATATTGATGATGTCTCCCTCGCGCAATACCTCGTCGGGGCGCGGGATGCCGTGGCAGATCACTTGATTTAACGACGTGCAGACGCTTTTGGGAAATCCTTTATAATGTAACGGCGCCGGGTATGCGCCGTGCGCCAAAGTATATTGATGGACAAACGTATCAATGGCCGCGGTGCTCACGCCCGGCTCCACCAAGGCGCCGACCTTGTCGAGAATCTCCGTGGTCAACCGGCCGCTGCGCCGGATCCCCTCAAGCTGCGCCGCGGTTTTGATCAGCCGTCGGTTGGGAATCCAATAACCTTGTTGTTGCAACTCCGCGGCCCGGCGCTCGATCGTTTGGTGGCATTGCTGATACGGTTGGCCGCTCCCGCACCAACACGGCCGTTCTGGACTGACGTTCCGCAAATAAGCCAACTCCTTCCTTCTGGCGGTATTCCCTTTTTATCATATTCCTCCGAGCCAAAGCTTGCAAGCGGGATTAAAGCTTTGTTTCCCCGTCCGGTTCCGGTCCGTTTTTGCCAAGGCGCATAAAGAAAGAGACAGCGGATGCTGTCTCTTTCTTTATGCGCCGTTCTTATTCCCGTTTGCCCAATTGGCGGTCGAACATGACCAGCCCCGAACCGGAACTGCCCAACAGCTTCAACTGTTGAGCCACTTTCAAGGTGGAAGCTTCTTCCTCCACTTGTTCGGTGACGAACCATTGCAACAGGGCGAGTGCCGGATAATCGTCCTCGGCGGTGGCTAATTTAACCAACCCGTTGATTTTGCCGGTGACAAACACTTCATGGCGATACGCTTCTTCAAAAACTTCCAGCGGCGAGTTCCAACTGGTTTGGGGTTGGCTGATCGCCTGGAGTTCAACCCGGGCGCCCCGGCTCACGAGATGGTCGAAGAACTTCATGGCGTGGGTCTGTTCTTCCTGCGCTTGCACCCGCATCCATTGGGCCATTCCGTCGAGATTTTGATCATGGAAGTAAGCGGCCATCGCCAGGTAAATATATGCCGACTCCAATTCGAGTTTGATTTGGGTATTAAATGCTTCAATAATTTTGTGACCAACCATAATTAACACCTTCCTTTGTTGAAAACTTGTTGATTAATTCCAATGGTAATATTCGATTATGCTTTCCAAAGACCGTGAATATTGCAATATTCGCGGGCGGACACCGTCGTGGCGTCGGTGGCGAAAAACGCTTCCGGGGCTTCGCCCGGTTTCAAATATTTGCGGAACTTTTGATCGCCGGCGCTCAACTCGATCCATTCGATATAATGTTTCTCTTCCATCGGATGGGCCACGCTGCCGACCTTCACTTCATAGCCGCCATCGACTTTGGTGATGACCGGGATATGTTT
Source organism: Bacillota bacterium (assembly GCA_023417475.1). Classification (GTDB taxonomy): domain Bacteria; phylum Bacillota; class UBA4882; order UBA8346; family UBA8346; genus JAEYPR01. The sequence goes on along the minus strand of JAEZFP010000001.1, from coordinate 35,034 downwards.
TTCGTGGGAAGCCTCGACGGTATTTTCCTCCACCTTGTTCATGGGCTGACCACAGCAGACCAACGTCCCGCCGGACGCGTGGACCACTTCGACGATGTTGCCGCAGACCGCACACTTATAAATCTCCGATAATTTTGTCATTTTAAAAATCCCCTTTCAAACGTTTTTTATTTTATTGTTTCGACCCCAATATTATTCCGGAAAACAAACGTTTCGCTTCGTAAGCGCAACCGTTCCGACATTCCCGGTCTTTATTGATTGTCGTTCCCGCAAAAATATTCAAAAAACTTTTCCGGGTTGAAAATAAACATAGTTAACTGTGTCGTCGATCAAATTACACTTGATCCCGGTCTTTACCGGTCATTTTGCGGTAAAGTTGATTGCCGAAACATTCGAGTTCATGGCTCCAACCGCAGCGGAGGCAGATCTCGTCGATCTCTTCCGGTTTCGTCAGGGAAGCGGCCAGGAAAGCGGCCAATCCCGATTGAAAGGCTTGCCGGTCTTCGGGGCTCATCTTGTTAAAGATCCGTTGAAATTGCTCCGATTCGATCCGGTTGATCTCTTCCAGCAAACCGCGGCTGGTGTCGGTCAGTTTGATCTTGAGCACCCGGCGGTCGACCGGATCTTCCTCCCGCGTTAAGAAGTGCTTCTTCACCAAGCGATCAATCAATTTGGCGCTGGCGGCGTTACTGATCCCCAAACCCTCGGCGATTTCGCCGACCGAAGGGTCGATATGTAAGTAAGCGTAGCGCAGACAGGAGAGTTGCACCTCAGTCAGCTCATCTTTGGCCAGTTTCTCCAAAGCCGGACGGAGCACCCGAAAACTGATCGCTTGACAAAATAATTTCGAAGCCCGTTCTAACGTATGATTACTCACTGCGACAACTCCTTTATTAAAACCTGAGTAAATATTAACATAGTTAATATTCTCTTGTCAACGACTTTCTTTGAAGTTTATTATTTTTTATTTCCCCCGTCAAAGCGGGAAATCCGTGTCATTCGGAACGTAGCCGCCCCTTTTTTGATCAAAAAAGCTCCCCCCGGTCCGGGGAGAGCTTCGCGTTAAAAATTGGGTTCCAGCGTTTCCGGGGTGTAGGCGACCCGGATGTAGTTCTGAAAATACTTGGCGGCAACCCGCTTGACGTCCTCGGGGGTCACCTGCTCCAGCTTGGGCAGGAGCTTGTCGTCGTAGACCAGTTGGGTTTGGAGGTAAAAACTCAATAGGTTCCGGTAGGCCAAACCGCGGCCGTCTTTTTTACGGGCTTCATTCTCCGCTTTGATGGCGGTGATGATTTTGGCCAATACTTCCCGGGAAATCCCGTTGGCGACGAGATCCTGGACCACCTTGACGGTTTCGGTCTCGACCTTTCCCAACATCGTGGGATGGGTGAAGGTGTAGAACGCCAGATTGGGCGCGTTCGGTTTTTCGAGGTAGTTATAATAGGCGTCGCCGGTATAAAATAATCCCTGTTTGACCCGTAGTTCCTCAAAGTAATGCATATATTCGCTCAAATAATAAGTGATCATCCGGAAGGCCGGAAAATCGGGCGATTGGATCCGGGGCGCCGGATAACCGACCACAACCGAGGAGACCCGGCTGTTGGGGTCGACCCGGTCGACCCGCCGGGTCTTGGCGATCGTCGCCTCGTTGACGAGCAAACGGTGGTCGACCGACTGCGTCCGCATGCCGGCGTAAAATTTTTCAATATCGCTGACGTTTTTCCGGTAACCGCCGGAGATTGAAAGCAGGGCGTTCCCCGGCTGATACGTGGTCCGGTACCATTGATAAACGTCCATGCCCGTGATCTTTAAAACCGCTTCGGAATCTAACGCGTTATTATAGGGGTGATCCTCACCGTAAAACTCGCGACTGAAGTCGGAGTAGCTTTTTTGAATTCCGGCGCTCCCTTTGACTTCGCTGGCCAGGAAGCCTTTGAGATCGATGATCATATCGTAATGATACAAGGGATAACTGAGTAACTCCTTGACCACGGTCAGTACCGCGTCGGTATTCCGGGCGGTGGACCGGAAGCGAATCAACGTATAGTCGGGATAGGTTTCGACCGACGCGTTAAAACGCTGGTCGCCGGAGTTTAACCGGAGTAAAACCAACCAATTCATCACCTCGGCGACGCCGTGCCGGCCCGCGGGATCCAACCCGCTGCCCGACTTCAGCAACAAGGTGGTCTCGACAATCTCCGATGCCGTTTTTTGCAACAAAATGGTCATGCCGCTGACCGTGGCCCGTTCAATCCGGGACGTTTCCTCCGCCGCCCAAACCGGGACAAACGTAGTCAGGACAACCGCTATTACCGCAATCCATAAAAACCGCTGTTTCTTATTCACCAGACGCCCCTCCAACTTCGAAATACTTTGAACCGCGCGTTTTGCGTTCCGTCCGGGCGCATTGCGGCCTGCCCGGCGGCGCCAAGGGCTATTTGGTGGTTTTAACCAAATACCACGTGGTGGGCGGTTGCGACAGGTACGTGTCGATAAACTTCGCCAGATCTTTCGCAGTCAGCTTTTTTAAAACGGCCAGATCGGCGTCGGAGATGCTCTCCGGATGCAGCTCGCCCACTTCGTAGGCGGCGGCGTCAACCGCCGACTCCTGACTCTGCGCCTTCTCCATCTCCACTTCCTTAAACAACTGCTTCACCCAAGCCTTAAAATCCAGCTTTTTAAACTGCCGCCGGTATTGCTCCATAAACTCCCGCTCCGCCGCATAGGCCGCCGGAGTGAAGGGTTGGGTCCGCTCCAGGTAATAAACGCCGAAATAACTTTGGTCGTTGATGGTACGGAAGAAGGTGCGATAGATTTTATAACGGTTCTGTTCGTAATCGGTTTTAAATTCGGCGCCGGTCGCATAGGTGATCAGCAACAGCATCATCCGGTCCTTCACCGAAAGGTTTTGCCATTGATAGGCCATGACAATTTGGTATTGATACGGATAAAGGTTCCGGCTCTCCACCTGTTCCCCGGCAGGCAGGTCAAACGCCTTGACAACCGGCGGCTCCGCTTCGCGCCGGCCGTAACCGTTAGCGAGCTTCTCCAACTCGGCTTTGACCGCCTTGGGATCAAAATCGCCGCTGATCACATAGGTCGCTTTTTCCGGCTGATAAAAGGTGGTGTAATAGGCCTTAACCATCTCCGGCGTGATATCTTCCACCGTCTGCCGGGCGTAACGCATCTCCGGCGCAACCGAACGGAAAAGCGCGTATTGCGGATAATACATATAATTCATATCCAACTCGTGGGTAACGATGGTTTTTTCAAAATTGACATTTTCGGGCGTCAGCTCGGTCTTCCAAAGCGAACCGTTGAAGATTTTCAGCGCCGCGTCGAAGTTGGCTTTGGTGACGATATAGTTGTATTTGGTCTGATAAAAATCGGTGGAGCCGTTGAAATAACCGCCTTGGTGGGTGGTCACCGCCGCAATGTCGTTGAACGTGTAGCCGGAGCCGCCCCGGAAGACCAGATGCTCCAGGAGATGGGGCAAGCCGTTGACCGCTTGGTAATAAAACCCGATCGGGAAGATCGCGTTGATCGACACCAGCGGCTCGTCTTTGACCACTTTGTATTTGAAGGTGATCCCGTTGGCCAGCTTCTCGGTGGTGAACGCGCCGGAGGGAGCCGCCGCCGTCAGCGGCGCGCATAACAACAGGCCGGCCAGGACCATCCCCAACAGATGCCGCATTTTCCTCATTATTTTTTCCCTCCGATCACCAACACGTCGGGATAGACCGACCAGTCGGCAGTGAGTTTCTGCTTGTTCGGCAAGGTGACGCCGCGTTTGCGCTGCAACCATTCTTTCTCGTCAAACCGGCCGTCGTCGTTATAGTCAAAGTACAGATAGTCCTCGGGATCGTTGAAGCAGCCGTTATTGTTCCGGTCAATCACCGCGACCAGCTTTTTGCCGCCGTCCTCGTTGATGCGGGACAAGAACCAACTGGTCACCGCGACCTTTAGGAACGGTTTCTCCTTAAACTGCGCCCCGGGCCGGTTGAGCAGGCTGCTCATAATCTGCAGCGCCAACTGGTGTTTGCTGCCGTCCTTATATGTGACCTGAACCGTAAAGGGTTCCGGGCCGTAAACCTCGTAAATCTGCAGGCCGTACCATTCGTTCAGCAGCGGTAGCCAGGTCTCGCCTTGAAAACTGCCGTCGCCGTCGCGATCGATGTACAACCGTTTCTCTTCGCCGACCAGATCGATGATCACGCCGAATTGCTGTTGGCCGTCTCCCAAGACGATCGTCCCGGTGAAGGGTTGTTTCAGGCTCAATTGGGGCAAGTCCCGGAAGCGTTCCTGGTTGCCCAGTTCCAACTCCACTTTTTGCAGAGCCTCCCAATAAACCTTGTAATTTTTATAGGACCACGGCAGGTGGTTGGTGATCGCTCGCATGGGGTAACTCCCCGGTTCGATCCGGCCCAATTTATCCGCCGCCATGGCGTAGCCCGTCGTCAGCGTCAGCGCCAGGCCCAACCATATATAACGTTGCATTTTGCTCACAGGAGTCTTTCCTCCTTCGAATTCTTTTCATCCCCATTGCCAATAATGTTCGCAGCGACCGGCGCAAATCCCTTGTTTTCGGCCGGTGTTTTCCCGGCGGGAATTTCCGCCCTCGGTTGACAAAAGACTCCAGGAAACCCGTTGCCCGGCACCCGTCGCCCGGCGCCCGGTCCGGGGGCGGAATACGCCGGACCCGAAGCGCGGAAGCCAATTTCACCGGCAAGATTGAACATCCGGGGATCCCGGAACGGAATTCGGCTGGTATAATTCGACATATCCCCTCCGGAAAACCCAATTTGGGGAATTCGATCCGCCAGTCCGGTTCCTCAACACGGTTCCAGTCCGTCGTTTGGAATTTTTGCGGTTCGTTTTGAAGTTATTATTACCAACGTATCCAGGGCTTACTAGTTCCTGCTTCGCTTTGGATTATTTAAATTAAGGCAATTCGCTTCCCGGGTCCAAAAATCCTGCCGCCGTTTCCACATTTTGTCTTTGGCCCCGCGCTTTCGCCGGTATAAAAAGGGCCGCTTCCTGCAGAAAATGTTGTCGGGGTGATATTATTGCTGATCCTTCCGATTCGCGCCGCCATTATGTATCTGCTGGTCGTCCTGATCGTCCGGGTCATGGGCAAACACCAGATCGGGCAGTTACAACCCTATGAGCTGGTGATCACCATTCTCATCTCCGAATTGGCGGCGATCCCGATCCAAGACACCGACATCCCGTTGATCAACGGGATTATTCCCATCGCGACCCTGCTGGTGATTCAGGTTTCCCTGTCATTGCTCTCGCTCAAAAGCGAAACCGCCCGCAAACTGATTTGCGGCGGTCCCAGCGTGTTGATTGAGAACGGCCGGATCCACCAGCGCGAGCTCGGCCGGTTGCGTTATAACCTGACCGACCTGCTGGAGCAGTTGCGTCTGAAAGGCTTCCCCAATATTGCCGATGTCGAGTTCGCCATTTTGGAGACCAGCGGTAAACTCTCGGTAATTCCCAAAAGTCAGAAACGCCCGGTCAATCCCGCGGACCTGGGGATTCCCACCGCCTATGAGGGTTTGCCCACCATCCTGATAGTCGACGGGACCTTGCGCAGCGAGCATTTAAGCCAAGCCAACCTGACTGAGGAATGGTTGCGGCAACAGTTGCGCCAGTCCGGACTGCGCGGGGTGGAAGACGTCTTCCTGGCCAGTCTGGATACATCCGGCCAACTTTATCTGCAGGCCAAAGACGGCGTGGCGCCGGCTTCATGAAAATATGGATTATCGCCATGGCCGGCACGGTCTTGTTCTTAGGCGCCGGAATCTGGGTCCAAGTCAATCTGGAACGGACCACCGCCCAGTTCGGCAACGAACTGACCCGGACCCGTCAAGCCGTCGAACGGTCCGACTGGCCCTTAGCCCGCGTTTCGCTGACCCAGCTCACCCGCAAGTGGGAAAAGACCAAATCCTTCTGGTCGCTCCTGTTAAGCCACAAAGAGATCGACGCCATCGAACAGGCGCTGATCCGCTCCAGCCAGGCGGTGGCGAGCCGCAGCCGGGCCGACGCCTATATCGAGCTCGGAACGCTCAATTATTTTTTAAAACATATCGCCCAGCGGGAACGGGTCAATCCGATTAATATTTTTTAAAGCGGATCCTATCCATTTTCCAACAGGAAATTTCCACAACGACGCCGAAACTTACAACAGTAAATTTGGGAATGGATAAGGGGGTTCCGCTTTTGAAACGTTGGATGATCGGATTGGCCGTTTGGGCCGTCCTGTTCGGAACTTTAAACGGTTTTGCGGCGGCGCCGGACAGCGGCGCCCAATCCCTGGCGCTTGACAGCGCCGGCGAGCAAGCCGAAATTATCGGGAGTAACTTTAAGACCGTCGCCCGCTTTAAAACCGCGCCGGGACCGGCCAGCGTGGTACCGTCGCAAACCGACCGCGGTTACCTGTTGTTATGCCGCGGCAACTTCACCATCACGAAAAAAATCAAGTCGGCCGGGACGATCATGAGCTTGGGCCCGGATCTGAAACCGAACGGGCGCCGTTTTGACCTGCCCGGCGCCGTAACCCAAGATTTTTATCTGCAAGACCGCGGGATCTGGATCATCGTCACCACCGTCGACAACGGCCAAATGCAAGGCCGGATCGTCGTTTTCGATCTCAAATCCGAAACCGGCAAGGTTTTCGACCTGAACTCGCCGGCCGTCAGCTATCAGTTCGACCCCGGCCGGAAACAACTGGCCGTCGGGACCTTGGGCGGAAAAACCGGCGGGCCGGAGCTGGTTCTGCTCAACCTCGCCAACCTGCAGGTAAAGTCCTTCCCGGTCGGACTGAATCCGGTCGCCTATTTCAGCGGGCCGGAGACCCTGATGGTCGTCGCCGGCGGTTTCCGGAAAGGCCAACCGTATCCCGAGGGAATGCTGGTCGCCAAGACCGAAACCGTCACCCCGGCCAATGTAACCTTTATCAATCTGGCGACCGGCGCCACTTCCCAAACCGAATTGGGAATCTCGCCCGTCGTGGTGCTCCAGGACCGCGCCAACCCCGCGGTTTATTACCTCTCGGCTTCCTATATGGCGCCGGCGGCCCCGGCCACCCAATCAACCCCCGGGAAACCGCAAGTCAATAAAGCGAATCAAACCGAAGAGCCCGAGACGCAAACTTTCAACTTTTTCCTATCGGACTGGCTGAAAAAATTGAATGAATCCCAACAGACCCAAGCAGAGCAAAAACCGGAAGACGCCAAAGCTGCCGATGCCAAGGCCAAGCAGCCCAAAACCGAGCCGATCAGCGTGGTCTATCAATTCCAAGGCGACCAGTTACTCGCCAAAACCGAGCTGCCGATCGAATCGTTCCAAATGACCCAGGCGGCCAACGGCAATCTTTGCGTCACCAGCCGCGATTATCTGGCCTTGCTAAGTCACGAATTGAAGCTGCTTTCAGTGACCGATTTCGAGTTAAAAGTGGATGAGGTGCTCACCAACGGCAGCACCGGCTACGTCTCCATCATAAACAGCAATTTCATCAACGTCTTCGATCTGACGACCGGTCGCCGCGTCGAACAGTTGAAGATCGCCAACAGCATGTTCGGCTCCATCAGCCTAGGCAAGCAGGGTCCCGGCGAACTGCCGCCGGTCGGCGCAATCCCGGAGCTCAGCGATGACAAAACGCTGGGAGCCTTTAAAAACAGCCGTCTATTCATGACTGCCGATCCGAGCCGAATTTACGCGTTGTCCAACGGGTCCGCCCTGGTCACCATCGACTCTTCCTCCCGGCGGATCCTGAATACGCTAAAAATCGGCGGTACGCTCGTCGGCATGCATCCGACGCCGAACGGCCGGTTTATCGTGGTCACCACCGATTCCGACTGTTATTTGGTCGACCCGACGCAAAAACGCCCGGCGCTCCGCGTCCAATTGGCGCGGCCGGGGCTCTCCAGTAGTTTGAACAATCCCGTTTTACCGACGTACGCTTATTACAGCCCCGATGGCCGCTGGCTGACCATCACCAGTTGGGGGTCGCGTTATGTGGTGGATACTTTGGACGCCACCCTGGTGACCAGCTCGGCCACTGTCGGCGACACCCCGGTTGTCGTCTGGCCAGTTCGATAAGGGAATACACGTTACCGAATTAAAAAAAACGCCCTTTCATAATGGAGAAGGGCGTTTTTTTCGCTAAATCGTTATTTTTTTATTGCACCAACACATCCCGGTTGTCATACTCAAACGTTTGGGTCAGATCGACGTGGCCGGCGAGACTTTCCGCCGGTTCGCCTTCGATCAGGATCTGCACCCGGTAGACGTCGGGGAACTTGGTCAGGGTATTGACCAACGCCGCGATCGCCAGGGCCTCTCCCTGGGCGCCGACGTTGATCCGGGTCGCCGCTTGATTGAGGTTGACCACGGCCAAGCCGTTTTTAAGCTTTAAACTCAGGACTTTGGCGTCTTTGGGGAACACCTCGTCCAGGCCGGAATCGACCGGCGGCCCCGCGAACAAAGCTTCCAACGCTTGGCGGTGAATTTCACCGCCGGTGCGGGGCAGTTTGGTCAAGACCGGTTGCAAATAATACCGTTGCGGCGTCGCGTGGCTAAAAAACAACGCCACTTCCTGATGGGCCAAGGTCTGATTGAGCCGGGCCAATCTTTGGTTGGCCCGTTGTAACGGGTTTAACCCCGAGTGTCCCAGCAGATAACCAGCGACGCCCGTTATGACGATCAAAGCGATCAGCGCCGGAATTTTTAAGCCGCGCAAAGCCGATCCCCCCGTTCAAGTAAGAAACTCGCTCCGAAACCGATGGCGTCATCCCATTATAAAACGCTTGCGCGATAGCTGGCGGGACGACTTATTAAAACTTGCGCTCAAACCCTACACGGTATTTGGCCATCTGTTCGTACTGACTGTTCACGTTGAAGACAAGCTTGGTGTCTTCGTTGAGCTTGTATTTCAGGTCGTAATCATGGAAGAAATCGCCTTGGATATGCAAAATCGGCCGGAGGGAAACTTCCCATTGTTTCCACTGCCAGGTGAAGTCGCCGCGCAAAAAGAGCAGCGGTTGGTGGTCTTCGTTATAGTCGTAGTCAGGAGCGTCCGTGCCGTTTTCACCGCGAACCCCGGCGTACAGGAAATGTTTGTCGTACATTTGGATCCGCACCGCCGCTTCATAACGATTCCAATTTTTGCCTTCAAAACCGGAGTCATAGAAACCGGCAATCCGCAAATTATCGCCGAACGGAATCGAAAAATCCAAGCCGCCGTACGCGTTGGTTTTTTCCGCATCCACGTCGTACCGGGCTCCGGCTTTGATGCCGATCTTGTCCGACAAATGATAATAGAGGCCCGTCTTTAACGCGTCGTCACTGTATTTGAGATCGACATTCAAATTATCGGAGAGCGGCATTTTGAGCGTGCCGAACCCGTCGGCGCCAATGAGCGCTTTCACCTCGTTTGACTTGCCATCGTCGGCCCAAACCGCTCCCGCCGTGCCCATCATCAACATCGCCATGACCAAACTAATGATTGTCCATTTTTTCAAAACGATTGCTCCTTCCCTTTCCGCATTCAAAGTGTACAACGTATCCCGTCATCTTTGGTTCCAACGCGGCGCGCGGGAACCCCGTGACATTAAGCGCTTGTTTAAGGTTACCGTCTTACTTAATTCGCGGCGATTTGTCATAATCCTTTTCCGCGGCTTCATTCCCCGCCAGTAATTGCTGGCATTTTTCCCAAATCGGCCGCGCTTTTCCGTTACTTGTCATCGTTAGTATCTCCCAGGAACGGCGATTCTAGCAACCGCAAGTCGCCGTTGGCGGTGTTGACGGCGACCGGATACCCCAGCGGAAGCGTCCATTGGTGCAACCCATGGCCGATTGGGAACCCGTAGGCCGACGGACAGGGCCAATGCTGCAAATGGGCGGTAAAGACCGCGGCCAAATCGGCTTCGCTTTCTTCGGGAACCGGGACCGACCGGCCGATCAGGACGGCCGCCGCATCGCCGAAAACACCGGCCAAGCTCAATTGAGTCAGCATCCGGTCGATTTTATAGGCCGGTTCGTCGATTTCTTCCAAAAAGACGACCGCTCCTTCCAGATTCGGCAAAAAACGCGTTCCAAGCAAAGACAAAAGCGTGGCCAGATTTCCCCCGAGCAAGACGCCGCTCGCTTGCCCCGGACGGATCGGCGCCGGTTGATATCCTTCGGGCCAAGCCAAAGGCTCCAGGTCTTGTCGGCCGGCGAGCATTCGCAACGCCATGGCGGTGGTAAACTCGCTCCGTTCCAGCGTGGTCAGGACCGGACCGTGGAAGGTCGGCAAACGCGTCTCGGTCCATAAAGCCAATTGCAAAGCGCTAATATCGCTAAAACCAATCAACGGTTTGGGCGACTTGCCAAACTGCCGGTAGTAGAGGCGGGAAAGCAAGCGCAGACAACCGTATCCGCCGCGCAAACACCAAACGGCGTCGACCGTGGGATCGGCCCACAACGCTTCGAGGTCGGCGCGGCGTTCGCCATCGGTCCCCGCCAAAAAACCCGCCCGGGCCCGGACGGTTCGACCCAACCGCAACGTAAATCCCTGCTTCCGCAGCGCCGCCAACGCCGCTTCCAACCGTTCCTCGGAATCAACCGGACTCGCCGGAGCAACCACCCCGATACACGCGCCCGGACCCAACGCGGCGAATTTTACTTTTGCCATGCCGACCTCCTCCAAAAATCTTTGACCCAGCCCGATCTGGAATAAGCGCGCCATTTTCTTTGCCAGCCCTGTTTGTAAGGATGGAAAAATAAAAATCGCAAATTATTTCGTTCAACTTAGATAGATTGACGGCGCTTCGTAAATACTAGCAACGGTAATTACGGAGGAATATTTATGAAGATCAAACAGCTGTTTCATAAGCTATTCAGTTTTAACCGCAATGATGCGGAATTTTCCTTGGGCAACCAGTCGTTTGAACGTCCGCCGCTGCCCCGGGATCCCCCCGGCGAAACATTGCACACCGATCTCAAGCAAAATATCGCCCGGCTTGAGGAGGTTTTCGGCCTGCCCGACAATATGGACGTGGTGATCCGGGAGTTTCACATTCCCAGTCTCGGGTTGGATGCCTTAATTATATATATTGACGGACTGACCGATCGCAACACAACAAATTTAACTGTTTTACAACCGCTGATGTTATTAAGCCCCACACCCGAGCAACCGGTCGCCAAACCGCTGGAGCTGATCCTCAATCAACTGCTGCCCGGCAATCAAGCGCCCATGACCAAAAAGTTCAAAGACGTGGTCGAAGGGGTATTGGACGGATCCAGCGTTTTGCTGGTCGACCGCTGCAACGAAGCGATTGTGATTGAGACCAAAGGCTGGGAGCACCGGGGGATTGAAAAGCCCACCAGCGAACATGTGGTCCGCGGGCCGCAAGAAAGTTTCAACGAGTCCTTCCGGGCCAACACCGCCGGGGTTCGCCGCTACCTCAAAGATCCCAATGTGATCACCGAGATCTTCCGGGTCGGCAAACGCAGCAAGTCGTTGGTAGGGATGATGTATATCAAGGACATCGCCAACCCCAATCTGGTCAAAGAGGTCAAATACCGGCTGAAAAGCGTCAGCGAAACCGTCGACTATATCCCCGAGACCGGGATGCTTGAGGAATTTCTGGAAGATCACCCGAAATCACTGATTCCGCAAATGCTGTCGACCGAACGTCCCGACCGGTTAGCCGCTTACCTGCGGGAAGGCCACGTCGGAATCGTCATGTCCAACAGTCCGTTCTCTTTGGTCGTGCCGACCACCTTCACCATCTTTCTGCACGCGGCCGAAGATTATTATCTGCGCTGGCCTTTCGGCAATTTTCTGCGATTGATCCGTTCCTGCTCGATCTTTGTCGCCTTGCTGCTGCCGGCGATCTATATCGGCGTGGTTAACTATCATCAGGAAATGATCCCGACCGACCTGCTGCTGGCGATGACCGCGGCCCGGGAAACGGTGCCCTTTCCGGCTTTTATCGAGATTATCTTCATGGAATTCGCCTTTGAGTTAATTCGCGAGGCGGGCGTGCGGATTCCGAGCGTGATCGGTCCGACCATCGGCATTGTCGGCGCCTTGATCCTGGGGCAGGCCGCGGTCTCGGCTTCGATTGTCAGTCCGATTTTGATCATTATCATCGCCATCACCGCCTTGGCTTCATTTGTCGTGCCGAATTACAACGCCTCGTTTACCATTCGGATGTTGCGGTTTATCTTTGTCACCCTGGCGGCGCTGCTCGGTTTCTTCGGCATCGCCTTCGGCGTGTTTATGCTGGCTTTGCATTTATGTTCGTTGACCAATTTCGGAGTGCCGTTTATGACGCCGATCGCGCCCTACCGGCCCCAAAGCAAGGATCGGGTCACCCGGCCGTTTAGTTACGATCAGCCCTACCGGCCCGTCTACATGCGGCCGTTGGACTGGATCCGTCAAACGAAAAACCCCCGGCCCTGGGACCGGCCGAATCGGAATGATGAAGCGGAGAATGACGCGGAAGGGAGCGACCGGCAATGATCAAGGAAGAACAGATCGGCCACAGGGAAGCCTTAATTATGTTGACGATTATGCTGACGGGCAAGATCTTTCTCTCGTTCCCCCGCAACTTGGCGTTGCTTGGCAACGGCGCCGGCTGGATCATTGTGCTTTTGGCGGGAGGATTCAGCCTGATCGGACTGTATTTCCTGCATCAAGTCCTGAAACGTTATCCGGAGCAGAACATCGTCGAGATCGCCCAGACCGCCCTGGGTAAATATCTCGGTTTGGCGGCGGGTTTGGTCATCTTTCTCTTCTTTCTGTTGCTGACAGCGGTTTACCTACGCCAGTTCGCCGAAAGTTTCATCCTGGCCATTTTGCCGCGCACGCCGATCAGCGTGATCTCCGGCGTCTTTTTGCTGCTGTTGATCTGGGCGATGCTGCAGGGAATTGAAGCGTTGTCGCGGGTGGCGATCCTGCTGGGACCATATTTGCTGACGGCGTTGATCCTTATCGTGGCCTTCACTTTACCCCAAATGCATCTGGGCAATCTCTCCCCGGTCCTAGGCCCGGGGGTGGGTTCGATCCTCAAATTTTCCGTCTTTGAGATCTCGTCCTTTGCCGAATTGTTACTTTTGGGAATCATCACGCCGTTGATCCGCAAAAAGCAGGAACGGTACAAAGTCGGCCTCTACAGTCTGGTGACGGCCGTTTTGATCAATACCGGGGTGGTCGCGGCGGTAGTGATGATCTTTAATTACAATGCCGCCCGCCGCTTGATGTTTCCGATGTTCCAACTGACGCGGCTGATTTCGTTCGGCGAGTTTATCCAACGGGTCGAGGCCGTGTTCGTTTTTCTCTGGTTCTTCTGGGCCGGAATTCAGTTGGGCGGCCTCTTTTACGGCGCCTTGACCAGCTTCGCCCAGACCTTCAAGATCAAAGATTACCGGCCGCTCGTCTTCCCGCTGGCCGTGATCGTCTTCACCGCCAGTCTGCTTCCGTCCTCGATGACCCAGGCGGTGGAATGGAGCGGCTCAACTTACGACCTGCCGCTGTTGGGCTACTTTTATAGCGGAATGACGGTGGGACTGCCGTTGTTGCTTTGGGTTGCGGTGCTGATCCGTCAATGGGTAGGTGGAAAACAATGAAACGAATGCTAACGGTATTAATGTTCTGCGCGGCGGTGGCTGTCCTTTGCGGCGGTTGCTGGGACCGTCGCGAACTGGAAGGGCTGGCCATTGTCCAGGCTTTGGCGCTTGACCCGCCCGCTCAAGGCGGCAAAGGGGTCAAAGTAACCACGATGATCGCCATTCCCGCCCAAATGAAAGGGGGCGAAGGGGGCGGCGGTTCGAAGGCGGGCACTTTTCTGATTTCGATGGAGGCGCCGACCATTTATGAAGCGTTTAATAAGATCAATACCACCGTTAACCGTGAAATCACCCTGGTGCAAAACTCGGTGCTGGTGGTCAGCGAAGCGCTGGCGAAGCGGGGCATGCGTCCCTGGCTGGACAATCTGGTCCGTTTCCGGGAAATGCGCCGGACGGTACAGGTATTTATCTCCCAAGGCCCCGCCGCCGCCGTTTTAAAGATCCAGCCGAAACTGGAGCAAAACCCCAGCGAATATTTTCGCGATTTAGTCTCGCTTTCCAACCGGAACGGCATGTTTCCCATCGTCGACATCAATCAGTTTATGGAGAGCATGGAGGCGTATGCTGAAGAAAGTTACGCCCCGTATCTGGCGCAATATCAACAGGAAGGCGGCGAAAAAAGCGGCGGTCCGTCCGGACCGGCCAACGAAGCGCCCAAAGACGTCCGGATTATCGGCACGGCAATCTTTCAAAAAGATAAAATGATCGGCGCGTTGGACAATTATGAAAGCCAGATCTTATTGCTGCTGGAGAACCGGTTCCGCGAGGCCTTTTTGACGCTGCAAGACCCGAAACGACCCCGGTTTTTGATTGTGTTCCGTTTGCTCGCCAACAATCCCACGACCATCAAACATTGGCGCACGGGGGGGCGCGATTATTTTACCCTTCGGATCAACACCGAAGCCGATCTGGTTAGCATCCAAAGCGGGATCGATTATACCAAACCTCAGCAAGAGGCGTTTTTAAGCCGACGGATCGCCGCCGCGCTGAACGACCGGATCAAACGCTTGATCGTCAAGGCCCAACAGCAATACAACACCGACCTCTTTGGGTTGGGATTGAAAGTCCGCGAAAGCGTGCTGACCTCAAAAGCATGGGAAGACTATCACTGGAGCGACAAATTCCGGGACGCGGTGATCACTACCCGGGTGAAAGTGGCGATCCGCCGGGTCGGCGTCCAATTTCAACCGCCCGGAATGCGTTAACAAAAACAAAGCGTGGGGTTACCCTCTCTTGGGGACAAGAGAGGGCGAGGGTGAGTTCTAACGGCGGTCACCCTCTGAAAAAAAGGCTGACCAACGGAAATCCCGCCGTGATCACCGCCAAAACCATGACGGCCAGCGCGCCGCCATAATTTTTTTCTTGCCATTGTTCAATCCCGAATAAAATCGTATAGAACGCAATAATTAATACTAGCGCCATCGCAAGGTAGGCCACCCCACTCACCTCTACCCTTCCATCATCATACAATGAACCGCTTCTTTAGCATGCGCCAATCCCTATTTTTCATGCCTGGCGGGAAAATTTCGGGAGGAGAACGACCAAGATGACGGTTAAGACCAATTGGCAATGCCCTTACTGTAAAAGTTACAGTGTGATGGTGAACGAAACCAATTATCTGAGGCGACAGACCGTATTGGACCAGGGCCAATCCGGCGGACCCCGGCTGATTAGCTTTCAGTTCCGGGTCTGTTCCAATCCGAATTGCCGCCAGTACACGCTGGAAATCGATATTTACCGGACCTACCCCGAGTGTCACAAGGCGGTCAAGGAGAACAACTGGACCCTGCTCCCCAATACCGATTGGGAAAACTCCCGGGAAGGCGTTCCCAAGGTCATTCTGAACGATCTGGTCGAAGCGGTGAACATCCTGAAATTCAGCCCGCGTTGCGCGGCGCTGCTCGCCCGGAGATGTTTGGAGCATATTATTGGCGATTTTTATCAATTGAAAAAGAAACCGCTGCCAAAAGCGTTGCTATATCTGAAATGGGCCAGCCGCTTCCGCTGGAAATTGATTGAGCCGGTGGTCATCAACACCATTGAAGCCCGGCGGTCCGCCAACCGGCGCATCGACGCCTATTTGGGCAAAGGGGTTTCGCTGGCCAACGACGTCAGCCAAAACGACGCCGCGGAGCTGATTCAGATCGTCGAACTAATGTTGACCGAGACCTACATCAGCAAGCACCAGAAAACCAAACAAGCGCACAATCTGAAGAAACTATAGGCGAAGGCAAGCTCCGGGGGGGCGCAATTTCCGGCTGGGAATCGGTAATAAAAAGAAGGAGTTTCGCATAAAAAAGGCAATAATAACTATACGTTTTCTTTTTAAAACTGAGCAATGACAAGGAGATGCGGCATGAGCCCCGAATTATTCCGTTCGGTATTTTGCAGTCTGTTCGGATTAAAAGTTTTGATCAAACTGCTTTTAAACCTGCTCAATTTTTTGCATTTACGGCGCAACGCGGGGCGGGTTCCCGAAGCCATCCGCGAATGGGTCGACCTCTCGCAACTACGGAAGATCGACGCTTACAGCGCCGCCAAGATCCGCTTTCAAACCGTCAGTTTCGCCTTGGACAGCCTGTTGTTGGCGGTTTTTCTGTTTACCCCGCTTTTTACGATGTATGCCCTTTGGATTGAACAGTTGCCGCTCGCGCCTTTCGGACGGGGGCTGCTCTTCTTCCTGGCGATCAGTTGGGGCGGCTGGCTGTTGGAGTTGCCGCTGGACGCTTATTTTCATTTTACGATCGAGCAACGTTTCGGCTTTAACCAATACACCGTCCGGGGCTGGTTGAGCGACGCTTTGAAGGGATTGGCGGTCAGTTCCCTGCTGACCGTGGTGGTCCTGGGATTGATCCTGGCCATCTGGGGCGGCCGGACCGTCTTTGGGTTCGGGGACATTTTGGCCGCCTGGGGCATTGTCTCCGCCTTAACGGTGCTGCTGATGTACCTGGTCCCGGTCGTGTTGATCCCATTATTTTATAAGTTGCGGCCGCTGCCGGACGGTTCATTGAAGGACCGCCTGACAACGCTGGTGGCCGCGTCCGGTTTTGCAGCGCGCGGCATCTTTGTCGCCAATCAAAGTCAAAAATCCCGCCATGCCAACGCCCAATTCGCCGGGTTTGGCAAAAGCCGTTCGATTATCCTCTTCGATACGTTGGTCAACTCCTACACCGACGACGAGATCGTCGCGGTCCTGGCCCACGAGATCGGTCACGGTAAAATGCGGCACATTCCCAAACTGATGCTGTTGGTGCTCCTGGAGAGTTTCGCCTTTCTGGCCGTCGCCTTCACGCTCTTGGGCGCCGATTTCCCGTTTGTCGCTTTTCAGGTGGGAAAAAGCTTCCATACCGGCTTATTTTTGACCTATGTCCTCTTCTTTGAGGTTCTGGCTTTTTACACCCAACCGTTCTCCGCCCGTTTCTCCAGGAAGATGGAGTACGAAGCCGACGCTTATTCCCGGCAAGCGATCGGCGCCGCCGGGCCGCTGGTCTCGGTCTTCAAAAAGTTTATCGTCAACGAACTGGCCAATATCAACCCCCACCCCTGGTATGAGGCGTTTTACTATTCCCATCCGTCGCTGTGGAAACGGATCAAGGCGTTGCAGTAGCTTAGGTTAGGGAAAAATGAAAATGGTGGCGCTTCTGTCCACCCAGCCGTAAACGACCGGGCTAAGGTTATCAAAACCATTCTAAAGCCCCGCCAGGGCTCGGCAAAAGCTTCGAAGCACCACCCAGCCCGGAAGGGCTTGAGACCGATTTTCAACTTAGCCCTGACCTTTAGGTCTGGGTGGGCAGAAGCGCCTTCAGCGTATTTTCCAGGTCATCGCCCGGGCGTAGCGCCGGACTCTCCATATAATCCCTCAACCCCGCCGGGGTGGGTGATGCCTACAAACGGGCGGCCCGGGACTGGCGCCCCGGAGACGGATCCTCCTCCCAACCACCCGGATCGTCCATTCCGGTAGTGAAATTGTAAATTCCGGAACCCGGGAGCGCATTTGCGGTAGAGAAATGTCGTATTTTGGTACCAAAAAATAGCATTTAAGGACCGGGATGTTGAATCAAGCAACCTTGGAACAGCATTTGAGTACCGGAATGTTAGATCAAGGAACCCCGGAAGAGCCTTGGGAGCCCGGAATGGCGTAGCCGGGAACCGGGAGCGGAAATCTTTCCTTTTTCGTAACCGAATCACGGCAGGGAAACGGGAGGGCGACGCCGAAGTTACCGATTTGACGAGATGATCGCCGCAACTTGCTTCAACCAATCTGGGTATGCTAAAAATGAATCTACTATCCGGCGGAGGAGATACGATGTTAAAAAAAGCAAGCCACAATTTAGGTTATAAGGGGCCGGTACTGACGATTGTAATGGATGGAATCGGTTTATCGGCCAACCCCGAGGGCAACGCGGTGCTGCAGAGCTACACCCCGACCCTCGACCGGTTGTTCAAAGAATATCCCAATATCCAATTGACCGCCCATGGGACGGCGGTTGGGTTGCCAAGCGACGACGACATGGGCAACTCCGAAGTCGGCCATAACGCGTTGGGCGCGGGCCAGGTTTACAGCCAAGGCGCCAAACTGGTCTTCGAATCGATCGCGACGGGCCAAATCTTTACCAGCGACACCTGGAAAGCCTTGACCGCCAACTGTCTGACCAATCATTCGGCGTTGCACCTGATCGGACTTTTTTCCGACGGCAACGTCCATTCGCATATCGATCACTTAAAGGCGTTGATCCGCCGCGCCAAACAGGACGGGGTCGGCCGGGTCCGGCTTCACATCCTGCTCGACGGCCGCGACGTCGGCGAGACGTCGGCGCTGGAGTATGTCGACCCGTTCGAAGGGTTCCTGTCCGAGTTGCGTTCCGCTGATTTTGACGTCAAGATCGCCAGCGGCGGCGGCCGGATGAAAATCACCATGGACCGTTACGGCGCCAATTGGGGCATGGTTGAAGCCGGTTGGCAGACCCACGTTTTGGCCGAAGGCCGGCAGTTCGACTCCGCCCATCAGGCCATCGAAACGTTCCGGAACGAAGCTCCGGTGATCGACCAGGACCTGCCGGCCTTTGTCATCGCTGAAAACGGTCAGCCGGTCGGGGCGATCGGCGACGGCGACAGCGTCATTTTCTTCAATTTCCGGGGCGACCGGGCGATCGAGATCAGCAAAGCCTTTGAAGACGCCGATTTCCCCTACTTTGACCGGAAACGCCGTCCCCAAGTGGTTTACGCCGGGATGCTCGAATACGACGGGGATCTGCATATCCCCCACCGCTATCTGGTCAGCCCGCCCACGATCCGCAACACCATGGGCGAATACCTGGCCAAAACCGGCTTGAACCAGCTGGCGATCTCCGAAACTCAGAAATTCGGCCATGTGACTTATTTTTGGAACGGCAACCGCAGCGGCAAATTCGACGACAAGCTGGAGACCTATATCGAGATCACGTCCGATCAGATCCCCTTCGAGCAACGGCCGTGGATGAAAGGGGCCGAGATCACCGACCGCCTGATTGAACAATTGCGGACCGGTCAGTATCAGTTTGCCCGGATCAACTACCCCAATGGCGACATGGTCGGCCATACCGGCAACTATCTGGCGGCCCGGATCGCCGTGGAAACGGTGGATCTCTGTCTGGCGCGTTTATTGCCGGTCATTGACGAATTGGGCGGCATGGCGATCATCACCGCCGACCACGGCAACGCCGACGAAATGTTCGAGCTCGACAAGAAAGGCCACCCGGCCCTGACCAAAGACGGCCGGATCAAAGCCAAAACCAGCCATACTTTAAATCCGGTTCCCTGCATCTTCTATGACAATCAGCGCCGCGACGCTTACGAGATCCTCCCCGGCCAATACGGTTTGGCCAACGTCGCCGCCACCACCGTCAACCTGCTCGGTTACGAAGCGCCCGAGTTGTGGGAGCAAGGGATTTTGAAGTTTAAATGAAATAAACGACGCCACGAAATGAAAACCCTCGCGCTACGATGAACGGCGCGAGGGTTTTTTAGTCTTTTCAGCAAACGATTCGATCGGTTTTACTGCCGGTTAATTTAATATGGGTAATAAGGGTACGGATACGGCCGGTAGGGATACGGGTAAGGATAAAACGGATACGGCGCCGGAAACGGAAAAAACGGCCGAAAATAAGGCGGGTAAAAGGGCGGCCGAAACCCTCGCCCGTCGCCCCGGCCATCCCGACGAAAACCGCGCTGTTCCAACTGGGGCGAATCGATCCAGATCCCTTGCCCGACTTGGGGGTTATACGGATCAACCCCGGGATTGAAAGCCATGAGATTTTCAACCGACGACCCGTACTGATCGGCTACCGTCCATAAGTTGTCGCCGGCCTGAATGATATATTGAATAAAATCCTGACCATCTGTGGACATTGTTTTTCACCTCAACGTATGTTCATTCGGAATATGCTATTCCGTCCCCAATGAAAAGGGCCTATGGGAAAAATGCATAATTTCGGCGGTTTTGCCGTCTCCTGTCCAATATATCCAAACTTTATTTGGTCCAGTGCGGACGGGCATTGTTAGTTCTTTGTGAAAAATCCTGCCCTACAATTGACAAACGTATTGTTAAATACTAGAATCAACCTAATAGTAGCGACATTTGGCTGTGCCAACTCAGCCACCCACGGAGGAGAACCATGATGCGGAAAATCAGCAACGCCGGACCGCGCTTTCTCGGCAAACAAAAAGTCTTCCAACAGATCTTATGGGTGATCGGGCTGATGACCGTCTTTTTGATTATCCAGGCGGCGGTGGGCATCCAGACCGTCGATACCATGCATAACATCTCCAGCGCGGTCTTTGACAGCAGCAGCCGCGACTTATATAATATCTCCGGCGCCTTGGTCGACCTCCAGAAGATCCGCAGCAATTACGCGGGCAGTCTCGCCAATCCGGCCCTGTTTAGCTTATCCGGCGCGGTCGTCGACCAATTGGTCGCCCGGGTGGCGTATCTCAAGGAGACCGATCCGGCTTTGATCGAAGCGATCACCGAAAAAGCCGCGATTGTCAAGGAAACATTGGCCGCTCCGGTAAGTTTGGATCATTACCCAGTGCTCGACCTGAATTTGAACTATATTGAGGGCGACTTAACCACCCTCTCCAATGCCATTCGCAATACCGCGATCAAGACCATCTCCGACAGCGCCTCCTTCTCCACCAACGCCAAGCTGGTCTCGGCCGTTCTGTTGTTGGTCAGTTTCGTGGTGGCGCTATCGCTGGGATTGATCGTCGCCGGTTCCATCTCCAAACCGTTACGCGCCATGCTCCGGGCGGCCCAAGCCCTTTCGGTCGGCGACCTGACTCAAGATGTGCCGGTGACCGGCAGCATCGAAATCCGCGGCGTGGCCGCCGGCTTAAACCAGGCCATCGCCGGGCTGCGGCAACTGGTCAACGGCATCAATCAACAAGCGGCCGCGTTGTTCGCCGCCAGCAAAGAACTGCGGATGGCCGCGGCGTCAAGCAGTCAATCCGCCGGCCAGGTGGCGATCACCATGGAGGAGATGGCCCGGGCCGCCACTGATCAAGCCGCTCATACCACCGAAGCGGTGACCGCGATCGAACATCTCTCGGAGTTGGTGCGCAAGGTCTCTCAAGACACCGCCAGTATCGCCACCTCCTCAAACCAAGTGGCGCTGTCGGCCCAAGCCGGCCAACAAGCCACCACCGCCATCTCCCAGGAGATGAACGCCATCGCCGAATCAACCCAGTCGGTCGCCCGGGCGATTGACGAATTAAATCAGTCCTCGGCGGAGATTGGGGAAATTACCGTCGCGATCACCGGCATCGCCGAACAAACCACCTTATTGGCCTTAAACGCCGCCATCGAAGCGGCCCGGGCCGGCGAACACGGCAAAGGCTTCGAAGTGGTTGCCGGGGAGACCGGCAAATTGGCCGAACAGTCCAAACAAGCCGCGGGGAAAATTGCCGCGCTCTCCAAAGACATGACCCACCGCATTAGCCAGGTGATTGGGGCGATGCGGCAAGAGCTGGCGCAAGCCGCTCCCCGTCAGCAACTGACCGCCAAAACCACGGTGATTTTTCATGAGATCTTCGACGTCTTAACCCAAAACCTGACCCAAATCGACGCCGTCGCCAAATCTTCACGGACGATGGCCGACCGGAACGATCACGCGATCGCCGCCGTCCACACCATCGCCGCCATCAGCGAACAAAGCATGGCCAGTTCAGAGGAGGTTTCGGCCACTGCCGAGGAGCAAAGCGCCAACGCCGAACAGGTCACCGCGTTTGCCGAAAATCTCGCCACCATCGCCGAACACCTCAACCGGTCGGTCGCGGCGTTTGAAATTTAAAAAGCCGGGCGCGCTGATTGCGCCCGGCCGTTCCAATTCCTGACTCATCTTTATCGACGCGTGAAGATTATCCCCAACTCCGGCCGGTCCCGTCTTCGGCAGGTTAACCGTTTATTCGCCCCAGCCGGCGATCGCCGCGAAAATCCGGATCGCGAAACAGAGCAACACGCCGCCGAGGATCCGGTCAAACCAATGTTTGTTTCGGTGGTAAAACCGGCGAAACCAAGCCGCTGACCCGATCAAGGCCAGCAGGACGAACCAACCGCCGACCGCCACCACGATCTCCAACCCGTAAACCCATTGCAGCCATTGCGGCGTTTCTTTCGTCAGAAACTGCGGGAAGACGCTTAAGAAAAACAACGGCGCTTTCGGATTCAGAGCGTTACAGAGAAAGCCGTCCCGAAAACTTTCGCCGCGGCCTTTCAGGCCCGCGCCCGCCAAACCCTCATCCGCCGCCGCGTTCTCGGCCCCCGCCGGCCCGGATCGCAATGCCTGCAGCCCCAACCAGACCAGATACATCGCTCCCGCCCCCTGGATCAGCTGGAACAAGTTTACGTTCCGCTGCAACAGGACCGCAAACCCCAATACCGTATAACAAACGTGCAACACCAACGCCACCGCGATTCCAAACGCGGTTAATCGTCCGGAACGGCGGCCATAGCTAAGACTATTCCGCATCACCACCGCAAAATCCGGTCCCGGAGCGATCCCCGCCAATACTCCCACGACAAATACTTCCAGGAACATTATTTTCTCCTTAGGCAATATTTAGCAGTCCGACCTCGCTGCAAACCACGCCCGTGAACCGTAACCAAAATTATACCACGAAATACCGCTCGCTCCTTAATCCGGTGGAGAAGTTTTGTAATGTTTTAACAATTGTACGGACCAATTCAATAAAAAAACTGCCCGTTTAGAGCAAAGATGGAACAAAAAACATGTTGCAAGACAAAACTGTTATATACCGTTACAACACGGAATCTTATAATTTAACTATCGAAAGTCTCCGCGGTATTTTTTGTTCTATTCTTAACGAAGGCGGTGATTCACTTGGCCCATTGTACCATACAAAAATATCTGAATCCGTCAAGCACCTTTTATCTTTCGCATCGCCTCTCCACCGGCCCCGCCAGCATGGGAGGGCATCATTTTCACAACAACTACGAGATTTTCTACCTGGTCTCGGGCGAACGGATGTATTTCATCAAAGATCGCAATTATTATGTGACCAAAGGCAATGTGGTCTTTATTAAACCCTTTGATCTCCACACCACCCAGGACACCACCGGCAACCCCGATTACGAACGGATCCTGATCAAATTCAACCGCGAGTTTGTCTTGAACGGCGCCTACGACATGGAATCGTTTGACCTGTTGTTTGATAAATACAACTACGTCAGTTTCAATCCCTTGTTTCAAAACGCCATTGACAATATCTTTCAACAACTGTTGGAGGAGTGCCACAAAAAAACCTTTGATTTCGAAGCGTCCTTGCGTTTGCTCCTGACGCAACTGTTGATTTACGCGGCCCGCAGCGCCGCCGAAAACCCTTTGGGCAAACCGAAACATGTCAGCCACACGCATGCCCGGATTTCGGAAGTCGTTCAATATGTCAATCAAAACTATGCCGAACACCTAAGCCTCGAAGGAACCGCCAAACATTTTCATTTCAGCCCCTACTATCTGAGCCGGATCTTCAAAGAGATCACCGGGTTTACATTTATCGAATACTTGAGCAATTTACGAGTCACCCAAGCCCAAAAACGCTTACGCGATTCGGAGGACAGTGTCGTCACCATCGCCAGTCAAGTCGGTTTCGGCAACCAGTCGCATTTCGGACGGATCTTCAAAAGCATCTCCGGAATCACCCCCTTGCAATACCGGAAACAGTTGGCCGTCACCACGCTGCCGATGACTGTCAAACAAGGGCAAATCTACTTCAACGAAATCGAATTGCCCCGGGACGCCGGCGCAACCCGGCCCGCCAATTCGCGCTAACCGTTCGCTAAAACAGAGGCCACGCTTGCCAACCGGTTGCCTACGTAAGGGTCATTGGGTGTCCGACGCCAACCGGCGCGAACGGTGGCCCGGCAGGAGCTGACGTTTGACCAAAATCACCGCCGCCGGCAGGCAGATCAGGACAAATACTGTCAGCGTCGCCAAATACGGCCAGACAATCTCCCAACCGGCGCCCATCACCGAGATCAGCCGGACCGCCTCCACAAAATAACTTAACGGCAAAATCCGCGATAAAAATTGCACCCCGGCCGGCATGCTAAGGTAGGGCCAGGTATAGCCGGAGACCAGGAACGACGGCACTGCGACCAGCATCGACAGTTCCACGGCTTGCACCATATTTTTGGTGATCAGCGAAAAGACCATGCCCATGGCGACCAAAACCACCACGAACAACGCCACCGTCAACAGCAACAACCATGGGTCGCCGCGCAACGGCGCTTTGAAATAGCCGAAACAAAGCCAATACATGACTACGGCGTCGAAAAAATAGATGAGGAAATAGGTTATAAACTTACCCCAGATCAATTCGCCGGCCCGTAGTTTCGAGAAAGCCAGGTGCCGCCAGCCGCCTTGCTCCTTCTCCTTAATAAAGGCGAGCGAGACTCCTAGAAACGTCACCTGTTGCAAAATGGTCCCGGCCAAACCGACCAGCATAAAGACAAGATAACTTAAGGTGGGATTGTACCAGTTCCGGGTCCGGAAACTCAACGCGGTCACCGCCTGGTAAGCCCGTTGCTGACTCAAACCCAAGCCCTGCATCACCTTCATAGTCACCCCGGCGCCAATGGTGGCCACCACTTGGTTGGCGGCGGTCATCGCCGTATTCATGGTCAGAATATTGGAGCTATTGATGATGATCGCCACTTCGGTGGGACGGACATTTTTAAGGTTCGCCTGCAGGCGGGGCGGAATCACCACGGCCATCACCGCCTGGTCGCTTTGGATCGCCCGCTCCATCTCGGCATAGGTATTGACCGTTCCGGTGATCGCCAGCCGTTCCGAGTCGCTAAAGCCGCGGATGATCATCCGGCTGACCTCCGATTGGTCCTGGTCGAAGATGACCACCGGCAATTGGGTGACTTTTTGTTGAATATAGATAAAACCGCATAAAACCGTCATTAAAATCGGAGAGACAATCGCGATCCCCAATAGGATATTATCGCGGCGGATATGCGCCAGTTCTTTCCGGACGATCCCAACAATATGGCGAATGGTTCTCATTGCGCGGCCGCCTCCTTTGCCCCTTCGGTCGGGGCGACGATATTGAGCCGGGTGATCCGGCCGGCGGTCAACTGGTAGACGGTCTCACACCGCAAGGCCAACTCCTCATCGCCGGTGCAGATGAGGACCGCCGCGCCGGCCTGGCTCAACTGCTCCAGGATGGCGCTCAGTTTTACCTTTAATTGCTTATCCAAGAGCTGGCTCGGATCGTCCATAATCACCAAATCGGGTTGGCCCATCAAGGCGCAGGCCACTTGCAACATGGTCCGGTAGCCGGCGGGAAGTTTGGCGGTCCGGGTCCGCTCCCATCCGGTCAAACCGGTGGCGGCGAGAATCCGCTCGATCCGGGAACCGTCGTCCTCATGATCATGAATCAGACAGCAAAAGTCCAGGTTTTCGGCGACGGTGAGGTCGCCGTACCAGCTGAACGCCTGCGTGACCATTGCCGCAGCGCCGTGGTGAGTGACGCTTCCCTGGGCGGGCCGTTGCAGGCCGGCCGCCAAATCCGCCAAAAGCGTTTTGCCGGAACCGCTTTTGCCGAGCACCGCTGCCCGTTCTCCGGCGGCGACGGTCAGATTGATCCCCTCCAGCAGCCATTGGCCGCGCCGTTTCCCGCGCCAACCGGCGTTATTGATCGTTAAAATATTCTGCAAAGCGCAATCCCTTCTTCCTAAGACTCTTCAGCAACCCGGCGGGTCAATTTAAGGCGCCAACGCGATCACCGCGGTCATCCCCGGCCGGAGCTTTAAGTCGGAATTAGCGAGTTTGATTTTGACGCCGAAGGAGACGATATCCTTCTCGCCTTTCTCCTGATAGGCGCGCTCGGTGGCGTAACTCGGTTTGGCTCCGATATAGGTGACCTTGCCTTGATAAACGCGGCCCGGAACCCCCGGGATCCGTACCGCGACGGTCTGACCGACCTGAAATTGGTCGAGGGCGGTCTCCCGGATCTTCACCGCCATGTGGACGTTCCGCAGATCGCTGATGGTCACCAACGGCATGCCGGTCGAGAGCAGTTCGCCGTTGCTGACCGATTTCATTGTGACGGTTCCGCTTAACGGCGCTTTGACTTTGGCGTCGTCCAGATACGTCTGGACTTCGTCACAGGCGGCCTGCGCTTGGCGGACCAAAGCCGCCGCCGCTTCGATATCCTCTTTTTGAGCGCCTTCCTTGACCAGATTGTACTGTTCTTTGGCCGCGTTATAACGGGTCCGGGCCACTTCGAGCTCGGTGGCGGCCACATCGAGTTTCTGTTGGGCCAAAACCCCTTCTTGATACAGTTGCGCCAACCGGTTATAGGTGCTTTGGGCCAGATCGTAACCGGCTTTGGCTTGGGTCATCATCTCCCGGGCTTGCTCCTGTTGCTGGGGTCGGGCCCCGTTCTTCGCCTTTTGATACTGGGCGTTGGCCGCCGCCAACGCCGCGTGAGCCAGCTGCGATTTGGCTTCGATATTATCCGCTTCCATGATGGCGATCACTTGGCCGGCCTTCACTGCATCGCCTTCGTCCACCAACACTTGGGCCACCCGGCCCGGGACTTTGACATTGACATCGGTCTCCTCCGCTTCAATGCTGCCGGTGATCTCCTGCGGCTGCAGCTTGGCGCCGGTGGCGGCTTGCGGGCGGTTTAGCGTGACAAAAAGCAGCGTGGCCGCGATTACCAGCATAATCAGACCGAAAACGTATTTTCCCGCCGTTCTCATGGGAACTCCTCCTTAAAGTAACCTGCTCGGTTTGTTATTGAACGCCCATGGCCCGTTCCAGTTGGGCCAGGGCGATGTTGTACATGCTTAATGCCTGGGTGTAATTGGTTTTGGCTTGCGTCAACCCCACCTCGGCGTCGATCCGTTCCAGGGAGGTGCTTAAACCCGCTTTGTAACTGACCTCGGCCATTCGGACCGTCTCTTGGGCTTGGGCCATACTTTGTTCGGCCACCTTGATGGTTGCCAACGCCACTTGCGTATTGCGGTAAGCCTGCTCGACCTCGAGTTTGACCGCCCGTTGGGTCAGCTCCAGACCGGTCTCGGCCTTCTTTAGCGTGTCTTCGGCTTCGGCCACTTGATTTTTGACCATCCCGCCGTCGATCAGGGTCATCCGGGCCACCAAACCGACGCTTAGCGTCGGAGTATCATTGACCGGTTCGGTGCGATGCCCGTCGGCGACCAAGGCCACCACCGGCTTCCCGGCGCTTTTGACCACTTCCACCCCTTGCCGCGCCATCGCCACCTTGGCGCTGACCGCGGCCACCTCGGGCCGGTTGGCAATGGCCTGTTGCTGACAGGTGGGCAAATCGGCGGCGAGGGGATGGTAATTGATCGTATCAGCCAAGGTATAAGCCATGCCCAAGTCTACGCCCAAGATGAAATTAAAGGCGGTTTTGGCCAGGTCAAGGTTGTTCTGAACCAGCAGCTCTTTCTGCTTGAGATCGGCCAGCTTGACTTCGGCCCGCATCACGTCCAGCTTCGGAACCATGCCCGCCTTGAAGTAGGCGTTGGCTTCAACCAGGTGATGTTCCATATCGGCGACGGCCTCGGCCATGGTCCGTTCCATCTGCTGCGCCATCAACACCGTGAAATAGGCCCGTTTGACGTCGAGGACCAAACTCTGATCGGCGGCGTCCAGACCGGCTTTGGCGCTCAGTTCGTTGGCTTTGGCCAGCTTGTTGGTGGCGGTAAGCTTATTGCCGGTATAAAGCGGTTGTTCCAGATGCAGTTGGATCGAGGAATAGGTCAAACCGTCGCTGGGGAGCTCGGCTTGGTTTAACTGCGCGGCCATTGCCTGATAGTAGGGAGCGTAAGTGTCACTCATATTACTCAAAGCTAACAAATCCGCCATTTTATCAATTCCATTATTCAACGCCGCCAAATTGCGGGCGACCTTCACCAAACTGGGTTGGTCATTCAGCCGGCTGACACCGCCGCTCAGGGTCAGCTTGGGGTAGTAGGCGGAATTGGCTTGGGCCACTTTATCCTGGGCCACTCTCAGATCTTGCTCGGCCATTCGCCGCTGCAAGTTGTTTTCCATCGCGATTTGGATCGCTTGATCCAGCGTTAACGGCTGGGGGCCGGCGGTCTCGGCCAAGCAAATAACACTCGCGCCGAAACTTAGCGCCGCGACGCTCAACCAAACCAGCGACCAACGAACCGCTCTCTTGTTGCTCATGTTTGTCACTCCTTTGTAACTCCAATCCGAAAACCGACTGTTAGTCACGAAATAAGAAAACCCGGGCGCATTACGCCCGAATGCCCTCCATTGCCAGTTGAAAGACGGCACTCCGGTAATTTGCGAGGTCTTCGTCGATCCGCCCCATCTCGTATTGAATGATGATCCCCAGGATCATCCCGATGATGGTTTTGGACATCTTATCCACGTCAAACCGGACGAACTCGCCGTTATCGATCCCTTTTTGCAAGACCCGGCTGACCAGCTCCACCCATTCCGAGGATTTATTTTTTAACCCGCGAACCAGATCGCCCAGGTGAAACAGGATCTGCTCATCCACCTGGACAAACAAGGTCTCGATAAAGCCGCGTTTTTCCTGATGGTATTCGATGAAAGTGTCATATAACGCATAAAGCGTCTCAATGGCAGTCTTTTTGCCGGCTTCGGCTTTATTCATCCGCTCCCGCAAAATATCAAGGCCTTTCTCCAAAATGGCAATATAAATCTCGTCTTTGCTCTTAAAATAGGAGTAGATGGTCCCTTTGCCAAGCTCCGCTTCGGCCGCTATCTCATCAACGGTAGTCAGTTCATACCCCTTTTTCTCAAAGAGTTTCTGGGCCGATGTTAAAATTAATTCCCGTCGCATTTGTTGCTCGCGTTCTCGGCGACTGGCTACTGTCACGTGATCGCCTCCTTCAGACATTGAATGTAAGTCTTTATCCGACCATTAGTCGATAATCCTATTTTACGCTCTCTTGCCGCCGGAATCAAAACCGGCCGGGGTAGATTTTCGGCCGGTTTTTTAAATTTTTAAGCCATTTTCTTAAAATAGCTACCGTTTACTCCATCAACTGGCTAATTAGGATATTTTTCGCCCGACAAACCGTCCCTCCACACCCTCCTTCCGTCCCGACCCGCCTGCTACATCTCTATGGGCGTCCTGGCAAAAGCATGTGTGGAATTTTTGAAAAATATCAATGAAGACTTCAACTCTCGCCCCGCGTGGTCAAAAACCGTTCAGTGCAAGGCGCGACCAAGCGAGGACTGGAAGCGTACTGATTGTGTGCGCCGAAGCCCGGAGCGCCCGAGCAACGCAGCAATGAGCGGTTTTTGACCACGCCGCCCCTACTCGTTCAGCCAATCGGCAACCTGTCCCAGATCCCGCGCAATATGGTCCGGCCGGAACGACGATCCCGCCAGATCCCCCTCCTGGGTCTCGCCGCTCAACACCAGCACCGTCTTGATCCCGGCCGCTTGCCCCATGGCGATGTCGGTATAAAGCCGGTCGCCGATCATGGCCACCTGTCGGGGCGCGACCCCAAACTTGGCGCATAAGGCTTCGACCATCGCCGCTTGCGGTTTGCCGATCACCGTCGGCGTTACCCCGGTCGCGGCGGTGATCAGAGCAATCATCGCCCCGCAGTCGGGAATCGGCCCTTCCGGGGTTGGACAGTTAAAATCGGGATGGGTCGCGATAAACGGCACGCCTTGGCGGATCAACGCGCAAGCCGTCCGGAGCTTTTCATAGGTTAACGTCAGGTCGAACCCAAGCACCACGGCGCCGCAAGCTTCAGCGGTCAATTCAAACCCGGCCGCCCGGAACTCCTCCTCCAGCGCCGGCGTGCCCAGCAAATAGACTTTATCGGAATATTGCCGCTGCCGCAGGTAAAAAATGGTCGCTTCACCCGAGGTAAACACCTGCTCCGGCTCGACCGCGATCCCCATCCGCTGCAGCTTCCGGGCATAATCTCCGGCGTGTTTGGAAGAATTGTTGGTCACAAAGATATAGCGTTTTCCCAAACGTTTCACAGTCTCCAAAAACCGCAGTGACCAGGGAAACAAGTGATCGCCCAAATAAACCGTGCCGTCCAGATCCAACAAAAACGTATCAACCGCGTTGAATTGTTCCTTCATGTTGACCCATCCTTTAATGTATAATTGGTTGTTATCCAGCCATTGTTTATACAGTGTTTTCGCTCTCACCAAGCGTTTACCTGCTTAGAAACGCCATTTTCTTGACGGGGCCGGCGCCGCGCTCACCGCCAAACCCCTTCCCGGTGACCGTTGCGCTCCCGGACCCCCGGATTCGGGAACCGGAATTGCCAATTCTAGAACCAAAATTGCAAATCGAAGGACCGGAATGCACGATTCGGGTACTAAAATTACAAATCGAAGGACCGGAATGCACGATTCGGGTACTAAAATACGGAATTCCGGTACCGGAATTCCGTATTTGCGGGTTCAAGCAGAATTTTATCCGTTTGGTCAACCAATTTCCGGCTTAATTATACAATCCCAACACCCGTTGCAGCACTTCGCTAAGGATCTCCATCGTGTACGGCTTGACCAGTTTGGCGGCGAAGCCGTATTCGGCGTAATTGAGCATCACCGGGTCGTTGGGATAACCGCTGGAGACGATGGCAAGCAGATCCGGGTTGAGCTCAAGCAGCCCGGCGATGGTCTCTTTGCCGCCCATGCCGCCGGGGACGGTCAGGTCCAGGATGACCAGATCAAAAGGGCTCTCGGCCTTCGTTGCGTCCCGATAGCCTTGGAGCGCCGCCTTGCCGTCATAGGCATGCTCGACCTCGTAGCCAAGCTCCGCCAACATCTCACTGGAAGCTTCAATGATCCCCAAATCGTCATCCATCAGCAAAATCTTGCCCCGGCCGCCAAACAGCCGCGGTTCTTCGGAAACCTGTTCGACCAACGGCCCAAGGGCCGCCGGCAGATAGACGGTAAAGGTGGTGCCGACGCCCAGCTGCGACTCCACGCCGATATGGCCGCCGTGATTGGAGATGATAAAATAGGATGTGGCGAGACCCAACCCGTTGCCCTCATACTTGGTGGTGAAATAAGGATCAAATATCTTCGAAAGATGTTCCGGGGGAATTCCCACCCCCTGATCGATCATGGCGATCTTGATATAACGCCCGGTCTCCAGCGGCAAATACCGTTCCAGACCGATCTCGGCATTTTCGGCCTGAATGGTTAAAACGCCCCCGTCGGGCATCGCCTGAACCGCGTTGATCGCCAGATTGGAGATGACTTGGCTGATCTGGCCGGGGTCGACGTTGACCATCCAGAGGTTGTCGGCGACGGCAAACCGGCAAGCGGCTTTGGAACCGCGCAGGACAAATTCCACCGTATCCTGGAGCAGCTCATTCAGGGCGGTGGTCCGTTTCAGCGGCGCCCCGCCTTTGGAGAAGGTCAACAACTGCCGGGTCAGATCGCTGGCTTTGACGATGGTCTCTTCGACATTTTGCATCGCCCGGGTCACGTCCATCCCCTTATTCAGTTTTAAACGGGCCAGCTGGACATTGGACAGGATGGCCGTTAAAAAGTTATTGAAATCATGGGCGATGCCGCCCGCCAATAATCCGAGCGACTCAATTTTCTGGGCTTTAAGCGATTCCTCTTCCATCTCTTGTTGCCGGGTAATATCGCGGATCGATTCAATCGCCCCGATCACCTGACCCTTGTCGTTCTTCAGCGGCGTCGCCCGGACCTCCAGATAGGCCTCTTTGCCCCAAACGGCGTTGGGCGTGTTAAAACGGGCGATCAAGGTGTCGTCATCCTGGCTGACGGTCCGGTAACTCTCCGGGAGCAGATCCTCTTCCATAACATAATCAACCAGCAGACGCCGCGATTGGAAAAATTCCGCCCCGTGATAGGAATCTTTCTTCCCGATCACGTCGGCTTTATCAATCCCCGAGAAACGTTCCATCGCCCGGTTCCAGGCGATCACCCGGCGGTCTTCGTCCAAAACGAAAATCGCGTCGGGGATAAATTCGATGATCTGTTGGAGTTGGCCGGCCAAGCGCAATTTCTCCTCGGCCTCGCGCCGCTCGGTGATGTCGGTGAAGACGGCCACCCCGGCGACGATCGAACCGTCGCGGTCATAGATCGGCGCGGCGCTGATCTCAATTAGGCCTTGGGTATTGTCGCCCCGGATTACGACCATTTCTTCCTTCTCCACGATCTGGCCGCGGTTCAACGCCCGGGCCAATGGCCAATCCTCCGGGTCGTACGGCGTCCCGTCCTCATGTTTGCGGTCGGTCATCTCAAAATACTTGCCGGAGAACGCCGGGACGGTCGGGTAACGCAAGATCTTGCCGACCTGTTCGTTGCCGAGCAACAGTTTGCCGGTGGACGCTTCCAGGATAATCACTGCCGAAGGCATCTGTTCAAGCACCGACGCCAACAACGCCCGTTCATGCTCCAACTGGCCCAGCAGATGTTCCCGCTCGGATACATCATGCCAAGTCGCCACCGCTCCGCTGATCATCCCGCGGATTTTCAAAGGCGCCGCCGAGGCCAAAATGGTAAACTCCTGACCGTCCTGATTGATATACTTATAATATTCA
The DNA here is from genome assembly GCA_023417475.1 of Bacillota bacterium. Lineage (GTDB taxonomy): Bacteria > Bacillota > UBA4882 > UBA8346 > UBA8346 > JAEYPR01. Next base: position 2,318 of record JAEZFP010000001.1, on the reverse strand, counting down.
CCGTGAATGCGCTCGCCTTGCAACGCCCGTTGCGCCGGACCGGTTCCCGCCGGCAACAGCTGTCCGTCCAGCGAACGCAGGTTGTTGACAAAGGCCTCGGGACCGGATTTGACGCCGCGCAAACCCAAAAAGGAAGTGGCCACCGGATTGATCTGTGACATCCGGCCTTGCCCGTCAAAGATGGTCACCGCGTCGATCATCGCTTCAAAAACCCCGTCGAGCTCCGCGGCGCGTTGCTCGGCCTTGCGCCGGGCTTCCATCAACTGTTCGTTTAAATTGCGCAACTTGGTTAACGCTTCTTCCAACCGTTGTTTGGACTTGATCTGTTCCGTCACGTCGGTTAAGGAGAAAACCAAGCCTTGCACCGTGCCCTTTTTATCTTTCACCGGGACGAGGCTCCAATCCCAATAGGTCGTGCCCCGCCAAGGTTGATTGGAATAACAAAACGGTTTGGCGTAAAACTCGACCGCTTGCCCGGTCTGGCGCACCCGCTGAAAAATCTGTTCATTTTCCGGATGGGGAAACAGATCAAAATGGCTTCGCCCGATCAACTCTTCTTTGTTATACCCCGAACTTTGGGCATATGCCGAGTTAACCATGATGAAGTTGAATTGGTTGTCGAAGTACGCCAGTTGCGTACGGGTATTTTCCATCACCGCTTCCAGGATCTTCCGTTCATCGTCCAGTGTCTGGAACAACTTCTCCAACAACTCTTTGCTGACGACTCCCAACCCCGATTGACCCTGCGCCGTCCCACGCTCCAACGACTCGACCAACCGGTCCTCGTCGATCGGGACTGCGGTCGCCCCCTCCGGCCTCACTCTGATCTTCGCCAATCCAATCGGCTTCCTTTCCTATAAGAGAAGCGGTTTGCTATCGCAATACCGGCCATTACCGCAAATCCCAACGGGCGACAGATCCATTGTCGATCCGAGGAATGTTTTTGCGAGGCGGCAATTCTCTTATTTCAGAAAATTTAGTTTGTTTTACAAAATTCGCCATTTAATTGCATTTCCCTTTTTCATCCGCAAATCTTACGGTTGCGAACCGAACAATCGATAGCAATTTAGTTAGAATATATAAGATAATTTCCATAATAAATGGAATATTTTTCCGGACGGAAGGATCTGAGTCGCCAAATATTGAATTTCATTGTAACTATCTTTTCATATTGCCTGGCTCGTTCTCGCATAAAGGCTACCTAAGGAGGAATGCCTGTGGAGATGAATCTGGAAGGGTTGCAGTTCGCCTGTTTTGAAATCGCCCAAGTCGCCATGCAAACACGAATGCCGGTCGATATTAGCCGGATTGAAGATCTCTGCGAGCAGTTTTATGAGATCGCCCAAGAGAAAAGCTTATACCTTGAAGGAACCGACCGGGATCCATCCGTCCTCATCCGCGCCATTCATTATATCCAGCGGACTCATGCCATTTTTATCGGGGATAATCTCCAAAAGTTTGAGATCTGTCTGGAGACGCTGCTGGAACTGGCCTGTCCCACCGTGGCGCAGACCGAGTCCAGTCTGAAATTTCTCGACGACATCGAGGACGGTCTGACCATCCTGCGGTCGACTTTTTCCACGTATGACGATAGCGGCAGCCGGATCATGGAAGACGGATAGTCAGGACCACCCGTCTAACGGGTGGCTTGCACTGGCCCTATAAGGGCCTGCTACTAGCGAAGTCTCAAGACTTTTCGAATAAAAGCCCGCCAACCGCGTTTCTTTTTCAAGCTGCCCCTAAAGGGGCGGCTTATTTCTTGCTTGCTTTTACTGACTCACCCGTAAACGGGTCTACTAACTCCTTTAAACTCAGTTGATCCGAGGCTATATCTTCTTGTAGTTGGTTCCTGATGTATTTTTCAATCGTCTCTTTATTTCTACCTACCGTATCCACATAATAACCTCGACACCAAAATTGCCGATTCCCATATTTGTATTTTAGATTTGCATGTCGGTCGAATATCATCAATGCACTTTTTCCTTTTAAATATCCCATAAATACGGCTACACTTGTTTTTGGAGGTATACTCACCAACATATGTATATGGTCCGGGCATGCATTGGCTTCGATTATTTCTACCCCTTTGTATTCACATAGTTTCCTCAAGATTATTCCGATGTCTTTTTTGATTTTCCCATATATGATCTGCCTCCGATATTTAGGGGCAAAAACTATATGATATTTACAATTCCAAGTTGTATGTGCTAAACTTTCTCTATCCATTTGGATAGCCTCCTTTGCTTTTGATGCGGTTGGCGAACCACATTCATTTTAGCAAGGGAGGTTTCCCTTTTCTACTCATAGGCATAGCCTTT
>JAEZFP010000054.1 GCA_023417475.1 Bacillota bacterium | reverse complement strand
CTCCGACTCCACCCGTGGCTCCTGCCGGTCCGGTGGCTCCGGTCGCTCCGACTCCACCCGTAGCTCCTGCAGGTCCGGTCGCTCCGGTTGCTCCGACTCCACCCGTAGCTCCTGCCGGTCCGGTGGCTCCGGTCGCTCCGACTCCACCCGTAGCTCCTGCCGGTCCGGTGGCTCCGGTCGCTCCGATGGCTCCTGCGGCACCGGTCGGGCCGGTGGCTCCGCTAGCACCAGTTGCTCCTGCCGGTCCGGTCGCTCCGGTTACTCCGACTCCACCCGTAGCTCCTGCAGGTCCGGTCGCTCCGGTTGCTCCGATGGCTCCTGCGGCACCGGTCGGGCCGGTGGCTCCGCTAGCACCAGTTGCTCCCACAGCTCCGGCTGGCCCGGTGGCTCCCGTCGCTCCTACTGCGCCCGTTGCACCGGTTGCACCGGCTGGCCCAGTGGCTCCAGTCGCACCCCGTGGTCCAGTGGCTCCGGTGGCTCCGGTTAAACCAATCGGACCCGTAGCTCCGGTCGAGCCAATACTACCTGTGGCTCCAGTCGGGCCAGTCGCTCCACTAGCACCCGTTGCTCCCACGGCTCCGGTCGCACCCGTTGCACCAGTCAAACCAATAGGGCCCGTGGCTCCTGTAGCTCCAGCCGGACCCGTTGCACCAGTTAAACCAACCGGACCACTTGCACCAGTAGCTCCCGTTGCTCCTGTCGCTCCCGTGGCTCCGCGAGGTCCGGTGGCGCCAGTTAATCCAATTGGGCCGATCGGGCCAGTCGCACCCGTTGCTCCGGTGGCTCCAACTCCTCCGGTGGCTCCAGTGGCTCCAGTGGCTCCAACACTACCCGTAGCTCCGGTCGGTCCTGCCGGGCCGGTTGCTCCAGTGGCCCCGACTCCTCCGGTAGCTCCCGTTGCTCCTGTCGCTCCGGTGGCCCCGCGAGGTCCGGTGGCGCCAGTTAATCCAATTGGGCCGATCGGGCCAGTCGCACCCGTTGCTCCGGTAGCGCCTCGTGGACCAGCCGGTCCGGTAGCGCCAGTCGGACCAATCAAACATTGGTTACACGGAATTTTTAAAAACACTTGTTGCACATGATTGATAAATTCCAATAAATTCAGAATATCCGCAGCACAGGAACACTTCTCACTCAAAACATAGGTTTGCAGTTTATCAACCAGTATCCCCAAGGCGTTAAGCACACAAAGCGTATTATTTTCACGCAAACAAAGGATTGCTAAATTAATATCTTCAAGTAAAATTTTCCGGAAATCGTCGGGTATATCCAATCCGACGATTTTTTCGCGAATCGCTAGCAATAACGCTTCCAGGCTTGTTTTTTCGTCTTTACCACTCATGGGCTCACCCCACTTTATTTGTTTAATTCAATATACGAAACCGAGGGTTTTGGGGGAATGGTTTAAAAACACTTTCTGACAAAAAAAGATTCATTTAGCCCAAAGAAGCAAAAAACCCGAAAAAAACACGGTTCTATTCGCATAAAAAACCACTATCCAATGATAGTGGCATGAATGATATGAAATTTATAATTCTTGCGAATTGTTCCGTTCTAATACGCCAAGCCGTTTTTAATTCGAACGATCGGCATGACGCTGCGCACCAGCCGCGAGTTCCGCCGGCCAAAGTTCCTGCGGTCTTCCGTTGCGCATTGCCGAGGCTAAGTTGTTAAAGATCCGTTGATCGTGCCGCGAAAGATTGCGGATCAGTTCCTTCACTTCGGCTCGTTTGGTGTGACCGTCGCGCGGACACGGACTGGGAAGCGGCGTGAATCCCGTTAGTATGGTTAGTTCTCTGATTTCAGTCTCCCGGAAATAAACCAACGGCCGGATCACCCGTAAACCGCTGCGTTCCAAATCCGTTCGGGGTAAAAAGGTTTTTACTTGGCCGGAATAGATAATGCTCATTAGAAAGGTTTCAACCGCGTCATCATAATGATGGGCTAACGTAACCACGTTGTAACCATGTTCCTTGGCCAAACGGTTCATCGCGCCCCGCCGTAAAAACGAACAGGTGGCGCAAGACCCTTCCGAGGTCTTTTCCCCAAAAGCGTACTTGGCAATCTCGGTTTTCTGCAAATAAAACGATACTCCCAAGCGATCGCAATAATCGGCTAAAGGCGCCGGATCAAACGGCGTCTCAAAACCAAGGTCGATATGGAGCGCGCCGACAGTAAACGGAATGATCCGGTGCCGTTGCAATACGGATAAGGCATATAACAATAAAGAGCTGTCTTTCCCCCCGGACAAACCGACCAATACATTGTCACCGGGTTCGATCAACGCAAACTCACGGATAGCCCGGAGGATTTTGCGGGTGGCTCCGCCGGGTAAACTCCAACGCGGTTCGGACATGGTTAACGACCTCGTTTCTTTGGCGATCATGATGATTTATTGATTATTTACCGCCAAACCGGTTCTCAAAGTGATCCAGCGCTTCCTTCGCACCGGCCAATACCAACAGATCCCCGACTTGAATGCTATCGTCGGGTCCCGGCGAGTACACCAAATCTCCGTTGGCCCGTTTCAGCATCAGTACGTTAATATTGTATTTGGCGCGCAGATTTAGTGATTTTAGGTTTTTACCGAACAGCTCTTTTTCGGCCATAAACTCGCCGATCCGGAATCCTTGGGCGATTTCGATATAATCAACCATGTTGGGGGCGACCAAAAAATGGGCGACCCGTTTTCCCATATCACGTTCGGGATAAACGACCTTGTCGGCGCCGATCTTCTCGAGCACCCGACCGTGCATTTTATTGAGCGCTTTCGCGACCACATATTTGGCGCCCAGCTCCTTCAGCAGCAAGGTCGTCATGATATTCGCCTGCATATTTCCGCCGATCGCCACGACCACCACGTCAAAATTGGTGATTCCGATATTTTTCAGCACATTGTTGTCGGTAGTATCGGCCACAATCGAATGTGTCACCATGTCCGCAACATATTTCAAGCGCTCTTCGCAAGTGTCGATCGCCAATACTTCTTGGCCCAGTTTATAAAGGGTCCGGGCCACGCTGGTGCCAAAACGGCCCAAGCCGATCACCACGTATTGTTTTGTCATTATTGTCACTCCCCAGCATTTCGCAAAAATAAACATGCGGCTATTAATCTTATCCGATCAACGCCCTTTCTTCGATGAACCGCCCGCCGCGCTCCTGCCGGGAATTAGCCAAAGCGATAGCGATTGTCAACGGGCCAAGCCGCCCGATAAACATCGTCAATAGGATCAAAACCCGCGAGACATCGGTCAAATCAGGCGTGATTCCCGTCGTCAGACCGACTGTTCCAAACGCGGAAACCACTTCAAACAGCACCTTAATAAAACTGTGTGGTTCGACGAGCGACAATAGCAAAGTGACCAAAACAACCCAGGTCGTTGCGATCAGTGTGACTGTCATCGCTTTATACACCAAATCTTTGGGAATCCGCCTTTCAAATATTTCAGCGTCATCTTTGCCTCTGATCGTCGCCCAGACCGCCGCCAGCAAAATCCCAAACGTACTGGTCTTGATGCCGCCCCCGGTCGAACTGGGCGATGCGCCGATGAACATCAAAATAATCATAATAAACCAGGTCGCCGGTCTCAACTGCGTCATATCCAAGGAGTTATACCCGGCGGTTCGCGGCGTGATTGACTGAAAGAACGCGCCCAGAAATTTCCCGGAAGGACTTAACCCGGCGAGCGTCTTCTCGTTGTTGGCTTCAATCCCGTAGATCAGCACTGTTCCGATTAGAATCAAAATGACGGTCACGGTGACTACCAACTTGCTGTGAAGTGAAAGCCGCTTGTGTTTGGGGAAATTCGCCAATTCCATAATAACCGGAAATCCGAGCCCGCCAAAGACAATTAATCCCCCGATCGTTAAAGCGATAACCCAATCGCCGACATAATAAGTAATACTGCTGAATTGACCGTGAACTTGTCCAAACAGATCAAAGCCGGCATTGCAAAAAGCCGAAACCGAATGGAAAAACCCAAACGCCAGTGCCCGGTCCAGCGGAAAATCTCCCAAAAAACGCAGTGTCAAAAGGACTCCGCCGATTCCCTCGAAAGCCAAAGTCAATAAAAGGACCGTACGGATCAAGCGAACTAGACCGGCCAGGTTGAACTGGTTCATCTGTTCCTGGATCAAAATCCGTTCCTTTAATCCGATCTTTTTGCCCAAAATGATCGCCAGCAGGGTTGAGAAGGTCATTATACCCAAAGCGCCGATCTGAATTAACGAAATGATCACAAATTGACCCAACGGTGTAAAACGCGTGCCGGTGTCGACCACCACCAGTCCGGTCACACACACCGCCGAAGTCGCGGTGAACAACGCGTCCAGGAAACGCAACGGAGGACCGTTACGGGTAGCGGCCGGCAGCGTCAATAAAAAGGCTCCTATCAAAATTACCAACGCGAAACCGATCACCAAAACCCGGGCCGGTGACAATTTCGTCACGATATGTTTCCAATCCGAATTAATCTTCATCCGATTTCAAACCTCTGTTCTGTTTCGGGGTGTCGCCACGCCAACATCGAAAACAATTTCATTATACCCCAGATCGGGGCAAAACAAAAAGATCTGGTTTTGCCAGACCTTTCTTTTGGGCTTAACTTTTCATTATGCCGTTACATTGACCGGCTGCCGACAATTAAATTATTTTTGATCGCTTCGAAACTTTCATTCTCAAGAATTTTGCCCGTGCCCAAAGCCACACAGGAAAGCGGGTCTTCCGCCAGGTGGATGGGAATGCCGGTTTCTTCGGCGAGTAACCGGGCGAAACCGTGCAACAGCGAACCGCCGCCGGTCATGACGATACCCTTGTCCACGATGTCCGAGGCAAGTTCCGGCGGAGTCCGTTCCAAGACCGATTTGATCCCGTCGACGATCGCGGTGATCGGTTCCGATAGCGCTTGGAACGAGTCTGTCGAAGTGAACTTGATCGTCCGGGGCAAACCGGTGACCAAATCGCGGCCCCGGATCTCCATGGCGCGACCCTCTCCTTCCGGATAGGCCGATCCGATCTGGATCTTAATCTCCTCGGCGGTCCGCTCGCCAATCATCATATTATACATCTTCTTGATATACCTGATGATTGCCTCATCAAACTTGTCTCCGCCGATTCGAAGCGATTCGCTGACTACGATTCCGCCCAATGAAATAATGGCGATATCGGTGGTGCCGCCACCGATATCAACCACCATGTTGCCACTGGCTTCGGTAATATTTAACCCGGCGCCGATCGCGGCCGCCATCGGTTCTTCAATCAAAATGGTTTTTTTGGCGCCGGCTTGGACCGCCGCTTCCAATACCGCCCGTTTCTCGACACTGGTCACGCCGGACGGAACGCAAACGACGACTTGGGGCCGGAACAATCTCGGCTTCGGACAAACCCGCTCAATGAAGTATTTGAGCATGGTTTCAGTGACATCATAGTCGGCAATAACCCCATCTTTTAGCGGGCGGATGGCGACAATGTTTCCGGGGGTTCGGCCGATCATCTGCCGCGCTTCCTCACCCACGGCCAGGATCTTATTGGAGTCCTTCTGCAATGCCACGACGGAGGGTTCACGAATGACGATACCACGTTTTTTAACATAGACAAGTACACTTGCAGTGCCAAGGTCAATACCGATATCCGAAACAAAATTGCGCCAATTCAATCCCCCGCCCCCCTATAAATGGTCATTTTTCCTATTTTTTCTGGACGCTATTACGATTTTTCTACGTTTTTTTTGAATATCCTCCTTTTTTCAGCGACGATTCGGGCTTTTTTTGATATTTCTTTTTAGTCGCCTCGCCGCCCCGGATATGCCGTTCGGCTTTATTCACTTCTAAAACGCGTTTGACCTCCCGGGCCAAACTGCGGTTGATCCCCGGCAAACGTTCGGTGACATCTTTATGAACCGTACTTTTGCTGACGCCAAAAAACTTGGCCGTCTGACGCACCGTTGCCCGCTGATCGGCGATATAATTGCTTAAGTCCAGTACCCGCTTTTCGATGTAATCCTTCACGACCCCCTCCACCCTCCCCCGTAACATTTTTTATTAAATGTATATGGCTTGGGCAGAAGGAATATGAAGGCTTCGCAACGATTATTTCACGGCGCTGGCGAGACGTTTATTGGAGTGTTGTTAGGATCAATCGGTTCCCGGCGCTGTCGCGGTTTGTTGCGCCAGTCCGTCAACGATTTTACAAGGGTCTAACGGTTGTTTTTCATGATAGATTCCAAAACGGAACGCGGGTTGCTTAAAGTCGTTCCCGGCGGGACCACTGGCGCCGATGACCAAACCTTTGATCACTTGTTCGCCCTCATGAACCGTCGCGCTGCCTAAGTTGGCGTAGGTGCTCTCCCAGTCGTTACCGTGACTCAAGGTTACCGAGTAGTTCCCGCTCCCGGTTTTGGTCACCGTCGTCACCACCCCTTCGGCCGCAGCCATCACACTGGTTCCCTCCGGAACACCGATATCGACTCCGGCATGCAACCGCCAGGATTTGTCGGCCGCCACCCATTCAAACCCCTGAATAATTTGTCCCAAAGCCGGGCGGCTGAAATTATCGGGATTAAAAGCGCTGCGCGGCTGGGGTTGCTGTTGCAGTTTCAACTCTTTCTTCAGGCGCTCCAATTCATGTTGCAACGTTTGCACGGTCGGCTTGTCGGTCTGACGGAACCGTTGCGCCTGCCAACTGCCGAGCTGCTTTACCCCATGCGCCGGACCCCATAAATAAAAGCCCAAAGCAAAGGCGACCAAATAAATTACCCAATAACGCGGCGCCAAAAACGGGCGGAAATAATTAAACGTCCGACGGGTCGCCTTTTTCATTTGGATCCATTGTTTCTGGGCGATAACCAGCCCATTGAGCCATTTTCGACGAAAGTTGGTATTACTCAAGACCATCACCTCAGATGATAGTCTTTCCAATCAGGGGATTATTATCCAATCTTCCTCATAAAATTTCGAGAAAGTATTCGCGCAACTATTGCACCAGCCGCAGCTGGACTCCCTGATAGTAATGCTCCAATATCTGCCGGTAGTTCCACCCTTGCTTGGCAAAACCGGCGGTGCCATACTGACATAACCCGACACCATGTCCGTAACCGATAGTTTGCAGAAGAATCCCGTTGGAACCGGCCTTCCAGCCGAAACAGGTGGATGTCAGGCCAAGTCGGGACCGGAAGTCTTTCCCGCTAAACCGGGATTGGCCGGCGGCCACCTCCAAAATTCTGCCCTGTGGCGAACGGCGCACCACCCGGAGCTGTTGGGCGTTTTGCTTGGAGACCCGCAATGTCGCGGCAAATTGGCTCCACGACAGTTGCGTTTGATTGGAATACCGGGGAGAATCGCGGTCAACGCCGCAGGTCGCGCTCTGCAAATAGGGAACGAACCGGCCCCAAACTTCGGCCGCAGCAGCGGTTCCCACGCCGCAGGTGGAATGGAATACCGCATCAATCGGTTTCCCTTGATACGTCACGATGATTCCGCGCGTCTCCCGGACGGCCTGTTCGATCTTGCGGGTAAAATCGGGATATTCGTTTTTGCTCCATTTGGCTTGCATGGCGGCGGAACTGATCCAGGCCTGCGCCTCATTGGGGTCGTCGCTAAAGTCGGCTCCGACGAAGGAAGCGGACCCTTTGCCGCCAAACCGGGGCATCCGGTAGACGGCCAAGGTCCGCGACGCGACCGCCTGCGCTTTTAAGGCCTCCAATGGAAAGCGGGCCGGCATTTCGGCCGCCAGAACCCCCACCAGATATTGTTCCAAGTCCATCCGGTACAACCGGTCTTCATTTTTGGCCATCACCGTGACGGCAATTCCGGACCGGTCGAGCGGGTCGGCGGTCTTCCGCATCAGCGCCATCGGCAGCAACGCCAGCAAGAGAAAGAACATTGCCAGGATTAAACCATGATTGGGGCGCAATCACATCCCTCCTTGCCCGTTATTCCACCTTATGCGCAACGCCCGGAAAAGATGCCTGCCCCGTTACGTTTCGTTCTCTCCGTGGCATCCCGCCATCCATTGTCGATATAGCTCCTCCAACACCTGCTCAAGCAAGATCTGGCGTTGGTACGCCTGTTCCAAGCGGTCATAGTCATGGCTTATTTCAATCATCTCCCGCCCCAGATCGGCCAATTCCCGCTCCGCCGTTTGAATCTTGGCTTCGATGGCCGCCACCGTCACCGGCCCAGGTTGCCGGACTTCTCCCTGGCGCGAATCCCACGTTGCAGTCCGGACCGGGAGCGACGGTTGCACCGGTGCGGCGGCGGCTTCTTTCCGTCGCGCGATCCGATAGTCTTCGTATCCCCCGTCGTAAAGATGGAGGATGCCGTTTTGCAGTTCGGCGACCCGCGTGGCGAACCGCTTGAGAAAATAGCGGTCATGAGAGACTAAGATCATCGTTCCTCCAAATTGCTGCAACGCTTCCTCCAACCATTGCCGGGACAAAATATCCAAATGATTGGTGGGTTCGTCCAGCACCAATAGATTCAGGTCATCCTGCATCAACAGGCAAAGCTTTAGGCGGCTTTTCTCCCCGCCCGACAAATTTTCCACCCGTTTCGCGATCGCCGTCGCGCCAAACTGGTACCGGGCCAGTAACCGGCGGGCGACAAACTCGCTTTCCCGCAGCTCATACCGGACGGTCTCCAGAACACTCCGGGACGGTTCGGGAAAGGTGACGACCTGCGGCAGATAAGCGTACCGGATACTGGGCCCGACCCGGACCCGGCCCGAGTTGGGCGCCAATTCCCCCAGCAACAACCGGAGTAAGGTCGACTTACCGGAACCGTTAGCGCCGCATATGGCGAAACGGTCCCCTTTGTGAACCCGGAAATTGGCTTGGTCGACGATGGGAGCGCGGTCGTAAGCAAAGACCAGCGCTTCGGCGACCATCACTTCCTGACTGGAAAAACTCTGCTCGCTAAAGAGCGCCCGCATGGACTCCACCCGCTCCGGCCGTTCGGTTTTGGCAATCCGTTCCGCCCGTTTTTCGATGCTGAACGCCTGGCGATGCATGCTCCCGTTATCGGCTATTTTGGCCCACTCGTGCATTCGCTTGGCGGCGGCCTCCAATTGCCGGACCTTCTTTTGCTCGCTTTCGTACTGTTTCAGTTGGGACTGATAACGCTCCTCCTTCAGCTGGAGGTAGACGCTGAAATTGCCGCGATAGGCTTCGGCCTGGCCGTTGACCAACTCCACTACCCGGTTGACCACCCGGTCCAAAAAGTAGCGATCATGGGAGATTACCACCACCGTGCCCGGAAACTGATTCAAAAACTCCTCCAGCCACTCTAAGGCGGCGATGTCCAAATGGTTGGTCGGTTCGTCCAATAACAAAATGTCCGGCCCCTGCAAAAGCAGGCGGGCCAGCATCACCCGGGTTTGTTCCCCGCCGCTTAAGGCGGCGAAGTCTTTCCCAAGCCATTCCGTGCCAATCGCCAATCCCTGACAGACCCGCTCCACCATCTCGGCGACGCGATAGCCGCCGCGATGCTCATAGGCTGCTTGCAATCGGCCGTATTGGGCCAAGACCGTTTCGGTCGTCCGGGCCGGGTCCTGCATCAACGTTTCAATCTGCTCCAACTGCGCTTTGATCTCCCAAATCCCTTCAAAAACGCTCATTAACAACGCTTCGACCGTTGTCGCCGCGGCCACTTCGGGGAGCTGAGCAAGCAGGCCGATACTGGCGTTTTTGCGGACGGCCCGGGCGCCCTCGTCAGGTTCCTCTTTCCCGGTAATAATCTGAAAAAGCGTGGTTTTCCCCGCCCCGTTTTGACCCAGCAAGGCAACCCGTTCCCCATGGTAAACCTCGAAATCCACCCCTTGCAGGACGGGGTTTCCTCCGAAGCTCTTATAGACCTTGTTTAGTGAAATCTCAATCATCGTTCTCCTTCCCACCCGGGAGCAACAAAAAGCCTGAGCAAGCGGCGGCTTACCCAGGCAACATTCAACGCAATCGTTCAACCATACGGTCGGCATCTATATCAAGCGTAAAATAAAACCCGGGCAAGCAATCTCCCGGGTGAATTGAAAAAATAAATTTCGAAATGATGATTACTTGCTTCGGCTGTGATATTTAATTTTGGACAGACTCTCCCCTTGGTTTACTTGAAAATGCGCGATAACAGCGACGCAATGGGCAAGCCGGTTCAAAATCAAATCAGCCGAAAGCTGCGGTTTCATCATTTCACCTCCTAAATTAAACGGATTAATTCTTCACGACAGTTTCTACAATACCATAACTATCCAATCAACGTCAATGGGATTTTAGCCTTTTTAACCTCCCTAGCGCCTGGCGATGATTAGCATATACAAGAGGATTCCCGCAAATATCACGGTTAAACTAAAGATAAAGAGGCGTCTTCCGAACGGCTGAAACTCCGGCCGGCCCCCAAACCAGCCGATCCCGCCGACAATCAGTCCGACCAAGGGAATAAAAAAGGATAACAGGTAAAGGAAAAATGTCACGCAACCGCCCGGCTCTGCCGACGCGCCGTAATTACTGTATTTCCCGTTATAACCGCTGCCGTAACCGGAGTAAGTATAACTGCGGCGCTCCGTCGGGGTAACCATCGCCAACGATGTTTTGGCAATTAACGCGGCACAATACGGGCAATGCCTGACTCCGCTTTGGATTCGTTCCTTACAACCCGGGCAGATCACTTCGATCGCTTCCGGTATTTCCGCCACCGGTTCCGGTTGCGGTTCGGTCTCGACAAACGTCGAACTCTTGAGCGTATTGCCGCACATCACGCAAACCCGCGCGTTGATCGGGTTGTCCTCGCCGCATTGCGCGCATGTTTTGTAAGGCATGGTCGCACCCCTTCGTCTGTTTTTCGTTTGGATATTGATTTCGACTTTTTAGGTGGTTTTTCCTGTCATAATTTGGGGCGGGTTGACAAATCGTTAATTCCTTAATTCAACATTTACGATTCAATGCTTTTTTACCCTTAGTCACTGTCGTACCGGAAATAAGTTGGGTAGGCAATGTTCAATCCGTTCTTTGAAACTTCGGTCGGTCGCCTACGCTGCCCACGGTTGCGGCGGCGCGGCACTTTTTGACCGCAAAAAGTACCCAAAAACTCCCGGAGACCTACGGTTCCAAACCTCCCTTAATGCATCCCTGTGCGCTTGCGCCCTCCCTGGCCGCTCCGCTTGGCTACCGGGTGGTGGCTTACGAGGTCCCCTTCGCGGGGCGACCGCTGTAATTCATCCGGAAATTAAAGCGGCGCACGGTTCCTTCCGTGGAACCTAATAAAATGAATTGGAGATGCAATTTATGCGCGTCTGTGCAAGGTTTCATCCACCCTCCCGTGCAAGGAGCGACTTGGCGTCGGCAAATTGGTTGGTGATGCTTGGCGTTTCAATCCACGCTCCCGTGCAAGGAGCGACCAAACATCCGAAGAATTATTACTACGCTTTTTCGTTTCAATCCACGCTCCCGTGCAAGGAGCGACCTCCGTCACTGTATAAGATACCGTTGCGGGAGAGCCGTTTCAATCCACGCTCCCGTGCAAGGAGCGACAAAGCTTGAGTCAGAATACAACGGTATATCCAATGTTTCAATCCACGCTCCCGTGCAAGGAGCGACGTAAAAACGGTTTAAAAGTCGATACTCAAAACCGGTTTCAATCCACGCTCCCGTGCAAGGAGCGACGAGGGTCTCTAGCTCAATTGACTTGGTACTCCCGGTTTCAATCCACGCTCCCGTGCAAGGAGCGACAACCAGTCCGCGATTTGATCCTTGAACGGATAAGGTGTTTCAATCCACGCTCCCGTGCAAGGAGCGACGAATTAAAAGTGTCCGAAGTTTCCTCGTCATCCGGGTTTCAATCCACGCTCCCGTGCAAGGAGCGACAGTACCCCCTTCAAACCCTTGCCACGCTTGATCTCCAGAGCCGGTTTCCGCGAACCGGCAAATTTTGAGTCATTTTGAAAGCGGTTTTTGGCGCGAAATGTCATTTTTCCGCGTGGCTACTGGGCCGCGAACCGCCTAGGGAATTCATGGGAGCTTCCGGTTCGCGCTAAACCATCAGGACCCCTTCGGGGTCGTATCCTTCTTTGGCGCCTACATGTTCAACCCGGCGTTGCCAATTGTCGCCGAGGAAATAATAACGCAAACTATCTTTTTCCAGATCAATCATTTCTTCCAGTCGTTTACGCAACGTCGCCCATTGCACCGGATCGATCAGGCATTCGAAGACCGAGTTTTGGACTCGTTGCCCGTAATCCTGACATTTTTTCGCTACCTTCCGCAGGCGTTTTTTACCGGCTTCGGTGGTCGTGTTGACATCGTAGGTAATTAAGACCATCATCCAGCTATCACCTTATTTCATCAGAAATGGCGGATACGCTTCCAAATCGCCCCGCAAATGCCGGGCCAACAATAACGCTTGAGCGTAAGGTATCAACCCGATATTAATCTTTTCGTCCAGAAAGGGATGCATGACTTCTTCTTGCTTTCGCTTTTGCCAGGCGGCGATGATATTTTTACGGACATCGTCGGTCATAATGAAACCGCCCGACTCTTTGGCCGCAAAACCGGCAGCGCCGACCTGACGATTATTAAGCAACGCCAACACAAAACGGTCCACCAAATAGGGACGCAACTCCTCCATCAGATCCAACGCCAGACTCGGCCGGCCGGGTCGTTCCCGGTGCAAAAAGCCAACCTGGGGATCCAGTCCGACGGTTTCCAACGCCGCAGTGCAATCGTGCGCCAGTAAGGTATACAAAAACGACAACAACGCATTCACCGGATCGCGCGGCGGGCGACGGCTCCGTCCGGTAAAACGGAAATCGGCTTTCGATTCTAAAATCAAATGATCAAAAACCCCATAGTAAATGCGCGCCCCTTCGCCTTCCACCCCGCGCAAGGTGTCAAGATTGTTGCTGTTGGTTGCCTTTTGCAACTGGGACGACAAGCTTTGAACCGTTGTTTGCACCATTCCGGCCGCCTCATTATCGGCGTGGTCGCGCAAGAAACGTTGCAAAACGCACCTGCAATTGAAAAGCTTACCAACGATAAAACTTTTAGCTAACTCTAACGAATCCGGCGCGCCGTCGGCTTGCCGGTATTGCTTTCGCCGCAGCCAGACATTGCCGTTGACCGGCCCGCTGACCCGCGCCAGAAATTTCCCGTTTTCGGACAAAAACGAAAGCGCCACACCCCGTTCCGCGCACAGGTGCATCAGGGCGGGACTGGCTCCGGTGTAGCCGAAACAGACGATCCCCTCCAAATTATGAATGGGTATGCGCAATTTAACCGTTTCCTCCGCCAAAACCAGCACCGTTTCGCCTTCCTTGCCCAGATAGGCTTCGGGCGAAGTCACATATAACACATTGAGCAATTTTCGCAAAAGGCCGACGCACCTCCATCTCAGTCATTGTCGCGCAACCGTTCCGCCAGATAACGCCGGACCGAACGGCGCGCGTTCATTTGGGGCAGGCAAATCGCCACGAGTGAACAGTTTTTGCAAGCCGCGGTGGACTTCGGCGCCGGAGTGACTCCCCGTTCAAACAACTCATGCATGGCGGCGGCCAATTCCCGCACCCGGTCCCGCAGCGCCGCGTCGAACTCCACTGTTTGGCGACGGCGGGTCCGCCCGTAAAACAAAGCGCCCGCCGCGACCGTCACGCCAAACATCTCTTCCAGGCAAAGCCCTTGCGCGCCCAACTGCACCAAATCCCGATCGTCGCTTTTCGTTTGCCCGTACTTGTACTCCACCGGATAGGGAAGCCAACGGCCCGACCGTTCCGACAAACTGATACCATTGTCATCCCGGTGGAATTCCACCACGTCGGCAACCCCATACAAACCCAAAACCCGGGAAACCAGGGGCAATGAACGGGTGACCACCACCGCCTGCCGCGTTTCGGTGAAAAAGGGGTCGTCCACCCGTTGGTGCATTTCCCGGCCGTTAAAGGTCAACACATTCTCCTGCCACTGCTGCTCTATATGGATCAAAGCCCATTGGCGGCGGCAGAAGGCGAAGTGTTGGATGCCGGAAAGGAGCAGCAGATCGGAGTCGGGATAGCCCTCCGCCATCTCACAAACGCTCAATTAGGGTTACGTTTGAAGGAATATTCTCTCGGGCGACCGTTACCACATAGTCGCTAAAGTCGCGGGCAGGTTTGTTATCATCGTTGCGTTTAACAGTGATCGCGTCGAATAATTGTTGTACCGGCGCATCTCCCATTTTGGACGAATGCTCAAAAACGAATAGTTTGCGGGTGCCCATCAAACCACGTGCGGCGGAACGATCATGTTCGAACATTTTTTCAAGCGCTTCCCACAACAGTTCCAGATCGCTTTCGGAAAAGCCGGTTTGATTGGCTAACGGCGCCGACACGAAACCATGGCCGCGATACAGTCCGTAAGGCACCGTAAACTTCCGGCCCATGGTCCGGTTATCGCCGCCTTGTTTCTCCGCTTCCACTTCGGTTGCTACTGCCATACGAGTAATGCTATGTTCAAGCGATACAACAGGATCTACAGAACGTGCAAAGGTTAATTGGACTGGCCCTCGAACCTGTCCACAATTTGGCGCTGACTTTAAAGATAATACAGCACCAAATGTTCGAATATCGTAAAATCGATTACACATCCACTCTCTTCCCTTTTCCACTTCATCAGAAGTTGGTTTTCTGGCTTTTACATTTTTAAGATTTGCCTCAATAAACTTTTTAACTTCAGTTGATGGTTTAAGATCTTTCAACTCCGACTTGATGATTTTGACATCAGCGTCCGCAGCTATTACAAGTTTTGAACCTTCTTCATCTTCCTCTATTGAAAGCCCTTCAAACAATACTAAATCTTGTAATTCAGTAAGGATATTTTCAGGAATCTTTACACGTGTTTCTTCTCCTAAAGTTATTCCAAGACTGGTGAATGCTTCAACATGCGATCTGCCGAGTACGGCTTTTTCTTTAACATAAATATCAAAGGGATTTTTAAATTCATTTTTTAGCCCTATGTAATTCCTTACTTTCCTTTTTAGGCAGACATCTGTAACAAGTCCATGTCCTGTCTCAGCATCTACACGTGGTAAATTTCCTGCGTCAGGATCACCATTAGGGTTCCCATCTTTCACATCAAAAAAAATTACAAAATCATATCGTTTTTGAAGATTACCCATTTTAATTCTCCTTTTCTCTAATAAAGATTAATTGACCAGTTCGCTTGTTTTGGTGAAAAACGCTTGTCGTTGATGATAGTACCCAATGGCAAACCGACCCTGTTCATGCAGATCCAAATGGGCCGGAAAGTCATTCAGTTTTTGCATGATTTCGCCCAATAACTTTTCAAAGTAAATTACTCTACCCTTATTATCTAACTTGGCAAGATGATGGTTTTTCAATCGGAGCAAATTGGTAAAGACCGTGACCGGCGTGGCGCACGCGGCTCCGTAAAACCGCTCGCGGATGGTGGCGTTAATGCGCGGATTGGCTTCCTCCTGAATCTTTTCCAAGGTGGCAAACAAGCGGCCGAGTTGATAGCCGATGGATGGTTGCGTCGTATCCAATTCCATAGTAACCTCCCTTTGGTTTGTATTTCGGTAATACCGGTTCAAATACGCCTTAATCAATGCCGCCCGTACCGGCTTGATCCGCTGACCGACATCGCTGCGGATGCGGCGTAACGCTGCCTGGAGCATAGTGGCCGGATACGGCGTTCCCTCCAAAATCGCCCGCATAAAATCACCGGCCAGATTCGGAGGAATATTTTCGCTCTTGTCCTGGGTCGCAATATTGACCAAAATCCGCCACAGCGAATAATATTCCGGCTCTTTAGGCGGTTTGACGATCGCGAAGTCCTCGAAATATTGGCGAATTCGCGTGGCATACTCGGCAACCGTTCCCACGTGCCAAAAACGGATGGCAATACGTGCGGCGTTAGGAGCTAATCCCAGAATATGAAACCGGATATTACTGTCATCATTGACGTAAGCGCCGGTACTAACTGATTCAAAAAGTGCTTTTATACGCTCTATTCCCGCATCGGGATCATCTTTTATCGGCTCTTTAAAAAAGAAAGAAAAATCAGATTCAAAGGACGACTTTTTTTCGGACCAGAAAACCGTTGTAGCATCACCGATGCGAATACACTGTCTCGGGGAATCAAGCAAAGTATTTAATGCCTTACTGTACTGAGATGCAGCGGCTTTGCTAACAGGAGCATTTAGACTTTGAGTTTTGGCATATGAATTGAAGGATTCCTTATTAAAGCTAACAATACACGCTCCGGCCGTTTGAGCTCCCCATACCCCCTTAGTAACGGGATGTGTCAATTCAATCACAACATCCTTTTCCCCGGATATTAAACATGTTCCAATTACCGATGCATCTGATTCTTCTTCATTTCGTCTTCTCAATTTTTTTAATGCATTAGCAACAATTGGTGAACGAAAGACAATTGGTAAATCTGTTTGGGAGACACGAAAGCTAAGCTTGACATTACCTTCCTTCAACAATTCGCCATATTCAGAGTGTGAAAATGCAAAGTCGAAATGGCTTCGATTTTCGAAACCTTTTTCTAAAAACCTTCGGACTGCAACAATTCCGATATCACTTGTTTCCCCGATCCATTTGTCAATCGTTTCGATCATGCTTTGTAGACGCACATTTCCCTTAATACCATCACCTAGTCCAAAAACAAACGCTGCATTATCCCATAATAGGTTAGCATCTTTACCGCTATTGTTATGTTTTAAAGCTTGGTTTCCAATGTTGGGAACATCAAGTTGATGAGAAATTTTCCTTTTTCCGTCATAATCACGTAAATCTTCAATGGCTTGCATATTACCATCCAAATCAAGATCGATTAGAAAATCGATCCCTCCTTTGATCCAACCATCTGGGGCAATTAATCCCTCCTCCGCTTTCCGATCGTAATATTCTTTCAAAGCCTGTAAGATCATCCTCTCACCTCCACTTCCCGGCGGTCGGTATTCATAACTCCATTTTCAATTCGCGCCCGAAAAAACCGGGGGGCCGGATTATTAATGTTCCGCTCGAAATCCATGTCGTACAGCATAAAGCCCAAATCGCGCGTTTCGTGAATGGGCTCGATCAATTCTACATTGGAGTCAACCAGTCTGAAATCACAGGCAAATTCCCGGCAGCCTAAATAAGGCCGGTGAAAACATTGTCCTTTTTTCGCCCGCCGTTCGAACATTGCGGCGTATTTAGCCGGAGTCTCGTCGAGTCGGACAATTTCAGTTTGTTCTGCTTCCTCCGCCCAAAACTCTGGTGAGGTGGAAAAGTTTACGCCCCTCTGCTCTGGAGGAATAAAGTCAAAATACCCATGGATGCGATACCTAACATCCCTTAAAAACAGCCCTGCTCGTTGCTGGCGGTATTTAGGTTTTCCGTCGTTTCCGATTTCATCAACAAAAAATCCGGTATTATTGGATGCCAAAAAACTTACCTCATTGCGCCGGACTGAAATCCATTGAATCGGACGCAAAACTTCAATCCGGGTCACCCGCCAACGGATGGCCGGTTTCCAAAGAATCGCTTCAAAAATGGCCCGGGCCGCCGCCGGCGTCATCACATCGTAACTCACCCGTTCCACTTTCATTTCCGGCCGCGTAAAACAAGCATAATCACCCCACACTTCCAAACACCAATCATGCAACATCATCATCTCCTTTCTATTGAATCAATTGTTCCGGATCATAAAGGGTTTCATCGACCAAAAGCCCCGTATCCTTCGAGTAATTAAGCTCTGACGCGAGCGCAAAAATGTTTGGCTGCACCTCTTCGACAATGCCACATTGACGCATTTGTTCAAACTCTTTCGTAGAAATATTCACGGTGTATCGTTGCATCTTGCGCATCAGTTGCCTTTCCGGGCCCTGTGATTTCAATAAATCAATCAACTCTCCGCTTTTCCCGTAACGGACGATAATAGTTTTTTGGCGGGAATCGTCAATCATGCGGAACTTTTCGGCGGCGGTACGGAAGTAAATGCCGCATTCCTGTTGATCAGGCTTTAACAAGGAAATTATATCTTTAGCATCTAACGAATTGGCTTTCCAGTACAATTCGGTAAAATATTTTTCAAACAAC
This sequence comes from Bacillota bacterium, assembly GCA_023417475.1. GTDB lineage: Bacteria > Bacillota > UBA4882 > UBA8346 > UBA8346 > JAEYPR01. The sequence continues at coordinate 121,529 of JAEZFP010000054.1, read as the reverse complement.
TCATACTCCAAAGGTTCTTCCGGATGGGTCGAAAAAATTTTGCCAGTAGTCTCTGCCGCCTTGCGAAGGATACCCATGGGCGCTTTTTTGGGGGCATTAAACACAATCACTTTTCCCAATCCCGGTAATTTACCCTCCCGATTACAACGCCCCGCCGCCTGCGCAATCGAGTCCAATCCGGCAAGCGCCCTATAAACTACTGGAAAATCAAAATCTACACCGGCCTCAACTAATTGAGTGCTGACTACCCGAACCGGTTCTTCACTTTTCAGCTTTTGTTTGATCCGCGTTATGATCTCGCTACGATGCTGACCACACATCAAAGCCGATAAATGAAACGTTCCTTCCGGCATTAAGCGGTGTAACTCGCGACAACTTTTGCGGTCCGAAACAACGCATAAAACTTGTTCATACTTTTTTAGCTCTCCCGCAATCTCTTCCCAACTCAATACGGCATGGGGGTCTTCGGGCAGTTGAACCTGGACCCGTTTTAATGATTCAAAAAGTTGCCTAACCTGCTCTCGATCGCCCATGATCTCTTTGACATTTCGTAGTCCTTTAAATAATTTCCCATCAATCTTCCGTTCGCCAAATGCCGGTTGCGTTGCGGTGGAAATTACAAAAGTGACATGATAGTGGTCCACCAACAGTTGCATGGTTTCCAGAATCGGTTCCAGGTATTCTACCGGCACCAATTGCGCTTCATCCAAAACAACAACGGAATTTACAATGTTGTGTAGTTTACGACAGCGACTGGATTTTGCCGCAAACAGCGATTCGAAAAATTGTACCGAAGTTGTGACTATGACCGGCGCGTCCCAATTTTCCGAAGCCAAACGGGATTTCGGTGTGACATCATCCTCATCCAAACTGGAATGATGCTCGACCACTTGATCGTCGCCCAACGCCGCCCTAAACACATCGGCATTTTGTTCAATAATGCTTGTATAAGGAATGACGTAAATAATCCGATCCAATTGGTGCTTCTGGGCATGCTCAAGGGCAAAGGCCAGGCTCGACAAAGTTTTTCCTCCGCCGGTCGGCACTGAAAGCGAAAAAACGCCTTGTTTTTCAGCAGCCATTTCGCTACAGCGACGCTGGATATCGTTGCGAATTTGGTTAACCGGGGTAGCATCGGCCTTTTTATCAAAATCGCTCAGATACGTTCGCAGTCGCGTTAACAACTCGGTGATGGAACAATAATCGCCCCGGCTCTCGTATTTGGCTAGGTCCATATATTTTTCCGTATTCAAAAAGTCGGCATCGACCAGACTTGAATACAACATCCGTATCCATAATGATAAATCCAAACCCTTTAAAAACTTCCACGGTGGAGATCCGGGCTTTGATGACAATATTCCATCCGAAATAAATGGGGCAATATCGGTTAAATCTTTTACCTGATTCTCCTGAAATTGAAGCGAAGACTGTCCCGCACCTTCTGCGCTCGACCAATCTGGTAAACCCGCATGATGTCCCGCGATACAATAGGCCAATATTCTTCCAAGTCCTTTACCCAAGAGTTCTTCAACTATTTTGGCGCCATGGATGGCATGAGGTAGTTTTCCTGGTTTCCCTTCCAAATGGGCTTCTTCATCATAACCATAATTACTTTTCAATCGAAGATATTTTTGCCATACTAATCTTCCCTTACCGGTATCATGAGCTAATCCAGCCGCTTTTCCCCATTCACCGGATTGAAATTTATCGGTAAAAATTTCCGCTAAATTCGCAGTTCCTTCTAAATGTTCTGATAACCAATGAGGGGATGCCCAGGTACCATCAATGTTTTTACGGACATGAGCGATATATTCATGATTCGCCATTTGATACACCTCTTTTTATTATCTATTGACAATTGCTGGCTTACTCCCAGTCGCCTTCAGCCTCACCTTCATTCTACCACCCCACCCTGACAAAGGCTTGTCACTGAACACCAGTTCGCTCTCGTGAATAACGCTCCATCCCTGCCGCCAATTGCCGGACCACTGTTTCGCGCAATGCCGGCGGTTTCAATACTTCCGCCTCGCCGCCAAAACTCAAAACCCACCGGCCTACCGCCGCAAGATTGCAGCCGTTTGCAGTAAATATTAGCGTCCCGTCAGCTTCCTCCCGTAACTGTTGGCTGGGATGAAATTGGGTTTCCCGCACAAAACGAGCCGAGTCTCCCGTGAAACGGACGGTAAACAGAAATACCTCTCCGAGTTCAATTCCCCAGGCCGCTCCCACCGGAGTGGCAGCCAACGTCTCCGGCGGCGGAACAAACTTCGTCGCCAACACTTGTAAACACTGAATCCGATCCACGCGGAATTGCCGTTTTTCGTTGCGCCAATGACAAAAACCGACCAAATACCAGAATCCGTCTTTATAAATTAAATAATACGGGTCAACAATCCGCACATTGCAATCATTTCTACTGAAGCAGTAATACTCCAGTTCGATTTGCTTCGATTCCCGCATAGCCAGATTTAGATTGCGAAACATCTCTGCCTTGCCCGAGTAGTCCGCTGAAACGCCGCCGGCCACATCCACCCGGCCGTCAAGGTCTTCAAGCTCATTTCGCAGACCTCGGGGCAATAGCGCCAATATTCTCTCTTTAATCCGTTTTACAGGAAAAAGCGCCTTCTGCCGCTCCACCAGTTTTAACCCGTAGAGTAGTGAAAGCGCTTCATCCAATGAAAAAGAGATATCCTGCAACAAAAATCGATCCGTTAAGCGATAACCGTTATCGTTATACAACGGGACTCCCGCGTGATCCAACACCCGCAGGTCCCGGAAGATCTGCCTGGAGCCAATCCCGCATTCTCTCGCTAGTTCTTCAGACGTCAATCCCGGATGGTTTTGAATGGTCTGAATGAGTTTCAACAAGCGTGGCAACCGTTCTCCTTTGGGCATGTCCAACACCTTCATTCCTATGGTTAATGATTATGTTATTTCAAGCCATTTTCTGCTTTTCCTCCTATATAACGGGATTTTATTACAGAATTTGTCGTAATTAAATGCTTTACAATGATATAATAAACACCTTTAAATTGAAGAGTTATTATGAAGCAGTACAGTTTCAAAAAGCGAAAGTCGATAAATAATTTGACTATTCAATCAAATTCTTTCCATAAATGACCTACAAACGTTCAAATAAAATACATAAAAAAAGAAGTACTGCCCACTTCCAGAACTTCAATTCCCTTTAATAATGGCTATAAGTAATTGATGAACAGATTGTAGCGCAATCCACGCTCCTGTGCAAGGAGCGACGCTTGAGATGGGGCTATCGGAAGATGAGTTACCGGTTTCAATCCACGCTCCTGTGCAAGGAGCGACTTCGCCGACGGGATAAACGCTGTCCGGATTAACTGGGTTTCAATCCACGCTCCTGTGCAAGGAGCGACGCAGAAACGGGATTGAGTTCGATGCGTACAACGAGTTTCAATCCACGCTCCCGTGCAAGGAGCGACATGGAAAAGCCGAATCAATAATTAATGATATTATGTTTCAATCCACGCTCCCGTGCAAGGAGCGACCAATAGTTTGGTCTTCGATCATTAATTCACCATCGTTTCAATCCACGCTCCCGTGCAAGGAGCGACGTATGAAAGTGATGACCTACCATTTGTTAGTGATGTTTCAATCCACGCTCCCGTGCAAGGAGCGACCAGTTTTTTCGTGCCCAATTTAGTTGTGTATCAGGGTTTCAATCCACGCTCCCGTGCAAGGAGCGACCTTTCTTTACGACGAATATCCGACGCCCAATTCGTTTCAATCCACGCTCCCGTGCAAGGAGCGACCTATAAAAAAGACGACTAAAGGAGGTCATATCATGTTTCAATCCACGCTCCCGTGCAAGGAGCGACAGCCGCGCACAAGAAAGAAATGGACGATCGGGTAAGTTTCAATCCACGCTCCCGTGCAAGGAGCGACAATCCGGAGCTTGACGCGGCGGTAACTGCTCATAAAGTTTCAATCCACGCTCCCGTGCAAGGAGCGACGTCTCCATCCAAAAAAACCTTAACTAGACTATCAAGTTTCAATCCACGCTCCCGTGCAAGGAGCGACGATCAATCATGTTGCCAATATTTGATGTAGTTATGTTTCAATCCACGCTCCCGTGCAAGGAGCGACACTTGGAGTGCTTCCATCAAGCTTTGAATGTCGAGTTTCAATCCACGCTCCCGTGCAAGGAGCGACTTTTTTATCGAAACTATAGAGAAATATAAATTTTTGTTTCAATCCACGCTCCCGTGCAAGGAGCGACAATGGAGCGCGGTGATCGTAGCCACTATATCAAGGTTTCAATCCACGCTCCCGTGCAAGGAGCGACAGTACCCCCTTAAAACCGTTGCCACGCTTGACTCGCCAAGCCGGTTTCCGCGAACCGGCAAATTTCAAGTCATTTTGAAAGCGATTTTCAGCGCAAAATGTCATTTCTCCGCGTGGCTACTGGGCCGCGAACCGCCTAGGGAATTCATGGGAGCTTCCGGTTAGCGGGAAGGTTTTGTTGTAATATTTGCCAGAAACGTTTGAATCTCCTTTTTCTTCGTTTCAATTTTATTGACATCCTCTTTCTCACCACACCGCCGGCACGGAGGCCGGCGCGCGGAATTGATATAGGACATATCATTGACGTCGCCGTCGTAGCATCGCGGGGCAACGCCGCCACGGACGGCAATTCCAGAAGGAAGGGACCCGCGACTCGGAGAAGCGGGATTGGGGGTCCAGGGGGTGCTAACCCTCCTGGCGGCGGGGATAGGTCCTAAGGGGAATGCCGATATTCCCCTTGGACAGGTCGCACAGGAAATAAGGTGGATAGGCGTTTTAGACTACGCCAAAAATACTTTCAAAACTTCTGTAATATCGACTATGCCGCCCACGGTTGCGGCGGCGCGGCACTTTTTGACCGCAAAAAGTACCCAAAAACTCCCGGAGACCTACGGTTCCAAACCTCCCTCGATGCATCCCTGTCCGCTTTCGCCCTCCCTGGCCGCTCCGCTTGGCTACCGGGTTGTGGCTTACGAAGTCCACTGCGACGGCGACCGCTGTAATTCATCCGGGAATTGAAGCGGCGCACGGTTCCGTCCGTAGAACCTAAAACCTTATCTGGATAAGTAACACGAAAATTGACCGGCACCGACTTCCATGGCCCCCCCTCTATTGCAAGGCACGCCGCAAGAGAGGGGGACGGTACAATTTCCCAACCGGCAACCGCTCGCCTCCGGGGGGTGAGTCGCCTGACGGACGTCGCGCAAGCATGCTCAGTCGTTGTGCAAGCATGCCCAGTCGTCGTGCAAGCATGCACAGTCGTCGTGCAAGCATGCTCAGTCGTCGTGCAAGCATGCTCAGTCGTCGCGCAAGCATGCTCAGTCGTCGCGCAAGCATGCTCAGTCGTTGTGCAAGCATGCTCAGTCGTTGGCTACGTTATCCCAGGGAAGACAAGTCGCCGCCTCACCCCTCCCAATCCCGCAGCTCGGCCCAGCGCGCCACCGGATTGCCGCCGTCCTCGCTCATCGTGCCGTTGTAAACCACCGCGGTATGCCGGCCGGTGCTGCAATAATGCTCCCATAAGCAGCGCGAGGTCGTCGCCATTTCCAACGCGGCGACCCGCTCGCGGCCGATCCAATGCAACTCCCCTTCAATGGTCGGTTGGAGCGCGCGGGTGGTCGTTTCGCCAAAATAGATAAATTGCAGCCGGATCTCGTCCTGGCGCAACCGGGAGATAATATAGCGGAGTTGAAAATTCCGCACCGCCTCGGACCCGATGCCCGTCTCCTCCTCAATCTCCCGCAAGCAAGCCGCCGCCGGATCGTTCAGTTCCGCCGGCTCCAGATGCCCCCCGACCGGCGCCCACAACCCCGGAGCCAGTTCCCGCGTTGCGGCCCGCTTCATCAACAGCACCTCAGCGCCGTTATGTAAAAAAGCCGCCGCCATCTGCCGTAACTTCATCATCATTTCCATCTCCTCCCAATCGATCGTCGCTTTCCTATTGTATAACGAAAGAATTATCCCATGATTGACCCCATATAATAATTTATTTCCGTTTGTATAATATTAGCGAAGACCCGTTAAACTCCTTTAGACTGCGCAGTCGGCCGGACGCGATTCGGTCCCGGGCTAGCAATTAATTCTGACACTAAAAAGGGAATTTAGCGGGAACAACGAATATTTTAATCATTTTAAAGCTGACAATGACTACTGTATAGGAAGGTGATCCAATGGCAAACGAAAGTGTTGCAACGCAGTTTTCAGTGGTGATCGCCGGCGAAGCCGGGCAAGGCATCCAAACCATTGAGTATTTATTGGCCAAAGTCCTCAAATCCGAAGGGTATCATATCTTTGCCTCCAAAGAATACATGTCGCGAATCCGCGGCGGTTCAAACTCGACCGCAATTCGCATTGGCAACCAACCTGTGGCGGCTTTTTTAGAATCCATCAACCTGCTGGTGGCGTTGGACCGGGATGTCTTGACCCACCTCAAAGCGCGCATCCAACCCGAAACGATCATCATCGGCGAAGCGGCGACCTTAGGTCATGAACATGAACCGCCCATCTACGACATTCCCTTAAACACCATCGCCACGGCGGTCGGCAACAAACTCTTCGCCAACAGCGTCGCTTGCGGCGCGGTCGCCGGTTTGCTCGGTTTGGCGTTTGAGACCGTCGCGACCGAACTGGGAACCTATTTTCACGCGAAACCGCAAACGGTGATCGCGCAAAACATCGAAGCCGCCCAACGCGGTTATCAAGCCGGACTGGCGATTGTCGCTTCCGGCAAAGTCCGTTTCCAATTGAGCAAAGGCGCCGACACCGTCCGGAACGATCTGATCATTAACGGCAGCGAGGCGGTGACCTTCGGCGCGATTGCCGGCGGTTGCAACTTTATCGCTTCTTATCCGATGTCGCCCGGCACCGGCCCGTTGATCTATCTTGCCCAATACGCGCAAGATTTTGGAATCGTCGTGGAACAATGCGAGGATGAGATCGCCGCCATCAATATGGGGTTAGGCGCTTGGTACGCCGGCGCCCGGGCGATGGTCACCACCTCCGGCGGCGGCTTTGCGTTAATGACCGAAGGCGTTAGTTTGGCCGGGATCATCGAATCCCCGATGGTCATTCACATCGCGCAACGGCCCGGCCCGGCGACCGGTTTGCCGACGCGGACCGAACAAGGCGATCTGGAATTGGCGCTTTATGCCGGACACGGCGAGTTTCCCCGGGTCATTCTGGCTCCGCAGTCGATTGCCGAAGCCTTTACCATGACCCAAAAAGCCTTTGAAATTGCCGACCGTTATCAAGTGCCGGTCTTTGTCCTGACCGATCAGTTCCTGATCGACTCCTTTATGAACCTGCCCGAACTGCAACTGCCCGAAACCCGGTTGCAACCGCAATGGATTAAGACCGACCGCAATTACCAACGGTACGAACTGACGCCCAACGGCATCTCGCCCCGGGGCATTCCCGGTTTTGGCGAAGGGTTGGTCGGCGTCGACAGCGACGAGCACGATGAGGCCGGTCATATCACCGAAGACCTTGCGCTCCGGATCAAGATGACCGACAAACGGCTGCGCAAATTAGAGCTGTTACGGACCCACACCCTGCCGCCGGTATTCAGCGGCGAACGGGACTACGAAACCTTGGTGATCGGCTGGGGCTCAACCTATCACGCCATCACGGAAGCGTTGGCCAAACTCAACCGGCCCGGCGTCGCCCAGCTCCATTTTCAACAGATCTATCCCTTACCGCCCGCCACCTCTGATTATTTAACGCAAGCCCGGCGGATTATCGTGGTTGAAAACAACGCTACCGGCCAATTTGCCAAATTGCTCAAATTGGAGACCGGCGTTGAGGCTACCCGCAGCATTCTAAAGTACAACGGTATGCCGTTCTCCCTCGAGGAGCTCCTGCTCCAACTGGGAGAGGCCTTGCAATAAGCGAAAAGAAACGGAGTGATCAATGTGGAAGCAAAAGATTTTAACCTCGATTCGGTTGATATCGCTTGGTGCCCCGGCTGCGGGGATTTTGGCATTTTAAACGCCTTAAAACAAGCTTTGGCGGAGCTCTCCATCGCCCCGCAGCAGTTGGTAATGGTCTCCGGCATCGGGCAAGCCGCCAAAATTCCCCACTATCTGCAGTGCAATTTTTTCAACGGTTTGCACGGCCGGGCGCTACCCGCCGCGACCGCCGTTAAAGCGGCCAATCCCGGTCTGGTGGTGATTGCCGAAGGCGGCGACGGCGATATGTACGGTGAGGGCGGCAACCATTTTCTCCATACGATCCGGCGCAACCCGAACATCACCAATATCGTCCATGACAATATGGTTTACGGACTAACCAAAGGTCAGGCCTCGCCCACCAGCCGGGAAGGGTTTGTCACCCCGGTGCAAGTTCATGGGGTGATCAATGAACCGTTTAACCCGCTGGCCACCGCCATCGCGCTGGACGCCTCCTTTGTCGGCCGCGCTTTCTCCGGCGATGTGACCCAGACCAAAGAGTTGATCAAACAAGCGATTCAACACCCCGGATACGCTTTATTGGATATCCTCCAACCCTGTGTCTCCTTTAACAAGATCAACACCCACCAATGGTTCAAGGACCACACCTATTACCTGGAGGAAGATTACGATCCGTCCAATCGGGCCGCGGCCTTTGCCCGGGCGCTTGAGACGGACCGGATGGCCTTGGGGGTATTTTATATCAACCCCAACCGGACTCCGTTTGAACAAAATTTAGTCGCCTATGGCGCTAACCCGGAGCCGCTCTTCCGGCGGGAACCGGACCGTTCAAAGCTGACGGCGCTGATCGAGTCGAAACGCAACTGAGTTTATGTCGCCGATTCCGACCTCTCGCTGATAGCGCAAATTAACCGCTAATCGTTTATTGACGAACCGGAAAGCGGAGGAATCATCATGACCGCAAATTATATCATTGCCATTGACCAAGGAACCACCGGGACCACTATCCTGCTCGTAGACAGGGAAGGGCAGATCCAACATCATTATTATCAAGCCTTTCCCCAACATTATCCCGAGCCGGGTTGGGTCGAACACGATCCGGAGTCGATTTGGGCGACGGTTCGCAACGGACTCCGGGAACTGTTCGGCAAGGCCGGTTTGGCCCCGGCGGTGGTGGCTGCCGTCGGCCTGACCAATCAACGGGAAACCGTCGTCGTCTGGGACCGCGCCACCGGCCAACCCGTTTATCCGGCCATCGTTTGGCAGTGCCGGCGCACCGCCGCGTTATGCCGGCATTTGGAGCGGGAAGGGTATGCCGCCATGGTCAGCGCCAAAACCGGCTTGCGGCTTGATCCCTATTTCTCCGCCACCAAACTGCAATGGCTGCTAACGACCTTTCCCAAGCTCAAGCAACGCGCCGCCCGGGGCGAACTCGCTTGCGGGACCATCGACTCCTGGCTGATCTGGAAGTTGACCGGCGGACGAGTCCATGCCACCGACGTCACCAACGCTTCCCGGACCATGCTCTTCAATATTCATACGCTGCAGTGGGACGAGGAACTGCTCCGGCTCTTTGACATCCCCGCCGCCATTCTCCCCACCGTCCAAGCTTCCGACAGCTGCTTCGGGGCAACCGTGCCGGACTACACCGGCGGCGTCGCCCTGCCGATCACCGGAGTGCTCGGTGACCAGCAAGCCGCGTTGTTTGGCCAAGGCTGCCTGGAACCGGGCATGATCAAAAACACTTACGGAACCGGCTGCTTTTTGTTGATGAACACCGGAACCCAAGCCTGTCAGCCGCGCAACGGCATGTTGTCCACCATCGCCTGGGGCTTGCGCAATCAAGTGACCTACGCCTTGGAAGGCAGCGTCTTTAACGGCGGGACGGTCATCCAGTGGCTCCGCGACGAACTGGGCATCCTGACCCAGGCCGCCGATTCGGAAGTCTTGGCGCTAACCGTCCCGGATACCCAAGGTGTCTACTTCGTCCCGGCTTTCACCGGCAGCGGCGCCCCCCATTGGGATCCGTTCGCGCGCGGCGCCATCCTCGGCTTAACCCGGGGCGCCACCCGGGCGCATCTGGCCCGGGCCGCTTTGGAGGGAATCGCCTATCAAGTGATGGAGGTCATCGACTGCATGAGTGAGACCATCGGCCACCGGCCGACCGGCCTGCGCGTTGACGGCGGCGCGGCCGCCAACCACTTTTTATTGCAGTTTCAAGCCGACATCTGTAATATTACATTGCAACGCAACCGGGCGCTGGAGTTGACCGGCATCGGGGCCGCTTTCATGGCGGGGCTGGGCGCGAACTTTTGGCAAGACCCGGCCGAATTGACCGGACTGGTCTCCCTGGAGGAGATCTTCACCCCCAAACTTGATCCCCAAGTTCGGAAAGCGAAGATCCGGGACTGGTCCCGGGCGGTGGAACGGTCGGGGAATTGGGTGGAGCTTGGTGAATAATCCAACCGCAACCCTGACCCCAATAAAAAGAGCCAACCCCGCAAAAATGCGGGGTTGGCTCTTTTCTTACCTGCGTCTAAACCGCTCCTACCGTTTCCGGTACGAATACTCGCCCCGGTAGTTGGAGGCGTTGTAGTGCGGGTATTTGGCCGGGCAGTCGACCGGTCCGTCAAGCTCGTTGTCCTGGGTGTAAATGAACATCCGTTTCTCATCCCAGAGCACGATCTCGTCGCGACAGTCGCCGGTGAGATCAATAACTTCGGCGCAGAGTTCGGGATGACCGTCGTCGGGGAAGCGAACCACTTGCCGGTTGTGGCCGTCAATCAAACCGCCCAAAGCGATATTGCCGTTCCGCAAGATTAAGTCTTGGCCGTCGCCGGTCCAGTTGACCGGGGTGATCACATTGCCGTTGGGAGAGGGTTCGTCATTCCAAAGTTGGTTGCCGTGGCAATCATAGAGATAAAGAATGCCTTGATTGCCCCAGTAGGTAGAGACGCAAATCTCCATCCCCGGCAGTTCGGGCCGGTAGTTTCCAACGCTGATCCGTTGCGCGTGGCCGGTAATCTCTTTCTTGAGGATATTCCCCTGGAGATCGGCCAGCATAAATCCTTCCCAACCGGAGACGATGCCGATCAATTCGTCTTGTTCGGGATCGATCTTGCCGATCACGATCTCATCGGTGTGGTCGGTATGGACCGGCAGGGACCAGAGCCGTTCGCCGTCGGCGCTGACCAGATCGTAACCGACAAACATCTCCTCGCGACCGTCGCCGTTGACATCTTTGGTATAAGCAAAGTGACCGGTGCTGACCGGGGCGTCGTAGGTCCAAAGCAGTTCAAGATTACTGTTGTACGCCCAAAGTTTCCGGTAACGGTCTTTGATCAAAATGTCGGTCGGCCGTCCCTTACCGGAGAAGTCGCACATCCGGACGGAGTCGACGTTAACCCGGTCAAACGGGTAATCTTTCCGGTCCAATAGCGGAGTGGGAATCCACTTCTTCACCTGGCCGGTGGCGCCGTCGAGGATCATCAATTTGAAATCCCGGGACATAATTACTTCGTCCTTCCCGTCGCCGTCGATATCGCAGACTTGGAACGGCAGGTCGGCCGTTAAAAAGGCGTGTTCGGGATTGGGTTCGCCGACTTGCCATAACACCTTGCCGTTGAGATCAATGGCGGTCAGGCAACTGATCCGGGCGTAGGCGTCGCGGTGAATCCGGCGTTGGCATTGGGCAATCACCACATAATATTCGGAAGTTCCGGTCAAATGCCCGAAGCGGATATTCCGGCCGGCGCCAAAGTCTTGCAGATTGATAGCTTTCCAAAGCAACGGTTGCGGGTACTTGGACTGTTCGACCGTCAAGGCCTCGGCGCGCCGGCGCCGTTCCTTGGTGACCTTCGCAAAGGTCGCGGCTTCAGTTTTTACCTCAATATCGCCGAACTGCACCGGCGCCAGCGTTCCAATGCCTATCCGGCCGGCCGGATAGGTGGCGTCCTCGACCGCAAACTCTTTGACGCCGTTGACGAAACATTGGATCTGACTGCCCTGGCAGTCGACACTGAAGTCATAAAACTCGTCGGAGATGTATGGGTATTCCTTGTCCGCCAGGACGGTGACGCTTTGTTGATCGCGGCGGATCAATTGCAAATGACCGTTGTTGAAGCAAAGCGCGTAAAAGCAAAGGCTGTTGCGATACCGGAAAAGCAATCCCGCCATACTGGTCGAGAGCCATAACCGGATCCGGCAGGAGACGGTGTAGTCAGACCAATCCTGATCGCCGGTGGCTAAGATGATCACATTGTCAAAACCGGTTTTGACCGCGGTTGAGTATTCGATATATTTGGCGCCGTCTTCTTCGACGATCATCCAGGTTTTCACTCCGCCCGAACCGGCGATCGGCGTCGGATCGTACCATTGACCGCCATACCAATATTTCGGCCGGTAATGGTATTCGCCCATCGCGCCCAAAAAAGGTTCATAGGGGAAATCGCCTAGCTTAAAGCTCTGAAAATCTTCATGAAACAACACCTTCGTGCCCAACTCAATCACTCCTTTTTTAACCTTTAATTGCTCCGACCATCAAGCCTTTGGTAAAGTGTTTCTGGATGAACGGATAGACCGCTAAAATCGGCACGGTTGCGATGAAAATGGCGGCAGCCCGCAACGACAAGCTGTTCGCGTTAAATTGCGCCATTGAGATCTGATCGCCCAATAAGTTGATCGTCTCCATCTGGACGACCATATCGCGAAGGAAAACTTGCAACACTTGAAATTTGTATGAGGTCAAGTAAATCACGGCATCGGTAAAGGAGTTCCAATGCTTGACGGCGCAGAACAAACCGATGGTCGCGATAGCCGGTTTCGACAACGGCAGGATAATCCGGGTGAAGATATACAGGTCGTTGGCGCCGTCAATCTTCGCCGATTCCTCCAGACTATCGGGAATATTCTCAAAGAAGGTCCGGAGCAAAATCACGTTCCAGGTACTGATCAAGCCCGGGATCAGCAAAGCCCAGATCGAATCGAGCAATCCGGTGGCTTTGACCACCAAATACGTAGGGATGATGCCGCCGTTAAAGAGCATCGCGACAATGACAAACTTCATGAAGAACTTCCGTCCCGGCAAATAGCGGCGGGACAACCCGTAGGCCAGCGCACACTGGAAGATCAAATCCAGCAACGTTCCAAAAATCGTCCGAATCACGGTGATTTTAAAACAACCCAAGAAGCGGGTATTACTCATGATCATTTTATAAGAATCGATTGTGAACCCTTGGGGCAACAACATAATTACCCCTTCCCGGATCTTGTCGGGATCGCTGAGCGACGTCACAATCACGTAATAAAACGGCACAAAGGTCAACACGGCCAGGAGCGACAGCAATCCGCCAATCACCCAATTGGGATTGAACTTTATTTTCAGCTCATTCATCAAATTCACCTCGTATATCTTTTCAAGCATTCCATCAGCGGACGTCAACCACTATGGAAAACCGCTATTGGCTCGTTTACCACAAGGATACTTCGCTATACTTTTTCGCCATCTTATTGGTGAACAACACCAACCCAAGTCCGATCAACGATTGGAACAAACCGATGGCAGTGGTTAAACTGAACTTCATTCCCTGCAAACCGACCCGGTAAATATAGGTGCTTAAAACGTCGCCGACCTCATATACCATGGGGTTGTAGAGAATGTAGATCTGTTCAAAAGCCACATCCAGCAGATAGCCGATTTTCAGGATGAACATGATGATCACCGTGTTCATGATGCCGGGTAGTGTAATATAAAACAGTTTCTGTAACCGATTGGCGCCGTCAACCGTGGCGGCTTCATATTGTTCAACATCAATACTGGTTAAGGCCGCAAGATAAACAATGGCTCCCCAACCCGCATCTTTGAGAATCCCGGATACGACCACAATCGTCCGAAAGTATTTGGGGTTGGCCATGAAGTATATCGGGTCGCCGCCGAACAGTTTGATGATCGAGTTGACCAGACCTTCGTTTGGTCCAAGCAACTGGATGATGATTCCGCCAAAAACGACCCACGAGAGAAAATGCGGGAAATAGAAGACCGTTTGCAAACTTCGTTTCAAGCGCATACTGGTCAATTCATTCAAAAGCAAGGCCAAGATAATCGGGATGGGAAACGCGAAAACCAAATTGTAAAAATTGATTAAAAGCGTATTGCGTAAAATATTAAAGAAATCCGGAAACGAAAGCAAAAATTCAAAGTATTTTAAGCCGACCCACGGGCTGTCCATGATGCCCCGGGCAAAGTTGAAGTCCTTAAAGGCGATAATCAATCCGTACATAGGCAGATATTTATATATGATGTACCAGATGATACCGGGCGCCATGAGTAGATAAAGATATTTGTGCCGGTTTAAGATCGTGCCAAGCTCTTTCAACCGACTCAACCAACCTTTGTTCACCGTGTCGCTTTGACAAGCCATATTAACCGCTCCTTCTTTAAAAAGCACACCGAAACCGTTTGCTGTTGAATCTGGTTGTCGACGTGGTTCCGGTGTGCATATCGGGAAACATTTGTTGCTTCAAACGATTTCAAACGGGGTGAAATCGTTGAAGTAATTCATTGGGATTTTATTTAACCAATTTCTTGCCGGTGGTATTATACCAGTTGCTCCAGAAGGCGATCGCTTTGTCACCGCCGGAAGAACGCCATTTTGACACGTAATCGTTCCAGCTGGCGTCGATATCCACCACACCCAAAATCGCTTTGGTGGTGTACTCGCTAACGATATTGGGCAAGTTGTAGTTGCCCAGTTCCGGATAGTACGGCAACGCGGCCTGGATCTTATCCAATTGTCCCATCTTGGTGGAGAAATCCAATCGGGCGATCGCATCCTTGGTATTGCTGTAGGACATATATTCCTTGACATCCTCGTTTAAACGGCCGTGTTTGACCAGGGAGAAAGACCATTGAATCGGATGCGGCGCTTCGATAATCTCGATTTTGCCGTTGTTCATTTTGTACTCTTTGCCTTCAACACCAAGGTAAACAAAGCGGGTTCCTTCCGGCGAGAGCACCCAGTCAAACATCTTCATCAAGGCATCGACGTTTTTGGTGCCTTTCGGGACGCCGATATAATGACGGTTGACCGAGTTGTAAACGAATTTGGCCGGTTTTCCGTTTTTAAGGGTTGGCAACGCAATCGCATCCCAAACCTTGTCAACCTGGTTGGAGGTATACTCCGGCAATTGATTGCCGTGCCAGAAGTTGGAGGTCATCCCGTATTGGCCGGTTTTCAATTTTTCACGGTAAATCGGGTTGCTGACCAGCGGGAACTCCTGATCGACCAAACCTTCTTTCACCAAACGGTTCATGAATTTAAGGTATTCTTTGTATTGCGGGGTGATTTCCGGCGGTGTAACTTTCCCGCTGATTACTTTATAGGAAGCAGCGTCGAAAGCCGATAAGAAAATCCGTCCGCCGTAGCTTAAATCACTATTGACCAACAAACCGTAGGTGTCTTTCTTGCCGTTGCCGTCGGGATCTTTTTCCCGGAAGGCTTTGAGGACTTGATAAAAGTCTTCAATGGTTTTCGGAGTTTTTAAACCAAGCTTGGCCATCCAGGCCTTTTTCACGTAAATTACTTGATGGAAGGCGTCTTGACGGTTGAAAGGAAACGCCCAGATCTTCCCTTTTTCGGTCACCGGCAACCAGGCTTCGGCCGGCATATTCTTGAAGTTCGGATATTTCCGGGTATTCTTGATGTACGGAGCCAAGTCGGTTAGCATGCCATCCTGGGCATATTGTAGGATCGGTTCTTTGGGGTTGCTCATGAAGGCGTCGGGATAATCGCCGGAAGCCATCATGATATTAAGCTTGTTCATGTAAGCTGCCGAACCTGGGGATTCAATGTTGATTTGCACACCGGTTTTATCCCGAATGAATTGGGTGTACTTATTGTCGGTCAACGACATTCCCTTCGGGTCCATGTTGAAATCGTACAATACTCTAAATGAAACGACCTTCCCCGGTTCTTTGGCGAAACTGATTCCGGAAGCGGCAACTAAGGATAACGCTAACAGAGTCAGGAGCCAAACGTGCGCTTTTTTCTCTCTACAAATCACTACAAATTCCTCCTTTGGAAAGTTGTTAACTTGATAATAACAGCTTCGTAACAATTTTCAAATTGTTATATTTTTAGATTCATGTACATTATTCTATTTAAGTCATTTTTTGCCCAAATGGCGCCGATTTAACCAATTGCCAATCGAGTAGTGAAATTCCGGAAATACGATTCTAACCCAAAGAAATGATCACTTTTGTTCATTATTTGCAATCAAAATCCCCATAAAAAAAGAAGAGCTTTCCGCGATGGAAAGCCCCTTTTGACGGTGGACGAGAGATTAATTGCCCTGATTGCGAAATTCGGAAGGTGTCACCTGATACCGTTTTTTAAAGTTGCGAATGAACGAATGGACCGTATCGAAACCGCAACGTTCGGCGATCTGTTTGATATTTAGCTTTTCCTCTTTTAATAAACACAACGCCTTTTTCAACCGCAACTCAATCACATAATCGACGAAATAAACGCCTAACTCTTTTTTAATGAACGAACTCAGGTACGAAGGATTCATTCCCACTTCCGCCCCGACAATCTCCAATGAAATGGTTTTATCATAATTTTCTTCGATATAGTCGATGATCCGTTGCACAACAAGCTTATGGGAGTTTTTCTCCTTACTGTTGCGGTATTCGACCAACCGCCCCGCCACTTTCAGGAAAAACTCCTTTTTCTCCTCAATCATTTCATAACTGTACAACGTGATAAAGAGATCTTCCTCGCCATAAACGTCCTTGAGCGAATAGCCGAACTCCAGCACCACTTTGATGATCTCGTAAAAGATATTGGAAAAGATCGCATTGACCAGGTCCACCGACAGGTAGGGCTGGGCTAACAGATTTTGACAGATTTGATCGATGGCGCACCCAATCTTCGCTTGATTGCCGCTCTTGATATACTCCTTCAAAAGGGCAATCTCGGTGACCGGGTAATTAGGGGCCAACGCGGTATGCGCCGCAACCTCCTGGTAGCGGATTAACGAGTTCTGATGGGAAAAATTCTTAAAGCTTAAGGCTTTTAAAGCTTGGGCGTAACAGATCTGGATCTGTTCCACGCCAGTCAAGATCTCGCTCACCGCCACCCGGACGCTCAGATGATACGCCCGTTCAATCTGGGTCTGGCTGTCGCCAATCCGTTGCTCGACCTCAGCCAAAACCGCCGTTTCGGATTGCTCTCTTTCCAATCCCAATAAGACGACGATCTTACCCATCTCCACGGTGACCACCGCGGTTTGCGTCTCGCCAAAGGTTGCCTTGATATCGTTTTGAATCTTTTTATTCAGCAGCATTCGCGGCAAATACTCCCGGTTCTCCAGCAAAAAACTATAATAATTGTCGATCTGATAGACAACCGTCAAAAACCGTTCGCCCCGCCACTGCATCCCTAAGTCAACCGACTTATCGGCGATCTCTTCGCGGGTGTATTCCCCGGTCAAGACCCCGACCACGAAGCTGTCGATCAAACTGTTGATGTTGGTTTGAAACTTATCTTGATACGACTGGATCGATTGGGTATAAATGGTCTGGACCAGCTTGGCCAAACCAAAAGCGGAGGCCAGCAGGAAAGCGACGATCAAATAAAAGTCCAGCGAATTGTTTTTAGTTCCCGCGCGAATGATGGCGTCGGGAATGATCGAGATCACTTGCCAATTTGTGTGGGTATTTTGCGTCACAAAGACATAATAACGGTGACCCCAATCGGTGATGCGAACCAGCTGCGTTTTTTGACCGGTCGCCAAAATTTTGGCTTGGTTCTTTTTGAAGACGCGGTAAAGATCGTTATTCTGATGCAGGATGGTTTGATCCTGGTCATCCAAAACCACCAGTCCAGCTTGTTTATTGCCCAAACCCGCCAGCAGTTTCCGCTGGTCGACATTGAAAACGATCGCGCCGCGCCGCGCGTTAAAAGGAATTCCGGCCACCCAGGACAAGATCTGCGGCGAACGTGGATCGCCGGCCCGCTCGTAACGGGCGGGAAACCAAAGTTTGGCTTTTTTTTGGGCATAAAATTGATTAATCACCACATGATCGGGGAAATAGTCCAGATTGGCAAACATATATTTGGTGGATAACGCCTTGTCGCTAGTATAGCTATACAAATAGATCGAATCAATCACCGGTTCCGAGTTGATAATGTTGATCAGGCCCCGCTGGATTTGGTAAAGCGTAAAATAGTCGTCTTTGCCATATTCCGATTTAACCAGGATACCCGCCAGATTATTGTTGTCGTTGACCAATTGGTGGTAATAGGAATTGATCTTTTGCTCGAGGGAATTTAATAATACCGCCGTTTGTTCATGGTTTTTCTCATAATACTGAACCTGCTGTTCGAGCGCGTCCCGGTGGACTTTCCCGTAGTAAACAAACAGCAGCATCGAAATGATCAACGCCATGCTTAAGCAGGCCAAAACCAGCTTTTGTTGGATCGTGAATTGTACATGCCGTAAATGGAACCGCCGCAATGTTTACCCCTCCAACTTAAACTATTCCACAGTTTCAGCATAGTTCCTTTTAACTATGAAAAATTTCTATAAAACAACTTCAATGTCGTTTAATTCCCATCACATTCCCGACTTCAGTGAAGTTTTGGCGCAACTGAAAAATCATTCCATTTTCTCATTTACGACTCGGGTAAGTCTCACTACCCATGAGGAAAGCTTCTCGTTCCCCCGTAACGCAAATCCCCGATTTTCATAGGTATTGGCGTCAATCTGCCGTAATACCTCGCCACCGGAGTAGACTCCGTCGACAGTTGCATATTTTGACATTATACAATCGCCAACGATCACAAAAACCCCATGCATCTTTCCAAGATCCGGGTTTTCCGAAACCCAAGTAGTAAGATCGGAATCAAAAGAAAACGGTTGAATTTGGTAGTGATTAAAAAACTCAACCGTCGGTTCCAACAACAATTTCATGGAGCCCTCATTGGTCCAATACCTCGAATGGTGACGAATTTTTACCTTTCCCGCCACCGGAATCATTGACTGATCCGCGCTCAGGTAATTACCGTCCGCCTCCCAATCGCCCGTTTCCAACAGAAACGTATGTCTCATCGTTCATATACCCCCTTCACCCGAATACCGCCAAGACTTCCCCGACCCGGTTGCGGTTCTCGCCGTCGCAACTGATCAACCGTTGCACCGTAAATGTCTCGATCCGCGCTCCCTGATACACATCGGGGATCAGTTGGTGTTGATGATTGGAGATGACGGTTTTGATTCCCTGTTCCGCCAGTTCTAAGGCGATCTGCGCCAATCGCAACTGTTTTTGGGTATTGAACCCCCCGGTGCTGTAGGTGGTAAAGTTGGCCGTCTTATTCAGCGGCAGATACGGCGGGTCGCAATAAATGACATCACCTTTTTCCGCTCCCAACATCACCGTTTCAAAATCGACCGCCGTAAAGCGGGCGTTTTTAAATTTCTGATGAAAATAGAGCAACTCCCGCTCGGGAAACCGGGGTTTGCGATACCGTCCAAACGGCACGTTAAAAACACCCTTCGAATTATAACGGCATAATCCGTTATAACCGTGACGGTTCAAATAAACAAACAACGCCGCCCGGAGATCCGGGTCCTGCTCGTGGTTGAACTGCTGCCGCAGCTCATAATAACGCTCTTTGGTATTGTGATCCGGGGTAAAAAAAGTCTTGCATAAGGCCACGAAAGCGGGGCCTTCTTGCTGCACCGCTTGATATAACGCGACCAAATCCCGGTTGATATCATTCAACCAATAATCGGCATAATCGGTATTTAAAGCCAACGAGCAACTGCCCGCGAACGGTTCCAGCAAACGTTTCCCCGCGGGGAGTTGCTCCCGGATGCGCCAAACCAGTCGATATTTTCCGCCAGCCCATTTTAGAAAAGGTTTCACCCAGTCTACCCTCGCGCCGTTTTGGCAGTTATTTATTGCTATCATCTTATCATAAGCCACGCCAATTTAAAACCAAAGGCCGCCCCGGGCGTTAAACATTTCCCAGTAACCGCTCGTTTAGTCCAGATTGATTTGATAATATTGATAAACCGTCATAACCTCAAACCCACACGATCGGTAGAGCGTTAAGGCTTTTTCATTTGTGACCGCCACTTCGAGCAACACCGGTCGAATCTGTTCTTCCATGCAGCGCAACATCATCAGACCCAGCAGTTCACGGCCGAAGCCTTGGCCCCGGCATTCGGGGCGAATCCCAAATCCAAAAATATAACCCGCCGCCCGCTCCCGGTCAATTCCGATCTTCCCGATGATTTTACCGTCAAGTTCTCCGACATAGGTGGAACCGTAATACCGCTCGGCCGTCTCCGGCGGCAGCTCGGCCATGGCCGAGCCAAAAGATACCGCATCCAGTTGTTGCAATACGTCAAAATCTTGCCGGTTCGCCTTGCGCAACCGCAAGCCGTGTCGGGGAAAAGCGGGGGCCAGGGCGCCGGAAAAACACATCCGGTATTCCGAGACCGTATATTGACCCCCAACCGCTTGTGCAAAATGGGTTCCCGCCGCCGCCGCCTGTTCCGCGATGAGTAAAACGCGGGGGATCTTCCGGGCTTTAATCTCCGCCAATGCCACCGCATAAAGTTTCCCGAAAATGCCCCGCCGCCGGTAGTCGGGATGAACCATACCGGTCAATTCAATCTCGCCACCGGTTGGGTCGATGGCGTATAACCCCAGAAACCCGACTAGTACCCCCTCACGATACGCCAATAAATACAGGCTTTGCGACGCTTGCGGCTGGGCCAGCATATCCCAGTTCAATTTGGGCTGTAACGGCTCAACTTGAACGCAGGCCTTTTCCAACGCTTCAATCTCCTGCAATTGTTCGGTTTTAAGTAAATTCAATTTTTGGATGTCGTCCAATTTGCAACCTCCTGCGCTAAATTTCGGGCTCCTTTGACGGTTTCAAACACGATCATGACATATATAGTTCCACAAATTCCAACCAATTCCTGCGCAACGTCCGTTCCGTCCCGATTGCTGAAAGTCCACCCGGACCTGAAGGTCAGGGCTAAGTTGAAAACCGGTCTCCAGCCCGGCTGGGTCGTGCATCGAACTATCCAGAAAATAGCCGTAGATGTTTCGTTGGAACTCCGGAACCTGGTACCGTATCGCCTCAGGGGGGTGAGTCACGCCTCGTTTTCATCCTTTCGCTACCCCCGGCAAGCTTACTGATTCACAAACCGGCTTACCGGGACTCCGCCTTACCCCCAAAAACAAAAGAGTTCCCGGCAGGGAACTCTTGAAAAAGATCGCGGCTCAATAGGGTGTTTTGAAAGCCTTTACCCGCTTGCCGGTTGCTCCAAATTGTTGGGAACCCGCTCCAGCAGCTCGGCGAAATAAGTCTTGCCTTGATAGGTTTTGGTCAATAATTTTATGGCGCCGCGGACATCGTCGCCGGCCCGGTGGGCTTTTTCCACCGCGATATGATGCGCTTGCAATAAAAATTGCAACGACACCCGCGGGATTCCTTTGGCACGCCAATTGATGCCACGCATTGAGCAAAGCCAAGGTTTGGCAAGGCTTTCCGGAAACAACTGCGTCACAAATCCCCGATCAAAACTGGCGTTGTGCGCCACTAAAAACTCCGCTTGTTGCAGCATTTGGCGAATTCGCGGCGCATCCAGCGCCTGTCCGGCAACGTCTTTGGCGCGAATGCCGTGCACCAAAAAAGCGCTCCGGGTAATTGGGCGTTTCGGCTCCCGCAACCCCACATACTCGTCGACAATACATTGGATCTCGCCCGTCTCCCGGTGAAACGCGAACAAATAAAGGGCGAATTCGATAATCTCATCTTCGGCCGGATTTAAGCCGGTCGTTTCAACATCGATATAGCCGGCAATTCCATGCGGCGAGGCCAAGCGGTCATCATTTTTTGTATGTATTTTCACCATTCGCTAACCCCCGTAGTCTTTGAAAGCAGGTAAAATTATGTGTATGTAATTACTATTCCACATCGGCCGTTCGAGTTCCTACAGCTTTGACCGATAACTTTTTCGGAAATGTTTCTCTAGGGATTGACCGCAATGTAAAAACGCGTCCCGAAGGACGCGTTTCATTTTCGTTCTCGTTCCTGTTAATGTCCTTGATGGATCATCCGGCGTTGTTGTCTGCGGGCGATCACCGATAACGTGTAATTTAACACGAAATAGGTAAGGGCAATCATCGTAAAGAGCAGGAACACCTGGGTACTGGTTCCGTAACGTCCCATCAGGATCATTCCTTTACCGGTCAACTCTTCGATTCCCACCGCCCAAACGAAGGAAGTGTCTTTGACAACGGTGATAAACTGGGAGACCAACGGCGGAATCATGTTGCGCATCGCTTGCGGCAAAATGATATATATCAAGGTCTTGGGATAACTGAACCCTTGCGAGCGCGCGGCTTCCCATTGACCTTTGCCGATCGAGTTCAAACCGCCGCGAATGATTTCGGCAATGGCCGCCGAGGTAACGACGGTCATTGCGGTAATTCCGGCTTCAATCGGAGGCAACGGGGTTAAAAAACGGATCGCGTAAATAAACAAAAGATTAGGAATATTCCGGACGGTTTCAACATAAACCCCGGCGACGGGTCCAAAAACCTTATGTTTGGAATAGCGGCCCACTCCCAGGACGATTCCGATAAAAAAACTGAAAAGGATGGAACAAAAAGCAATAATTAGGGTAACCCATAAACCTTGCGCCAAAAAAGTAAAGTTTTCCAGCTTCCACAGTTCTTGGGCCAGCGTTGCAAATTCTTTCATGCCGCCACCTCCGCCTTACGTTCCAACTGCCGGGCCAATCGGGCCAGCGGTAAGCAAAGCGCCAGATAAAGCAGACCGGTCACCACGTAAGTCGGGCCATAATAGAGGTTATTGCTCGACCAGGAGTCGGCGTGATACATTAACTCGCCGCCGGCGACCATCGCCATCACCGAAGTATTTTTGATCAAATAAACGGCTTGATTGGTCAAAGGCGGAAAAACAACTTTCTTCGCTTGGGGCAACACGATATGACGCATTGCCTTCCAATAAGTGAACCCTTGGGAATACGCCGCCTCCCGCTGTCCTTTGGGGACCGCCTGGATACCGGCCCGGATCACCTCGGCGATATATGCGCCGTGATATCCGCCGACTCCCAATACGCCGACCGCCATTACCGGCAAAGTAATGCCGATATGCGGCAAAGCGTGATAGAGGAAGAAAACTTGAATAACCAACGGAGTGTTTTGAATAAACTCCACATAACAACGGGAGACAATCCTGGCCCATTTCCAGTGGGATGACCCCAATACCCCGAAGAGGATGCCCAAGATTAAAGCAAGGGTCAGCGCTAGTACGGATACTAGCGCTGTTACCCCTAACCCTTCGATAAAAAAGTACCAGTCTTTGAATAAGGCTTCCCACTTAAACCAGGCGAAAGGACTAACCATTATTACTTAAGGCCCCATTTCTTAATCAGTTTGTCAAGTTGGCCGGATTTTTTCAGTTCACTGATGGTGTCATTGATCAAAGTCGCCAAACCGTCATTGCCTTTTCGAGAAGCAATCCCATAGTTTTGCGGACTGAACCGATCCGCTAAGATGACGGTGGTTTTGTCGACGTAGCCGCCGAGGATCGAAGCGTCGACCGAGAAGCAGTCAACCCGGCCGGAGTCCAAGGCCGCTTTGATCTCGGGATAGGTGGCAAATTCTAAAAATTCAATCTTAATACCAAGCTTGTCAGCTTCAACTTGAATCGCCGCTTTGGAAGTTGCGCTTTGGGCAACGCCGATGCGTTTGCCGTTCAGATCTTTCAACGATTTGACCTTGGCGGCTTTCTTGACCAACAAACCAACGCCGTCGACAAAATACGGGTCGGAGAAGTTATAGCTCTTTTTCCGCTCGTCGGTGATGGTGAAGGTGGCGGCAACGATATCAATTTCGCCATTGTCCAGTAACGGGCCGCGGGTTTTCGCGGTAACGCCGGATAATTCAACTTTGGCCTTTTTGCCCAGGATTTTCTTGGCGATGATGTTGGCCAGATCGACTTCGAAACCGGTCACTTTGCCGGTTTTCGGGTCTCTGTAACCGAAATTCGGCACGTCTACCTTGACGCCTACTTTAAAGACGCCGCGGTCTTTGATGGCCTTGATGTCAGGAGTATCCTGAGTCGCAGCGCCAACCGGCAGCAGCAGGCTGCCAAACAAAACAAGCGTTCCCAATCCAATAATCCATTTTTTCAACATGTAAATACCCCCTTGATTGGTTTTATATAAATTCAATGAAACCCTTTGGTTAGCGCAGGATCCGGCTTAAGAACTGCTTCGCCCGATCATGCTGAGGATTCATAAAGAAATGCTCCGGAGTTCCTTCCTCCAAAATGACCCCTTCGTCCATGAAAATGACCCGGTCAGCCACTTCTTTCGCAAAACCCATTTCATGCGTGACCACGATCATGGTGATCCCCTCATGCGCCAAGTCAACCATGACGTCCAGCACCTCTTGGATCATCTCCGGATCCAATGCCGAAGTCGGTTCGTCAAATAACATAATCTTCGGATGCATATTCAACGCCCGGGCGATGGCCACCCGTTGTTGCTGACCGCCGGAAAGTTGCGAGGGATAGGCGTGGGCTTTGGCTTTCAGACCAACCCGTTCCAGATACGCCATTCCGGACTCTTCCGCTTGCTCTTTGGAGATTTTTTGAATCAGCACCGGCGCCAGCGTTAAATTCTCGATCACTGTCTTGTGGGGATAAAGATTGAATTGTTGAAAGACCATCCCAATGGATTGGCGGACCGTGTGCACCGCCGCTTTATGGGCGGTCACCTCAACGCCGTCAACGACCACCCGGCCGTGATTGGGACGTTCCAAAAGATTAATGCAACGAATCAAGGTGCTTTTGCCGGAACCGCTCGGCCCGATGACAACAACCTTTTCACCGCTAGCTACATCGAGATTGACATCTTTCAATACATGAAGATGACCAAAGTGTTTGTGAACCCCTTCTAACCTAATCAATGCTTTTTTTACCTCCGTCCGAACCCGTAAGATCTATGTAAACTACGACTGGGGTTTCGTCTGTGAAATTCGTTTCAAATTTGTTTATTTGATTATTATATCACATATAAGTTACGTGGAAAGTTTTATTTTTCCTTCCGGATGTTGTTTATTTTTTCATGAAAAATGCATGAATACAATATACAACATTGAAACAATCCAGTTACAGACCATATAACAATTCGACCTACCGCCCGGATTAGCGATTCCGCCCTGTTCCGGAGCGCCCCATTAATCCCAAATAAAAATCCAGCCGCAGCCGGATTTTTAAACATCCAAAGTTCGTATCAAAACGGCATCCCAGCGAACCTACACCGCGTAACTTTTCAGGATATCCACCACGCAGCGGTAAAATTGCTGGACCGACCGGATCTCCACCCGTTCGCGACTGCTGTGAAGATCAACCAGGTTGGGTCCGATGGCGACACATTCCATTGGGGTTTGGTCATTGCGATACTTCTCCACCAACCAACCGCACTCAAGTCCCGCATGAATCACGATGGTGCGGGCCTGGCCCTGATTATAACGGTCGTAAACCGTTTTGGTCCGTTGCAACAATGGGGAACCGGGGTCCGGACTCCAACTCGGATAAAATTCGATATATTTGATAACCGCTCCCACCTGTTCGGCGAGGGACTCGTGAATCCGTTTCATCCAATCCAAACCGTCCGCCGCCGAACTCCGGTGCATGCAATGGATGAGAGCCTGCCCGTCTTGAAGCCCAATCGAAGCCAAATTGCTGGAAGTTTCGATCAACTCGGGTTGACTCGGCACCATCTTCAGTACGCCGTGCGGTACTTGCGTCAGGATTGCCAAGATCCGACCGGTTCCCTGATCATCGATCATTTGCGCCGGCAGTTCGGTTTCGTCCCATTCAATCCGGAGATCCGGATCGGCTTTTTGGTAGGCCTTTTTAAAGTCGGCGCTCAGCGCCGCGACCAAACGCTCCCATTCCGCCGCTTCGTCGCAACGAACGATCACCGTGGCGTTGGCATTGGCCGGGATGACGTTGTTCTGAACCAACCGCCCCCCCGCGAACGTCGCCAGGTTCAAGCGCAAACCGTCCGCTTTGCCCCGTTGCAGCATTTGGGCGATCAACTGAATCGCGTTGGCGCCGCCGTCGGCAATCGCCACGCCGGAATGTCCGCCTTTTAACCCGCCGACCTTCAGCGCGAAACATTTGGATGCCGCCGCGACCGGAGCCCGTTGGACCGGAGCGATGAATTCGGTGGTTAACCCACCGGCGCAACCATAAATAATCGCATCGACTTCAATCTCATCCACATTAATCATGGTCCTGCCCTTCAGCAGCCCCGGATCAAAGTCCCGGGCCCCTTCCAAGCCGACCTCCTCTTGCACCGTCAATAAGACTTCGATGGGACCCAAAGCGGTTTGGTTATCCTCCAGAATCGCCAAAGCCACCGCAATGCCAATGCCGTTGTCCGCTCCCAAGGTGGTCCCGGCGTCACCGTAATCGCCGGCTTTGACCCAACCGTCGCCCGCCATTCCGTCCGCGCCACAATACAGCAACTGCAAGGGGTAGATCCGGTCGTCGGGCACGCAGACCATGTCCATGTGGGCCTGTAAAACCAGCGTCGGTTTGTCTTCCAACCCCGGCGCGGCTTTTTTATATAAAACGATATTCCGCTCCCCCGGCCGGTCGCCCGGAGCATCGGGGCGGTAATAGCAGTCCAGCCCCCGCGTTTTGGCGAACTCCCCGATATACTGCCGCACCGCGTCCTCATTCCGTGAACCATGCGGCAACTTGGTTATCTCCTCAAAATGATACCAAACCCGTTCCGGCTCAAGGCCATTAAAAAATCTGGACATTCTGACACCTCTTTACGATTCTCTTCCGACTTCTTTCTTAGTTTAACTCATTCCCCAGAAAAAATATAGTTGATTGTTCGATGTTGTTAACCGCTTGTTTCAAGCCGCCTAATCCCCTTAATGGACCTGCGGCGGGACGGCGCGGGAAGCGGAATGTGAAAAGTTATCCACAATCACACGTCGTTTATCCACAGAAATAGACCGTTTACTCACAGAAATAGAATGGTTATTCACAAAAATAGATCAGTTATTAACAAAATGAGCTTGTTCTGTGAATAACCTAGCTGAGTTATTCACAAAAATAGATCGGTTATTAACAAAATGAACTTGTTCTGTGAATAACCTAGCTGAGTTATTCACAAAAATAGATCGGTTATTAACAAAATGAGCTTGTTCTGTGAATAACCTAGCTGAGTTATTCACTAAACCAAATACCCTAGATACACTCTTTCAAAAAGTCACTTCCAACTTTAGCCGAGGTTTTACGCTTCGGCCTCACTTTCACTTAATTGAGGCCGAGAGGTGCTTGACGGATTGGATGAACTTGCAGAAATACATTCGCGTCGTCAAAATGGGAAAAGTGCAAGGAACGACCAAGCGAGGACCGCAGATAATACTCGCTGTATATTGAGGACCGGAGCGACCGAGTGACGCAGCAATTTAACCATTTTCACGACGCCTCAGCCAATCCGGCAAAACCTTTTCATTCTCATTTCATATTTCTACCCTATCCTCTCCAAAAAGAAAGAGCCTCACGGCTCTCCTTTTTTCTCATCCATCCTCAAACCTTAATTCTCAAATTACAGTCTGGCCTCAAGCTTCGCTTTTTCATCCTCATATCCGGGCTTCCCAAGCAAGGCAAACATATTCTTCTTGTAGGCCTCCACCCCGGGTTGATCGAAGGGATTGACCGCATTGAGATACCCGCTGATCCCGCAGGCCTTCTCAAAGAAGTAGACCAAATTTCCGAACCAATAGGGCTTAATCTCCGGCACCCGGATCACCAGATTGGGCACGCCGCCGTCATTATGGGCCAACAGGGTTCCTTCAAAAGCTTTTTCATTGACATACTCCATGGTCCGGCCGGAGAGAAAATTCAACCCGTCGATATTGTCGGGATCGTTGGGAATCGCCAACGAAACACGGGGTTTCTCCACCCACAGCACTGTCTCGAACAGATCGCGCCGGCCCTCCTGAACATATTGGCCCATCGAGTGCAGGTCGGTGGAGAAGTCGACTGCCGCCGGAAAGATCCCGCGTTGGTCCTTGCCTTCGCTCTCGCCGTACAACTGCTTCCACCATTCGGCAAAATAATGGAGCCCCGGCTCATAATTGACCAAAATCTCAATCAGTTTCCCTTTGCGATAGAGCACATTCCGGGCGGCGGCGTAACGGTAGGCCGGGTTTTCGTCCAAACCGGCCGCGCCATACTCGCGGCATCCGTCGGCGGCTCCCTCCATCATTTCTTGAATATCCACGCCGCTGGCGGCGATCGGCAACAGTCCCACCGGAGTCAAAACCGAATAACGGCCGCCAACATCGTCGGGAATCACAAACTGGGTATACCCTTCGGTATCCGCCAGCTTTTTCAACGCCCCTTTGGCCCGGTCGGTGGTGGCGTAGATCCGCTCCCGGGCGCCGGCCGGTCCATACTTCTTCACTAACAGTTCTTTGATTAAACGAAACGCCACGGCCGGTTCGGTGGTGGTCCCCGACTTGGAGATCACATTGACGGCAAAATCCCGTTCAGCCAGAATCTCCAGCAACTCCGCCGTATAGGTCGGACTGATGGTATGGCCCAAATAAAAGATCTGCGGCGCTTTACGGTGTTCGGGACATAACTGGTTGAAAAACGAATGATTCAGCATCTCAATCGCGGCCCGCGCCCCCAGGTAGGAACCGCCGATTCCGATCACCACCAACACTTCCGCCGTATCGCGGATCTTTTTGGCCGCTTGTAAAATGGCGGTGAATTCGGCGCGATCGTATTCGTTCGGTAGATTAACCCATCCTAGAAAGTCATTTCCGGCGCCGGTCCCTTCATGCAGCAGCTGGTGGGCTAAACGGATCTGCCCGGAGAGATTGCTCAATTCATGGGTTTGGACCAAGGGTTGCGTTTTGGAAAGATCAAGGGCGATTGCATGAGACATGACGGTCCTCCTCTTAACTGTTTCACTTTTATGAATATGTCACGTAGCGTACTTCCAATTTAATTCTGTTTCATTCTGCATCCGGAAGGATATTCCTGCCGGTTACGCCACCCCTTTTCCACTTTTTGCCGTTCGCTATACCCGTACGTAGCGGGTTCGAATGCTCATGAATTATTTTCATGGAAATTAAGTTAACATTTGCAATTAAGTTATGTTACAATAAGGATATATATTAATGAAGCGAATAAACGGAGTATCCATTAATGACCAAAACCACCCTTATATTGCGCCAATTGAACCGTTTTCTGATGCTGGAGGTCGGGGCGTTTTTAGCGGCAGTCGCTTTGGAGATCTTTTTGGTTCCCAACCGGATCATTGACGGAGGAATTATCGGCATTTCGATCATCGCCAGTCATTTATCCAAATGGCCGTTAGGTTTGTTCATCTTTCTGCTGAATTTGCCGTTTTTGTTCATCGGTTACCGGCAGATCGGCAAAACGTTTGTCATCAATACGCTTTTCGCCGTCGTCTCGCTGTCGATTTGGGTTTCGGTGCTCCACCCCGTCCCCGGATTGACCCACGATATGTTATTAGCCGCCGTCTTCGGCGGGGTGGTCTTGGGAGTCGGAGTCGGTTTGATCATCCGTTACGGCGGATCGCTGGACGGCACGGAAATTGTGGCGATTATCGTCAACAAACGCTTCAGTTTTTCCGTCGGCGAAATCGTTATGTTTTTCAACTTATTCATCTTGAGCAGCGCCGGTTTTGTCTTCTCCTGGGATAAGGCAATGTACTCGTTGCTCGCATACTTCGTCGCTTTTAAAGTGATCGACATCACCATCGATGGTTTGGACGAGGCCAAAACCGCCATGATCGTCACCGACCGGGGCGACGAATTGGCCGAAATTGTAATGGCCCGTTTGGGACGGGGCGTGACCTTTCTCGACGCCAAGGGCGCTTACTCGGGCCGTGCCAAAAATGTGCTTTTTTCCGTGATCACCCGTTTGGAAGTGGCGAAACTGAAATCAATCATCAACGAGATCGATCCCAACGCCTTTGTGACCATTCACGACGTTTCGGATTTGATGGGCGGCAAACATAAAAAACGGGCCATCCATTGATGACCCGCCCTCCCTCCGCGCTCAGTGGCACTTAAAACGGCGCAAAGTAAGGCACCCGGTCCACCCGGACCACATCCTGTTCCGTTATGGATTGCAAGATGGCAAAAACCGTCCGCAAATCGCCGATCTCCATCTCCGGAGTGACCCCGATCGCCTCCGTCCCGTTCAAGGCGTTATAGAAATTCAACAGTTCATTATAATACCCGCGCAACGGTCGGAACGGCAGCAGTTCGTGCCGACCGTCGTTATAAAAGACATTGATCACGCCGCAGGTCACGTCCTCCAGGTAAATCATGCCTTGAGTACAGAAGATCCGCAACCCGATCAACGGTTTTTGCGGTTCGCGCCCGGCCGGGTAATAGGTGAAGTTGCCAATCACTTTGTTAATAAACTGCAGATTGACAGTGATGGCGGCATAGGGGCTAAAATCGGCTTTTTGCGGCACCCCGAGCGCCTGCAGATATTCGACGGCGCCAAAGACATGCCGTAGTCCCGCCAGGTTATGAATAGCCGCATCCAAAATATCGCCGCCGGGATAGTCGGGATGTTGCCGCCATTCCGTGGCCGAAAAGGTATCCTGCTTCATTGAACACGGAAAACAACTGGTGTCGTGGTAGGTAAAATGGACCGGCGTCCCCACTATGCGCTGCCTGATCAAGTCGCGCAGCAAATTAAACTCCTCGCTGTAACGGAAATTCTCCGCGATCATCATCTTAATCCCGTAACGATCGGGCAGGTTTTGGGTTGCTTCCGCCTGTTCCAACGTTGCGCCCAGCGGTTTCTCCAAAATCACCGCTTTCCCGGTACCGGCCACCACTTCCGCTACCGGATGATTCTGGGGGATCGGCACTAAAATATCAATGACCTGCAAATCGCGGCGTTCGATCATGGTGAGATAATTGGTGTAAACGTCCCGGTTGATATCCAACCCCAACCGTTGTCCCCAATACTCGGCCCGGACGCGGTTGGTGTCGCAGATGGCGGTAATCTCATATTTATCACCCAGCTCCTGAAAGGCCGGATAATGCAACCGTTCCCAGGCGTAACCCAACCCGATAACCCCTAATTTCAACTTTTCCATCAACAAAAACACCCCTTTCCAATACTTTCTCCAGAAAAGGGGGGGATCATGCGAACGGTTTCAACTCCGTCAACCGGGGATCAACGCGTGACCGTAACCTTATTCAGCCAACGCGGATGCGCGGGATCAATTCCCCGGGCTTTGGCGGTATGATGGGCCAGCAATTGCCCGAGGACAATCAGTAGAAACGGGGATAGCCATTCGGGACAGGCCGGAACCCGGATTACCGGGACGCGCGCGGTCGCTTCTTCCCGCGCTTTGGTGGAGATAACATATACTTCGGCATCCTTTTTAACCACCGCTTGGGTCAACCAATCCATTCCGTCATAGGAGGGTCCGTCCGCCTTCAGAATCACAAACGGCACTCCGGCTTGGGTAATTGCCAGCGGTCCGTGTTGAAAATCCGCTCCCGAATAGGCTTTTGCCCGGATATAGGAGGTCTCTTGCAACTTCAGACTGATCTCCATCGCAATGGGATAGTTATATCCCCGGGCCAAAATGATACATTCGTCCTTGGTCGCCAACCATGCCCCGATCGGCGCGACGACCGCCTCGTCAGCCAATACCCTCGCCATTAAATCGGGAACCGATCGTAAATCCTGACTGATCGCGTCAGGTTCCGCCAAGGCGCCCGCCAATAAATATAAATTCATCAGAGTGGCCGTGAAGGACTTTGTGGCGGCGACCGCCTTTTCCACGCCCGCATGGCAATAGAGATAGGCATCCAAGCCCAAGGCCGACAATTGCGAATCCGGGACATTGGTGATCCCGATGGTGTAACCGGAGTATTGCTTGACCCGGGTCATAAACTCAATCACTTCATTGGTCTGACCGGACTGGGAGATGGCGATCACAAGAGTCCGCGCCAGTTTCAAAACAGTCCGATAGAGGTTGATCACCGACGGCGCGGCCAATGCCACCGGCAACCCGACTTTACTTTCAATAATATATTTGCCCAACGCCGCGGCGTGGTCCGAACTCCCCCGGGCCACGATCAGGATATTGTCGACCTCTCCCGCGGCAAGCTTCGGCAGTAACGTCTGCCGGATCATTGCCAAAACCGCTTGATTCAGCTCAATCGTGTTGCGCAACACCGCCGGTTGTTCCCTGATCTCCAGCAACATATCATCTAATTCTTCCGTGTTTATCATCATCAGCACTCCTCGTCATCAGAGTCAACAATTCGCAATCCAATTCCCGCTTCCACAGGGCCGTTATGTCGTGATCCCCTCCGCCGCTACGGAGTCAACCAGTAGTTGCGCTTGGGGATGCCCGCGCAACAGACTCGCCGGCAATTGTTCACTGACGCCCGCCCGCATCAATTCGGCGATAATCGCCGTTTTGGTCGGGCCGTTGGCGAGTAGCAATACTTCCCGGGCCGCCCTGATTTGCGCCAGCCCGAGGGTGACGCCTTGGCTCAATTGCCGCGGCGTGGCAAAATATTTCTGTCCAACCTGCTGGGTAGTCGCGCTCAAGTCAACGCCACGGGCTTTACTCGCGAAAGAACTGCCCGGTTCGTTAAATCCCAGATGCCCGTTGACGCCGATTCCCAAAACCGCCAGCCGGATCGGCCCATGCCGGTCAATGAACCGGGTCGCCTTTTGACACTCAAACTCCAGATCGGGGTTGGTCCCTTCGAAAAAACAAATTTGCCGTGGCTCGATTTCCAAGGGTTTGAAAAGTTCCCGATCCAGAAAATAACGGCAACTGCCGGGAGCGGCGGCGCTTAAACCGACCCATTCGTCCAAGCCGACAAACCTCGCCCGCCGTAGATCAACTTCACCCCGCCGGGCGGCGGAAACCAGCCGGCGATAGGTTTCGCGCGGCGTGTCGCCCCCGGCGAAACAGTAGAGACCGTCGGGGGCGACACGCAAAACCGCGATCACCCGTTCGACCGCCCCTTGGGACAGGGCATTGTAATCGGCAAACACCGTATGTTTCATTCCTTGACTCCTCCGGTCATTCCCATCACAATCTGTTTTTGGAAGATCATCGTAATCAGTACCGGGGGCAATGAAGCAATGACCCCGCCGGTGGCCACCATGCCGTAATCGACCGCGTTTTTGCCGCTGAATTCGGCGATGGCCACGGTGATGGTCTTCGCCTGCAACGAAGAGGTGAAGATCAGCGCGAAAAAGAACTCATCCCAAGCGATCAAAAAGGCCATAATGCCGGTAGCGACCAGGCCCGCCCGGGCAATCGGCATAAAAATATACCACAGGGTCTGAAAACGGTTGCAACCGTCGATGGCCGCCGAATCTTCGTATGACCCGGAGATTGATCCGAAATAACTTTGCATCACCCAGATCACAAAGGGAATCGCCGCCGAAAGGTAGAGCATGATCAGCGCGAACTTGGAGTCGAGCAGATGCAACGTATTTAAAACCAGGTATAACGGAATCACGATCACAATCGGCGGGATCATATAGGTAAACAGGATCAGATAAAGCAATTGGTTTTTAAAGGCGAACCGTAACCGCGAAAAAGCGTACGAGGCCAACGAGCCCGCGAATAAAGCGATCAGTGTCACCACCACCGCGATAATCAGGCTGTTGCCCATGGCCAGCTTGAACGAGTAGGCGATAGGGTTGGTGGGATTGGTAAAGATCTCGATATACCGTTGGAACGTCACCACCGGCGGAATCAATTTCAGCGGAGTGGCGGTCAAATCCTTTTGAAAAGCGATGCTGGAGATGATCAACCAGATAAACGGGGCCAAGGTGCCGATCGCCACCAGCGCCCCGCAGCAGTACTGCATGATGATAAATCGTTTGCTTTTGATCATAACATCTCACCGTCGCTTTTCAATACTTTCGCATAGGAGAAGGTCAACACCGCCACGATGATTGCGATCAGATAAGCAATGGTGGCCGCGGCGGAATACTGTAAATTGGTGAAAGCTTTTAAATAAGCGTCGTAGGTCAGCACCATGGTGCCGTTGGCCGGACCGCCCCGGGTGATGGCGTAGAAGATATCGAACGCTTTAAACTTCTCCATCGTGCGCATGACAATAATCACCAAAAAGGTCGGTTTCAAATAGGGAAGCGTCAGCACGAAAAAGCGGCGCAACGCACCGGCGCCGTCGACCATCGCCGCTTCATAACTGGCTTTATTGGTCAGTTGCAACGCGGCTAGGAAGAAGATCACCGCCAACGGCGTCATCTTCCAGGCATCGGCCAAAATCACCATATTCATGGCCTGCCAGGGATCGCTCAACCACGCTTGATACTCGGCGATCAGATGCAACTTGGTTAAGATCGCGTTTAACAACCCATATTCCGGATGATAAATCCACTTCCACATACTGCCGTTGACAATCGTCGGCACCGCCCAAGGCAGGATGATTATGGCCCGTAAAAAGCCAACCCCGAAAAATTCCCCGTTCAACAGCAACGCGATTAGCAAACCCAAAATTGTTTCCACCGTTAAAGAAACCGCGGTGAAGTAAATCGTCTTCCCCAGCGAATCCCAGAACCCCGGGTCGCTCACGGCACTAAGGTAATTGGCGAGGCCGACAAACTGACCCCGGTTGGCGGAGATCAATTCCATATTCTTTAAACTGTACAGAAAAGTGGTTAGCAGCGGCCAAACAATTAACGCAAAGACAATGATAATCGCCGGTATAATGATTACATAAGCAAATTGTTGTTCTGAAAGCGGTTTTTTCATGCTCCTCACCCAATTCCCAAAAATGCCTTACTTCGTGTGCCAAACGGTGGACCGTGTCATGTGACAAACACTCGGCGTTATGGTTTGATTCAGCAAGGGGGGGAGACCCCCCTTGTTCCCGTTATTTCTTGGCAGCCAATCCAGCAGCTTTGGTTTGAGCTTCTTTCAACGCTTGCGCGCTGGTTTTCTTGCCCAGCAAAACTTCCTGGATCCGCACTTGCAATTCGGTGGAGAGTTCGCCGTACCAAGGCACTTGCGGCCGGTTGACAATATAATCGTATTGGACTTTGGAGACATTGACCACTGCGGGGTTGGTCGCAATAACCGCTTTGTCGTTGAATAACGACTTCCAGATCGGCAGCGCGTTTTGGGCGTACTTCTTCTGCACGTCTTTTGAAGCTAGATAATTGATATATTTCCAAGCCTCGTTGACATTTTTACTGCCGGCGGTGATCGACAAACCCATTCCGCCGTTGACGGTGGCGCTGACGATTTTGCCGGTGCCCGGGCTGATGGCGATGCCGACGTCTTCGGTGACTTTCGACTCTTTCGGATCTTTCGCCATGTTATACATATAGGTCCAGTTCAGGGCGAAAGCCGCGTTGCCGCTGGAGAAAGTGCCCCGGACATCTTCTTCTAAAAACTCAGTTGATTTGGGGTTGGTCAAACCTTCCTTTAATGAGTTGGCCATGAAATCAAGCGCTTTCACATTCCCGGCGGCAGTTAGCTGCGGTTTGCCGTCTTTACTGATCATGCCGCCACCAAAAGCATAGGAAAACGAAGTATAGTCGCAGATCAAGGCTTCGGCCTGCGCCCAGCTGGCAACGATCGGGTATTTGACAATTCCTTTGCTTTTTAAGGCTTTGGCTTGCGTCAACAGTTCGTCGTAGGTTTTGGGCGGAGCGTTAAACCCGGCCGCTTGCAACATTTTTTTGTTATAGAATAAATAACGGACATCGTTCAACCAGGGCATTCCGTACAGTTTTCCTTGATAAACCACGGCATCCAACGCCCCGCCGAAGATCTCCTTGCGGTCGGCGGCCGCCAACTTGCTGGTAACGTCTTTAACGATGCCGGCTTTGGCAAATTTGGCCGTCCACGGCGCGTCAATCAAAACCACATCATACCCTCCGGTGGTGGCGGAGGTTAAAATCTTTTGCTCCAACGATTCGTAAGCGACAAAATTGGGAACTACCGCAATATTGGGATTGGCCTTTTCAAACTCTTTGGACATCGCCGTAATGTCCTCTTCACTATAACCCGCTTGCTTCATAAATAAAGCGTTTAGCGTTACTTTCTTCGGGGCTCCCCAAACAGTGCCGCCCAAAATGATACTGACTGTCAACATGAGTAGAACGATCTTGCTAAACTTTTTCATCGTGATCCTCCTTTAATCGTTTAACTGCTGGAAAACGTACGCAGCGCCACCAAACGCTCCCGCTTCACCTCCCAACTTCGCCAACTCAATCTGAGTGGGAATCGGTGAAAATTCTTCAACATTGCGCCGGATCGCTCCGATCACACACCCCATGGATTCTGAAACGCCGCCCCCGACGATCACCAGCTGCGGATTGAGCAAACTGGCCACATTGGCGATGGCCAGGGAGAGGTCGGTGATAAATTCCTCGATAATCGCGGTCGTACCGGAGTCGCCCTGAACATATCGATCAAACAATTGCCTGGGGTCATAACCTAATTTCAGCCCTTTATGGGTCAGGGCGGTGCCGGAGGTCTTATTTTCAAAAATACCGAATTCGGTATTGCGGTTTTTGAAGCAATGGGCAAGATCGGCTTTCTCCAAAAAATAACCGATCTCGCCGGCGGAGAAACCCGCGCCTTCAATCAGTTGCCCGTTGGCAAAGATAGCGCTGCCAACGCCGGTGCCAATCGCCAAATAATACAGGTCCTGCACATTTTGACCGCTGCCCAGCCAACGTTCGCCCAACAGCGACAGGTTGACGTCATTGTTAAAAAAGACCGGGACGTGAAACTGTTGTTCAAACAATGATTGCAGCGGCAGGTTATGCCATTTGAGCGAGGGAACGTCGATCACAATTCCCCGGCGACTGTCGACCCGCCCCGGCACGCCCACTCCCAACCCGCCGATCATGGTGTGGCTGACGCCCGAGTCCGAGATGCAGTCGGCGATCTGGAGGATGAGCGCTCCCACTGCCGCCGGTGTCTGAAATTTTTCTTTATAAAACACTTTCCCGGCTGCGTCGGTGATGACAATAAAGACTTTCGTCCCTCCGATATCCACTCCGACCGCATAGGGTGGCGTTGTTGTATGTTGCATTGGTTCATACTCCAATTGATATTTCCAGTTTGTTAATTAAGTTAACTAAGTAGGTTGGCAAAACTCACTGTTTTGAACGGAATAACTAGCTGCTTATAAAATACGTTGAATGGGCATCTGCCCATCCAGACCTGAAGGTCAGGGCGGAGGAGTGGCACCACCATTTTCATTCCCTATCGCTACCCCCGGCCAGCTAACCGCGACATTTATTTTAAATTGAGTAGATTGGCGTACACCGCGTCCAACGCTGCGGCGAACGCTCCGTAGACAACCGGATGATCCAAAGACGAACGGGTCACTTTGGTTTGGATCGGGGCTAATTTCCCGACCATGGTCTGAAAAGTTTCCGCCAGACCGGGATTGATCTCAAACAACTTGCCTCCCAGCACGATCAGTTCCAAGTCCAACAAAATTCCAATATTGGCCAAAATAATTCCCAACTCTTTTTGGACCTCGGCCATCAGCTCAATAATATAGGGATCTTTGAGTAATAGAGCCGTTTCAATAATGGTCGCATCAATCTGATCGAAATCGCCGCGGACCAATTCGCTAATCCGCGACAAGGCGCCGCTTCCCAAGTCCTTTTTAATCCGGCGCACGATTGAGGGAATCGAGATCCGGGACTCCAACGGGCCGCAATTGGCGTGATCCAGGCTCAAATCCGCTGCCCGTGAGGCAAAATAACCGATTTCGCCGGCGGCCAATCGCATTCCCTCATATAATTGATTATTGATGATCACGCCGGCCCCGACGCCCATGTCGACACTGACATACGCCAGATTACGGTAGTCTCGGCCCACGCCGAAACGGGATTCGCCCAACGCCGCCAAATTAATGTCATTTTTGATAATCACCCGGACTTTAAATTGCTTCTGAAGCTCCTCGCGCAGGTCGATCTTATCCCAGACATACAGCCAAAGCGGGAGCAGGACCAACCGCCCGATCTCCTCGTTAAACACACCCGGAAAGCCGACGGTGATCGCCTGCAGTTGCTTAAGGGGCAAATTGTTAGCGGCGAATAGATCGACGATTTGGCCAATGATGATTCCCAAAATCTTATGACCATCCCGCTCATTGGCAACCCCCACGGTCCGCAACTCAATCACTTCCGGCTTCAGATTGCTGAGGGCGATTTTCAAATCCTGACCGCTTAGGTCGACCCCGACAATGTAGCCGTATTGAAAGTTAAAGTTCAATAAAATCGGACGCCGCCCCCCGATGGAATCACCGGAACCGATCTCCAACAGAAGCCGTTTTTTCAATAATTGATTGATGTTATTCGAAATACTGGGAGCGCTAAGTTTCAGCAGCTTCGCCAAATCGGCGCGGGAGGTCGCTCCACGCCGGATCAACGTGTCAATGATTAGATTTTGATTATTCTCTTTGATCGTCATTTGATTGCCGGCTGTTCGTTCCAAAGGCTTCCCTCCAGCTAAATACCATATAATATCTTGAATTCACATTACTTAGTTAAGTATACTAAGAAAGTATTCAATGATAACTCCCATATTCCTGCCACGATTCAAATATTTTTTGAAAAATTTACGTTATTTCATAACACAAAGGTTACATTGAAGTGTCGACATTGATCTCATCCCCGGTGCGCCCGGGCTTGAAAAGCCGCGCCAAATGACGCGCGGCCTCCTTCCCGGTACCGCAAAACCGGATACCACGTTTCCAGATCGTCCACCGAAAAAACCTAGCAAATTCGCCGCGCCAAGAGTTCCGATCTCCGGTGGCTCCAACCGCGTTACCTTCAGGGGCCAGGGAATGTCCGTCATTCCAAATCGTTCTGCTGTTGTTCTTTAAAGCACCGCGTCGCCCGCTTCGCCGGTCCGGATCCGGATGGCGTTGCCCACCGGATAGGTAAAGATCTTGCCGTCGCCGATCTCGCCGGTTCGAGCCGCGCCGATGATGGCCTGGACCACGGCATCGACCATTTCGTCTCTGACAATCAGCTCCAGCTTGGTCTTGGGAAGCAAGGTGATGTTGCCCAACTCCGTGTTCCAATCCGCTTCGGTGTGACCTTTCTGCAGTCCGCATCCGATCGCTTCGGTCACTGTCATGCCGTTAATCCCGACCTTGCCAAGAGCCTCTTTCACCTCAACCATTTTCCCCGGCCGGATAATACACTCAATCTTCGTCATCGTTCCGCCACCGCCTTTCCCAATTCCTCGCCGAACTTCCTGGATTATTTCCAACGATGAATGATCATCGCCGTCATATTGTCGGAACCGCCGCGCCGGTTATTCTCCCGGACCAGTTCGGCCAGGGCGGCTCCAGCGTCGGACCGGAGCGCGGC
The DNA here is from genome assembly GCA_023417475.1 of Bacillota bacterium. GTDB lineage: Bacteria > Bacillota > UBA4882 > UBA8346 > UBA8346 > JAEYPR01. The sequence continues at coordinate 82,072 of JAEZFP010000054.1, read as the reverse complement.
GTCCCGCAACTCATCCTCGGTTCCATGTTCAATCATTCCGTCGGTGATCAAGCAGAAACGGTCTCCCGGACAAAGCGCGCCCGAATAAACATCGGGCGGCAGAATCGGCCCTTCGCCCATCGCCCGCAACAACACGTTGCGGTTGGGATGAACGCGCGCCTCCTCCTTGGAGATCAAGCCCAATCGGACCAGCTTACCGACCAAACTATGGTCTTTGGTGATCTGGCTCAGCTTTCCGTTTCGCAACAAATACGCTTTGGAGTCTCCGACATGCACCACATAAAACTGATCCCGGCGCACCAAAAGGGCGGTCAAGGTGCATTGCATGTTATCGGCCGACCGGTTGCTCGCCGCCAGGTCATTGATGTGAATCGCCGTCTTTTGAAACGAACTTTTTAACCGTTCGGGCAGACGTTCGGGATGATCGCCGAAATAGTACTCTTGCAACAAAACATTGACAGCTTCGGAGCTGGCCGTTTCCCCGGCGGCACTCTCCCCGACGCCGTCGGAAACCGCGAATAACGATCCGCGATGGGTAACCGGGTCGACCGGCAGAAAATACCCGTAATAATCCTGATTTACGGCGCGAACCCGTCCTTGGTCGGTTACACCAACCACGGCGATCTCATCGGACCGGTCTGCAATCTTATAGGGAAACGGCTTTTCCATCAGTTTACCTCCGAATGAGCTTAGCGCCAAAATCGTTGTCCCTGACTTATCCTATTTATACCACCGATTACCACCCCGGTCAAGTCGGACCAAAACAAAACAGGAGCGCCACGAAGGCAACTCCTGTCCAATCAACTGTTCAGTTCACTCCCACCGGTTTGCTGCGGGCGATTTTGTTGACCGCGTGGATATAGGCAAGGGTGCTCGCTTCGATAATGTCGGTTGAAAGGCCGCGACCGACATAGGCGGTGCCGTTCTCGCGGACCTTGACAGTCACTTCGCCCAAAGCGTCCTGACCGGAAGTTACCGCGCGGATACTGTATTCGTCCAATTTCACGGTGATCCCGCTAATCCGGTCAATTGCTTTATAGATCGCGTCAATCGGTCCGTCGCCGCAAGCCGCTTCCTGAATCAAGGCGTCGTCTTTGCGCAGCCGCAACGTGGCGGTGGGAATGGTCGAATTGCCGGTACTGACGTGAAGATAATCGAGTTTATAGACTTCCACCCGTTCGAACTCGTTCCGGACCAACGCTTCAAGGTCGGTGTCGGTGACCTCTTTCTTTTTATCGGCCAACTCAATGAAACGTTGATACGTCCGATCCAGCTCGGTTTCGTTCAAATTGTAGCCCAATTCCTCCAGCCGGTTGTTCACCGCGTGCCGGCCGGAGTGTTTCCCCAACACCAATTGGCTTTGGCTCAGACCGACCGACTCCGGAGTCATAATCTCATAGGTCAACCGGTTTTTTAAGATTCCGTCCTGGTGAATTCCGGCTTCGTGGGAGAAGGCGTTGGCCCCGACAATCGCTTTGTTATGCTGGACCGGTTTACCGGTAAGGGTTGAAACCAAAACGCTGCTGCGGTGAATCTCCTCACTCTGAATCCGGGTCTGGGCCTGGAAGTTTTCCTGGCGGGTTTTCAGCGCCATGACCACCTCCTCCAGGGCGGCGTTACCGGCCCGTTCGCCAAGTCCGTTGATGGTGCATTCCACTTGGTCGGCGCCGTTTTCAACCGCGGTTAGGGAGTTGGCGACCGCCATCCCCAGGTCATTGTGACAGTGCACCGAAAGCCGGACCCGCTCAATCCCGGGGGTATGCTCTTTAATGAAGCGAATCATCCGGCCAAACTCCGCCGGGATGATATAACCAACCGTGTCGGGGACGTTGATCACGGTCGCTCCGGCCTGAATGACTTCGCCAAAAATCTTGCAGAGGAAATTCCAGTCGCTGCGTGTGGCGTCTTCGGCTGAAAACTCGACGTTAGGGCAGAGACTTTTGGCGTGGCGAACCGCTTCCACCGCCATCCCTAGCACTTGTTCGGGACTTTTCTTCAATTTGTACTGCATATGAATGTCGGACGTCGCAATAAAGGTGTGGATCAACGGCGACTCCGCCTCGCGGACCGCTTCCCAAGCCCGGTCAATATCGGATTTGACTGCCCGCGCCAGCGAACAGACGGTTACGCCTTGCACCGCTTTGGCAATGGCGCGGATCCCCTCAAAATCGCCGGGCGAGGCGGTGGCGAAACCGGCTTCGATGATATCGACGTTTAAGCGCGCCAGCTGCTTGGCAACCCGCAGTTTTTCTTCCACATTCAGATTGATCCCGGCTGATTGCTCCCCATCCCGTAAGGTTGTGTCAAAAATTTTAATTGAACGCATCCTTATTCCTCCTATACTTTTTTTGGCATTCCGATTGGACTTTCCGCGCGAAAAGCATATAAAAAACCCTCGTCCCTGTGTAAGGGACGAGGGTTAAACTCGTGATACCACCCAAATTCGTGCCGCCGCGCAATTCAATACGCCAAAGCACCTCAACAACCTTCGCCGCATCCCGCAGATTACGGACGAGTGTCTTCGCGATAACGGGCCGGACGTTACGTCCCCCGGCTCAGCCTACTTGACGGCGCTTTGGGCTGGCGGCTCGGAGGGGAGTTCGGATGTTCGGGTTACCGGTTTTCACCAACCACCGGCTCTCTACCAACCGTACCATCGTACTAATCCTCTTCATTGCTTTTCGATATGGGATTAACTTGTTATTTTAGATTATAAACAACGGACAACCCGATTGTCAAGACAATTTGTCAGACATTTTTCGGATTGCGCGGTTTCGCCTGCTCGGGGTCTGGGGAACCTTTCGGTTCCTGATCGAGCAATATCTCCTCAACCTCCGACAGTAACACCTCTCTGCGGGAACCGTCGCCAAATTTGACCACGATCGTCTCTTTAATCTGATTGGACTCAACAATCTTGCCTTCTTTACCGTCGACCCGCACCCGGCTGCCGGTTAACGGCAGATCCGACTTGCCGCCGTCGCGGTAGCAAGAGGATTCATAGCGCAAACAACACATCAGACGGGAGCAGATGCCGGAGATTTTAACCGGGTTGAGCGAAAGGTTTTGCTCTTTGGCCATTTTAATCGAGACCGGTTCAAACTCGCCCAGAAAGGTCGCGCAGCAAAGCGGCCGTCCGCAGGGTCCGAGACCCCCGAGCATTTTCGCCTCGTCGCGCACCCCGATCTGACGCAACTCGATCCGGGTCTTGAAGACCGTCGCCAAATCTTTGACCAACTCCCGAAAGTCGACCCGGCCGTCGGCGGTGAAATAAAAGATGATCTTGCTCCGGTCGAAAGTAAACTCGACGTCGACCAGCTTCATCTCCAGATTGTGTTTGTTAATTTTTTCGAGGCAGATCTCAAAAGCTTTCTTCTCTTTTTCGTGGTTCTCCCGGATCTGGACCTCATCTTCGGGCGTCGCCAGCCGCAGCACCTTTTTCAACGGTTGCGTCACTTTTTCATCGGGCACCAATCGCGAACCCACGATAATCTGTCCGAATTCAATCCCCCGGACGGTCTCCACAATCACATTATCCCCGGTTTTTAACTCAAATTCCGCCGGATCGAAATAATAAATCTTCCCCGCCTGTTTAAAGCGGACTCCAACAATATTAATCATGAACGAACCCTTTCCTTCCTCCAATTCAAGCGAGCAAATCGCGGATTTGTTCGCTAAGCGGACATCTATTGAAATCTTTTAACAACCTCACAAAGGATGTTAAAGCTTATTTTGCATCACCATTTGCCGCATGCCAATTAAAAAACTTTCCAAAGCCAACCGTTGGTTGACATTGGCCTCAACCATCCGAATGGTCTCCACCAAACGTTCAGTTAACGCCACATACAGCAGCGTTTTACCGGCGCCGGACGGATTCCGGGCGGTTTGAACCTTTAACAGTTCCGCTCGCAATTCGACCTGCCATTCGCGCAACACGGCAACGAGGTCCTTACGGTCCCATTTTTCAAACTCGTTGGCGGTCTTTAACAGTTCCAACAGATTCTGTTCCAATAAATCCGGGATGCGGTGAGTCTTCCGGCGCAACGTCTCCGGACCGGCTTGCAACGCTCGTCCGGGAATTCCTTCGCAGGCTTGACTCCGGCTCCGCGCTTCGGCATCGGAATAACCTTTGGCCGTCAACCATTGGAGGACAGCCGCAGCCGCAATCGGAAAGAGCTGATAAACTTGGCACCGGGAACGAATGGTCGGCAGAATATAGTCTGCCCGAACCGCCGTAAATAAAAAAACGATCCCGGCCGGCGGCTCCTCCAGTAACTTCAGGAAACTATTGGCCGCGGCTTCCGTCAACAGTTCGGCTTCGGGGAAAAAATAGATTTTCCACTCCCCCAACAACGGGCGATAGTAAGCCCCTTGCTGCAATTGCCGCAGTTGATCAATTTTAATGGAATTGCCGCTCGCTTCGATTGTCATAAAATCGGGATGGTTTTCCGACTTCAAGCGGTTACAGGACGGACAGTCACAGTCAAGCCGTTTGGTTCCTTGGCACAACAAAGCCCGGGCAAAACCACGCGCCAAAGTTTTTTTGCCGATCCCGGACGGCCCCAAAAAAAGATAAGCGTGTCCCACCCGCCGGTTCGCCAATACCGCCGTCAGCGCTTTCGTAACTTCCCGATGCCCGATGATATCCGAAAAAAGGTCCATCCCACTTCAAACTCCACTTCTATAAACGTCCACGCCGTAACGGCCAAACCCGTCATAAATAAAGGTCAACCAGCAATCCTCGGATCTGGTCAAACTTCGCCACCAGATCAATATGGTCTTTTTCCTTCTCCATTACATCGGTCATCAGTTCTTCCAACGCTTGATTGATCTGATTCACTTTAACCATGGCCTTGCGATTGCCTTCGCGGTCCCAATGGTACTCCTCACCTACGCTATAGGACTGATTAAGCGCTTCTTTCATAAAATTAACGATCAAATCGCGATAGCGCTTTATCCCGTCCGGAGTCGCTTTCTTTTTCAATTCGGCGCTTAAGACGTCAATCTTGCCAAGCAAACGTTCGCAGACTTGCTTTTTACGGTCTGCTTCCGTCTCTTTCATCGTTTGGGCGAAACCGGACGGCCGCAGCCACGAATTGCGAACCTCTTCCTTATGCGTTGGGAAATGCTTGTTGCCATCCACTTTAATCTGCACGTAGTTTACCCCTTTTAATACGACGGTATCTCGCGGAAGTCCGGATACCCTGAAGTCAGGGATCTAATAACAGTATCGGCCTAAAATCCCAAACCGCTACTTAATTTTTTATTTTGAGGAACCCGGTTACACTTTGGCAAAATCCGTCACGTCGACCACAAAGATGGTGGCGCCGCCGACAGTGACTTCCACCGGCTCGGTCATGTAATTGTTGAGTGAACGCCCCACCGACGCCAACGGCGTTACCAATTGTTTCCGCGACTTGGCCGATTCCTTAATTAACTCCATCAAATCCTGAACCTTGTCGTCTTCCACCCCGACAAACAACGTCGTGTTGCCTTGCCGCAGAAATCCGCCGGTACTTGCAAGTTTGGTGGCGGTATAACCGTTTTCGGATAGAATTCCTAATAATTTGTGCGCGTCTTGGTCTTGAATCATCGTGATTACGAGTTTCATCCCAAACTCCCCCTTCACCATATCGATATGTCAATCCCATCACATAATGCCTTATTTATATATATACCGAAACCCAAACGACTCAATGGACGGTTAGGCTTCGGAAGGATTATGAGTTGGCCGCAATTTAAGCGGTTAACTTGGCCGCCACCGTCGCCCGGATCTCGGCATGGACTTGGGGAATATCCTTATGCAAACACTGAATCAACTGAATTCGCGGATGGGATTGGGCGAGCGCCAGATAACCTTGACGCACCCGGGCCTGGAACGTAGTTCCCCGCGCTTCAATCCGGTCGATTTGCTGATTGCCGTCCCGGGAACGATCCAAGACCCGCCGGGTCCCTTGATCGCAATCGATATCCAGTAAAAACGTGAGATCCGGCTCAAACCGCCCAATGGCGGTTTGGTTAACCTGGCGAATCAGTTCCAGGTCATAGCCCAAACCATACCCTTGATAGGCCAAACTGGAATCGACAAACCGTTCGCAGATGACAATCTGTCCCGCTGCTAGCGCCGGTTTGATCAACGAATTGACATGTTGGGCCCGGGCCGCCGCATATAACAAAATCTCCGCCATCGGATCCAACTCTTCGGCGGTGGGAGTGAGAATCAAGTTGCGAATCGCTTCGGCCAACGCCGTTCCGCCCGGTTCCCGGGTGAGCGCTACCTGATGGCCTTGGCTTACCAGGGATTCGGCCAACATTTTAGCTTGAGTTGATTTACCGCAACCGTCAAGCCCTTCCAAAGTTATAAAAAGTCCCTGTAATGTCATTTTCTAATCCTTTACTACCTTAATCATTCCGTCGGCGGTTACGCCGCGAATGGTTCCACCGCAACGCGCCAGTTGCAACAACCCGTCCAACTCTTCGGAACGAATCAACTCGCCCGGAGCGATTACCGGGATTCCCGGCGGGTAGGGAGTTACCGCCGCCGCCGCAATCCGTCCCGCCGCCGCGTCCAATCCCACCCATTCCGGGTCGGCGTTCACAGCCGCGCGGGGTTTCATACGCAACGGCGGAATTCCCAAACGTAGCTGCTGCCGGTCGTTGCCGGCCGTTGCCGGGACGGCGCTGTTGCCGATCCATTGTAATGCCCGGTATAAGCTTTCCCAAACCACCGGTTCCTGCCAGGGCGTTAAAAACAGGGTCACTTGCCGCCGGTCGGCGTACTCCGGCTGAATCTGAAATTGTTTCACTAAAATCCGTTCCAACTGCAAACCACTGCAGCGGTCGGAGGCCAATACGATCTTCCACGGGTCCAACCCGCCCGTCTTCAGGACGGTTTCTTCCAACAATACGAACCCCGGCAAACGGCTGATTCGCCGTTTCAACTCCGCCACTCGGGGTAAGCGTTCTTCGAACCAAGCCCGGCCCTCGCTGGCCAAATAACGACGGGTCGAGTCCAATGACGCCATGAGGAGAAAGGAAGGGCTGGTCGAACTGATCAGTTCCATCCCTTGGCGGATCCGCTCTACCGTCAATCGCTTGCCGGATAAATGCAACAACCCGGTCTGGGTCAACGAACCGTGAATCTTATGGGTTCCTTGTACCCACAGGTCGGCGACTGCGGAAGCCTCGTACCCGGGACGGCCCGACCAGCCGAGGTGCCCGCCGTGGGCTTCATCCACAAACAAGATCCGTTCTCCCAAGACTTCCCGGATCGGATGTAACGCGGTCGCAATCCCTTGATACGTTGGGTTGGTCAAGATTAAACCGCAAGCGTCGGGGTAACGGGTCAGCGCCTGAGTCAAATATTCCAAATTGATTCCGACCGGCAAATCCCAATCGGTCAGCCAGTCCACTTCCAGATACACCGGTTCCAGATCGGCCAGGATCAACCCTTTGGCTACCGCCACATGACAGTTCCTTGCAACCAACACCCGGCTACCCGGGGCAAATGCCCCCAACATGCCGCCAAGAATTCCTTGGGTGGCGCCTTGCGTCAAAAAGAAGCTGGCGTCGGCGTTAAAAAGCTGCGCTGCCTTGGCCTCGGCGGCCCGCAAATTTCCTTCCCAATCCAACCCGCTGATTTCGGTCAAATCCAGCTCCGCCCAGTTGCCCAAAGCCGCCCAAGCCGCTTCCAAACCCCGGCCCGACTTATGTCCGGGGGTATGGAACGAACGCCCGGGATTCCGGCGATAGGCCAGCAACCCGTCGAAAAACGGAGCTTCATTTTCACTTTCTAATCGGTCTTTCATTATCATTTACAATTCGACAAGGCTTTTGGGACTTCCTTTTTAGGGACAAAAAAAATAGGCTTACGCCCACTCCTCATTCCAGGTCCGCCAGGTCAATTTGAATCCGTTCCCAAAACATCCGGAAACAGTCAATCCAGCGCTGATATTCCAAATCCGCCGTTTGCGACGCCGTTAGCTTGCTTTCACACTCATTACAGAGATATTGACCGCAAATCGCCAATCCTTCCGGCGCAAAGCTGCCACATCCAAAACACGCAGGGGAAGTCATACCGATACCTCCACTTGTGTATTAGGCAATATCGGAGTAAATGACCGACTTGCCTGCCGGCAGCGCAGCGTAATCCTCTTTCGCTACCGCTAGATACTTTATGCCCGGAAGCGGCGAACCGTGTCTGTCCTTCCCGTCAGATCTTGATCCAATACTTTAACGCCAAAACCATACCCATGCCCGGCAAGCCTAAAAAGCCCACCACCAACGAGTTATATGGATTCAAAGGCACTTCCAGTTGCCAAAGGTTTAGTAAGAGATTGACGAGATAGATTCCGACTCCGCCCAAAGCCCCTTGGAATAAAATCTGAAACAAAAAAAACAACGGCTTCCAACAACTTTTGCCGAGCAGATACATGATCCCCAATACCACCAGATAAGTTATGATCATTCCGGTCGACATCCCAACGCCCCCTTTTTCGATCAAATCAACCCCAACGGCTTTTGACGCACAGTCCTCCGGGGCTATTTCATTCTATTGAAGGAGGTTTAATTTTAGACCGGAGTAATCGCAAAACCCCAACCGCTTTGACTTAGGTGAGGATTACCGGTTCAATATTCAACCCGGTCTCCCGAGCCTGTTTTAAAAGGTAAATGTACTTTTTCTCCGCCGCGCCCATATATAAGACTGCGTGGTCGATCAGGTCGGGATCAGTGACGCAATTAAAGTACAGTTTAGCGTAACGCCATTCGCGGCGGGCGTCTTCCAATAAATCAGGCAGCTCCGATTGCATTCCGACTTTTACTTGGCGGTTGTCCCAGCGAAAAAACTCGTTAAAGTTGCGGATCCAATGGCGGCACGCGCCGGAAAGATCCCGTTTCTTGGAATTCATCAATATCCCTCCACCTTTCATGCTATTGACCAGTATGAACCGGTGAAGGGCAGATTATACATCGAATATCCGAAATATTTTCAAAAAACGCTTCGGCCCAAGGTACAATTCCGCCCAAGCGGCATGAAAAAAACCGTCTCGGAACGAAACGGTTTTTCTGACGAATCGTCTTACATTGGATCCCGAACAGTCAAAGATCGGTTCGGCCTTCAAAGGCTTTGCTCAAGGTGATCTCGTCGATATATTCCAGATCGCCGCCGACCGGAAGGCCCCGGGCCAACCGGGTGATCCGGATTCCCACCGGTTGAAAGATTTTGCTTAGGTAAAGCGCCGTTGCTTCCCCTTCGATGTTCGGGTCGGTGGCAATGATCATTTCTTTAAACGTTCCGGTTTTCACCCGTTCCAGCAGTTCTTTGATTCGCAATTCCTCGGGACCGATCCCCTCAAGCGGAGAGATTGCGCCGCCCAAAACATGGTAAAGGCCTTTAAAAATCCGCGTTTTCTCCATGGCGATCACATCTTTGGCTTCTTCAACGACACAAAGCAAGGTTCGGTCGCGGCCCGGGTCCTGACAGGTGGCGCACGGCGAAACTTCGGTCAACTGCCCGCAAGTCGCGCAAAAACCGATTCGGGCTTTCGCCTCCAGGAGCGCCTCGGCCAGTTTCCCTACTTCCGAATCGCTTAAGGTCAAGATATGAAAAGCCAGTCGTTGGGCGGTACGCGGCCCGACTCCCGGGAGTTTGGACAACTCGTGGATGAGCCGGGTCATTGCTTGTGGATACAACATTGTTAGAATAGTCCCGGCGGCATTCCAGGGATGTTCAGATTGCCGGTGACTTTGGCCATATCGTTGGCTGCCAACTCCTGGGCTTTCTTAATTGCTTCGTTAACCGCGGCGGTGATCAGGTCTTGCAGCATCTCCAAATCGTCGCCGGAGACCACTTCCGGGTCGATCTCAATCTTTTTCAACTCCAACTTACCACTGATTTCGACAGTGATCACACCGCCGCCGGCAGTGGCAGTGACGGTCTTCTGTTCCAATTCTTGTTGGACGCGGGCCATCTCCGCTTGCATCTTTTGAATCTGTTTCATCGCTTGTTGCATGTTGGGCATCATCTATTTTTCCTCCTTCAAGATGGGTTGTATTTCGCCGCCGAACAGCGCGACCGCTTGGGCCACCGGATCAGGAACCGTCGTGGCGGCGGCTTCCGGAGCGGGGGTGGCGTTGTCAGTGATCGGAATACAACTGATTCGGGTTTTTTTGCCTGTCAATTCGAAAAGAACATTCTCTAGCAGCTCCCGGTTTTGTGGCATTGCCAGGTTTTCCAAATGAAACTTGAGATTGGGCGGCAGGCCCACCACCAACTGGACTTCGTCGTATTGCAACGGCGTCCCTTCTTGAACCAACGCCGCCAAAGTCCGTTTGCGTTTTTTCACGGCCTCCAAAAAATCATCCCAAGCGAATGGGGAGTTTCCGGTCGCTGGGGTCGTCGCCGTTACGGTAGCGAGTCCGGCGCCAACTTGGGGCACCGGCGGCGCGACCGGCGCCGGTTTTGCCGCAGCCGACTGCGGAGCCGCCGTTTCCCCCTGTTGGACAGGGACCGGGACGGGCGCCGGAGTTACAACCCGGGCCGTCGCATTATCGAGTAGCTTCTCCAACCGGGCCACCCGTTCTTCCAACGCCTGATAGTCAAAGTTCGGCGCAGTCAGTTTTATCAAGGCTAGTTCCAACGGAAGCGAACTCTGCTGACTCCGTTTAATCTCGTTGGTGGCGTTAGCCAAAACTTCAATCACCCGGACCAATTCGGCCGGCGACCGGTTGACCGGGGCGGTTCCGGCTGCCACCGCCAGCAACACATTCCGGTAATGCCCGACCAAACTACGGCTAAATTGGTATAGGTCTTTCCCTTCCTGATTGACTTGGGTCAAAACCGCTAGTGTTTGACCGGTATCGCGGCTGTCAAGCGCCGCGGCAATGGCGTTAACCGCCGCCTCGCTGGTCAAACCAAGGATCGCCCGGACATTGTCCTCATCCAATTGGCCTTGACTGTGCGCCAACGCCTGTTCCAACAGGCCCAGCGCATCGCGCATGCCGCCTTCGGCGTACTCGGCGATTATTGTTAAGGACGCTTCGGTCCAGCCCGTAATGCCCTCGGCGGTCAAGACTTGTCGCAACCGGCCGGTGATCTCAGCGATGGAGAAGCGTTTAAAGTCAAACCGCTGACAACGCGAGAGAATCGTCGCCGGAATCTTATGAATCTCCGTGGTCGCTAAGATAAAAACTACAAATTTAGGCGGCTCTTCCAACGTTTTCAACAAAGCGTTGAACGCCTCCGTAGTTAACATATGAACTTCGTCGATGATATATATTTTATATTTACCTTCGGCCGGTGCGAACCGGACTTTTTCCCGGAGATCGCGAATCTCGTCGATGCCGCGGTTGGAAGCGGCGTCAATCTCGATGACGTCCATAAAAGTACCTTCGGCAATCCGCTGACAATTGGAACATTGCCCGCAGGGGTCGGCCCCTTGTAACTCCAGACAGTTCAGCGCTTTGCCGAAGATCTTGGCAATACTGGTCTTGCCGGTGCCGCGCGGGCCGGTGAACAGATAGGCATGGGCTACCCGTTCATTCTCAATGGCATGGTAAAGGGTGGTCACGACATGGCTCTGTCCCACAAAATCCTGGAAACCGCGGGGCCGCCAGCGCCGGTACAGGGTTTGATACTCCATGGATTTCCTCCGTTATTCAAACGAACAACCTACACTGTAGGTTGTTTGGTGTCACTTTTTGATTCAGACGGACAACTAAGAATATTCGACCCCTTTTGACTAAAGTCCTTTAACTCAAAGAAAAAAGCTGTCCCGCAACTTCGGAAACAGCTTTTTTAAGCGGTTCAACGCCACCAGAGCCCGATACTCAGCAGCAATCCGGTGAGGATACTCAAACCGATATTGCCGGCCAGCGCCGGCAGCATCTCCGGTACCCGGGACTGGCTGCACCACGTCTTTAAAACAACCCAAACCGCCAGTGGAATGGAGGCGTAAGAAATGAGGATCCCCGGGGGTAATATACCGGTAATGACTCCGATAAAAATCGCCAAGTAGGCTAGGGTAATCACGGCCATATAAACTCCAAGCCCCCGCGAACACCCATAGGAGCGGACGACCCAGGTCCGTTTATTACTCTGGCGGTCCGCTTCATAGTCGGGAATTTGATTAAGCAGCAGCACTCCCATGATCATAAACCCGACCGGCACCCCGGCCATCATCGCCTTCCAGGCGAAATGCTCGGTTTGAACCATGTAGCTTCCTAACACCGCCAACGGTCCAAAACCAATCCCGGTTGCCAGTTCGCCCCAGACCCGCCCCATGCCAAAGGTGGGTCTGGCGCTATAAGCGATCCCTAACAACGCTCCGACCAAAGCCACCCAAAAAATCAGCGAGTTATGCCGTTGCACAGCCAAACCCAACGCTACCATCAGGCTGATTGCGTAAGCCCAAATCGCCCCCGCTAAAAACTGCGATCTGTTAAGCACCCCTAATTGGATCAAGCGACTCCCGCCGTTAAACGGAGTATGGTTTTGGTTGATCCGGTCGCTGCCCAAAGCGTCAAAAAAGTCGTTGATCATATTCGCCCCCGCTTGACTGGCGACGACGACCAATAATGCCAGGAGAAAATAGCCCCAGTGTAGCTGTTGTTCACTATGGCTAACCGCCGCTCCGACCATCACCGCGATGAAAGCCGTCACAAAAAATCGCGCCCGCATGGCCTGACACCATAATCTGATTGTCTTCATAGCCCACCTTCTCACGTCGCCTCAACCCAGCGTCACTATTTCGCAGGTTGTCCCCAAACTCAAACCCTCGGCGCGACATATTTCCTTGCTGCTACGCTTCAATAAGAAACGCTATCCGCTATATTGGGCAATTTGCCGAGATTGCTCACGGCTCAAAACTCATGATCTGCACGTTAACTCCGGCAATCGCTTCCAGTTCTTGACGAAACCCTTTACTTTGGGCGTGATCCGCTTCAAAGACTAAAGTAATTAGTCCCTTTTCCTTTGATGGACTGGGCACGCCCATCCGGCAAAGGATATCGGTCCCGTGTTTGGTGATGATCTCTTGGACTTCCGGGGCGATTGTCCCGCGATGGTCAACCATAATTCCCATAACCTGTAACTGTTTTGCCATCATCTTTCACCTCGGGGCTATTTTTACCACAATCCCGAATAATCATTCTCCCGCACCAAACGGTGGACCATTATTTTCATTGCCGGCGTTTTCCGTTGACAGTCGCTTTTTCATATGACATAGTGGTATTAATTTCGGCTTTTTCTTTATGTTAACCACCTTTTATTTTTTTATTGCCGAACAATCGCCGAAAACAGGGTAAACTATTTATGTCGCACTAATATCGGAACCCGCTTGACTTTGTTTTGTTCAACTTATCGAACAGCGCGTTCGCTAGCGCCGGCGTCATAAGCGCGACGGATTTGAGGGAATATTTTGAAACAGCGGTTTGCCTTATTTATCTTGTTGACCTTGTTAAGCCTGGCCTTGGTTGTGCCCTGGCGGTTTTTCATGACCGGAAGCGGCGTGGCCGTCCGGAATCAACCCTTAGGTACGCTGCGGTTAATCGCCAATCCCACCTACCGGTTAATGGCGGTTGGCGATCTCAACTTTGCCGGGATTGAAAATTTCTTGTTAAACGATCCTCATTATCCGTGGGCCGATGTGCAAAAAGTGCTGAATACGGCGACCATTTTGATGGGAAACCAAGAAGTGCCCTTCTCCAACCGCGGCCGGATCGACGTCAAAAAAAGATGGTCGCTGCGGGCCGATCCCAGGACCGCCGCCAGTTTGCGCGTTGCCGGTTTCGATCTGGTCACCTTGGCCAACAACCATATCATGGACTATGGCGTCCCCGCTCTCGAAGACACCCTTTTTACACTGAATCAACACGGAATTGCCCATACCGGGGCCGGATTAAATCAGGCTGCCGCGCGCCAACCGGTCATTTTAAAAACTCCCGCCGGACAGCGGATTGCCTTTTTAGCTTACTCGCAGACCTTCCCGGCCGAGTTTTGGGCACAGGTCAACCGGCCCGGGACCGCTAATGCCGATTCACGAATTTTGGCGGCCGATATCCGCAACGCCAAGACCCAGGCCGAGCTGGTGGTGGTCTCTTTCCATTGGGGCGAGGAGTTGCGCAATTATCCCAAATCCTATCAACGGAAGTTTGCCCATGAGTCCATTGAAGCCGGAGCTTCAGTGGTCATCGGGCACCATCCCCATGTATTGCAGGGATTGGAGGTCTATCGCGGCGGTCTGATCGCTTACAGCTTGGGCAACTTTTTGTTCGGCTCCTACTCCGAAAAAAGTACCGACAGCGCGATCCTGGCGGTGGATTTTGACCGGAACGGGTTGATCCAAGCCCAACTTTACCCGGTTAATGTCAGCAATCGCGAAGTCTTGTTCCAAACCAAGTTGCGGCGCGGGGCCGACGCGCATCGGGTGTTAACCGATTTGCGCGCCTTTTCGGCTGAGTTTGGGACCCGGCTTACGACGGTTGGCGATACCGGAGTTATTCCCATATCCCGTTAAGCGCTATCCCCGAAGCGGCGCCGTTCCCATCGGCTCCGTTTTTCCTGTTGACCCGCTCAAGCAACTGCCCCGTTCCACCAGCGCCTCCCTGCAAAAATTCTCAAATCAGCAAATTGTTCACGCATCGCCATCTCCGACGAATATGCTTTAATCCTCAGATTTTGAACATATTCCCTTAGAATATAGCAACTTTTTTCCCTTTTCATACACTGTAGTATAGTCATATAGGAGGAGAGTTCTATGGGAAATAAGTGCTGTTGCGAAGATCCCGAAATTCACGTTCATAATTATTGCACCTATACGCAGGTGGACGAATGCCACCGTCATAAGATATCCGGCGTAACCGGTCCGGCGCCGAACACCCCCGGCCATACTCATGACTATGAAGGTCAAAGCTCGTGCAATGAAAACCATAGCCATATGTATTGCGGGTGCACCGAAAAACCGCAATACACCTGTTGCGGGCATGTTCATAACTTTGAGGGCAAAACGAAGACGGCGGATGACCATAAACACCGCTATCGCGGTACAACTGATTACGGAAGACGCTGCCGTCGGTAAGGCGTAAGTTTTGGGTAAATTCAAAACCACCCGTTGTCTAAGGCAACGGGTGGTTTTTTTCAACGAAACTGTTATGGTTATGGAATGGAATTCAGTTGCGGCGGGGCGCTTGACGCGTCGCCCGGTTTCGCTTTGACTTTCGTTTGCCGCTCGGCTTGTTTTAACACCTTGATATCGGTGATCCGCCAATAATCTTTGATCTTGCGCAACGTAAACCGGTCGGTCCGGTCGATTGTCTGAATCATCGTCGGCAAGCTCACTTTCAAACGGTATTTCAGTTGAAACTTGGCCTCTTCGTGCGACTGACTGATGGGTTGAACCGTTTCCAAATCCACCGTTACTTTGGCGTTGCTATCGGTACTGGAGACATACCCCTGTTGGGTTTTGTTCATCACATGAAGATTGGTGATCAAATCGGTGAAATTGTTCGGCGCCTTATGCAAGGTCTCGTCCACCATCACCACATTGATCTCCCGCAGTCCCCGGAAATATAAACTGACCGTGCCGATGGGAGTCGTCTTTTTGGTCAGATACTCCGGCGCGCGCGGTCGAAAGATCATGAAGACCATAATCAGGCAGACCAGCATGATCCCTGCGACCAGTCCGTATTTACGCAACCAAAAATGCAGCCGTTCCCGGCGTTGAAACCGTTTCCGATTGACGACCGAACGTTGACGGTACTCGCGAACCTCCAACTCGTTGGCTTGAAAATGCCCGTCGGTTAGCAGCTCCGCAAGACGCTCCCGTAACGTGGCAAGGTTCAAGCGCCGCGCCGGATCGGCGGTCAACGCCGCCAGCACCAGTTGATTCAAAGGTTCGCCGATCTCCGGCCGCAGATCCCGCAAGGGCAACACGCAGGCCCGGACGATCTTGTCGAGCCGTTCTTCGGGATTGTTGGCGGCAAACGGATCGTTCCCGCCGGAAAGCAAATAATACGCCAACACGCCCCAAGCGAAACTATCAGCCTTACCGTTGAGACTCCGGCCCAGGATTTTTTCAGGAACGGGGGTGACTTGATACTCCTCCGGCAAAGCTTTGCTCAGATCATTCCAAACCTGCGGATCCAACAGGTACACCTCGCCGGTGGCGGAAACCCGTAACAAACCCGGACTGATCCCGGTCAACCCCTGTCCGCTTTGTTGGAACTCCGCCAACCATTGCAAAACATTTTGCAATGCGACGCAGGTTGTTTCCAGACTGTTCGCGCTGAAACGGACCAACGGGTCCGCCAGCGCATTGGCGCGCACCAAATAGAGTTCGCCTTGGTGGACTTCCACTCCGGTATAGGTAATGAGCGACGGCAACTCCGGCGCTGTCCGGTTTTTTAACTTCTCGACCAGTTCTTTCTGGAGTTCGTAACGGTAATTCTCCTTGGGCGGCAGTACAAACGGGATCCGGTCCCAGACCGCAGCGGCCCCGTTCTCCGCCCGCATCAACAGACAATCCGGCCCCAATTGGGCCTGCAACTGATAAGCCAAACAGGATCACTTCCTTAAAGAGCAGTATTCGTAACAGTTACTCCCATACATTTTGGCGCACTCGCCGACAAGCGGAAGTAAAAGCTAGGCAACCACTTTGTAAACAAATTATACTACATTGAACGTAAAAAGGACTAAATAATTCCCGGCAGGCAGTTATCGAAAGGATTTCCGGGGCGACAGCCCCGTTTTGGAACGCTCTTTCCACCGGCGGGAATCAGTGATATAATTACAAATATTTAGCGAATCGCATCGGAAAGACCGTGGACTCGCTTTGCAACGAGCGCCAATTTATTTCGTAACAACAATGAGGTGATGAAAAATGAGTGAAAAGGGGCAAGCCGTAATCACCGTCATGGGTCAGGACCGGGTCGGCATCGTCGCCGGCGTCTCGAAGATTCTCGCGGAGCACGGCGTAAATATTATCGATATCAGCCAGACAATCCTGCAAGGAATCTTTGCCATGATTTTGGTGGTCGAGATCGCCGAGGCCAAACAAGACTTGATCGCTTTGCAAGAGACGCTGAAAGAAGCCGGTGACGCTTTGGGCGTACGAATCGTGGTTCAACACGAAGATATCTTTCGTTATATGCACCGAATCTAAGGAAGCGCTGATTTAATCGAAACTTTATTGGGAAACGCTGGAAGACAACTCCAGGATAGTGTCTAATTATGCTATCAGGTTAATTAATCAGTGTTTCCCTAATTTGGAGTGATGGAACGATGCCCTTTACCCCTCAGGAAATTTTAGAAACCATCTCCATGATCGAAAATTACCACTTCGATATCCGCACTGTGACCATGGGGATTAATTTACTCGACTGCGCCAGTCCCGACATCGAAACCACCTGCCGCCGGATTGAGGCTAAGGTGCGCCGTTTGGCCGCCAACTTGGTGCCGACGGTTCAATTGATGGAACGGACCTACGGCGTGCCGATCATCAACAAGCGGATCTCGGTGACCCCCATCGCTTTGGTGGCGCAAAGCGCGACCGGAGATATCAAACAGATCGCCCATACCTTGGACGGGCTCGCCGTTGAGTTGGGCGTGGATTTTATCGGCGGTTATTCGGCCTTGGTCCATAAAGGGGCAACCCCCGGCGACCTGCGGCTGATCGATTCGCTACCGGAAACCTTGGCCGCCACCCGGCGCGTTTGCGCCTCAATCAATGTGGCGACCACCAAAGCCGGGATCAATATGGATGCCGTCTTAAAAATGGGCCAGATCATCAAAGCGGCGGCGGAAGCCAGCAAAGACCAAGACGCGTTTGGCTGCGCCAAACTGGTGGTCTTCGCCAATGCGCCGGAGGATAATCCCTTTATGGCCGGCGCTTTTCACGGCGTGGGCGAACCGGAAGCCACCATCAATATCGGCGTCAGCGGTCCGGGCGTAGTCAAAGCCGCCGTCGAACGGATTCCCGACTGCGACTTCCGCGCCTTGGCCGAAGAGATCAAACGGGTGGCCTTTAAGATTACCCGGGTCGGCGAGTTGATCGGCAGGAAAGTCTCGGAAAGCTTAGGAATTCCCTTTGGCATCGTCGACTTGTCCTTGGCCCCGACTCCGGCGGTGGGCGACAGTGTCGCCAATATTTTGGAAGCGATGGGTCTGGAACGTTGCGGCGGTCCCGGCACCACCGCCGCGCTGGCGTTATTAAATGACGCCGTCAAAAAAGGCGGTTCAATGGCCTCTTCGGCGATCGGCGGATTAAGCGGCGCGTTTATTCCGGTTAGCGAAGACGCCGGGATGATCGAAGCCGTCAAAGTCGGCGCGCTTTCCCTGGAGAAACTGGAAGCGATGACCTGCGTCTGCTCGGTGGGCTTGGACATGATCGCCGTTCCCGGCGACACCAGCGCCGCCACCATCTCCGGCATTATTGCCGACGAGATGGCGATCGGCATGATCAATAAGAAAACCACCGCGGTCCGGATCATTCCGGTCCCCGGCAAAACCGTCGGCGATCAGATCGACTTCGGCGGTCTCTGGGGTTCGGCTCCGATTATGCCGGTCTCCAAATTCAGCGCCGCCAAGTTCGTGCAGCGCGGCGGTCATATTCCGGCGCCGTTGCAAGCGTTGAACAATTAAGTCCGCCCAGAATGAAGGTCAGGGCTAAGATTAGAACCGGTCTCAAGCCCTTCCGGGCTGGGTTGTGCTTCGAAGCCCAGCCGAGCCCCGGAGGGCTTTTCTAATATCAAAAAAGCCTGCCGAATTCCGCGACAAGCTCACTTATCCACAACCCAACTCATTTACTTCATTCAACTCTGCCGTTTATCCACAGAAATAGATGACTTATTCACATATCCAGCTCACTTATCCACAAATCCAGCTTGCCGAACGACTCAGCAAGCTTACTTATTCACATATCCAGCTTACTTATCCACAAATCCAGCTTGCTGAACGACTCAGCATGCTCACTTATCCACAAATCCAGCTTGCCGAGCGACTCAGCAAGCATACTTATCGGTTAAAACATATTTTTGCGCCGTAGCAACAGGATCCCGCAGACGCACAGCACCATGGTGGCCACAAAGATGACCCCAAAAGCGTGTGGGGAATTGGCGAAAGGAACCGGCACGTTCATTCCAAAAAAACTGGCGACCATGGTCGGCAAGGCCATGATAATGGTCACCGAGGTTAAAAACTTCATCACCATATTTAAGTTATTGGAAATAATCGAAGCAAAGGCGTCCATGGTCCCGCTCAAGATATTGGTGTGGGTGGCGCACATTTCAATGGCTTGTTTGTTCTCGGTGATCACGTCTTCCAACAACTCTTCGTCGTCGGAATACATCCACAAGATCTGGGAGGTCAACACCGTGTCCGGGTCGGCCTTCGCCGTGGAGTTTTTCAGTTGCGACCGCAACAATTTCTCCATCACGATCTGATTAGCCCGCAGCGAGGTGGTGAAGTAGACCAGACTTTTCTCTAGGCTTAACAGCTTAATTAATTCTTCGTTCTTCATCGACCCGTGCAGATGGTTCTCAATCTCATCGGAACGTTTGGCGATCTGTTTGAGGTAGCGCAGATAATAGGTGGCGGTTTTCAACAGAATCTGCAAAACAAACCGGGTTTTCTTAAACGTATATAACGAACGGTTCCGGTTGGCTTCAAACTCTCCCAAGATCGGGTTGTCCTTCAGACAAACGGTGATCAACGAGTTTTCGGTGACGACGATCCCCAACGGAACCGTGTCGTGACTGATGTTGGCGTTGCTCTCGGCTTCAACCGGAATATTAATCAGGATCAAAAGTTGATTGTCGTCAAGCTCGATCCGGGAGCGTTCCTCTTCGTCCAAGGCCGCCCGGAGCAGATCCGGGATGATGCCAAGCTCCGAGCCGACTTGTTCCAGCTCGGCTTCGGACGGTCCGATCAGGTTGATCCAAGCCCCTTTTTCATTGAGTTTCTCGGCCACCGTCAGTTGATCATTGACCGTTAAATAACATTTCAGCATGGCAACTCCTCCTTATAGTAAAAAAATCAGGGCCGGCCGTGATCGCCAAACCCTGAATCTTGCTTACCTAAGTCGGAATACCGAGCCAACCCTCTCTAATCTAGCCGAGAGGGAAATACCCGTCCAATGGCAACCTTCAATTCAAACGTTTGACGACGATTATAAACCGGATATTGCAAATATCTAGGGCCATCTTCCATTTTCGTCACGTTCCTCTAAAATACTCAGTTTAGCTTACCCAATCTTCACTATACTCCCTGTTTTTTTATTTGTCAATTTACAAAATGATTATGCGGTGGATTCGTTTATGGTAAAATTAGTTGATTCATACAAGTGGAGGCGCTCCCATGTCCCAATCGGCCAACCCTTCTATCATCATCACCCCGACCGATCCTTATACCGCCGAAGCGCAGGAGCTGATCGCCGAACTGTCGGCGGCGTTGGAAACCATCACCGGCAACAGCGGCCGTCATTCCTTTCAACCGTCCGACGTCTGCGTGCCGCGGGCCATATTTGTCGTCGCCCGCGACCGGGACGGAACTCTTGTAGGGTGCGGCGCGTTTCGCCCGATGACCGCAACCGTCGCCGAGGTCAAACGGATGTATGCCCGGGTCAAAACCCAGGGCGTCGGCAGCGCCGTCCTGCGCTACCTGGAGACCGCCGCCGTCACCATGGACTACACGGCCTTCCGTTTGGAAACGCGGCTGGTCAACCAAAAAGCCGTGGCTTTCTACGAGCGCCACGGCTACCGGCGGATACCCAATTACGGTCATTATATCGGCCATCCCGAATCGGTCTGTTTTGAGAAGGAGCTTTGTATGTAGCGGGGTGAGTTCAAGTTCACTCCACTCAGTTCCCCTGACGCAGTCTCTGGTGGGTGTTAATACGATTGTCGGAAGTGCTTGGAAAGAGCCTTCGCTTCGATGCCCAACGGCGATCCTTTTGTCCTTTAAAAGGAAAACCACCATGCTTCACAGCCTATAAATTAATAGAATTCAAAGCCTTGTGGTTACCCATTTAAGGGGCGAGGGGTCGCCCTTGGGCCCTCACAACGCTATAAGCTCTTTTGATCCCCACGTCAAACGTGAAGCCTTCATAAACAAAAAGACCCTTGCGGGTCTTTTTACGATCTAACTTAAAATCTATTACCGTTTCCAACTCGGCACTTCCGGCAGCAAGCCCTTAAACTCCTCAATCACCAACGCTTCATAGGTTCCCTCGTACTCTTCATTAAAAAACTTGTCGAGCACTTCATCGTGGAACCGTTTCCAGGAAGCCTCCTCAAGGCCGGGGTTGATCGGATAAAACAGCACGCCGTTGGCTTTCGCCGCTTCCAGATCGCCTAGAGCGTCGCCCACCATCAGGATATGGTTGCTGGGGTATTTGCCGACCGCGCCCAGGTTCAAATGTTCCTTTTTGGTCCCCAGCTCCTGACCGGCGATGATCGCCGCATATTTGGCGATATCGTGCTCGGCCCATTCCCGTTCCAGCGCTTCGCTGGGGGTTTGAGAGACGCAGATCAAATCGGCTTTTTGACTTAATTTTTCCATACTTTCGCGCACATACGGATAGGGCGGAATGTCGGAAACAAGCTCGGCAATGGTCCGGTTAATCGCCTCGCTCCAATCCAAAACCCGTTGTAGCTCGGGATCACCGGTCCGCGCCACCAGCGCTTCGAGGTTGGCGTTGCTAAGCGGCGCGCCGGAGGCGATCCATTCCCGCAATTTCGGCAGTTCCGGAACGTGAAAGCCGCGTTTTTTCACTTCGTCCCGTTCCGCCAAAAATTCCAACACTTTCGCCAACGCCGGAAACCGGTTGCTACCGCGCCACTTGGAGTAGAGATTGACGAATTCCGTCGCTTCCCGGGCGTATTTGGAGACCGGTTGCAGCTTCCAAAATTTAATGTTATTCGGACAGAAGCACTCTTTTTGCTTAATCTCCATGGTGTCAAAGACGCAACCGTCCGAGTCGAAACCGATAAAAAATTGGTGTTGCGGTTGAAATTGCCGCAAAACTTCCGGTGAATGTTCCATCCCAGTTCCTCCGCATGTTGAAAATTTTCGAGCATTAACTAACTTCGTGATGACGGTTGTTTCGTCCTTGTTCCTAAGTTGGGATTCTTTGTTCTTAAATTTAGTTTTAGGATTGATGTTTTCGATTTTGGTTATGCAATGCTCGATTCCCGATCACGGAGAAACGATCTGCCGCTACCGGCCCGAATAGCGGAACAACAGATCGCCGGCTTCGGGGACCAACAGATACCCTTCGTCCTCCCGGTTGGCCCAGTCGTCCGGGTTGATGGTCCGGTAATCCAGATAACCCAGGTTAATTTTGCGGCAGCGCTCTTCCGGAATGGAAGTCGCCAGGATCACATTGATCCGCGGCTTCTCAAGGCCGTTTTCAAACGTGCCGGCTCCCTTGACATGCGTCGAGTGGGCGATGATTCCCCGCGGAATGTTTGAGAATTCGTTCATGCGCCGGTAGTAAAAGTCGCGGCAGTGATACCCGATTTGATCGATCAGATGGCCGTGGACATAGGAAACCTCGTCAATCTTCGGCGCGTAAATAATCAGGTCGCCGCCGTCCTCCACAATGTTTTGCAGTTTATACGAGACCTTCCCGCCGGTCCAGAGATCGTCAAACTTGGGCGGGGCCAGGCCTAAAATGCTCTTATAGCGTTTATCTTTATACACGATATGCAATTTGTCGGAAAGGTCGGCGGCGCCGGCCCACGCTTCCTCCGGCGTACCGGTAAAAAAGCCCGTCAATTGATGATCGTTAATGACAAAACAAAACGCCGAACGGGGCACCGTCAAAAACTGCGCCGACCGGTTCAACACCCGGCGCACCGCGGTATCCTTGACCCCGATAATATCGGGGATGGTGATCAAAGCGCCCAACCAGTGGAAGAAGTCAATAATCTCCTGGCCGGCGATGCCCGGGAAGAGATACTTGTTGCCGCCGGAGAAACCGACCACTTCATGGGGGACCACCGGCCCGGTGATCAGCAGTCGGTCATAATCGTAGATCATTTTATTGATCGTCACCGCGACGTCTTCCGACATCAGACCGCCGGTGATCTCCGCCATTTCGCCGGCGGGAATCGTCCCGCAGACCGTTAGGGCGCTGGGATCGTCCCAAGCGTGGTTGAAGAAACGGGTCTTATAATATTTTTGCTTATGTTCCGCGGCGGTGATGCCCACCCACTCCAAAATCTTCGCTTCCGCCATCGCCGGATGGGTTCCCAAAGCGACCATCACATCAAGCTTGGCGACTTTCTCGCCAATCAGATCATAGACCGTTTGGTAGATCAACGACATCGGGGCTGTCCGGGTGGTATCGGGAATGATCATCAAAACCCGTTTCCCCGCCAGATCCAACTGGCCTAACGCTTCAGCCATAATCCCCTTGGCTTCCTGATCGGACATAAACCCTTGCTCATAACCTTTCCCAATCATCGCTACTCCTCCTCTAGATATATCTGGTATACTATCCGGTCTCAAAAACCGGTCATTGACTTAGAGCACTCGACTCCCGAATCACCAACTTACAAGGCAAAACGATCTGCGCTTCCCCCGTTTCCTCGCCGCGAATCCGCCGCACCAGCAACGCGGCGGCCAATTCGCCCATCCGCGCCGTCGGCTGGGCTACGGTGGTCAACGGCACCTTGAAAAACCGGGCCGTATCCGAGTCGCCAAAAGCCACCACCGCCATATCCCGCGGAATTTGATAACCACGGTTCAGCAGCCACCCCGCCGCTCCGGTCGCCAACACTTCCGACGAACAAAAGAGCGCGGTTAATCCCGGCTCGCGTTCCAGCAATTGGCGGGCGCCGGCGACTCCTTCGTCATAGGTGAAGTTCTTTTGCCAACTGATCCAATTGTCACGGCATTCCAGGCCGGCCGCGGTAAACCCTTCCAAAAATCCGGCGGCCCGGTCGGCCGCGGTCGCTTTTCCACTCCCGCCGATCACCGCGCCGATCCGGCGGTGACCGTTTGCGATCAGATGCGCCACGGCTTCCTTGGCGCCGTTCCGGTCATCGGTGATCACATACGGAAAACCCGTCCCCGGGAAATAATGATTAAACAACACAAACTTCACGCCTTGCTGAGCTAACCGCTGATATGCCTCAACCTCCTGCGAAGGAGAGATGAACAACCCCTGACAACCGCTCTCCACAAAACGGTTAACCTGACTCCGCTCCAATTCCGGTTGCCATTGCGAATGGGCGATGGTCAACTGGGCGTTGACCGAAGCCAGATATTGCTCGGCGCCTTGAATTATCTCCGGAAAAAACGAATTTTGAATCGAAGAAACGACCATCCCCAAATGCAGCAGTTGGGTCCGGTTAATCTGCCACTCCTGTTCCGGAGCCACATAACAACCTTTCCCCTGACGTCGCAGGATATATCCTTCGTCCGACAACTTCTCCAAGGCCCGGCGGACGGTGATCAGGCTGACCTGGTGCGCATCGATCAATTGCTGCTGGGATGGGATCGGTTCAAAACAGGCGTATTTTCCGGAGACAATCTCCGCTTTTATTAACTGATATAACTGCATAAAGCGGGGAACGCTTAAATTTTTGTCAATCATCGCCACCGACTTGCAATCCTTTCCAAATCTCGCCCATGCTCATGCGCATGAGTCATTTTCAATTTATCACATCCCGCCATCCCTGTCAATGCGGGTCAACCGCCGCCCCGCCGCCCAAAAGGCGGTTTCGTCCCGCCAATCTCGGAAATTTCGCATTTTTAAACCCTGGTCACAATAACATATTACTATGCCGCACCATCGGACAAATCCTAAGCCAATTCAGCTTAACAAAGGAGGTAATTTGTACATGTCATTTCGCATCACCAGTCTCGTTTTGGCCGCCATCCTGCTAGCGCTTTGCGCCGCACCGCTTTTGGCGGCCACCCCGGTAACCGTCACGCCCGACTCCGGTTTCAATAACGGGCCGGTTACCGTCATCATCACCGGTATCCGCTATACGGAAGCCACCGTCATTCAACTCACCAAAAGCGGCGAATTCCCGATCGACGGAACTCACGTCAAGCGGCTGTCGAAAAAATCCGTCTCCGTGGTTTTCAACCTCAACAACCGGGCTCCCGGCCTATGGGATCTCACCGTCACCCAAAAAGACTACTGCAGTTGTCTGAAACGGACTTCAGTCGTTCATGGCGTCCTAACCATTAACGCGCCGCCAACGCCGGTTCCGACTCCGATCCCCACGCCGGTTCCCACGGTAGTCCCAACCCCGGTACCAACCCCAATTCCCACGCCGGTTCCCGTGATCAAACCGGCCTTAACCGCGATCGAGCCGAATCACGGTTACAATAACGCCCCGCTTAACGTCGTTATTTCCGGGGCCAACTTCCACCCCAACGCCACCGTAAAATTCAACCAAGGTGGAGGCGTGCTGCCGATCACCAGCGTGGAAGTGGTCAATTCAACCGCGATCCTGGTGACGGTGGACCTTACCAATCAACCGGCCGGCGGTTATGACGTCACCGTTTCCAACCCCGACCGATTTCAAGCCAAGCTGGTCAACGGCTTCACAGTTGAACAGTATCTGCCGACTTCGGCCGAGATCAATCAGCTGTTGAAACCGATCTATTTTAACTTTGATATGTCTGATATCCGGGCCGATCAAATCAGCCCGCTTGATCAAGATATTACGCTGCTCAAAGCCAATCCGCATCTCAACGTCGTCGTCCTCGGCGGTCATGCCGATGAACGCGGCGCCAGTCAATACAATCTGGTTCTCTCCACCAAACGGGCGGAAACAGTGAAACAATATCTAGTCACCCAAGGGATCGACGAGTCCCGGATCACCATTTACGCCTATGGCGAAGCCTACCCGGCCAAACCGGAGCATAACGAAAGCGCCTGGCGCTTTAACCGTCGCGTCGATATTCAGGTCTGGGAGAATATCCCCACCAAGGAGCAGGTGCTTGACGCCGTGAATTTGGAATAACTCGCAGCAAGCCGGATCGTCTCCTGATGATCCGGCTTTTGTTTAATGCAACACATCCCGTTTGGTAAACAGCCACCAACCAATCAGGTAAAATACGAGGAGATACGCCAGAATCACCCCTAATGAAACTGCCAACCCATTGACGGTTCCGACTGCCGGAACGCTTTTGGCATACTGGGCCAAATTGCTATGATTGAACAATAACCACTTACCCCAGGTTTTCCCCAAAAACAAACGACTAAACTCGGAACCGAACAACATCAGAAAAAAGGTCAACCCGATCGCAAAAGCGTTGCTCCTCACCACAACCGAACAGCAAAAAGCAATACTGGCATAGATCATCGTTTCCACGCCAAGCAGTAAGTATAAGCGAAAAACCGCTCCGGCCGACCATTGCAACTCCGCCACCAAAGGGGTTGCGTCAGCGCCGCCGCCCAGCCCCGTCAGATAAAAAAGCCCGTTCCAAAGCAGAGAGACGCCCACGAGCAAAATTAACAAACATAACGCGAACAACATCACTGTTAGATATTTGGCCAATAAAACCTGGGAACGGGTTACCGGCCGGATTAATAACAGTTTCAATGTTCCCCAGTTATATTCGTTGGCGATGATGCCGCCCGCCACAATAATGGTAAAGATCTTAACCAAAAAGACCAGCCATGATTGGCCGCCGACCGCGCTCCAGAAACTCTCCCGCACCGGGGAAGCCAACCGTTCCTGCGTGATCAAAACCAGATTGAGCAAAACCAGTCCGCCGGTCATCAATTGGGTGTTGCGGCGCAACCATAGCTTCATTTGTTCACTAACGATCAGCCCCGTCATTTTCAGATCCGGTCACCTCCATAAACAAATCTTCCAATGATTGGGCGTGGGATTGGATCCCGTAAACCGGGATGGCATGCCGGACCAAACAGGCGTTAACTTGGGCCGCCATGTTCCGTCCGACGGCAACCTCCACCCCGTCCCGCACCGCGACGACCGGGAGCTCCGGAAAGTTATCCCGGATCACTTCCAATGCTTGGGCGTTGTGATCGGATTCAAACCGAAACCAGGTTTTCGTCGGCGTTTTCAGATCGCGTACCGCCAAGAGCTGTCCTTGCTTGATAATCGCCACCCGGTCACAAAGCAATTCCATCTCCGCCAGCAGGTGGCTGGAGACGACTACCGCCACTCGCTCGCGTTCGGCCAAGCTTCGAAGGTGCTCGCGTAGTTCTTTGATTCCGGCGGGATCAAGGCCGTTGGTCGGCTCATCCAAAATTAACACCGAGGGATGGTGCAACAACGCTTGGGCTACTCCCAACCGTTGCCGCATGCCCAACGAATATGTATCCACCCGATCATGAATATAATCGGTCATTCCCAAAAAAACAACGATCTCTGCCAAGCGGTCCGGCGCCATCGTAGGCGTGAGTTGCAAAAAATGGTTCAAGTTTTGATACCCTGTTAAAAACCGGTAGAACTCCGGTGTTTCGACTATCGCGCCCACCTGGCGGATGGCCGCGGTAAAGTCCCGCCGGATACTGTGGCCGTGGATCAGGACTTCTCCGTCCGATGGCCGGATTAATCCGACCATCATCCGGATCGCGGTGGTTTTCCCCGCGCCATTGGGACCAAGTAGTCCAAAAACTTCCCCGGCCCGGACGCTAAAGCTTAGTTGATCAACGACCGTCTTCCGGCCAAACCGTTTCGAAAGACCGATCAATTCCAAGTTTACTGCGGTCATTGTTCATCCTTTCCAACGACATTAAGGCTAGTGTCCCCACTCCGCGTTCACTTTATCGGCGCGACCGTCGTAACCCGAAGCGCCGCTTATCTGCCGTAGAAGCCCAAAAATGTTATCAATGATTAAAAATTCTTGGTTAGTTTGCGCAGACTTAACATTTTGTGGTATGTTATTATCAATATCAAGTTCGATGAAAGGCAGGCGATCAAGTTGTCCGATCCGATCAAAAACGAACGCACATTGGCCGGAATTGACCAATTATCGCTGCGTAGCATCATTTTAGGAACATTAGGTTCTTGCATTATCACTGCCAGTTCGATGTACATTGCTCTACGGATGAGCGCGTTGCCCTGGCCCACCATGTTTGTGGCCGTTTTATCCATGGCGCTCTTGAAAATTTTCGGCAAAACGACCCTCAACGAGATCAATATTACCCAAAGCGCCATGTCCGCCGGAGCAATGGTCGCCGGAGGTTTGGCGTTTACGCTGCCCGGTTTGTGGATCACCGGCGTCTGGAAGGATACCGTGTTAACACCAGGGCGCTTTTGGATGGTTTTGGCCATCGCCCTCGCCGGAACCCTGCTTGGCTCGTTACTCACTTGGGTGCTGCGCCAGCGTTTTGTCGAGCAGGAAGCGTTGCCCTATCCGATTGGGGAAGCCGCCGCCGCCACCTTGAAAGTGGGCGACGCCGGCGGCAACCGCTCCAAAATGCTCTTTGGCGCCATGGGTTTTTCGGCCGTTTTCACCTTATTGCGGGACAACTTCGGTTGGATCCCCGGCGCTTTGGTATCGAAATGGCTTTATGCCCGCAACGTTTACATTGGAATCTGGGTTTCCCCGATGGCCGCCGGAATCGGTTATATGATTGGGACGCTTTATACCGGGGTCTGGTTTTTGGGGGCGTTGCTCTCCTTTGGTTTGATCATTCCGTTCGGGACGGCGCTGCGCTTCTTCCCTTCAGCCCAAGCGGCGGTTGAGTTTAAAAACACTGCCGGAATCGGCTTAATGATTGGTACCGGAATCGGAATTCTGCTGATGTATCTCATTAGCGCCATTCGTCAAGCCCGGTCGGCGCGGACTTCCCCGTCCGGAACCCGGCAATCCGGTTCGGGACTTTCCCACCTAAGCTGGACTTGGTCGATGCTCGTCTTATGTCTATCGTTTATTCTGACGGTTGCCGCCGGCTTGAGCCCGCTGCTTTCGATCCTATTGTTATTGGGAGTGCTGGCCGCTTCCACTATGGCGTCGACCATCACCGGCCAAACCGGGATCAATCCCATGGAGATCTTCGGGATCATTATCCTTCTGGCGATCCGTTGGTTGGTTCCGGTCGATACCGTCAGCGCGTTTTTGATCGCAGCCGGCGTCGCCGTTGCTTGCGGTTATTCGGGCGACTTAATGAACGATTATAAAGCCGGGCATACCCTGGGCACTAATCCGCTGGCGCAATTGGTCGCTCAAGTGATTGGAGGCTTGGCCGGCGCCGTTATCGCGACCTTCGCCTTATTCGCATTGGTCCACCAATACGGCGGCTTCGGCGCGGCCAAGGGACTCCCCGCCGCGCAGGCTTTCGCCGTCACCCAAATGGTGGGCGGCATCGGCAATCCAACCGTTCTGGGGATTGCCATCGCGATCGGCATTTTACTCTATATTGTCAAAGTTCCCGCCATGACCTTAGGCATTGGAATGTACCTGCCGTTCGAGATCAGTGCCATTGTTTTCCTTGGCGGGTTAATCCGTTGGACTGTCGACCGGTTCAAATCAAACGCGGTCGACACCGGGAACATCGCCGCCTCCGGTTTATTGGGCGGCGAAGGAATCTCCGGAGTCGGGATTGCAATCTATAAGATGTTGATCGGCGGGTAAGTGAAAAATATGTCGCCAAAGCAATGACAAATCACACGGCTGTTTAGGGGGAAGTTTTTTGGGTAAGATTATCGGAATCGACATCGGCGGCAGCACCACCAAGATTATCGGCTTTGATCAAGGGCAACTCTTCAGTCCGTTGCTGGTCAAAGCGACCGATCCCATCGCCTCGATCTATGGCGCTTTCGGGAAATTCCTCGACGCCAACGGCTTACGCCTTGAAGACGTCGAGCGGATCATGGTGACCGGCGTCGGTTCATCCCATATTGTTTCGAAACTGTATGGCATCCCTAGCGGTAAAGTTGACGAATTCCGGGCGATCGGCCGGGGCGGACTTTTCTTGAGCGGTCTCGCCAACGCTATCATCGTCAGCATGGGGACCGGCACCGCCTTGGTCAAAGCCGATCATTCCGGCGTCCGCCATTTGGGCGGCACCGGCGTTGGCGGCGGCACCCTGTTGGGATTGTCCAATCGGATGTTAAATGTCCGCGACTTTGACAATCTGGTCGAAACCGCGCTGGAAGGCGACTTAACCCAGATCGACTTGGCCATCGGCGATATCAGTCACGACGAAGTGATCGGATTGCCGCCGGACAGCACCGCCTCCAACTTTGGCAAAATCAGCGACCTGGCGACCAAAGCCGACGTCGCGTTGGGCATCATCAATCTGGTCTTTCAGACCATTGGAATGATCGCCATCTTCGCCACCCGGATCGATCATACCCGGGATGTCATTCTCACCGGGAACCTGACCAACGTCCCGCAATCCCATGAGATCTTCGTCCGTTTGGGCGCGTTGTTCGATGTCAATTTCATCACTCCGCCCAGCGCCGAATATGCCACCGCCGCCGGAGCGGCGCTCTGTTACGCCCAGGGGATGCCGTTTACCGAGATTGAAAATTAATCCCCCTCTTCCAGCCGGGTATCGCCCCCAAATTGGCCGGCCATATTATGGAACCGTTTCGCCGCCATTGTTTTTCCCTGCAATTCATAGAGGCGCGCCAGTAACACGTAGGTTTTACCGCAGTCGGGGTTGAGGGCGAGGGCTTTTTTGAGGGATTCGTCAGCGCCGTCCAACCGGTGGGTTTCGATCAACCGCTCCGCTTCTTGCAATAGGGCTGCCAGATCCGTTTTCTCCCGCTCAAACCCGGTGTTAATCTCCGCCAGGACGTTCCGGACTTTATCGGCGGTGAACGGTTTCTGCAGATAAGCCACCGCCCCGAGCCTGGTGCATTCCACCGCGTTTTTAACCGTGGCGAATGCCGTCATGATAATGACCGGCAGCGTCAGTCCTTGATTGCGAAGCTTTCGCAACACTTCCGTCCCACTGAGTTGCGGCAGTTTAATATCCAAAAACGCCAGATCAAAAGGCTCACCGGTCAGCAGTTCCATAGCCCGCGCCCCGTCGCCCACCGCCACCACCCGATACCCCTCGATCTCCAGGCAAGTGGTCAGTAGATTGCGAATATTTTTGGTATCGTCAACCACCAATACTTTTTTCATCGTTTCCTCCATTGACCGGAAGAGTAAACGTAAAGGTGCTTCCGGCATTCACCCGACTATCGCACCAAATCTCGCCGCCGTGGGCTTCCACGATCTCTTTGGCGATCGCCAGGCCCAATCCCGTACCGCGTATCTCCAGATCATATCCTTTGACTTGCGCGAATTTTTCAAATACCTTATCCAAATATTCTTCGGGGATCCCCTCCCCGCTATCCTGGACAGCGACACATAGTTTCCGGTGATGATACGTCGCCGTGACCTCAATCGCCTCGCCCGCCTTGGTATATTTCAAAGCGTTACCGATGAGGTTGTTCAATACCCAATGAATCTTTTCAACATCGGCATAAACTATGGGCAGTTCCGGGTCGACGGCTTGCGTCAGACTGACCTGTTGTTGGCTGGCCGGTTCCCGGAATTTTTTCAGCGCCGTGTCAATTACCGTCCCGATAGCGCAAGGTTGCGGTTTAAAAAGCGACTGCCCCGCTTCCATCCTGGCGATTTCGAGCAGGTCATTGACTAGTTTGTTCAAAGTTTCGCCGTCTTCCCGAATTGAAGCGATGGTTTGACTTTGTTGTGCGTTGAGCGTCCCCATCTTCTCTTCCGCCAACAGGCTGACCCCCATCATAATTGAGGTCAACGGGGTTTTAAATTCATGGGAGACCGTGGCGATAAAATCGCTCTTGATCCGTTCCAACTGTTTGATCTGGGTGATATTTTGAAACAGGACCACCATGCCGTTGACTGCGGTAGTCTCGTCCTTCACGACATTGACAATAACGTTAAAGTAATTCTCCGCTTCCCGCGAACCGATTGCGAGCACCCGTTGCCTTGATTCGACGCCGCTTTCATAAGCTCCGGCGATATGGTCGAATAATTCCCCGTTGCGAATAACCTCTAAAAAATGCCGGTTCAGCGCCTCCCGCTCCGTCACCTCAAAAACGGCTGCCCCGGCGTCATTGAGCAGCAGCAAGCGAAAACTACTATCCAACACAATCACCGGGTCGGAGAGGCTTTTAACAATGGCCAAGGTCCGATTCTTCTCCGCCAGCAGTTTCCCTATCGTACTCTGTTCATATTGTTGCAGCCGGTAGGTCATGTTGTTAAACTCCGACGCCAATTCCCCCACTTCATCGCGATAAACAATCGGGGCTTTCCGATTGATGTCCCCCGCCTTGACCATTTTAATGGTCTCGGTCAGGCGATATATCGGCCCCAACGAACGGTTCACCAAATAACGGGCGCCGATAAATCCGCCGCAAACCGCAATGAACGAACTGGCCAAGATGATATACAGTAAGCGCTGGGCGCTTTGAGTCGCCCGGTCTTTGCTGGTGAACATCGCCCGCTCATTTAAACGCGCCAACTGATACAGAAGCGCTTGCAACCGGCTCGATTGACTGCGGAGCGTGGTGTGGTAAACATCAAGCGCTGCCGTAGCGTCTTGTTCATTATCAAGCTCTTGCAGACGGTCAAACGTCTTGACATACTGCCAATACAACGAGTTCAACCGGTCCACCATTTTGGCTTCGCCCCGTTCGGTCAGATTACTGCTTTCAAAATGATAGGATTTCAAAAACCCTTGTTGGCCTTCCCGGAACAAATCAGCCCCCTGCCGATGGTTAACCCGAATATATACCAAGACCGCATGATCTTGTTGTTCGATCGACTGAATCATGTGGTTAAGCACTTTAATGCTATTGTAATTGGCGGTCATTAACCCTTCGATCGAGTTGCCGAGCCGGTAAAGGTTGATGCCCGCAGTGGTCCCGATCAAAGCGATCAGGGCCACCAGGAAGCAATAAATTAGTGAGAGGCGCCCTTTTAAAGTTTTTAACATAATTGTTATCCTTGCAATGTAATATCCCCGCTTGAAACGGAGGACTCCAAATCCGCTTCTTTACTACTATAAGCTTTCCCACAGTAAATGTCACACTCCGATACCGGCCTTAAAATGCGCCTAATTCAGTAAAACCTATGGATTGGGTCGCTATTTCATTTATACCGCCTTTCTTAGTCCGGATAGTTTTCGCCAGCCTTTGTCAATGCGCTTTATTTTCAAATGATTGGCGGATTATAATCGACTCAGTGCTTGGGTTCCGTCTCTGTTCTCCATTAAAAACGCAGGTGATTGTAATGACCAAATTAAAACGGCTGCTCATCGGCAAACCGCTCGAAAATGAAGCGTTGCAGCACGAAAAATACTCCGTGTTTTGGGGTTTGCCGATCCTCGCCAGCGATCCGATCTCTTCGGTCGCGTACGCCACGGAAGAGATTTTACTGGTGTTGGTGCCGGCGATCGGTTTGATGGCTTTTAAGCCTTTATCGTTTATCTCCGGGGCCATTGTTTTACTGCTGGTGATCTTGACCCTCTCCTACCGCCAGACGATCGCCAATTACCCTTGCGGCGGCGGCGCGTATATTGTGGCCAACGACAACCTCGGCGCTCATGCCGGCGTCGTCGCCGGCTCCGCCTTAGCGTTGGATTATATTCTGACGGTCGCCGTGAGTATTTCGGCCGGAACGGCCGCCGTCACCTCGGCATTCCCCCAATTGTTTCCGTACCGGGTGGCAATCTGCCTAATCATTCTGGCCATCTTATATTTGGGTAACTTACGGGGCATTCGGGAATCAGCCAAAATTTTCGGCTTGCCGACCTATGCGTTTATCCTGGCTGTCTTGGCTATGATTGTCACCGGGTTAATCAAAAGCAAGTTCTTGGGATACGTCCCGCCGGAACCGGTGGTGCGCCTGACCCATCCCGAACCGTACTCATTCCTGCTGATGCTGGCCGCCTTTTCATCGGGTTGCGCCGCGTTGACCGGGGTGGAAGCGGTGAGTAACGCCGTCCCCAATTTCAAAGAACCCACTACCAAACACGCCGGCACTGTCCTCGTGTTGCTCTCCGTCGCCGTTTTCCTGCTGTTTAGCGGAATATCTCTACTCGCCAACGTCTATCACGTGGTGCCGGTCCACGGGAAAACTGTTCTTTCGCAACTGGCCGGTGAAGTGTTTGGCGGCAACAGTGTCATGTATTTTCTTTTCCAAGCGGCCACGATGTTAATTCTGGCCTTGGCCGCCAATACCGCCTTCGCCGATTTTCCGATGCTCTTTTCGGTTATGTCCCGCGACGGCTTCGCCCCCCGCCAACTGTCGTTGCGCGGCGAACGGTTGAGTTATTCGAACGGAATCACCATTCTGACCATTATCGCGGCGCTATTGATCACGGCATTCCAAGGCGATACCCACCGTTTGATTCCGCTGTACGCGATCGGCGTTTTCATCTCCTTCACCCTCTCGCAAACCGGGATGTTGGTCCGCTGGATCCGTTTGAAACAGCCGGGCTGGATTTTCAAAGCGGCCGTCAACGGCATCGGCGCTTTCGTCACGCTGATCGCGGTACTGATCATCGGATCCACCAAGTTCGCTCACGGCGCTTGGATCATCATCCTGATTATTCCGCTGCTGATGTCGGCAATGCTCAAAGTGAAAAGCCATTATCGGGCCGTCGCCGACCAATTACGCCTGGAACCGGAGGATTTGCAAACCATTGATTTGTCCAGGGAAACCTATCGCAATCATGTCATCGTCCCGGTTTCCAGCATTAATAAAGCCAGCGTCCGGGCATTACGTTACGCCAATACCATCTCCGCTAACGTTGTCGCCTTTAATGTCGCGATCAGTCCCGAAGAAGCGACGAAGATCAAAGAGCGCTGGCAATTGTTAAAAACGAATATCCCGTTGATCGTCAAGTACTCTACCTATCGCAAGGTGATCGAACCGTTGTTGGAGTTTATTGAATCCTATGAACATCATAACTATCAAAAAGGCGACATGATCACCGTCATCTTACCGCAATTCTCCATCCAAAGCAGGTGGCAACTGTTGCTGCACAATCACAGCCGACTTTTTATCGAGCGTAGTTTGTTGAAACACCGCCATATCGTGGTCGCCACCATCCCGCTCCAATTGAAACACGACGCGGAAGTGTCGCCAGCCGCTTGGCGAGCGACCGAGCGACCTCCCCATACGTCTTGATTATAAAAAAGGGGCTGTTGCAAAATGAAGCAGAATGTTGCAATAGCCCTTTTTTGAGTCAAATATTTAGCCTAGCTTTGTGCGAACTCACCCTCGCCCTCTCTTGGTGACAAGTGAGGGCGAGGGTGAGTTCCTAAAAATTACCGCAATCGTCATCGACCGGTTCCACCAACATTTTCCCGTTGGCTTCCCTTGACTTTCCAAAGCGATCCGGCTGTAGATTATCCAAAGCACAAGCAATTATAGATCAAACAATCCCCGGATATCCTCCCAGGTCAAGCTACTGACTGGGCTCTGATTCTTCTCGATCACCGCATCAAAGATGGACTGTTTACGTCCCTGTAGTTTGAGCATCTTCTCTTCGACGGTTCCCGAGGCGATTAGCTTATACACCATCACCTGATTCCGCTGGCCGATCCGGTGCACCCGGTCGGTTGCCTGATTTTCGGTCATTGGATTCCACCATGGGTCGACATGGATTACAATGTCGGCGGCGGTGAGGTTGATCCCCACTCCGCCGGCTTTTAGGCTAATTAGAAAAGCCGCCACGCTTTGGTCCTCGTTAAAGCGATTGATCCGCTCCATCCGGTCACGAGTGGAACCGTCGAGATATTCATAGCGGATCCCCGCCGCGCTAAACTTCGGCTCAATCAACCGCAACATCTTCACGAATTGGCTGAAGATGACCACCTTATGTCCGCCATCCCGGGCCTCCTGCACCAGATCCATCAAGGATTCCAATTTGCCCGATTCGGTCTCCGGGCTCAGATCAGGCAATACCAGCCGGGGGTGATTGCAGACCAAGCGCAGTTTGGTGAGGGCGGCCAAGATGGTGATCTGGGACTTCTCCACTCCTTTGTCGCGGATACTGTCCATGACCTCCTGCCGTACCTGCTCCAGGATGGTCCGGTAGGTATCTTCCTGCAGTTGCGTCATTAACACCTTTTGGAGCATAATCACCTTCTCCGGCAGTTCGGCCAAGACCTCTTCCTTCCGCCGGCGCAAGATAAACGGAGCCACTTTCTGCTTTAACAACCGCAACCGCTCCGCATCGCCGTCTTTTTGAATGGGATTGGCATAAAAGGCTCCGAATTTCTGTTTCGCCCCGAGATAACCGGGCATCAAAAAGTCAAAGATCGACCATAACTCCTCCAATCCGTTCTCAATCGGGGTACCGGTGATCGCCAAACGGTGCCGGGCCTTGATCCGTTTTACCGTTTGGGTCCGTTGGGTCAAATGGTTCTTAATACTTTGGGCCTCATCCAAGATGCAGTAATCGAACTCCAGCATCCGCAAAGCCTTTTCATCACGGTTCACAATATCGTAGGTGGTGATGATCACCCGTTGCGTCGCGAAAGTCCGTCGTAACCGTTCCCGTTCCTCCGGCGTCCCGTGATAGACCAGATACGGCAGTCCGGGGTAAAATTTGTCGATCTCGGCCGCCCAGTTATAAATGAGACTGCGGGGACAGACCACCAAAACGGGCAAACCCTCGGGCAAACTCCGGATCAAGGTCAACACCTGAATGGTCTTGCCCAGCCCCATATCGTCGGCGAGAATTCCCGCCAGTTTATAACGATGCAAAAAACGTAACCAATAAAAGCCGTCCCGCTGATAACTGCGCAACTCGCCCACTAGTTCCGGCGGCAGGGGCACCGCTTCGACCAGATTACAGTCGGACAGATCCTCGTTCAACTGATTATAGACTTGATTGCCCTGCACCCGGATCCCGTTTTCGAGCAATAATTGCCGGTAGAAAAAGAAATTGAAAAACTCCTGGCGTTGTTGAGCATTTCCAAGGTCGCCCGAACTCAACACCCGGTTGATCACATCCAGTTTGGCGGCTTCCTCGATCAAAAAGATCCGGTCGTCGATCCGGAGGTATTTTTGCCCGGACTGATTTTGACGGATCATGGCCATAATCTCCTGATGGCTATATGTTTTGCCGCCAAGATTGTAGTAGATCTTAAAATCAAACCAATCGATCTCCGCGTCGGGATTCAACTCGACAATCGGCTCCAACACCATCGGTTCGATCGTCAACCCTTGAAACGCTTCACTCTCCTCGATCTGCCAATCGGCTGGAAGTTGTTTCAGTCCCGCCAGTTTCAGGCCGATGATCGCGTCCGGATCTTTGAGGACAATACCGTCTTTGGAGACGATAAACTGATTGTCATTGAAGAAGTTGACGAATGTTTCCAGCACTTGCTGATCAACGCTCCACCATTCAGTACTTTCGGACGCGGTTCGGTTGTATTGCGGTTGATTAGCCGGTTGAAAACAGTCCAGCCCTTGATAATGTTCCGCGCCAATGATCAATTCCGGTTCACAGAAGACCTGGTTGTCATGATAATCAAGCCGCAGCCGCACCTGCGGTTGGATTACCCGTAACGTGTGCGCCCGTAAATTGGGTACCACTTTCAAACCCAACTCCTGGCGAAGTTTCGGCAATATTTCAAACAGCAGCTCGCCTTGGCGCTCCGGCGGGACCGCAATCTCCAGCGGCAGCCGCTCCATTCCTGCCCGTTCCACCGGACAAATTACCGAACCGACCAACAAATAGGACAAGTCTTGGCAGTATAACCCTTGTTCCGCCAAACCGTCATAATCAAAACGGATCTTCAGTCGGTTCTCGTCGCCGGAGACATACCCAACCGGTTTGACCGGGGCGCCGCGTTCAAGAATTTTTTGCGTCTCATCCAAGCGCACTGTCCGGTTTCCCAGCATGGTCTGGATGAACTGCAAATTCTGCGGGCTTTTCGCAATAAAGATATTCTTGCGTTCCGAATCGCTGCGGGCTTGAATCGTCCGGAGGTGCTCCAAAACCAACCGGTCAAAGCTACTTAACCGGCGAATAACGGTTCGTTCGGTCTGCCGGTAGACCAGTGACGAATGCGAACCATAATAAGAATCGACCGCATAATCGTAAAGCTCGCGCAGTTCTTGATCGGTGGCCCCGGGAAAATCAAAGCCAATCCGGAAATTGGCCATTGCCAGTTTGGCCAAACCCTTGATTGTGTAAGTCAATTGGATCTCGGGCAGGTCCAATTCACCGCTAAGTCGTTTCAAGAGATCAAATTCACGGTAAACGGTTTGGGCGTCGG
Source organism: Bacillota bacterium (assembly GCA_023417475.1). Lineage (GTDB taxonomy): Bacteria > Bacillota > UBA4882 > UBA8346 > UBA8346 > JAEYPR01. Next base: position 43,864 of record JAEZFP010000054.1, on the reverse strand, counting down.
CCCGGGTCAACGAACGGAACCGCGGCGTCTCTTGATCGATACTTACCGCCAACGATTCGTTTAAAAATTTATAAATTACCGCTACCGCATGTTTGCACAAATCTTCCCAATCATACGGACAGCCGCATTCTTTAGAAAAATAGACGGTTTGACCGCGCACTCCCACCTGAACGTCGACCGGATACTCCTCCATGCCGGCCACGACCGCTTTAAGTCGCCACTCCTGTTCCCCGGTGGGAATCACTTGATACTTGCGAATATGCCCGTTTTCATAGTACTGAACACCCCGGGCATAAACCGTGGAGCTAACCGAAGTCTGAAGTTTTTTGAGGATTAACTGTTTCATCATAACCTTGGTTCCGTCGAATTTGATAAAAATACCTATCCTTTTATTATACACTAATTTGCCACGGAACAAAAATATTCCATGGTGAACATTTTGATCTTCCATATAAAGAAAGACCGGTTACGATAGTAACTGGTCTTTTGGTCCGTAAGTCTTTATTTTATCCCGCCGTAATCGTCTCGACCCCCAAATACGGCCGCAGCGCTTCCGGAACAGTGACACTGCCGTCGGCATTCTGGTAGTTCTCCAGAATCGCCGCCACCGTACGGCCGACCGCCAACCCCGAACCGTTTAGGGTATGGACGAACTCCGGTTTGGCGCCGGACGCCGGACGGTAACGGATATTGGCGCGCCGGGCTTGGAAATCCTCAAAATTACTGCAGCTTGAGATCTCGCGGTAGGTATTGAAACTGGGCAACCACACCTCCAGATCGTAACATTTGGCGGCGGAGAACCCTTGATCGCCGCTGCACAGCAACATCACCCGGTAGGGCAATCCCAGCTGTTGCAAGACGGTTTCGGCGTCGTTGACCAACTTTTCGTGCTCGGCGTAAGATGCTTCCGGCTTGGTGAACTTGACCAACTCGACTTTATTGAATTGATGCTGCCGGATGATGCCGCGGGTATCGCGCCCCGCCGAACCGGCTTCAGCCCGGAAGCAGGCGGTATAGGCGGCGTATTTAATCGGCAAGGCTTCCAGGTCGACAATTTCATCCCGGTGCAGATTGGTCACGGGAACCTCCGCCGTCGGCACCATGTAAAACTCGCCGGGATTACATTTGAACATATCTTCTTCAAACTTGGGCAGCTGGCCGGTGCCGGTCATGGACGCCCGGTTAACCAAAAACGGCGGAAATACTTCCGTATAACCATGGTTTTTGGTATGTAAATCCAACATGAAATTAACCAACGCCCGTTCCAGTTTGGCGCCCCAATGGCGCATCACCACAAAACGGGCGCCGCTGATCTTGGCGGCCCGTTCAAAGTCCATCATTCCCAAACCCACGCCAACTTCATCGTGGGATTGGGGTTCGAACGCAAATTGCCGCGGTTCACCCCAGGTCCGGACCACTTGATTTTGAGTTTCATCTTTCCCGACCGGAACCGATTCGTGAGGAAGGTTGGGGATGACCATCAGAATCTGGTTTAAGCGTTCCTCGCTCTCCCGAACCTCCAGGTCCAGCTTGGCAATAGCCTCGCCAACCTGCTGCATTTCGGCGATAATCGCCGAAGCGTCCTGACCTTGCGCTTTTAACTTGCCGACTTCTTTCGAAACAACATTGCGCCGGTTTTTCAGTTGTTCCACTTCAACCAAGCGTTTGCGCCGGTCTTCATCCAGCCGCAAAAATTCGTCCAACGGCACATTGGCGTTGCGTTTGGCCATTCCTGCCCGGACCCGGTCGGGATCGGTCCGCACCAGTTTGATATCAAGCATGGTAGCCACTCCTTTTTATCGCAAGGGAGCTTTCCCTTTGTCTGTCCGTAAATTCCGTATCTATTATAAACGAATCGCCGTCAAATAGCAATTTGCTTCGTTAATATTTCTTCACCAACTCCGTCTCCGGATAATAATAACTCAAAATCTCCCGGAAACTTGAGCCGCGCGCCGCCATTCCCGCCGCGCCGGTCTGACTCATCCCGACGCCATGCCCCCAACCGCCGCCCCGGAAGACGAAAAACTCCGGCAGCCTGTCCTTGCCAAGCTTCGGAGCAACCACAAACAAACTACTACGCAAACCGCCCAACAGATAGGGGAGGGCGTCGCCTTGGACCACGTAATCGCCTTTGGCGCCCCGGACGAAGACCCGGCGCACCCGGCCGCTGATGCCGCGTTCCAAGGGAATTACGGCGGTGATCTTGCCCACCGGCGCTTTGGCGTTAATCCGTTCCTCCAGCAAATCCCGGGGGACCCAAGCGGTCCACCGATAGGTCCCCAACGTGTAACAGCCTTTGATACAACCGGCCGAATCCGGCGTTTCAGTCAACCAATCGTCCAGTTGCGCCGGGGACAGGAATTCAGTCCGTTCATTCAGCGGTTGCTCCGGGAGGGCTTTCAAATAAGGAAGCCGGTTACTCCAGACCGACTCGGCCGCTTCGGTATAACCGCCGCTGTTGTCATGATAAAAGGTCGCGGCCGGTTTCCCGCCATAGGTCAGGATCAGACCCCGGGTTGAATCAACCGCGGCCCGGGCCCGCTCGGTTTCTTCCCGGACCCCCTTATAGGCTTGCGATACCGGAGTCGCCAATAAATCGAATCCTTGGGCCGCATAACGGCCGAGGTTCGCCAAGGCGTACGTCCGGGCCGCCACTGTTTGCGCTTGTAGAGCCCCGAACGGCCAGCGACTCGGAATCTCGGACGGTAAGACCGAATACAGATAGTCTTCCAATCCGATTCGGTTGACGACAGTCAAACCGTTGGCGCCGGGGATAAACCGGAAGTTTCCCCGGTAAACTTGGGGAATCCGTCCGATCCAAACCGAGCCGTCACGGTAACGGCCATCATAAAGTCCGGTTCTCGCTCCGGAAGGAAGATATTTTAGATCAAGATTTCCCTGGACTGTACAGACCACTCGCTCCGATTCATTTTTGACGCTAACGCCGTCGCCGTCGCCCGCAATACTCAATACCGCCGGGCCACTGCTATAATAGACCGTCTCGCCGTTGGCGCGTTGCAAAACCAGTCCCGCGTCGGTCTTAAGCTTCACGGTACCGACTCCGCTGCCGAGTCCGATTTTAAGCTCCGGCGCTTCGGAGCTTGCTTTTTCGGCGGCGCTGAGCGCCGGATCGGGCAAACCCCCCAGATCGGTCAATTTGCCAATCATTTCAGTCTGAGTGACTGCTTGAGACGATTGCATGGCTTGAGCCCGTTGCAATAAATCGTATACCGGCGCAAGCTTTCCCGGGCCGTAAACAACGTTCCCCAACGGAATAAAGAACCCTAATAAGCGGGGTTCGACTGAAAAGGCTTTTTTGTACCAGATCGCGGCCTCGGACGGGTCGTTGTTATGATGATGGATTAGGCCAAGTAAGTAATAAGCGTAAGCGTTTTGCGTATTGGCCAGGACCATCCGGTTTAGCAACAGCGCCGCTTCCACCGGCTTGGACTGTTCAACGAAGGATAACGCCCGCCAGAACAGATCGTCGCCCGGTTCCAACTCCCAAGCGGTCGTCGCAAGCCGCAGCGGTTTTCCCGCCAGATACGCCGTCTCCGCCAATCCGGCCCGAATCTTGGGATCGGTCGGGTCTTGCTGATTGGCAATCGTCAATTGGTCGATAGCCTCGTCAAGCAATCCCGATTGGCGCAACACCGTGGCCAAATCGCGTCGGACCATGGTCCGATCGGGTTGGGCGGCAACAATTTTCCGGAGCATTTGGACGGATTCACTGATCCGGCCTTGATAATAAAGGTTGACGGCCGTCTGCCACGATTCGCCGTCGGCGAATGCGCCCTGCCCAAACAGAATGTTTAAGATCAGTAGAACTAACCCATACTTACAGAGCGGTTGGTTTCGCACGATAATCTCCTTATTGCATGCGGACGCGCCCTTTACTTGATGAGGGTCCGTGGGAATGTCCGCGGATATGAAGTCCATTTTGAAGGTTATTGGCTATCATGGCACATTTCGCGCTAAAATTCCGTTTTACCTCTTTTTTCTAAGAAAGTTCAAACCGAGCCGGCTCGCATCTTGCAAAAGGCCGCGTTCGATTTAAATCTTGCCATTTCAATAAGAACCGAGTAAAATGATAACAAAAACCTGAGCGTTTGCCGCGAAGTATTTCTTAGTGAGGAGTAAGTAATGGCTGAATCCAACCATAAAATTGCCATCTCCGGTGATTTGGGAAGTGGCAAAAGTACCGTGTGTAAATTACTGCTTGAAAAACTGCCGGGATTTCGAATCTTTTCCATGGGTGAGGCCTGGCGCCGTCTGGCCGAGGAACGCAACATGACGATTCTGGAGTTGAACCAATATTCGGAGACCCATCCGCTCGACGAAGAGATGGATCAAGCCATGGCCCGGATTGGAACTCAACCCGAAAATATTATCTTCGATTCCAGGCTGGCTTGGCACTTCGTTCCCCATTCTTTCAAGGTGCGACTGATTGTCGACCCGTTGGTCGCGGCGGAGCGGATTTTCTGCGACAATCGTCGTGGCGACGCCGAAGGATACCGCAGCGTTGCAGAGGCGCTGATTAAAGTGAATGAACGCTACCGTAGCGAACAACAGCGCTACTTAACCAAATACGGCATTGACTGCGCCAAACCGGAGAACTTTGATTTAATTATCGACACGTCGCGCCTCGAGCCGGTCGAGGTGGCGGAACGAATCGTCGCCGGTTACCGTCAATGGCTACGTGACCTAATATAACCGACTTAAGGGGTTGTTGCCAACGAACCGAAACGTTCCGTTTGTGACAGTCCTTTATTTTTGCAACGGCTAGGAATCTTGGATGGAATTGTCTAATATTATAATTTACGGATTGAGAAAGCAAAGGAGGACAAATATGGATATCGGTAAAAATCTCCAATCAAGTATTGACGTTTACTTAAAAAGTTTCGTGGTACTCTTTGTTGCTTCTTTACTCACGATCATACTTTCCTGCGTTACATTCTCCATTCTCGCCGGCCCCCTATTCGCCGGATTGTTTGTCGTGCTCCGGAAAGTGTTGCGGGGTGAATCGGCCGAAATTAGCGAAATCTTCAATCATTTCGACAAATTTGGCGCGACGTTTATCTTTACTTTACTGATTGTCATCCTTACCATTGTTGCCGGAATCATTACCGTCATTCCGTTCCTTGGCAAGCTGGCGCTGTTGATCGTAGTCTATCCGTTGCTTACTTTCGTTTATTTTATCGGTATCGGTTTGATTGTCGAACACAATCAACCGCCCACCGTAGCGTTGGGTAACGCGGTTTCCTACATCACCGCCGACTTCGTCCAAATATGGATTTACGCGTTAGTTCACTTCATCCTCAGCGCAATCCCGGTCCTGGCTATTTTCTCTAATCCGCTGATGAGCTTGGGGTTGGTTCAAGCCTATGACGAACTGACGAACCAAACCCCGACTAGTCCGGGAGTTTCTGCGTAAATTCAATCATTTTATCGATTAACAAAGGAACCCTTGTTCCGGGGTTTCCTTTTTGTTTTGGGTGTTGGTGATTTGGCTGTGAACGGGCAAGCGAAGGAATGAAAATTGGGGCGTGACTCACCCCCCTTCGATAGCCAATACTAAATCAAACGTTTTACGATCCCCCTCTCTTTTGAATGACAGCCGGTTCGAAGCGGAGGAAGAGAGGGGGGGCCATGGAACATTTTTTCAAAACCAACAACTAGGCAACAAGCGAAGTCTATTTTCTAGGTAGTAGCAAGCTGGCTCGTTTCCTCCGCAAGCTGGATTTGTGGATAAGTAAGCTTGCCGAGTCGTTCCGCAAGCTGGATTTGTGGATAAGTAAGCTTGCTGAGTCGCTCCGCAAGCTGGATTTGTGGATAAGTAAGCTTGCTGAGTCATTCCGCAAGCTGGATTTGTGGATAAGTAAGCTTGCCGAGTCGCTCCGCAAGCTGGATTTGTGGATAAGTAAGCTTGCTGAGTCGCTCCGCAAGCTGGAATTGTGGATAAGTAAGCTTGCCCGAAGTCCCGGCAAGTTGGATTAGCGGTAGGCGAAAAAAGAAGGCTGATTGCTCAGCCTTCTTCTCACCATCGTTAACTGCTTATTGCGATAAGCGTTTGTACATCTCGTAACGGGTTTTGGCGTCTTGCTCGGCCCGTTGATAGAGATTTTCGGCGACATCCGGGAATTGCTTCATCAAGGTCGCGTAACGAACCTCGCTGCGGATGAAGTCTTGGAAGCTGTAGGTCGGGTCTTTGGACTCGAGCACGAACGGATTTTTGCCGTCGAGCGCCAATTCCGGATTGTAGCGGTATAACGGCCAGTAACCGGCGTCGACTGCCAACTTCCCTTGATTTTGGCTACGGCCCATATTGATACCGTGGTTGATACAAGGTGCATAAGCGATGATCACCGACGGACCCTGGTACTTCTCGGCTTCGAGCACCGCTTTCATCAATTGGTTCTTGTTGGCGCCCATGGACACGGAAGCAACATAGACATAGCTGTAGGACATCATCATCAAACCAAGGTCTTTCTTCCGAATGTTCTTACCGGCGGCGGCGAACTTCGCGATCGCACCGGTCGGAGTGGATTTGGAGGATTGACCACCGGTATTGGAGTACACTTCGGTATCGAGCACGAGGATGTTGATGTCTTCGCCGGAAGCGAGCACATGGTCCAAACCGCCGAAACCGATATCATAAGCCCAACCGTCGCCGCCGATTACCCAGATGGACTTCTTGATATAGAGGTCTTTCATCGCGGCGATCTGGCTTAAAACGTCTTTCAATTCGCCCGAAGCCTTGGCCGCTTCGGCATCGATCAATTCTTTCATCGTCTCGCCGGTTTTCCGGGAGATGGTGGCATCGTTTTTGCCCGGAACCCATTCTTCGAAGGCGGTTTTGATTTCGCCAGCGACGCCGAGTTCCAGCGCTTTTTGAACGAGATCTTTCAATTTGCCACGGCGTTGAATATACGCTAACGCCATACCGAAACCAAACTCCGCATTATCTTCGAACAGGGAGTTCGCCCAAGCCGGACCGTGTCCCTTTTCGTTGGTGGTGTACGGGTTGGTCGGCGCGCTACCGCCGTAAATGGAGGAACAACCGGTGGCGTTAGCGATGACCATCCGGTCACCATACAGTTGGGTGATGAGCTTAACGTACGGGGTCTCACCACAACCGGCGCAAGCGCCGGAGAATTCGAAGAGCGGTTGTTTGAACTGACTGCCTTTGACGGTGTCAGCGTTGATGGCGATATCCGGAATCGGTTGGGCTTGCGAGAAACCGTAGAATTCGCCTTCACCGATCGCAACATCTTCCAGGTTGGTCATGACCAACGGTTTTTCCTTGGCCGGACAGATATCGGCGCAGTTGCCGCAGCCCGAGCAGTCGAGCGGGGAGAGCTGCATCCGGAATTCATAACCCGCAAACTCTTTACCGATTGCGGCTTTAGTCTCATAACCCTTCGGAGCGTCTTGCAACGCTTCGGATTTGACGAGCACCGGACGAATGGCGGCGTGCGGACAAACGAAAGCGCATTGGTTACATTGGATACAGGTTTCGGCTTTCCAAACCGGTACTTTGATCGCGATCCCGCGCTTTTCGTATTGGGTGGTGCCAATCGGAACCGTACCGTCGACCGTAAATGCGCTAACCGGTAGTTTGTCGCCTTCGAGGCGGAGGATCGGAGCGATGACGTTCTTGAAATGTTCCGGAACTTTCATCTCTTCGAGCACCGCGCCGGTGGTGGCGATAGCCCAATCAGCCGGGTAATTAATCTCTTCAATGGCTTCAGCCGAACGTTCGACAGCGGCAATGTTCATGTTAACAACTTTGTCGCCTTTTTTGCCATAGGTCTTTTTGATGGCGCCTTTGATATATTCGAATGCTTCTTCAGCCGGGATGACATTGGCGATTTTGAAGAAAGCCGATTGCATCACGGTGTTGATCCGACCGCCCATTCCGACTTCGGAAGCGATCTTCACGGCATCGATATTGTAGAATTTCAGTTTCTTCTGAGCGATGACTTGTTTCAGCGTCGCCGGCAGCTTCTCGTTCATATCCGCCGTAGACCACGGGGAGTTCAATAAGAAGATACCACCTTCTTTGATTCCTTCCAGGACATCATAACGGGTAACATAGGAAGGATTGTGACAGGCGATGAAGTCGGCTTGGTCAATCAAATACGGGGATTTGATTGGCTTGTCGCCAAAACGCAAGTGCGAAATGGTGATACCGCCGGATTTTTTGGAGTCGTACACGAAGTAACCTTGCGCATACTTCTCGGTGTGGTCGCCGATGATTTTGATCGAGTTCTTGTTGGCGCCAACGGTACCGTCGGAACCGAGACCGAAGAACTTACACCGGGAAACCCCAGCCGGAGCGGCGTTAATGAACTCTTTCACATCCAACGAGGTGAAGGTGACGTCATCAATGATACCCACGGTGAAGTGGTTTTTCGGTTCAGCAGCGTTTAAGTTGTCATAGATCGCTTTCACCATGGACGGAGTGAACTCTTTGGAACCCAAACCGTAACGGCCGCCAACGATCATCGGGGTTTCTTTTTTCTCCATATAGACGGTGCAAACGTCTTGGTATAACGGTTCGCCGACGGAACCCGGTTCTTTGGTCCGGTCGAGCACCGCAATTTTCTTCACGGATTTCGGCATTACGGACAGGAAATGTTCGGCGGAGAACGGACGATAGAGACGGACTTTGATCAAGCCGACTTTTTCGCCACGCGCATTCAAGTAGTCAACCGTCTCTTCAATGGTATCGCAACCGGAACCCATCGCGATGATCACGCGTTCGGCATCGGCGGCGCCGTAATAGTCAAACGGTTTGTAGTTGCGTCCGGTCAATTGGCCAACTTTCTCCATGGTCCGAACAACAATACCGGGCACTGCGTCATAAAATTTATTGGAGGCTTCGCGGCCTTGGAAGTAGATGTCCGGGTTTTGAGCGGTACCGCGTTGGTGCGGATGTTCCGGATTCAAAGCGCGGCTGCGGAAATCTTCGATGGTTTTCCAATCAACCAACTTCGCCATTTCTTCGTAGGAGATTTCGTCGATCTTTTGCACTTCGTGCGAGGTCCGGAAACCGTCAAAGAAGTGTAAGAACGGCACGCGGGATTCTAACGTCGCCAAGTGAGCGACCAGCGCCAAATCCATAACTTCTTGGACCGAAGCCGATGCGAGCATCGCATAACCGGTTTGGCGGCAAGCGTTAATGTCGGAATGGTCGCCAAAGATGGAGAGAGCATGGGTTGCTAACGCACGAGCCGAAACATGAAAAACGCTCGGTAAAAGCTCACCGGCGATTTTATACATATTCGGAATCATGAGCAATAAACCCTGGGAAGCAGTGAAGGTAGCGGTCATCGCACCTGCGGCTAACGAACCGTGTACCGCGCCGGCGGCGCCTGCTTCGGATTGCATCTCGGCAAACTTAACAGTTTGTCCAAACAGATTTTTACGACCATGGGCAGCCCAATCGTCCCCAACTTCAGCCATCGGCGATGACGGGGTAATCGGATAGATGGCGGCAACATCGCTAAATGCGTAGGCTACATGGCCGGCAGCGGTGTTACCGTCGATGGTAACTTTTCTTGCCATATGTCTTCCCCCTTAAATTAAAGTAACTTCGGGATTTGATTTGAAAAATATGGAAACTGCAGTCCGATTGCGACGAAGTTCCCAAATAATGCCCTAAATATCATAACGCATTTCGCGGTTCGTGTGAAGGTACTTAACAAAAAAATAACACCTTCCGGCAACTGTCGATTTTCAAATAATTCAGTTAGCTTCACTTACTTTGATCATTGCCCGCCATTTTCATGCAACAACCCCGTCCCAGATTATCCCAGCAAACATCCGGGGTTAACCAAGATATTTGTTATAAAACTGGCAAAATTGCTCCGTCAGCTCCGGATCAAACTGCGCGCCGCCGGCCGACACAATCTCCCGCAGCGCCACATCAGGCATTTGGGCTTTTTGATAGGGCCGGTCGTGAGTGATCAGGTCATAAACATCAACAATGGCAAACACCCGGGCCCAGCGGGGAATCTGTTTCCCTTGGAGTCCGTAGGGGTACCCCAATCCATCCCAACGTTCGTGAAGGGCCAAAATAATATCGGCCAATAACGGTTCGCCGATGGATTGCGCCATCCGGTAGCCGATCTCGCTATGATTTTTGACAATCTCCCATTCATTAGCGGTTAACGGGCCGGCTTTTCCCAAAATCTCTTTGGCAATCGCCACTTTCCCGCTATCGTGGAGTACCGCCAACTTTTGCAAGGTTTTCGTGGTAATGGCGTCGGGATGTAACCCTAAGAAATCGGCGAAATCGACTGTCAATTGATACGTGCGCTGGCTATGTCCTTCGGCCTCGAAACAGCGACTCTGGAGCATATTTTCAAATTTGGCGATGATACTTTGGCGCACCTCGCGGCTGTGTAACAATTTATCGTTGTACATCCGGCTCTCGGCGACGCCGAACATTTCGACCAACGACACGGTCCCTTCCGTCTGCGTCACCGAACCCAAAGCGGCGTTTAAAGGAATGGGGTTGTCCACAACCCCTTGACAAGCTTGATGGATTCGTTCGCAAACCGCTTGGCAATCCTGCTGCGAGGTCTGGGGTAATACAATGAGAAATTCATCGCCGCCCCAACGCGAAACGATATCCGTCGGGCGACAGGCGGCTTTTAGCGCGGCGCCCATCGCCGCCAGGATCCGGTCTCCTTGCTCATGGCCAAACACGTCATTAACCAATTTCAGCGCATTCATATCGGCCATAATCAGGCTCAACGGAATCACCGCGGCAGTATCCAGCTCCGTCAGCAGCATCTCGACATAAGCGCGATTATGCAACCCCGTCAATTTATCATGATAACTGAGATAGCGAATCTGTTCTTCCGCCCGCAATTTTTCGGTAATATCGGTTAAGATCATCATCAGTACCGCTTCGTTGCCAGCGGCGTTCGCCTGATTGATCAGCTTCCATTCGATCCGCACGTCTTGTTGATTAATGCGAAAAACCGACGGGATTTTTCCCAATAATATTGGGAGCTCATCCGGTCGGCGCCAAAACGCTTGTTGCAAAATCGCTTCCAGATCGGCCGAGACCGTCTCGCCCAAGAGTTGGGTAATGTTCAATCCGGCGATCTTGCGACCAAAGATCCGGATACACTCGGCGCTATATTTTTGGTTGACGAGCAGATCGGGCCCAAAAGTCAAGAAACCTTGATTGGCGTTGTCCAACAGGTTTTGAATCTCACCTTGTTGCCGCTGCAAGAGATGTCCCTGGCTGTCGCTGATCCGAAAGATCTTCCGGGTGTTGCGGAGGAGTTTGTGATAATATTCGATTAGGATTTGGTAGTGGGGTAACAATTCGTTGCCGCAATACCGGTTGCTTTTCAGATCGGCGGTTGCCTTGGACAACATCCGATGCTCCGCTTCAAAGAGGTTATCATCAATCTTGATCGCGCCCAAAATCGCCAACTCCCGCACGCTTAAACAAAGCTTTTTATCGATGCCGCACTAAATATTCGTAAAGACGAAATAATTAATGATAGGATTCTCTCTCTAAAATGAAAATCCGATAATCGTTATATCGTCTCTTTGCGGTTCATTCCCCATATATTTTTGCAAACTGGTCTTAAAAACTTCCGCTTGTAAAACCAGCGACACCTTAGTTCCCGCGCCAATGGCTTCGGTGAAACGTGATCTTCCAAAGGGCAGATCTTGCGCGCCGCCGTTTTGATCGACGTAGCCGTCGGTCGATAGATAAAAACGATCGCCCGGTTCAATTACCAGTTCATGATCGGTAAACTGCCAATCGGGGTTGGAACGCCGGTAACCGATACTGTGATTGTCCCCTTTGATGACCTCCACCTGATTCGCCCGGTTCCGGTAGAGATGGAGTTTGGCGCCGGCAAACGTCAGCCGTTTGCCCTGTTCGATAAGGCAGATGGCGATATCCAAACCATCGTCGGTGATCCCGTTTTGGTCATAGCGATGCAGAACCGCTTTGACTCTGCGGTTTAACAAGGCGAGTAATTTGGCCGGGGATTCCGGTTCTTGATCAATTATTTCATTGAGGATCGATTGGACCGCCATCGTCATTAAGGCGCCCGGAACACCATGTCCGGTGCAATCGGCGATAATCACCAAACTCCGTTCGGGATCCATCCGGCGCACTGTGTAGAAATCGCCGCCCACCGTATCGCGGGGTTTCCAAATAACGAAATAGTCCTTAAACACCGCCGCCAGTTCTTTGGCGGAGGGCAGGACCGACTCCTGCAACCGTTTGGCATAGTCGATGCTATCCATGATCTTTTGATTTTTTTCCACCAATTCCACGGTCCGCTCTCTGACTTTTCGCTCCATCTCCTGCGCCAGTTGCACAGCGCGTCGCAACGGATTGGCGATTCGACGCGACACGGTGAAAAAGACCAGGACGGCTAAGAGCAATGAGAGAATGCTGGCAATCGTCGCATTGAGCTTTATGGTGTCTAAAATCGCAATGCTTTCACTGCGGGGAATTTGATAGACCAATTTCCAATCGGTCGAACGGGTCGTTTGGTAAGCCATATCCATAACCGCGCCGTTGGCCGCCTTGTACTCAATGACGGTCGGTTTGTCGGACGCATGATTCATATCCCGAACCAGCCGGTTAGCTACCTGCGTCGGTATAACATCATACAAACTCTTGCCATTCGTAGTCAAATTATCGGATAAATGAATTTTGCCAAAACGGTCGACCAACCACATACCGCTCCGCTGGCTCGCCGTATAACTGCGAAATTCCTGGGCCACATCTTGCAGGCTTAGCCCGACTCCAACGACGCCGACCGGCCGGCGCACTTCACCAACCAAGGCATTGAGAAAAACGAACGTATCTTTGCGGCTTACATTATAATCAATATTCACATCAATCGCTTTTCCGGACTGCAGGGCATCGTAAAACCACCGGGAACTTGGATCGGATTTCGACATCACTTGCACCATTCGCGAGCCTTCCGCCCAATAGTGGTTCGTTACCGCGCTAATAATGAACGAGTTGGCGTAATCATAGTCTTGGGCAACTCCGTTAATCTTCGCTTTGGCGTATTCCCCCAGACGCTGATCGGCTTCAGCTCCCATCATCCAGTCGATAATTACGGGATCTTTCGCTAAAATCAACGCGGTTTCTTTCGCCCGGGCGATTCGGCCATCCAACTTGCCGGCAATGGAATCCACCACATTGGCCAAATCGTAGGTCTTCAACTTGGTCACCACTGCGTTTCGGGTGATAAAATAACCGATACCGCCGGTTAAGACCACGGCGATAATAATCATAACGCAAGCTAACACCACAACCTTGATTGTGTCCCGGTCATAACCGAGATTGCGCAACTCCTTGGTGGTCGCCCCCAACTCCTCCCGGTGTCCGCTCATTTAATCCTGCGCCTCCACCGGAGTGATCTCAAACGGCAGACTTAAATCCTCTTTAAACTCTTCCGCGCATTCCAAGGCGGTATCGTTTCCCAGATCATAATACCAGCGGATGGTAATGCTTTTTCCGACCCGATGCGCGTCCTCCAGTTTTTCCATCAGCATCATGATGCACTTGGTACTGCTGGTATTGATGTAGGGCATGTTGAAATATAACTCCACCACAATTTGCTGTTCCAGCTCTTCCAAATAGGCATCCAGCCATTTCAGAACCGGTTCGTAAAATTTAAAAGCGTTTTCCGGATACGATTGCCCGGTGATCTGCAATTTACTGTTTCCCGCATCGAATAAGATCGCCGGGGTTGATTTGGTTCTTTCAATAACTAACGACTCCATCGCCCCTCCTATACTTGTGCTTTCAGCGTAAAGAAACATAGGTTTTGGTCAATCGTTTCAATGGAGTATTCCAAGGGTTTATTCGAACGCCGCGCCATATCGATCAGACCAAGACCGGCTCCGCCCGCCTCGGGAGCGATCTCTTTTCTCATTTGTTCCTTGTATAACTTCTTCAAGCCCTGTTTATCAAGGGCGATCACTTCATCCAATCGAGCGGTCAATCCAACCGCATCGGCCGTTTCAATCACATTCCCCGATGAGACGAAATAGCCGGCTTCGGATTTACCGATGGCAACGATCCCGGATTTGGAGATACGATCGCCAAAAGACGAGTCCGCTTTGTAAACACTGTAATTTTTAATATTCTGCGTCTGTTCGATAAAAACCGAGAAGACATTGTAAGTATCGTTTTGGGAAGTCGCTTCGGTCTCTAAATATTTCCGGACCGCATCCCCCAATTCCTCAATGATTTCTTGGGAAAAACGGCCGGCAAAACAGATTAAGGCTCCGTAATTTGCCATTGTTTTTTGTAGATTTTGCAATTGCATATCCACCATCAGCAAGCCTCCTCTTGAAATCGGAATAGTTTCGATCCATCATCACCAGCGCATAGCAAACCCGCTCGTTGAAGTATCCGTTTTTATTCACTCTCTCGTGTCGGAGCGATTTGATAACGAATCGCTAGGGATTTTAAAAGTATTGGACAAATTTCGACATCTTCCTGCAAATTCGGTTCGCGATGATGATTTTCAATCCAAAAATTAAGTAAAAAAAGAACCGACCCAGAAGCGTCAGTTCTCTTATTGTATTAAGCTTGGCATAAACTCAAGAAATATTGATGAATCCGCAAATCCGCGGTGAGTTCGGGATGAAACGCCGCCGCCAAGAGAGTGCCTTGGCGGGCCAATAAGATCTTCTCATCCAACCGGGCCAACACGGTCACCCCGGCGCCAACTTCGGTGATGTACGGAGCCCGGATAAAGACGGCGTGAAAATCGGGTCCAGCAATCCCAGCCAGCGGCAGATCCGTTTCAAAGCTTGCGATCTGACGGCCAAACGCATTCCGGTTAACGGTAATATCCATCAGACCCAACCGCGGTTGGTCGCTCCCCTCAATATTCTTGGCAAGCAGAATCAACCCGGTGCAGGTGCCGAAGATCGGGAACCCTGCCCGACCTTTGGCTATCAACGGTTCCAACATCTCGTATCGCACCAGCAGTTTGCCGACGGTGGTGCTTTCGCCGCCCGGTATGATTAATCCGGCAATCGTATCAAGTTGTTCCGGATAGCGGATCGGCGCCGCTTCAACGCCGCACGCTTCCAGCGCTTTGCAGTGTTCCCGGACGGCTCCTTGCAATGCTAATACTCCGATTTTCATGATGACCTCTTTATTTGCTCCGTCTTACCAACCGCGTTTGGCGATTTTCTCTTCATCCCGCATCGCGCTGACGCTCAAACCGCGCATGGCGATTCCGATTCCCCGCGAAACTTCTCCGAGGAGTTTGCCGTCGGTATAGTGGGCGGTCGCTTCAACGATCGCTTTGGCCCGTTTGGCCGGATTATCGGATTTGAAGATCCCGGAACCGACGAAGATTCCGTCGCAACCAAGTTGCATCATCAAAGCCGCATCAGCCGGGGTGGCAATCCCGCCGGCGGCAAAGTTGACCACCGGCAACCGTCCGGCTTTTCTGACTTCCCATACCAATTCAAACGGAGCGCCCAAGTCTTTGGCAATGGTCATTAATTCTTCTTCGGAAGCGCTCACCACGCGGCGAATATCTTCATTGACCTGCCGGATATGACGGACTGCCTCCACCACGTCGCCGGTTCCCGCTTCCCCTTTGGTCCGGATCATCGCCGCGCCCTCGCCGATCCGGCGCAACGCTTCGCCGAGATTGCGGGCGCCGCAAACAAACGGAACCTTAAATGCGTGTTTGTTGATGTGGTACGCTTCGTCGGCCGGAGTTAAAACTTCGCTTTCATCAATATAATCAATCTCAAGCGCTTCGAGGATTTGGGCTTCGACAAAGTGACCGATCCGCGCTTTCGCCATCACCGGAATGGTCACCACTTCCATAATCTTAATGATAATATCGGGATCCGACATCCGAGCGACACCGCCCTCAGCCCGAATATCCGACGGAACCCGTTCCAGCGCCATGACAGCGACCGCTCCGGCTTCCTCCGCGATTTTTGCCTGTTCCGGTGTGGTTACATCCATAATCACGCCGCCTTTAAGCATTTCGGCTAAACCGCGCTTAACCATAACTGTTCCTGTTTCCATCGTCTAGACCTCCGATAATCTTTCCAAATTGGGGAATTGGCCTAATCGCCCAGACTCCCAGACGAATTGAATTTTTCAATTTCCCATTTGGTTTTCATTTTATAATAAGATAGATTTTGGTTCAAGTTACATTTCCGTTGCAGATAACGGAAAACAGGCCGTAAACACAAATGACAACTGGTTTTATGAAAATCCAATTGAATTACTTGGTTTTATGCTGACCGGTGTTTTTCCACAAAACGCCCCATCCGGACCAACGCTTCTTTCAAATTGGTCATTGAGGAGGCATAGGAACAGCGGACAAATCCTTCACCCGATTTGCCAAACGCCTCCCCGGGCACCACCGCCACCTTCTCCTCTTTTAACAACGTTTCCGCGAAGGTGGTTGAGTCCATTCCCGTCACCGCGACGGAGGGGAAGGCGTAGAAGGCCCCTTTCGGTTCGAAACAGGTCATTCCGATCTGATTGAGGCCATTAACGAACAAACGGCGGCGGCGATTGTACTCCACGACCATATTGTTGCGGTGGGTTTCACCATGGCGCAACGCTTCAATCGCCGCTTTTTGGGCCGTAATCGGCGCGCAGAGCATCGTATACTGGTGGATCTTATTCATCACCGCGATCAATTCCTGCGGTCCGGCCGCATAACCCAACCGCCATCCGGTCATAGCGTAGGCTTTCGAGAAGCCGTTGAAGAGAATGGTCCGTTCGCGCATCCCGGGTAACGTTGCAAAACAGATGTGCTCGCCTTCATAGGTAAGATGAGCGTAAACTTCATCGGAAAGCAACAACAGATCATGTTTGCAGGCTAATTCGGCAAGTTCCAGCGCAATGGCGCGGGTCATCACTCCGCCGGTGGGATTGTTGGGGTAACAAAGCAGGATCGCTTTGGTTTTAGGGGTGATGAGCGGCTCGATATCCCTGGCCCGGACCCGGAATTCTTCCTCGGCGCGGGTGATTACATTGACCGGTTTACCGCCGGCCATGGTGACACAGGGATTATACGATACGTAACAAGGTTCGGGGATGATCACTTCATCACCAGGCTCGATAATCGCCCGAAACGCCAGATCAAGCGCTTCGCTCACCCCGACGGTGACCAACACCTCGTGACGCGGATCGTACTCCGCTTGATAGTTTTTCTTCAGGTCCCGGGCAATCTCTTCCCGCAGTTCAAGCAGGCCGAAGTTGGAAGTATACATGGTATAGCCTTTTTCCAACGAATAAAAACAAGCCTCCCGGATGTGCCACGGCGTAACAAAATCCGGCTCGCCGACGCCTAATGAAATGACGCCTTTCATCTCCGTAACCATATCAAAGAAGCGCCGGATTCCCGAAGGAGGCAGCGCTTGAACGGTGGGATTGATCCACTGCCGGGTCATGGAGCGACCACCAACCTCTCCACCGCTTCGTGATCTTCCAGGATGACCCCTTCCAATTTATATTTCTTCAGTACAAAATGGGTGGCCGTACTGAGCACGTTCTCGATGGTCGCTAATTTTTGCGAAACAAATAAGGCCACTTCTTTCATGGTAGTGCCTTCGATCAACACGATCAGGTCATAGGCGCCGGACATTAAATAGACCGACTTAACCTCATCGAAACGATAAATCCGTTCGGCAATCTCGTCAAAACCGACATCCCGCTGCGGAGTGACCCGCACTTCAATGACGGCGGAGACCTTTTCGACTCCGGCTTTTTCCCAATTGATCATCGCCCGATAATCAAGGATTACTTTGTCGGCTTCCAGGGCGGCAATCTTCGCTTTCACTTCAGTCTCGCTCATCCCGAGCATTACGCCAAGCTCTGCCGGGGTTAACCGGTCATTGGCCTCTAGAAGTTCCAATAATTCTTTCATTGCACAAAAACCCCCTGTCAGTTTCGGTCAAGTCTCATCCCGTTAAATGATAAAACCGGATATAAAAAATAGGCGTCCGCGAGGACTGTCCCTATTTTATACCAATCTTTGTATTAAAATATCACTTTACAGAACAAATTTCAAATAGTTTTTTACATTTCCTTCATTCGTGCGAGCTACAACCAAGGATTAATCTTCGTGTGACACGACAGCGGTTGCGCTCATGAGCTACGCTTCGGGTCCGGATTCGTTGTCCCCGGCAGTTTCAGCCGCTGTTTCCTCATCGGTCTCCAGATCGGCATTGACGTCGGGTTCGTCGTAATCGACCGCTTCAAACTCCTGTTTTTCGGACTCCTCCGCCTCTTCGCTCTCTTCTTTATCCTCGTCGCCGACGACCCGCGCTAAAGCCACGACGCGGTCTTCGGCGTCCAAGCGCATAATCCGCACGCCTTGGGTATCGCGCCCGGTCCGGGAGATATTGTTAACCCGGGTCCGGATGATGATCCCTTCGGCGGTGATTACCATGACGCCGTCGGTTTCTTGGACGATTTCAATGCCGACAACCTGGCCATGGCGTTGGGTGAGCTTCATCACCTTTACTCCCTTGCCGCCCCGGGTTTGGATCCGGTATTCGTCAAGGCTGGTTCGTTTTCCGATACCGGCCGACGTAATCACCAGCAAGTCAGCTTTTTCTTTAATGGTTTCCATCCCGACGACCTGATCGTGAGCGCCCAGGGAGATTCCCTTCACGCCGCGGGCGGTTCGGCCCAAGGGGCGGGCGTCGGTCTCGGGGAACCGGATCGCCAGACCGCGTTCGGTGACCATAATCACCTCTTGATTGCCGTCGGTCAGTTTAACATCAATCAGTTCGTCGTTCTCATCCAAGTTGATGGCGATCAAGCCGCCTTTGCGGATGGAGGAGAACTCTTCCAATGAAGTTTTCTTAACCACGCCGTTCCGGGTCCCCATAAAGAGGTAACAGTTCGGAACGAATTCCCGAATCGGAATGATGGCGTTGACCCGTTCGCCCGGGCCAACCTGAATCAGGTTGACAATGGCGGTGCCGCGCGCCTGCCGTCCCGCTTCCGGAATCTCATAGCCTTTGAGGTGGTAAACCCGGCCGAGATTGGTGAAGAAGAGGATATTTTCGTGGGTCGACGAGACAAACAGTTGCTCCACAAAATCCTCGTCCTTGGTGGACATTCCGGCGATGCCCCGGCCGCCACGGCGTTGACTCCTGTAAGCGTTGACCGGCAACCGTTTGATATAACCCAGATGGGTCATGGTGACGACGATATCTTCGTCGGCGATTAGGTCTTCAATCGCAAAGGCTTCGCCTTCGTCGGCGATGATCTCGGTCCGCCGCGGGTCGCTGAATTTCCGTTTGATCTCCAGCATCTCTTCTTTGACGACTTGCATCAATTTATGGACGTCACCCAACAATTCCTTGTAATAGGTGATCATCTTCAACAATTCGTCATATTCGGCCTCGATCTTATCCCGTTCCAAACCGGTCAACCGTTGCAAACGCATGTCCAGGATGGCCTGGGCTTGACGTTCGGAGAGGCCAAACTTTTCCATCAAGCCGTTCCGGGCGATCTCCACTGTTTGCGAGGAGCGGATCAGGTTGATCACTTCGTCGATATGGTCGAGGGCGATCCGCAATCCTTCTAATATATGGGCCCGTTCTTCGGCCTTCGCCAGTTCAAACTGAGTCCGGCGCGTGACGACATCGCGCTGATGTTCCAGATAATATTCGAGAATCTGCCGGAGCGAAAGCACTTTGGGTTGGTTATTCACCAAAACCAGCATGATCACACCGAAACTCTGTTGCAACGGGGTGTGTTTGTATAGTTGGTTTAAAATGATATTGGGGTTGACGTCCCGCCGCAATTCGATCACAACGTGCATGCCCTTGCGGTCGGATTCGTCGCGCAGATCGGTGATGCCGTCGATGGTCTTTTCCCGGACCAGTCCCGCAATTTGTTCAACCAACCGGGCTTTATTGACTTGATAGGGCAATTCGGTAACGATAATCCGGTTTTTGCCGTTGGGCATCTCTTCAATCATGGTGCGCGCCCGGACTTTGATGGAGCCGCGGCCGTTTAAATAGGCATTGCGGATCCCTTCCCGGCCCAGGATAATCCCGGCGGTCGGAAAATCCGGCCCTTTGATCAGACGCATCAATTCCTTATCGTCCGCCTCAGGGTTGTCGATCAACAGCACCGCGCCGTCGATCACCTCGCCCAAATTGTGGGGTGGAATATTGGTGGCCATCCCAACCGCGATTCCGGCGGAGCCGTTGACAAGCAGATTGGGGAAACGTGACGGCAAAACTACCGGTTCCTCCAAACTTTCATCAAAGTTTGGCCGGAAATCAACGGTTTTCTTCTCGATATCCGAGAGCATCTCCATGGCCAATTTAGTCAGACGCACTTCGGTATAACGCATCGCCGCCGGCGGATCGCCGTCCACCGAACCGAAATTCCCATGGCCGTCAACCAACATATGCCGATAAGAAAAATTCTGGGCCATCCGGACGGTCGTATCGTAAATCGACGCGTCTCCGTGCGGATGATAACGACCCATGACATCTCCGACGATACGGGCCGACTTCTTATAGGGTTTATCCGGGGTCGTGTTGGACTCGTACATCCCGTAAAGCACCCGCCGGTGCACCGGTTTCAACCCGTCACGCACGTCCGGCAGCGCCCGGTCGACGATAACGCTCATCGCATAAGCGAGGAACGAATCTTTCATCTCTTTTTCCAGGACGATTGGGATAATCTTGCCATCCGTCAATTCCGCCATAAAGACACCTCTTTGTTATGTAGACCACATATCATTATTTCTTAAAACCCGTTGAATCATGTATCGGGTATTGAAATTTAGGTTTGGTGGCATGATAATTCGCTTTGCTGCGCTTGCATCACGAAAATCATCCGATTTGCAACCGTACGTTAATGCAACCGTTTAGCCGGTTTAACCAATGTATCAACCGTCAGGCCTTCATTCCGTCCCACCAGCACTTTTTGGGCTAAATCATAAAAAAGTCCGGTCTCAATCACGCCCGGGATCCGGTGCAACTCGCGATCAATGAGGCGCAAGTCCGTTCCGGGGCCAAACCGGACGTCAAGGACAAACTGACCATTATCGGTGATCACCGGCCCATCTTTTTTGACGCCCAACCGCAGTTCGAGCTGACCGCCCAAAGCTTTGATCCGGGCGGTGACAAATTGCAAGGCGCTGGGGATCACTTCGACCGGAACCGGAAAAGCCTGTCCCAACCGCGGCACTTGTTTGGATTCATCGATGATGATCACAAACTGCTTGGCCATGGCGGCCACGACCTTCTCCCGGGTATGGGCGGCGCCGCCGCCTTTAATCGCGTTAAACTCCGGATCAACCTCGTCGGCGCCGTCGATCGCCAAGTCCAACTCGGCGCAATCCTGGATCTCCAAAACCGGAATGCCATATTGCTTACAGAGCAAACGCGATTGAAACGAGGTGGCGACCCCGGTGAAGCGCAGCTTTTCTTCCCGCACGAGCCGGCCGAGTTCCTCAATGAGAAAGGTGACGGTGGAACCGGTCCCAATCCCGCAAACCATTCCCGGCTGCACAAGTTGGGCGGCGGCAACGCCGACCAATTTCTTTAACTCTTTATTGCTTTCAGCACTTTTCATTTTCTTTGTCTATCTTCCTATCAATCCCAAATTTTCAAATACGGTCCGGGTATGTTCCGAGCGGTTCATAGTGTAATAATGAATTCCTTCGACGCCGTTCTCCAGCAAGTCCCGTATCTGTTCGGTGGCATACTCCAGCCCCGCTTTTTGAAAATCGGCGGGATGGTCGGCGTATTTGTCAAACAACTGCAATAGTCGGGCCGGGATCGAAGCGCCGGAGAGGTTGATCATCCGCCGGATCCGTTTGCTGTCCAAAA
This sequence comes from Bacillota bacterium, assembly GCA_023417475.1. Taxonomy (GTDB): domain Bacteria; phylum Bacillota; class UBA4882; order UBA8346; family UBA8346; genus JAEYPR01. The sequence continues at coordinate 21,994 of JAEZFP010000054.1, read as the reverse complement.
TCGGCATGATTCCCGCCGACACCGGCACGGTGACGCCCAGGCGCAGCAGGTTCTCTTTGAAGTTGTAAAAAAGACGGTTGTCAAAGTACAGTTGGGTAACTAAAAAATCCACTCCCGCCTCGACTTTGTCCCGAAGATGGTCCCAGTCATCCTGCCAGCGTTTGGACTCGGTGTGACCTTCGGTGTACGCCGCCGCGCCGATACAAAAACGGTTTTTGGCGCGCAAATGTTTTACCAGCTCAGTCGCATACCGATAATGACCGGGTTGATAGGTAAAGTTCGGTTCATTGCGGGGCGGGTCGCCGCGTAACGCTAGGACATTTTCGATCTGGTTGGCTTCCAACTGTTCGATGACGCTGTCCAGTTCGGCCGGGGAATGGCCGACACAGGTCAGGTGAGCCATGGTCTCAATCTGATATTGCTTTTTGATATGGGCCGCGATCTCAACCGTCCGCGCCCGGGTCGCCCCGCCGGCGCCGTACGTCACGCTGATATAACCGGGATTGAGGTCCCGAAGTTCGGCAATGGTCTGATAAACCGTTTCGACCGGATAATCTTGATTCGGTGGAAAAATCTCCAGCGACAATACCGGTTTTGTCTGGTTGTACAACTCTTTTATCTGCATACCGTTATTCCCTTTTACCTTTTATTACTGGTTATCGGTGGATCTAAGTTTGAAAAAGTAATTATCTCGCTTCCATCCTTTAACGTGACTGGCAAACAAATATTGAATTTATCTCAACTATTTCGAACGGCATATCTGACAGTCCAGTATGTTACATTTCGCCATTGGCATCCTTTTTCCTTTTTAAATCTTTGTGATGGTTTTTGAATTATCAAATTTGAATCCGGCACCGTGGCAACGCTGCAGCGGTTTTTACCCAAATGTTATGCGCTTTGATAGGATTTTAAGACCGTTAAATTGAATCATGTCTTAGACAAGAAGGTTTCATGCTCTTTGGCATGGCGCCTCCGCCAAGCGTACATTCCAATTACCACTGTCTCAAGGAGCAACCGTGATGACAACCGTTCATGAAATAAGCTATTCATATGCCGTGCTTGAAGGAACATCTTATGAGATCGGCAAAGCCCAAGGCGAACAGTTTCTGGCCAACGCTCCGGACTATGTGGATTTTATGACTTCCAAGGGACCGTTGAAAACCAATCTAACCCAAGTGAAACGGGCGATAGCTTTCTTTGAGCGTTATACGCCGGGGGTCAATGAGGAGATCCATGGGTTTGCCGACGCGGTTGGCGTCCATCCCGAACGGATCGTTTATTACGCGGTAAGTCATTCCGAGCGGGGACACTGCAGCCATTTCGCAGCGTTGCCGGCGCTCACCGCCGACCGCCATCTTTATGTGGGACGTAGTTACGAGTGGGGGTTGAAGGACGATTTCCGGTTATGCACGACCCGGGTATCCGGCAAGGCCGCCCATAGCGGTTTTTCGGTTTATCTCTTCGGCCGGCTCGACGGGTTGAACGAATACGGTTTAACCGTCACCATGTCGGCGGCGATACCGAAGTCGAAACCCCAGGAGGACGGCTGCTTGTTTTGGGCGGTCATCCGCACGGTGCTGGAACGATGCCAAACTGTTCCGGAAGCGATCGACTTGATCCAAGCTATCCCAATCGCTTTCAACTTCAACCTGATCGTAGCCGACCGGAGCGGCGCGGCGGCCTTGATGGAGATTGTCTGCGCGCAACGCTCCGTCAAACAGATCGGACCCCAGACCCCCGAGCAGCTTCTCTGCTCCACCAATCATCTGACGCTGCCGGGAACCGCCGAATTGACCTCCGACCGCCACTGGCACTCACTCGTTCGCCATCAGACCTTGGAGTCCCGGCTGCGTGCGGCGGCGCCCCATATCGATCCGGCCGCGATCCGCGCCATCCTCAGCGATCATTTGCCGGACGGCGTCTGTTGTCATTATTACTCGGAAGGATTGGGGACCCTCTGGTCAATCCTCTACGATCTGACCGCAGGAACGATGGAGGTTTGTTTTGGCTCACCGCAACTGAACCCTTGGCAGACGATTCGCTTGACGGATCCCGTCGGCGTCCATCCCGTGACGGCGAAGTTGCCGGACGAATCATCCCATGGCGATATTTGGCGTAAAATAACTGCGTTGGGGAGAAAATCGTGACTCACCCCTTGCGATACCTGACAGCCGGATGTTTCCCGGTGCCATTCCCCTCTCTTCTCCGTTGCGCAACCGACTGCATTTCAAAAGAGAGGGGAAAGCCCGTCAAGTTGCTGTTTGCACAATGTTTCGCAAGGGGTGAGTCGGCCCCTACTCCCCGATCTCGCCAATCAGCTTGATCCGCTTCATCGGTTCCTCCGGATCGTTTGAGCCAATCAATATTAACTTGGTAAACCGGCCGCGATATTTGGTCTTGCCGGCGTCGAAGGCTACTTTGACTACGATCTTGTTTCCCGGTTGCATCGTTAACGGGAGGTTGGTTTGGATTTCGTCTTGAGTGAAGAACTGAAAGGACGTGCAGGGGCAATCGACGGTGATGGAGGTGAGATGCAAGTCGGATTGGCCGGCGTTTTGAATGGTTAAAGTTTGCTCTTTGATGTCGGGTGGTTTGACTTTACCGATGTTGATGAGGTCAAGAGAGACGGTTATTTTAGGTTTAGGGACATCGGTTGCTGTGACGATGAATGGGATGGATATTGTAAGTAACAGGATTACTATGATTAGGAAAATTCGTTTCATGAAACCTCCGATTTGTTTGGAAGAAAGCACTGTACGAAGATCATTTGATTTCTCCTAAAATATTTTTTTGAATGTTTTTAACTAGTTCCCCAAAATCGTTGGTTCTGTTAATTAAATTAATCAATACCGCCTTTTCATGATATTGAGTTAATATATCGTCATCATTTTTAATTAAAGTAATTATTCTTTTTTTCAAATCATCAAAAATATACTTTTTATCTTGTTTCCACTTATAATTAACTTTAATCTTTGGATTATAAATAGTATTTGCCAAAAAAACTGTCATTTGGTTAATTTTATATTTTGATTCAACATCACTTGCCTTCCACGTATTACCAAAACCATCATAACAAAGCATATTCTTATAAAACCCTTTTATTAATCCCAATAAATTGCATTCTGAAAAATCATTATCATTGTATAAAATATCAAAATACCCAAATTTGTCTATAATAATTACTGGAAAAATTGGTTTGTCAGGATTTTTGTTCATATAATTACTCCCTAATTATGAATAAATTTCAATTTTTTATTTACAATCGTTTCCTTTTAACCCATTTGCAAAACGACTACCTATAGAGTACCCTAATGCTTTAAACCACTGCGGGGTTCCGTACCATAAACGTTGAAGTCCATTATAGGCATTGGGTCCCCACCCATGTACTGCATTATGAAAACCTCTACTAGTCATTGGCATTAAATTTGGCATTTGATTTTTTAACCAATTAGGTACCTCCTTACCCCAAGTCCCTTGAGGTATTAACCAATGGTGTAAAGCTTGGCCAGATTCTGCAAACCCAGTTTTACCATAATATTTTCTTGCTGCTCCCCATGCATAGCTTCCACCAATTTTCAACCCACCTTTTGCAATACCAGTAACAACTGCTTTTACCAAAAAGACGTCCGATACCGCCATACCGGTGTTTACAACTCCCCAACCCGAACGACCTTCCTGGAAATCGTTGATAGCAGCTCTACCAGAACCCCAAACAGGAATCATCCCTTCCCCCAAACCTGGGGCACCAACACTTAATCCCTCATTGTCTGTTTGGTTAATCGGTTCATTACCGCAATAAACATATAAATTTGAATCTCCGCCATCAAAACCAATAGGATCTTTTTTAGTCCATCTACCTATTTCTGGATCATAATCTCTCGCCCCAAATCTAACAAGCTTCGTATCCTTATCATACAAACCTCCCGCAAATCCAAACGGCTGAAACCCAGGATTCGTATCTTGCAACACATTCCCAAACTCATCATAATCCATCTTCTGAACAACCTGTCCAGTGCTCACATCCACGACCATCCTGACAGACCCCAGATGATCGCTCACAATCCGATATGTAATTCCACCTTTGATCATATAATCCGGCACAATCGAACGGGTCCCATAGACAAATCGCGCCACAACATTGTTACTGCCATCCAATTCCACAACAGGCTTCAGATCATCCTGATACAAGAACCCTTGAATTAAAGCTCCATTAACCTTCTTTCCAATCCGCCGTCCGGCTCCATCAACCACATACTCTAATCTAGTCCCATCAGCCAACGTGACACTCTTTAAATTCCCCAACACATCATACTCATACCGTGTCGTCCCGCTGCTATTGGTCTTACTCTGCAACTCGCCATTGGCTGAATACTGATAGCTATTGTTGCCATACTTGATTAACCGGTCTTGGGCATCATATTGGGTCGAACCGACACTACCGTTGACCCCACTATAACTCGTCCGGTTCCCGTTGCTATCATACTCATAATGCCCAACCAAAGCCCCGTCTTTCTTTACATCCGTCAACTGTCCAATCTCATCGTAGCTATACTCATACGCATGATTCTGCCCATCTACCGTCTCAGTCTTCGTCTGAATCCGGCCCAAAGCATCATACGTATATTGGGTTTCAAATCGGTTCGTTCCATTACTCGTAACCTTGTAATTTTTCACCTCGCCAAACTCCGTCCGGCTAACCACCGCATCACTGATATTCCCAATCGTGCTTCCAGTATACATTCCAGTCGTTGCATCGTAATTGATGCTCAGATCTCCGGCATTGGTAAGTTGCCCGTCGTTGTTATACTGATAACTTACCTTATTCCCATCATTCACGCTTTGGCTGTCCACCAGGAAATCGCTGTTATAGGTTACGCCGACTTTCCCCTGGATCAACCCCGCCCACGTAACCGCAGTCGGCAGTGCTCCATCATAGGCGTTGGTGATTGTCCCGTTATCCGGGGCGATGATATTTTTCAATTGCCCGGTATTCGCATCATAAGCATAGGTCAATTCGCCTTCCGGCAATTGCAAGCCAATTAGTTTCCCTTGGGTATTATACGCCAAGCCAATTGTCTTGTCGTCCGGGCGAGTCACTAAAGTCGGTTGTTTCGCCAGGTTGTAATCGTATTGAGTCGTCGTCGCTCCGCTATCGAGTAGGGGTGGGTTATAGGTATCAGCCAAATCTGCCGGTGTATAAGTAAAGTTATGCGCTCCCTTGTCCGGCGGAGTCAAGTTGGTTACATTCCCGTTGGCATCGTAGTTGAACGCGATCACTTTGCCGTTGGGCAAGGTTTGTTTGGTGACCCGGCCGACCGGATCATACTCAAAGCTAGTTTTCCGGTTCAGCGGATCCAGAACATAATCGATATAGCCGTTGCTTTTGAAGAAGACTTTACTGATACGGGCGGTGCTGCCGGCACCTTCGGTGATTTGATATAACCGGCCCCAATCATCGTAGACGAATGCGACGGGGGCGAGACCGGGGGTTTCCACTTTAATGACTCGTCCTTGATCATCCAGCGTGGTGACGCTTTTCCGGCCCATTGGCGTGGTGTTGGTGAGAGTATGCGTGGTGGCGTCGTAGGCGCTGGTGAAGGTTTTCGTACTATTTATGGTGGTGGTATCGGTTAGGGTTTTGACGCTTAAAATGTTATCGGGATCATTTAAAGTAACCGTGCGGCTAGTGGTCAAAGAATAAGTTTTCCCGCTCGGCGTTGCAACTTGAAGCGAACTGATTATCGGCGCTTGCATCGCAAAGCGTGGATCGGCGCCTTTCTGGATCTTGGTAACGGTGCCATCCGGAGCGGTTGTCGTCTCACTAAAATCGGTACTGTACACCGTCTTGCGAGTCCCGCCGCAACAACCCGAAGTCGCTTGCGTAATCGCACCGTTACTACCGACTTCAATCGAATAATCGGTAATATAAGCGGCTTGGCTGTCCTTGCCTTTGGTGCTGCGAACGACCCTGCCTTTTTCGGTCTCGGTGCGCGAAAGTGCCGTATAACCGCCGTCGGGGTCTTCATCGCGAGTTAGTAGACCATTCTCGTCATAGGTAAAGGTATGGACCCCGCCTTTGGGATCGGTGAAGGTATGTAATAGGCCGCCATCGTAATAAGTGCAGCGGTAGCTTTCGTTTGCGGCGTTGGTTACGGTCTGTAAGTATCCGGCTGAATCAACCGCCAATACCGTTCGTTGACCAAACGGCCCAACGATCGCGGTCGGGTTGCCGCCGCCATCCCGTTCGATCGTCGTCGTATTGTTATTCAAGGCGACGACACTGATCAACCGGCCGTTGACATCATAGTTGAAGGCATATTTGACCTTTCCGGTCAGTGTGTCCAAGGTGCGGAGGTGTTTACCGTTTGGATTGAAGTGAAAAAGTTCGCTGCCGTCTTCTGATGGAATCAGGAGATCAGTAGCAGAAAAGTCAGGTAAAACTGGTTTAATGAATCGAATGTAACTGCTTAATGATTCGCATACGTAAATGGCACCTTCCCAATCAACACTTATTCCATCAATTGATTTGAATCTAGCCAAACCGGCAGGTCCATTATCACCGCTGGATGGTGTTGAAACATAATATGGCTCGGCAATACCACTGACACACTTTAAATATTGGTCCGTTCCAACTTTTAAAATTCGCTTGCTATCAGCAATAAATAAATTACCGTCTTTATCAAAAGTTAAATTATTCGGACCATATAATTTTACCTTTGTGGCTAATCCTCCAATATCATTCCCCTCTGAACCTTTTGTTCCGTCACCAACCACAGTTGTAATTATTCCATCCATTCCGATCCGACGAACAGTAAAATTACTTTGATTAAAGTATAGACAATTATCTGGTCCGAATACCATGCTTAGGATGCCATAACCTACTGATGCTTTTTTGGCTGGACCGTTATCTCCATATATTCTTTGATCATTTAATATCCCAGCAACAACATGAATTATTCCATCAAACCCAATTCGTAAAACAAGCCGTCTGGATTGATCGGCAATATATAAGATACCTTGATTATCTATGGCGATGGCAGAGGGGCTAATTGATGTACTCTTAGCAACTTGACCCTCTGGAAGGGAGAAATCTGTAGGAAATATTCCATTCCCAGCTACAGTATCAATTACTCCGTCTAAATAAATCTTTCGTACAGAGTATCCATTAATAAAATAAACACTACCATCAGGAGCAATAGCCAAATTCTTCGGATTGAAAAGATCTGCTTGAACTGCGGGTCCCCCATCCCTAGTTGTACCTTGTTTTCCTGTTCCAGCTATAGTAGTGATAATTCCATTTTTATCAATCTTCCGAATCCGTTGATTACCAGTGTCTGCAATATAGATACAACCATCCGGTCCAAATTTTATTGAATTTGGACCATCTAATAAAGCGTTTTCTAATGAACCATTATCCCCCGCGAAACCAGTGGCGTTGAGTCCCCCGATATATGGTTTTACCCCAAGTCGTGCATCTTGATTACTACTTCGCGTACCATTACCAAGATATAGGATGTGTCCTATTGGATCATACGAATGGTGATTACTTAAACTCCAACCGCCTAAATTAGCATGCTTATCATAACGACTAGTGATTTCTATGGTATCGGTTTTCCATGATGCAATCTCAGTCATAGGAGATAATCCGTCGATTGAAACTCCGGAAAGCATTCCAAAACTGGGTGTGGAATCAGGAGTTTGGTAGACAGCCGGATAGATATAACCAACTTCGACGACTGCTTTTTGCGAACCAACGATCGCTCTTCCATAGGAATCTTTCCCGTCCCAAATGTACTGAAATTCGGAATTTGGTTGCGCTGTAAATTGCTTAGATATTATTTGACCTGCAACTGATATTTTCAGTTCAATCCGTTTCAGACTAGCCGGAACCTTTTCTCCGATCAATGAAACCTTGATTGTCCGGTCGTCGACATACCCATCCATCCGATCGCTTGAATAATGTAAAGCAGAATCGACCCCAGGGATTGAAACAACTTCCCCTAAAATCTGATTTTGCATTTCAATAATCGAGCCTTCGCAAGTCGTTGGATCACCGCTTTTCTTTATCTTTGCGACGTTAAAAACAGGCGTTATTGCATCTAAAGGGAATCCAAACGGCCAGTTAAAATCATAGATAGAAAAATGTTTAATCGGAACTCTCCAAAGACTTTGGCCTATCGCGTAAGTTGTTGCAAGCCTTTGACGTTCAACATCGGCAAATCCGAGGTTGCTTAGTGCCTGCGCATCGGCTGCTTGACCGTTTCCTGTTACATCAATATCCGCTAATCCATTATTGATGCCAATAATTTTAATGACGCGACCATTCTCCGAAGGAACCCAGACGCCTTTGGCTTGGTCATAATACCCCGAAGGAACAATCCCTCCCACCGGGAAATTGATAAAATTCTCAACATAAGCGTAAATCGGCTGGTTAAATTGGACACTTTCCGCCTCATCTGCACTGAGCTCGACACAATAGGTATAACCCGAAGTTGGCGGCAATGTTGCCGGCATCGTCTTCGGCCCATTGACACCCACGGTAAACTCTGTCGCTCTGACATGAATTGTTGCGCCGGCAAGCCCTACCGTTTGAGTTCCGGGCGGGAAGAAAATTGTTCCTTGCCGTTGGCCTCTTTCATCAGAAATTACACTTCCGCGCGCTACTTGCCCATCCTGGCTATTGGTTGTAATCGCCGTTACCTGTGAATCAACTGGAATCAAAATGACGTCAGGAACACCGCTAAAATCTTGCCAGGGAATATTCACCTTCCGCTGAGCGCTTAAAAATCCGGTCCGTTCATACTTGACAGTCAATAATCCACCGCCATTGACCGCCATGTCAAATTGACCGTCTGCCCGGCTGATGGTGTAGCCATATTCGGGATGTCCTAATACTGTAATTTTAACCCCGGGCAAAGGCTGTTCGCTTTTGTTGAGAACTTTTCCTTTGATAACGGCCGCCCGTTTGGCTTCAATTGTTTCAGGGTCCACTCCAGTTTGAATGGGGTTTTCTCCACTGTAGAGGAAGCTTGTTGCGGTTTTCAGATCCGCAACGATCGTCGGATCCAAGGTTGGGGCAACCGTCGCCGGATCGGGCGGCAAATTGGGCAACGTTGCATCAATTGTAAAGGTCGTTTGCCCAACCAAAGCAACATTCCCCGCTTTGTCGCTGGCGCCTACGGTGACGGTATGTCGACCGTTTGTCATAGCGGCGGTCGGCGCGTAAGCAACGCCTGATTCCGATGCAACCGCAGTAACAATCGCTCCGTCAACTTTCATGATTACGGAAGCCAGATCAATCCCCGCTAAATCATCGGTGATCATCGCACTGATGGTCGGTCGGAGATTATTGATGGTTCCCTGCGGTTGCAGGTTAGTGATCAGCGGCGCATCCTTATCAATACTAACCGCATAAGTTAACGCGCTCTGATTCCCGGCCTGATCCTCGGCAGTCCCATTGACTGTCTGATTTAATCCTGTTTGGGTGATGGTAACGGACGATGATACCGTTTTCACTCCCGACCCAACGTCGTTGGCGGCGAAGGTTACGGTGACGTCGCCGTTATTCCAGCCGTTGGCATTTGGGGCCGGGGTTTGAGTCGCTGCCAATTCCGGGCCGGTCTGGTCAATTTTAACCGTAAGCGAATGATGCTGTTCAACATTTCCGGCGTTGTCGACCGCCCAATATTTGATGTTGTAGATTCCGTCGGTGCTGATCGTGATGGTATTCCCCACCGTGTCAACATCGTTATTGATCTGATAATAGGTTTGAAATACGCCGCTATCGTTGTCTTGGGCGGTCAATCGGATCGCGACTGGGTTTTTGACCCATGCGCCGTCTGCTTGGTAATCGCAAGTGGTGGTCGGAGGGACCGTTTCCGAATAGAGTTGACTTTGCGGGATCACTGCTTTGGCCTGGTAGTTACTGGACCACAATAGTTTTACGGAAGCGACTCCCTGGTTTTCATAAAACTCCAGTTTAATTGGGTACTTTTGACCCGCGGTCAGGCTAATGGCGCCGCTCTTTTCGGTCGCGCTATGGTCGCCAATCGTCAATCAGGAGTTGTCCGTTGACCCACAAACGGATCCCGTCGTCCGCCGTGGTATAGAAGGTATACGTTCCGGTATATTGGGGTTGGACTTCGCCGTTCCAGCGCACCGAAAAGGTAGTCGCTTCTAACGCCGCATCCGGAGTTGCCGAGCCCCAATCAAAATTAATGGTGGCGTCTTTCCGGACTAGCTTCGGATTGGTAAAATCGACATTGTCGAAATAGGTTCCGACTAAACCCGTGCCATTGCCGATCACCGGATCGGGCACGGTAACGGTTTCCAGCAATTCAATTTCTCCGATTTGCGTTTGCGAACCGCCGTTATTTTTGATGTTATTGAACCGATAATATTTATAGGCAGTGCTGTTGCTGAAAGGATAAGTTTTTTTCAAATTGCGGCCGGTAAACGTTTGGCTGCTTTGGGAATCGAGGTTGGTCCAACTCGATCCGTTATTGGAACCTTGGAGCGTCCAACTCTTCGGATCGAGGACGGAAGCATCGCTGGCGGAGGTAATGGTGTATTTGGTTATGATAAAAGCGTTGCCGTTGGGGAATTGATACCGTATCCAAGTTGAATTGGTTGTATCTTGCCACTTGGTATTGACATCGCCGTCAAACGCCTTCTCTTTGCCATAACCGGCCGAAGCGTTTTCCCCGCGCGCGGTCACGGTTCCACCGGTGGCCCGGTTGATTTCGACGGTACTGAGCGCTTGAACATCCCTGGGATTAATCTGGAAAAGCGCTTCGCAGAGCACCGCTAATCCAAGACAGACGGCTAAGATAATCCCTTTTTTCATCCCCTGTGGCGTCATTGCGGCAATCCTCCCTTATTTCAACATTTGGAAATATTATATGAAATTGACAATTTGTATATAAATTCCATGCATTATTGAAATCCCCTTTTATTTTCCAAATGAAACCGATCGTTTTTAATCAGTCAATCACAATTGAAACAGGTGATTACCGAGCAATAAAACAAAAAACTGCCTTTCGGCAGTTAATTGGCAATCTTTCCCTTGATAAAGCCACAAATCTCCGCCAGCGCCTGCGCCGCTTCGGGAAACAGCGGGGCCATCGCCGGATAACAGTGAAACATCCCCGCTCCCACCCGCAAGGTCACATCCACTCCGGCTTGTTGCGCTTTGGCGGCAAACCGGGTGGCGTCGTCGCATAAGGTTTCGTCCTCCCCGGCGTAGAGCAACAACGGCGGCAGACCCTGAAGTTCGGCGAAGAGCGGCGAAATATAAGGGTGGCGCGGGTCGTTGGCCCCGGCGTAGTGTTTGGCGATCGCTTGGGTCATCCCTTCCGGGGAAAGGCAAACCTTCCGTTTGGTCTGATGGGAAACGCCACTGCAAGTAAAGTCGGTCACCGGCGAATAGGCGACCGCTCCCGCAGGCAACGGCAACCCTTGATCGCGTACCACCAGCAACGCCGCCAAACATAACCCGCCGCCGCCGGAGTCCCCGACAAAGACGATCCGGCCCGGCGCGGTTCCTTGTTCCAACAACCAACGGTACACCATGACGGCGTCTTCCAATCCTTCCGGATACGGATGCTCCGGCGCCAAACGATAGTCAAAAAGCAAGGCGCCGCTGCCGCTCCCCGCGACAAACTTCGCGGTAATCGCCCGGTGGGCGCGGCAGGAGCCGCTAACATACCCGCCCCCGTGAAAGTAAAGAATGACCCGGTCCTTGGTAGCCCGGTCCGGCATAATCCATTCGGCATAAACGTTGCCGATGGTTTCGGCGGTAACAGTGATCCCGTCCGGCAACTTCCCGAACTTCCCGGCTCCTTCCTCCACCAGTTGGCGAAATTTGACGATCGCCTCGGGGTTGCTCCAGTCGATGACCTCTTTTTGAAACCGCAACCGCCATAAATTATGGTCCTGAAAAAGATGGCGGTTCTGCAACAACCATTTGATCAACCGCCCTCGTAAACTCGGCATAATGATTCCCTCCAATTTATGATTCCCGCAAAAACATCCTTGACAGGATGCGTGGATCCGGTGCGCGAAACGCCGCGCCGTGCACCGCTTTATAGATCGCCAACCCATTGATCGCTCCCCAAAAAGCCAGCGCCAACTCTTGCGGATCATTGGCTTTGACGGTTCCGTCCCGTTGCCCCTCCGCCATGATTCGGGCGATCGATTCGTAGGGAAAACGGTTTTCCCGGGCGATAATTTGGCGCACCTCCGCCGGGGTCGCTTCGGATACGGTCGCCTGAGCGATCAACAGATGATACCGCGAAGCGTCGTCATCCTGCTCCAGCAGCTTCAGCAGTTCGGCGATGGCAAAGCCGATCTTCTCCCGCGGTGACCACGGTTGACTCGCCAGCCAACGGCAGGCCCCGTTCATCCGTTCAAACGCTCCCTGAATCAACTCCGCATATATCTCTTCCTTGGAACAGTAGTAGTGATACAGTAATCCTTGAGAGATCTCCGAGGCTTGAGCGATATCGGTAATCTTGGTCGCCGCCAAGCCCCGTTGCGCGAACAAGCGTAACGCCACCGACAAGATCTGCCGGCGCCGCTCTTCTTTCATCTTTTCGTTTTGTTCCTGATTGCGTGGCAAGGAAAAAACTCCTCAATTCATTGAAATTTTATTCAATGAAAGTATATCATAAAGCTTTGTCTGAAACTAGGGTTAATTTTTTTGACAATTTCACCCTGGAATCTCTTTACATATGAACGCATGTTCGGTATACTAAATTCATCACCGAATCTGACACGAAGCGGGAGGTTTTCAATGGATTTATATGAAGCGATTTACGCACGCCGGACAGTCCGGGATTTTAGGGAGCAGGAAGTTAGCACGGAAGTTATTCAAAAGATGATTGACGCGGGGTTGCGGGCGCCGACCAATAACCACCTACGGGAGTGGGAATTTATTGTGGTCAGGGAAGGCGCGGCCAAACTCGAACTGCTGCGCCGGATCAATCAAGACATGACCGCAGCGGACGCCAAAACGATCATCGACAGTTGGGGATTGGTTGACGAAACCCAGCGCCAAATGTATCTTGACGCGATCCCCAAGCAATACCGGATGTTACGTAACGCCGGCTGCATCATTATTTCCTGTTTTCGCCAGACCACTCCGCTGTTGCAACCCCAAACCCTATTCGCGTTAAACGGTTTCGCCTCCATCTGGTGTTGCATCGAAAATATTTTACTGGCTGCAGCCAATGAAGGAATCTATGGCGTGATCCGAATTCCTGCCGCAACGGAAATAGCGCATATCAAAACGGTTGCGCAAATCCCCGCCGATTATGAAATTCCCTGCTATCTTGCCTTGGGATATCCTGATGAGCAGGCCAAACCCGTCGTGCAACATAGCGTCCGCGCCGCGGAACGGATCCACTTCAACAAATGGGGGAACTAATTTGTTAAAGATATTCAATAACCAAAAACCATTTCAACTAGTTACTTCTTTGAACGGCAATTCCGAAGGATAAATACGGATTTGTCGTTCTTTTTATCGTTCTAGTTTTGCAACTAATTTAAGTTTGGTCATTCCCGATAACTCGGTCAATAATAATTTCGGTTATCGGTAATCAACTTATGCGTCAAGGAAAAGCGGATAAAATTTCTTCCTCAAACAAATCCTAATTCCATCAAAACAGAGGAATCGGAGTGGAATTTTGGGGACCGTTTTTACATCCTCTAAGGATTTTCTAGACCATATCACCTGCGAATTAAACAACTCTTTCGACCTTTATTCCGAGCAATTCGTCGAGGGGTTTTTAACGCTGATCTATATCAATTCATTAGTCGACCCGGCCGAAATCGAACGCCATTGTTTGAGCTCACTCCGCCAACTCCCCCTGGAAGAAAAATTTGAACGACGGACTCACATGCTCAAATGGGATCGGATATTGCCCCTGCTTACCGCCAAAGGCCGACTCGAACGCAATAATATGGATGACGTCATCGCCGATTTACTGATTGGAAAAACGTTGGCCCATTTAGCAGGCAATCCAGTTGTTTACTCCTTCGATACTGCGAAAGTCGTCAAACGTCAGTTAACTGAGCCGGTCATTGAGCGAACGGTTCGAGGGCCGCAGCTTTCTTTTACGGAAGCGATTGGTGATAATGTGGCATTAATCAGGCAGAGCATTAAAAGTCGTGATTTGGTTTTAGCGAAAATAACACTCGGGTCCCATATGAAAACGGACATTATCATTGGTTATCTAAACCACCTAGTCAATACCGAAGCCCTTACCGAAACGCAACGCCGTCTTCACTCTTTTGAAATTGACGGTATTATCGACAGCGGCTACCTTGAGCAATTAATCACCGACAACCCCTGGTCCCTGTTTCCCTTAACCCAAAACACCGAACGTCCGGATAAGGTCAATGCGGCGATTTTGGAGGGTCGAATCGCAATTTTGGTAGATGGAAGTCCCCAAGCTATTTTGGTGCCGGTAACCATCAATGAGCTATACCAAAGTCCCGATGACTATTATTTCGGTTTTTGGTTCGGTAGTTTCCTCCGCTTCTTCCGAATCCTCGGAAACAATATCGCCGTTGCCTTACCCGGACTGTATCTCGCCTTAGTCGGGGTGAACCCGGACTGTTGCCAATCCGCTTCGCTTTAAATATCTCAGGTAGCCGAATGGGAGTCGCGGTTCCCCTAATTATCGAACTTTTAGGGATGGAACTCATTGTTGAAGTTTTCCGCGAAGCCAGTCTGCGGTTACCTATCCCCATCAGCCAGACGCTGGGGATAACGGCCGGAATCGTACTCAGCTCCGCCGTGATCGCCGCCGGGATGGTATCCAACGCTACGCTGGTGATTGTGATTTTAACGGCGATTGCATCTTACTCCGGCCCAAATTATAGTATCGGACTGTCATGGCGTATCTTAAAGTTTATCCTGATTCTAGCCGCCGCTTTTACCGGACTTTTCGGTTATACCATCGTCGGAATTATGATTCTGACCAACGCGGTCACCCAGAATTCCTTCGGAACTCCATATCTCGCGCCATGGAGTCCTATTTCGTTCCGGAGTTTGATTGATACGGTGTTGCGCCGGCCGATCGGATTGGCGCGGCGGTTTAATACTTACCATCCAAACGATCGGGAGCGTTTCCAATGGAGAAAGAAAGGGCCGAAGCAATAATGTTCTATGAGACTTGCCAAAATGGAAAACCCTCGCTGTCATCTGGAACATACTTGGCAATTTTAATGATTTCCATATTAGGGCTGGATTTTCTAAATCTGCCGGACATTGCCACGAAAAGCAGCGGGGCGAGTGGTTACTGGACCATCGGGATTGCCTTTATCCTGGTGGTGCCGATGATCTTTGTCATTGTGGATTTCCAACGACGTTTTCCCAGCATGAACCTCATTGGGGCGGCACCGCTGGTAATTGGAAAGCCCTTGGCATTGCTCGGCAATTTATTATTCTTAAGTATGATTTGGGGTTGGTTGATCCTCTCCATCCGCGATGCGGTCGACCTGGTTTTAACGTATATGCTCGATCGGACACCGATTTGGGTATCTTTGTTTTTCTTTTTGATCGGCAGCGGCTATATCGCCGTGAAAGGACTGGGCGCGGTTGGACGTATGGCATCCTTTGTCTTGATCCCCGCCGTATTTTTTCGAGTCGTCATGCAAATCTTCGCTTTTCAAAACTTTACTGTTTCCCACGTTTTACCGTTGATCAGCGCCCCGCCGCTTGATTATTGCATGGGAGGTTTGAAACTCACTAACGCCTTTTTCCCGTTATTAACCATTTTCTTATTCTATCCTGTCCTGGACCAACCGCTAAAAATCAAATCCATTACCTTCGGCGTCTCCGGCTTCACCCTTTTGGTCTTCTTAACTGAAATTGTTGGAACGATTGGCGTCTTCGGGGCGGCTTACACCGAACGGTTTATCTGGCCAAATCTGGCGCTTATTCAACGGATCAACCTTCCCTACCTGGTGTTGGAACAAGTCGGGCCGCTGTTTCTAATCGTCTGGCTGACTATGTTTCTCGTCGCGACCGCTTTCTTTTTTTCGTTGCTCGGCAACGGCATCACCCAAATCTGTTCAAAACTGAATTATCCAATCGTCATTTTGGTTTTACTATTGCTGGTTGGGGGATCTGCCCTGCTATTCCCAAACAGTAGCACTGTAACCCGCTGGTTTGCCGATTTCCGGCAATGGAGCATGCTGCCGGTGGTGGGATATCCGCTCTTAATTTATTTTATGGCATTGATCCGTGGAATAAGGCGGAATGCATGATGCGGAACCCCATCCGTTTGTTGATGTTAATATTGATAACACCGCTGTTATTGACCGGATGTTGGGATTTTGAAGAAGCTGATCAACGCGGTTTTGTGACAACGATTGGCATTGATGCCAACCCTCCCGCCGGGATACTCCTCTCGGTTCAAATTCCGATGCCGCAAAAAATGCTTCCCCCGGGAATCCAAGGCGGTTCCGTTTCAATGGCGGAGAAAACCTTTAATACGGTAAGCGTTACGGCCAAAACCGTCAATGACGCTTTACTTGTTTTACAAACCAAAACTTACCGTGATTTGGTCGTACAACAAAACAAGTCGATTATTATTGGCGCTGAAGCGGCACGCATTGGAGTCGCTCCATTACTTGAATTCCTGACGCGGAACCCAAAATCGCCGCCGCAAGCGTTAATCTTTATCACCAAAGGGCTTTCAGCCAAGGACTTATTGTCGGCAACACCATCCCAAACCATCTTGCCGGGACTGATGTTTGTCCAGACAGCTCAATCTATCGTTAAATACGACCGGACCTATTTTATTCCGATCTGGCTGTTTCAGCAAAAGATAGACCACCCGACCAAAGACGCTTATGCCCCTTTAATCGGATTTGACCCCTCCGAAGGGCAATATATCGAGGCGGGATTGGCCGCCTTTACAGGGAACCGCATGACCGGTGAGTTAACCCCCCGTGAGACGCAACTGTTCGGGATGATCACCGGCTTATTAAAAGAGGGCGGACTGACGGTTTCAATTCCCGGAGGCGCTGTTACGCTACGGAACTCCTATGCCAAATCCAAGATCAAAGTCGTCATGCGTCGTGGTTTGCCGGATTTTACCGTTCAAGTAACGATCCAAGGAAAAATCAGTGAATTGACAGGAAGAGGTTTCAACGCCACTTCTCCAGAGGACTTCCAACGGTTAGAACGGACGATGCAAAATGCGCTTCAACCGGAGTTAGTTGCGGTCATACGGAGACTTCAATATTATAACTCGGATATCATTGATTTTGGCGAACAATTGCGGGTCCAACATCAACGCGTTTGGGAGCGTACGGATTGGAAACGCACCTTTCCCTCGGTTAAATTTCAGGTCCGCGTTAAAGTGAAAATTCTGGGAAATGGCGTTTTACGCTGACTTGATTTGCTTGTCCAATACTGGCGGTCACACTTGCTCCCCATCCCAATTGGCCAACACGACTTCATAAGCGGCGACGGTCGCCGCCAGTTCGGTCTCTTTAATCTCGCCGCGCCCCTCCCAATTATTGTCGATATTGACATAGTAGGTTTGCAGCAATTCTTGGAGCTGGTCTTTGGTGAAGGAGGGATCGTGAGCCTTCCGGTCCAGGGCGCTTTGATAAACGAGATCAAAAACACTGTCGTAGACGTTTTGCAGGTATTCGTTCATGGGGTGTCCTTTCTAAGTTCGGATGGATTGTCGGAGAATGTTCAGACAAATTATACCGGATTGGGATAAGCGGCGCAAGGTGGAAAGGGCGGAACGTTTGGTTAACCCGCAATTGTAAAAAAGCGATGCCGCTCCCTTCCGGGAAAAGCATCGCTTTCTTTTTTACAACATGGTCGAACTTTTTAGTATTTCCCGAAATCATTCCCTTGGAAAAGGCTTTTTTTCGTTTCAAAGGCCGCCGGAGATTTGTGGGTCGCCGCCATGGCGTTGATACCGTTGGGCAACGCGGCGACCGACCGGGTTTCCACTCCGGTTGGTTCGTTCAGTTGGAACCGTTCCACCATGCCTTTCAAAAATTCAGCCTGGCTGGACAACTCCTCGCTCGTTGCCGCCGACTCCTCGGCGGTCGCCGTATTGGTCAAGGTCACTTGGGAGACTTGTTCCAGTCCGGTATTGATCTGGGTTATGCCGGAAGCCTGCTGATTGGAAGCGACGGCAATCTCCCCGACCAGGCTGGCGACAGCGGAGACAGTCTCGACAATGGCGTGCAAGGCGGTGACGGTCTCGGTGGTAATGGCGGTTCCGGTTTGAACCTTATCGATCGAACCCTCGATCATTGCGGCGGTCTCCTTGGCCGCTCCGGCGCTCCGGGAGGCTAAATTGCGGACCTCTTCGGCCACAACCGCAAATCCTTTGCCGTGTTGACCGGCCCGGGCCGCTTCCACGGCGGCGTTTAGAGCCAGGATATTGGTTTGGAAGGCAATTTCATCAATTACCTTGATAATCTTGGAGATGCTATGCGAGGCTTCTTTGATTTCAGCCATCGCTTTCGCCAACTGTTGCATCCGTTCGTCGCCGTTCAAAGCGCTTTCTTTGGCCGAAGTGACCAGGTTGTTGGCCCGGTCGGCGTTGAGCGCGTTTTGTTTGGTTTGGGAAGCGATTTCGGCGATGGACGAAGTAATCTCCTCCAAAGAACTGGCCTGTTCCGTCGATCCTTGCGATAGGGCTTGCGAAGAGTTAGCCACGTGATTGGAACCAAGCGCCACCTGTTCCGTGGCTTGGCGAATCTCCCCAATCACCTCGTTTAAGTTATCGATCGTATCGTTGAGCGCATCTTTGATTTGGGCGTGATCGCCCTGATAATCCCCTATCACGCTGCAGGACAGGTTGCCGCGCGACACTTCCGCCAGCACTGTCGCCGCTTCCCGGATCGGCTCGGTAATGCCGTCCAATATTCCATTTACGCCCTCGATCAGCAGCGCCCAATCCCCTGTGAACCGTTGGGCGGCGGCCCGTTCTTGTAACCGGCCCGCTTGCGCCGCCGCGATCAGCTTCTGAATCTCGCCATTGACCTCTTGGAGGTTCTGGCGCAATCCTTCGATATGATCATTAATAAATGCCTTTTTGCCCGGGAATTGTTCCAGTTGGGCGTCGAAATTGCCTTTGGCGAACTCGGCCACGCAAGCCATGGCTTTCTTTTTCACGGCGATATGGCCTTTGACCATCGCATTGACACCCTGCGCCATCACACGATAAGCCCCTTGGAACTGTTCCTCCGGCATAAAGACGTCGATATCGCCGGCATCGTGCTGGTCGGACATAGCTTTTATTTCATTGATCAATTGGGTGACATTATGCCGCAGCCCTTCGATATTATCGTTGATAAACGCTTTTTTGCCCGGGAATTGTTCCAACTCGGCGTCGAAATTGCCGTTGGCGAACTCGGCGACGCAGGCCATGGCTTTCGTTTTCGCCGTGATATGACTCTTCACCATCGCATTGATGCCTTGCGCCATTTCCCGGTACGCCCCTTGGAACTGTTCTTCCGGCAGAAATACCTCAATAGCGCCGGCATCATGCTCAGTCGCCATATGCTGCATTTCAGCGATAAATTGGGTGAGATTTTGACGCAATTGTTCGATATGGTCGTTGATAAACGCCTGTTGGCCGGGGAACTGTTCCAGTACGGCCCGGAAGTTGCCTTTGCCAAACTCGGCCACGCAGTCCATGGTCTGCTTTTTGACGGCGATATGCGCTTGGACCATCGCGTTGATACTGGCCGCCATCGTCCGGAAAGCTCCTTCGAACTTGGCTTCGGGCATGAAAACATCGCTAGCGCCGGCGGTCTGTTGCCGCGCCATTTCCTGCAATTCCGCCATGAACTCCCGTAAGGTTTGTTGCATTTGCGCCAGGCCACCCGCCAACTCCTCAGGTAAGTCAACATCCAAATCCCCTTGCGCCATTTGCTCGGCGAGCGTTCCGACAGTCAAGACGTTTTGGGATAACCGGCCATTGCTTTCGGTCTGTTGACGAAGTTCTTCCGCCATGTTGGCGACTGTCTCCGTCAATTCGCCAAGGTCCTTTCGTGATGTCACCGGAACTACGACCGCCTCGTCCGCCGCCGCCAGTTGCCCGGTTACCGCGCTCAACCGTTGCAAAGACTTGGTAAAACTGCGGGCGACCAACCAGCCCAAACCCAGCGTCACCAGCGCGCCGCCAAGTGCTAAGCCGACGATCGGCAGCGTTTCCGCTGCCAGCGGAGCGGCGAAGGATCCCTCCAATTTAAGAAATCCCAACGTCCCGATGGCCAATTCGAATCCCGCCGCCGTAATAAACCCCAGATATATTTTGCGACGGATTTTAGCTTTCTTGATACCGGTCCCCATTTGTATGTTCCTCCTTGAATGATGTCGTGTTTTTTATCAAAGGATTGCGATGAAATCCCGCCTTCTTTCGTTGCTTGTTTTGCCTATTTTTTTGGCGGCATTGCGTTTAACTCGGCAATCCCGTCGTGGGAGAAAGGCGTTTATTATCCTATCGGAATTTTTTTAAGGAATCTTCATAGGAAAAACCGGATGAAGTGGAGTTTTGGGAAATAAAAAAACTATCTAGGCGCTTCTGGTCTTGGCAGGTCAAAAAACTACGATTTGCTATCCTTCTTTCAGGGAAATGTATTTTATGATAGAATTAAATTAAGGAATTTATTGGGTTGGATGGGCAAGACACCAAACGGATTTCCACCCCAGGCAATTGATATTGCAGACGTCAAATTACGATTCAAGTAGATGGGTGTGCTGATATGGATAAACGTATCCAAGATGAACTGAATACCCTCAAAGACATTATTATAAAAACCGTTCCGGTGGAGCGGATCTTCCTGTTTGGGTCCTACGCAAAAGGGACATTTCATGCCGACTCGGATTTAGATATTTATGTAGTACTGTCGGAAAATTCCGATCTACGAGAAATTGATGCAATGCGTTTGATCCATAGAGCAATTCGCGAGCATAAAACAATGCCGGTGGATGTGATGGTTAGCAAAGAAAATAAGTTTAAACAGCGTCAATTGGCTCCTACGATTGAACGGCAAATTGTACTGGAAGGAATGGTGCTGTATGGGTAATCTATATCAGGCCCGGGAGTGGCAAAGATTAGCCGCGATGGATTTGAACAGCGCCAAGTATCTTTTAAAAATGCATCCTGTTCCTGTCGAAATTATCTGTTATCATTGCCAACAATCCGCGGAAAAGCACCTTAAGGGTTATCTCGTTCTCCATGGCATAAATCCACCAAAAACCCATGATTTAGACGAATTACGGAAACGCTGTTCCCAGTTGTCCAATACCTTTGCCGAGATTGCCGATCCCTGTTCCGATCTTACAGCTTATGGGATTCAACCGAGATACCCGATGGAATTGATGTTGGAGGAAAGAGATGTGAGGTTAGCGTTGAGCAGCGCAAACGAAATTCGAGACTTTGTATTAAGCCTCGCGCCGGAAATAGCATTGGAAAACTAAAAATCAAGGGTATTCGCCCGGAATTGAAGTTCTGCGCCCATCCAACCTTCCCCCCAAACCATACTTATCCACAACTCAAATCGTTTACACCGTCCCAACATCACCGTTTATCCACAAAAATAGATGACTTATTCACAAATCCAGCTTGCGGAACGACTCAGCAAGCTTACTTATTCACAAATCCAGCTTGCGGAACGACTCGGCAAGCTTACTTATCCACATATCCAGCTTGCGGAGCGACTCAGCAAGCTTACTTATCCACATATCCAGCTTGCGGAGCGACTCAGCAAGCTTACTTATCCACATATCCAGCTTGCGGAGACTTCGAGCAAGCTTACTTATCCACATATCCAGTTTGCCGGAAAATAAAAAATCATCCACACGTTAGTAGTGGTGGATGGTTTAATCTTTAAATTCACATATTTTCGGTTGTCTAAAATCTATTTCTTTCGTTTGTCTTTCTTTTCCGCCCACGGTTGCGGCGGCGCAGTACTTTTTGACCGCAAAAAGTACTCAAAA
>JAEZFP010000002.1 GCA_023417475.1 Bacillota bacterium | reverse complement strand
CCGGCAAAACAAAATATCGCGGTCAGTTTACCAAGGTAATATTGATCGGATCAAACGATCCGGCTGAACCGATCAAACGGGTCAAGATGGTGGGGGAGATCGGGGAGTAAGGGCCGACTCACCCCTTTCCAGACCTCCTACTAATAGTGATCCCGGGGCATTCCCCTCTCTTTGAATCGCAGCCAATTGCGCCACGGAGAAGAGAGGGGAAGGCACCGGGAAACGGCCGGCTGCCAGGTATCGCAAGGGGTGAGTCGACCCAATAGCTCATTTTGTTACTCAATGAGCTTATTTTGTGAATAACGTAGATCGTTTTGTTAATAACTCAGCTCGTTTTGTGAATAACCGTTCTATTTCTGTGACTCAATGAGAATGTTTTGTGGATAACTGATCTATTTTTGTTAGTAAATGAGATCGTTTTGTGAATAACGTAGATCATTTTGTTAATAACTCAGCTCATTTTGTGAATAACCGATCTATTCCTGTGGATAACTGATCTCATTATCTCACTTAAGGGTATCGCGGTGAGCCATAACGGGAGGAATAATATAAACGATGAAACGAAAGCCATTGGTTTTGGCGGTGATTTTAATGCTGGCGATCGGATATCCGTATCAAGCAATCAGGGGGCAAACCAAGCCGAATCCGCCGCAAAAACTTTACGGACTCAATTTCGGCCCGTATCTTGACGGACAAAACCCGCATCTCAATCCGCAAATCAGTCAAGCGCAACTGCAAGCCCGGCTGAAGATAATCGCGCCGTACACGGAATGGATTCGCACCTTTAACTGTACCAACGGAATGGAGCAAGCTGTTCCGCTGGCTCACCGTTTCGGCTTAAAAATTGCGGTTGGGGCGTGGCTGGATAAAGATAGCCGGGCAAATGAACGCGAGATTGAAAGCTTAATCAAGATTGGCAAGTCGGGGGCGGCCGATGTTTTAATCGTTGGGAATGAAGTTTTGTTCCATAAAACCGTTACCGAGGAACAATTAATCAAATATCTGCAATTGGTAAAACGCGAAGTACCGGA
Source organism: Bacillota bacterium (assembly GCA_023417475.1). GTDB lineage: Bacteria > Bacillota > UBA4882 > UBA8346 > UBA8346 > JAEYPR01. The sequence goes on along the minus strand of JAEZFP010000002.1, from coordinate 74,689 downwards.
TATTCCCGTGACGACCGTGGAAATTTACAATGAAATGTTGCGCCGTTCCAAAGTGGGGGCGCTGTGCGACGTGATCATGATCAATTGCTATCCGTTCTGGGAAAAGCAAGATATTCATTTGGCATTACCGGAATACCAGTTGGTATACAAACAAGTCCGTTCCAAGTATGCGGGGAAACCAGTTGTCTTTGCGGAGGTGGGTTGGCCCAGCGGCGGCAAGAATTTTGGACCGGCGTTCCCCTCATTGGTCAATGCGGAAATGTTCTTCCGCGATTTTACCGCTTGGGCAGCCCTGAACAAAGTGCCCTACTTTTACTTTGAAGCATTTGACGAGAGTTGGAAAGCCACCGATGAGCCGGGGGTTGGCGCGTATTGGGGAATTTGGGACAAAGACGGCCGTCCGAAATGGGATATGAGTTCGTTCCGCAAACAATAAATTGCTGAGATTTGTCGTTTAGCTTTTCAAAGATCCGATCATAAAAGCGGGGATCCAACTGATGGCATAGGGTAGGACCAAAGCGAATATGACGCCCTCTTTCCGAAGCAGCGATCCATACATCACGGTGATCAAAACCAACGAGAGCAGGTTGACGGCGCGAATTCCCCAAGCGCTTTGCAGATAGACTTTTTGCCGGACGCGGTTGGTTTTCGGGGTTAGAAACCAGGTATTGTCGCGGGATTGAAAACCTTTGAGGTTGGCGATGAAGTAGGTGTAAATGATGGACAGATTAAGCCACCAGACGAGGGGAATATATAACAAACTTCGCCATTCCCGTTTTTTGCAAACCAGGATAATCAAATAAAGAATACTACTGAAAAATATCAGATAGGCGAAGGGTATAACAATTGAAACCCAATCGATAACTTCGGTAAAAAGCCACGGTTCTGACAGGATGTGGGGAACCCAAAACTCGCATAGAAAAACGCTTAGCGCCATGACGATGGAGAGGGCGGTCCCGATAGAGACGGTAAAATAAGCATTTTGCCGGATCAGGCTCAATTTAATTCTGAGGCTTAGTTTGTCACTCCGCATCAGCGTAAAAAAATAGTCGCGCAATACCCGCGCCGAACCTCGCGTCCAGCGGTCTTGTTGTCGCCGGTACGCTTTGTAATTCGGAGGAACTTCACCGGTGTTTTTAACCTGATTAAGATAAACGCCTTTGTAACCGGCCAGATAACAACGGTTTGAAAGATCGATATCTTCCGTGAGATGTCCCGGCATAAATCCACCCACCGCCTCCAAATGCGAGCGGCGAAACAAGGCGCAACAACCGGTGAACAGGATCATCTCTCCAAGAACTTGCCGTCCGACTAAATCCACGTAGTAACAGGATTCTTCCATCATCCCGAGACATCTCCGGAAATGCTCCCATTTGCCGTAATAACTGTTCCGGCAGGTCTGCACATAAGCAATTGCGGGGTCGGCTTCAATCACTTCCAGACATTGGTCGATGGCCGTTGGTTCGGGGTGCCAGTCGGCGTCCAGGATATAGAGATACTCAAAACCTTTTGCCTTTAGATAACCTTCGATTTGTTTGATATTGCCCGCTTTGAAACCGATGTTTTTTTCGCGATGAAATAAAACGAACCGTTCGGATTCGTAAGCTTCATCAAAACCAAACGCAACGTGATGGTTTAGACGATGGCAGCCGTACTTTTGGGCTATCGGCCGTAAGAGCTTCATTGTTTCGGTATCATTAGAGTCATCGCCGATAATGATGGTTTTATTAGCATACGTTAATTGTTCACAAGCTTGAATTGTATCGCAAATAACCGCTTTTTCATTGCGGCAGACGATGATAATGGCGACTTTGGCCGTAAATGAACAAGCGGTTTTTTTAATTTTTGGTGGAAATAAACTGGCGATTTGATAACGATAATTATAAAAAGCGAAAAATAGAAAGAAAAGTAGCAAAAGGGCTTGAAAAATTAAGGCGATTACCGATAGCAAGAACATAAGACCCTCATAGATAATAGTTGTTGGCAACAAATGTTTACGGTGAATAATGTCGTTTATGGAAATAGATTCTATCAAAATTGGTCAGTTCCTTTTTTAGTTTGGAAATATGGTTATGTTCCACGGTTAGCTCTCCCGAACAATTTGGGTTGTAGGCAACCCCCTTCACAAATAGGAGCATTGTTTGTAATCATTGGACATCTGGTAATAATTTATTGTTAATTGAGTCATTAAATCTTAATAAATATTTAAAAACAACCGATGATTAAAATGGGTTAACGATAACCGAATCAGTACAGGTTATCGCATATACAAGGAGGTCATCGGTATGATAGGTAAGGGCTCTGTGAGGCTGCCGAAGCTTAAAGACCCTAAGCGTCCAAAGGGAAAGGGACCGAAACTTCCCAAACAAAACGGCGTTAAGTTTCCGCTCTGGCGTGGTTTGAAACTGCCGCAACTTAAAGGGTTTCGCTTTCAATTCAAGTTACGGGTATTTCATAAGATCTTTCTTGTTTTGTTATCAATGGTGGTTTTTATTGCGTTGGAAGGTTATCTGAACTTACGTAATATCGACCAGATGCAGGCGATTAGCAGAAAGGTTTTTTCCCAAACCGCCGTTAGCCTGGATTCGGTGAATGACGCCCGACAGAACCTGATCGTGTTGCGTCGGGATTATGCTTTATTCTTAGCTGACGTGGCGCCGATCGCTCCGGATTCCAATACGCTTGAGGCGAGTATCGAATCGTTGCCGATCTCCGAATATACCAAGGCAAGAATGCCGGAAATCGAAGAACTGCTTAAACTTCCCCCCAGCAAGGAAAATTATGAAAAATTGGATCAAATGCTGTTGGCCGTTGATATGGAGTTGGGACAGGTATTAAATAAAACCAAACAAGAGTCGATCAAAGTGATGGAAAGCGGCAACCGTTTTTCAGCCGACTCCAAATTGATTACGCTGATCATGCTCTTGGCCGCCGTCGGCGTGGCCGCCATTTTGGGCGTGCTGGTGGCTGCTTCCATCTCCCGGCCGCTCAAGAAGACGGTCCGGATGATCCGGGAAATGACCTTAGGCCATTTAGGGATGCGCTTAAATATGCGTTCCAAAGACGAGATCGGCGAGTTAGCTCATTCGATGGATCAATTTGCCGATGACCTGCAAAATAAAGTGATCGGTACCGTGAAGCAGATTGCCGCCGGCGATCTGACCGCCGACGTGGTTCCCCAGGACGAACAGGATGAGATCGGTCCGGCCTTGCAGACAACCATCGAAACGTTACGCCGGTTGATCGGGGACGCCAACATGCTGTCCCAGGCGGCGGTGGAAGGAAAGTTTGAAGTCCGCGCCGATGCCGGCCAGTATGAAGGCGATTATCAATTGATTGTCGAAGGCATCAACGCTACGCTGAATACGGTTGTCGATAAGATTTTCTGGTATGAAGCGCTGCTTGATTCGATTCCGTTCCCGGTTTCGGTGACCGACAACGATCAAAACTGGACCTTCATCAACAAACCCGTCGAACAACTGCTCGGCGTCGAACGTCAGGCGATATTGGGTCAATCCTGCGAACGCTGGAATACCGAGATCTGTCAAACCGAAAATTGCGGGATCGCCCGTCTCGGCAGCGGCTTGACCCAGACCACCTATGAGCGCGATGACAAGCATTTCCAAGTCGATACGTCCTATATCTATAATCAACACGGCGAGAAAGTCGGCCATATTGAAATGGTCCAGGATATTACCGCCGAGTCGCACCGGACCAAGTATCAAAACGGCGAAGTGGCTCGCCTCGCCGATAACCTGAAGTTATTGGCCAAAGGCGACCTTGGCCTCGAGCTGACCGTGGCTGAAGGCAATGAATACACCCGTCTGGAACGGGAGAATTTCACCCAGATCAATCAGAATCTGCAATTGGTCAAAGACGCGTTAGGCGCGATGATTGAGGATGCCGAGTTGTTGCAACGGGCGGCGGTGGAAGGCCGGTTGGACATCCGAGCCGACGCCGAACGGCATGACGGCGATTACCGTAAAATCATCGCCGGGGTCAACCAGACGCTGGACGCGGTGATCAGTCCGTTGGACGAGGCGATCGGCGTCCTGAGCAAGATGGCGGTGAACGACCTGACCGTCCAGATGGTTGGCGAATATCAAGGCGTCCTGAAGGAGTTTGCCACAGCCATCAACATGGTCCGCAACAGCCTGCTTGGTGTCCAAGATGTGGCGGTGGGCGTCGCCCAAGGCGATGTCTCCCGGTTAAGCGAGTTCTATAAAAACGGCGGCCGTTTGTCCGAAAACGATATGCTGATCCCGGCCTTTATCCGGATGATGGAGACCATTCAAGCCTTGGCCAGCGAAGTCGACGAGCTGACCAAAGCCGCGGCGGCGGGCGATCTGACGGTCCGTGGCAACGCCACGAAGTTCGAAGGGCTTTACCGTTCGGTGGTGGAGGGGGTCAACCAGACCGTTGACGCGATGGTCGCCCCCTTAAGCGAGACCATTCAAGTGCTCGACCGGATGGCTGAAAATGATTACACCTCCGCCATGGCCGGCGAGTATCAGGGGGCCTTTAACCAGTTGGCCAGCGCCGTCAACCGGGTGCAACAGACCTTGAACCAGGTGTTGGGCGAGATTAACCAGTCGGCGGTCCAGATCGGCTCCAGCTCCCGTCAGGTGGCGGAAGGCAGCGAGCAGATGACCCTTGGCGCCACCGCGCAAGCCAGCTCGATTGAGGAGTTGTCGTCCACGATCAGCGAGATTGCCGCCCAGACCCGGCAAAATGCCGCTAATGCCAACGAAGCCAATAATTTGGCGTTGATCTCCAAAACCGAAGCCGAACAGGGTAATGAACAGATGAAGGCGATGCTCCAGGCGATGCAGGAGATTCAACAATCATCTGTCAATATTTCGAAGATCATCAAAGTCATCGATGAGATCGCGTTCCAAACCAATATCCTGGCCTTGAACGCCGCCGTGGAAGCGGCCCGGGCCGGTCAAGCCGGCAAAGGCTTTGCGGTCGTCGCCGAAGAGGTTCGCAACTTGGCGGCCCGCAGCGCCAATGCGGCCAAAGAAACCACCGCCTTGATCGAAAACTCCATTAAGAAAGTGCAGGACGGCACCAGGATCGCCGAAGATACCGCCGTCGCCCTCGACAAGATTCAGGAAGGCGTTACCAAAGCGACCAGCTTTGTCGGGAATATCGCCGTCGCTTCCAATGAACAAGCGACCGGCATCGCTCAGGTCGACCAAGGCATCGAACAAGTCTCCCGCGTCGTCCAGACCAATATCGCCACCGCCGAAGAGAGCACTTCGACCAGTCAGGAGCTGGCCGATCAAGCGTCCGTCCTTAAACAGGTGGTAGCCCGGTTTAAACTTAACGACCAACCGGAAGCCGCCCTCGCCGGCGCCGTCCCCAATCACCCGGCCCGCTTGGCCGCCGCATCCGGTAGAACCGGGGCCAGAACCGGCCTGGACCGTTCCGCCCGGGAAGCGGCGGGGGCCAAAGAAGTTTTTAACCACCACGATTTCGGGAAATATTGAGGATATCCTAAAAACACAAGTGCTAAGCCGTACCCAACTGATAAACCAGTTGGGTACGGCTTTTTTGTTTTTGCTTTATATTCTGTAATCAAAAAATATTTTTAATTTTTTCTTTCGTTCTAAACAAAAAACTAATAATTCGGTTCGAAACAGAAAATAGGGTTGTTTTTAACAAATTTAAAGGAGGTTTCAATGAGCACCAGCGCCATAACCAGTACCAGCAGTAGCAATACCAGTACTACTACAAGCAGCAGTTCCAACACCCTGATTGATTTCGAGTCGTTTCTGTCGCTGTTGACCACCGAGTTAAAGTACCAGGATCCCACCGAACCGGTCAGTTCCACCGAATTTGTTTCACAAATGGCCCAGCTCAGTTCGTTGACGCAGCTCAACAATATCAATAATAGTTTGGGGTCGAGCCAGGCCTACAGTTTGTTGGGAAAAACAGTGAGCTATCAGACTACCGATTCCTCGGGAAATACCGTCACGGTCAGCGGGACGGTGGATTCTGTCGTTACCAGCAGCGGGAGTTCCTATTTGGTGATTGACGGAACCAAGGTGGAGTTGAGCTCGATCGTCCAAGTTGATGCGACGGGCGAGTAAGATGCTTGAAAGCGAAGATTAACAACGTTTAAATCAGCCGGACCGATCCGGAAGGCTGATATCTATTTCCGACCGACCGAAGAAATAGAAGATCAGGAGGAAAAACATGGCATCACTGTATTCAGGATTATCCGGGCTCAAAGCCCAACAGCAAAAGTTGGATGTGATCAGCAACAATATCGCCAATATGAGCACCATCGGCTATAAAACACAGTCGGTTAGCTTCAGCGATTTACTTAGTCAGACATTGAGCGGTGCAACCGGATCCAGCAGCACCAAAGGCGGAACCAACGCCATTCAAGTCGGCTTGGGGGTTAGCGTGGCGACCACCACTATCAACATGAGTACCGGCAGTACTCAAACAACCGGTAATGCGACGGACTTGTCCATCAGTGGCAGCGGGTTTTTTATTGTCAAAGGAGGGTCGGTCGGGGAGTATCAGTTTACCCGGGACGGCAGTTTTACCGTTGATTCCAGCGGTAATCTGACAGTCAACGGTTATCTGGTGTGCGGGTGGCAAAATTATACCCTCGATGCCGATGGCAATTATGTCTATAATACCAATCAGTCGGTCGAGCCGCTGAATTTGTATTCGGACAGTTACAACGGCAATAAAAAGATTATCGCCCCGGCGGCGACGACCGCAGCCGCGCTCACCGGCAATTTGGATCCGTCGGTGGACGCCAGCGGAACGGCGCTGAATACCATTGACACCACGGCCCTGCCCAGTACGCCGTCGGCGTCGACCACCATGGAAGTGTACGACGCTCAGGGCAATCAATACGACGTTCAGGTGAATTTGTATAAATGCTACACCGATAGCGCCACCACTACGACTTCGTATTATTGGGTGGTGGACTCGTCCGATTCCACAAGTTTAGCGGTGAGCAACGCCAGCGGGTTTATTGAGTTCGACAGTAGCGGCAATATTATCACGACCGATAGCGCTGATTACAATACGACCCCAACGATTACGCTCACTCCGCAAGGTTCGTATGCCGGGGCGGCCGCTTTCACTGTCGGCCTTGATTTCAGCGATCTATCTTATTATAGTTCGTCAAGCAACAGCGGCATATCGGTCGACTCGATCGACGGGTACGCCGCCGGCGAATTGCAGGAATATACGATTGGTTCGGACGGTGTCATCTATGGGATTTACAGCAATGATCAGATCCAACCGTTGGGCATGATCGCGTTAGCGACTTTTACCAACGCTTCCGGCTTGGCGAAACTTGGCGACAATTTATACACGACTACCGTCAATTCCGGCGCATTTACGGGCGGGATCACCGCCGGGACCGGCGGGACCGGCAGTCTGAGTTCGGGAACCTTGGAAATGTCCAACGTCGATTTGTCGGAACAATTGAGTGAAATGATGGTGGCGCAACGAGCGTACCAAGCCAATAGCAAGATCATCACCACCACCGACAATATGATGGAGACGGTCATCAACATGTTGCGTTAAGGCCAGTTGAAGAGTGAAAGGAGTATCGGCGATGAGTTCGACCTTTACCAGTTATCGAATCGCAGTCTCCGGCATGTATGCCAATCAGACCGCGTTAACCGTAGTGACCAGCAATATCGCGAATGTGGATACCGAAGGGTACTCCCGCAAAATCGTTTCGAATACCGAACAAGTGGTGTCCCGATCAGCCACCACCACCTCCGGAAGCGGCGTGACGGTCGTGGCGATTCGCAGGGCGCGCGATACGTTTCTCGACCAAAGTTACCGGCAGAAAAACGCCACGGCGAGTTATTGGGAGACCAAAACGACCAACTTGACTTCCCTTCAGGAAACCTTAAACGAATTTGCCGTCACTGACGGCACCGCCAACAACGGGTTGCAACAAGCCTTCACCGACTTTTTCAATAGTTGGGCGGAGCTGTCCAAAGACCCCTCCAGTCAGGCCAACCGGCAGTCGGTGGTGGAAAATGCCCAAACCATGCTCAGCACGTTGCAAGATATTGAAGAACAACTGGTGCAACTCCAGGAAGATAGTGTCGCTGCGGTGCAGACCGGCGTGGCAACATTAAACGGCCTGGCGGAACAGGTCGCGGCTGTCAACGGGCAGATCGCCCAGGCGGAACTGAGTGGCGCCGAGGCGGGCGATTTACGCGATCAGCGCGATAATCTCCTGGATCAAATGTCGGCCCTAACCAATCTCAAAGTAACGGAAAACGCCAACGGGATGGTTGAAGTGAGCATCGGCGGAGTGTCATTGGTCACCGGGACAACGGCCCGCGCGTTGAAAACCGTCGGCAACGGCACAGTCGAAAATCCGTTGCAGGTCCAATGGACGGACTTAGGGGTCGAAGCGGCGATCACCAACGGCAGTGTCTTCGCCCATCTCGAAGACGCCGATCAAAGCGGGGTCACAGCGGTTGCTTCCTTCCCGAGCGACTTCACGGCCAGTTTGGACAGCTCCGTCGCCAATTTACGGCAAGGACTGAATGTCTTGTTTACTACCATCGCGACGGCGATCAACGATCTGCAGACCTCCGGTTATGATCTGGATGGCAATGCCGGCGTGGCGTTTTTTGTGGCGGTCGACTCCAGTCAAGCGTTAAGTTTGAGCAATGTCCAAATTAATCCGGCCTTAGACGATGTTGACCTGGTTGTCGCTTCGAGTACCGGGAGCAGTGGCGACGGCAGCGTGGCGGAACAAATTTATGATTTGATGAGCGATGAAACGTTATTCAAATTTGAAGGGTTAACTTCCGATCTGACCGGGTTTTACCAATCGCTCGTCTCTTGGGTCGCCACGGCCGGCGCTAACGCCGACGGCTATTACGAAACGCAAAGCGCTTTAGTGCAACAGGTGGATAATCAACGTCAGGCCGTCTCCTCGGTTTCCCTGGATGAAGAAATGGCGAAGATGATTGCTTATCAGAGCGCCTACAACGCTTGCGCCAAAGTGTTGACCACTGTGGATAGTCTCATCGCCAATATGATTGAAGATTGGGGTTAACAGCCGATGGCAAGGAGGAAAAGTCAATGATTTCCACATTTGGGGGTTTGGGGATTGCGGTCCGGGGGCTGTATTCAAGCCAAATCGGACTGGCGGTTACCACCAACAATATCAGCAATGAAAATACCGCAGGATACTCGCGACAGACTGTCAATCAAACCACGACCGGTTCGACGAAGCTCAACGGGGGAAGCGTCATCGTCGGCGGCGGATCGGTCGTGATTTCGATTGATCGCACCCGCGACGGTCAACTTGACAAAAAATACTGGCGCCAAAACAGCGCGTTGGGCGAGTGGGAAGTTAAATCCGACGCATTAACCGAAATTGAAACTTTAATCGGGGAAACTTCCGAGTTTTCAACGGTAATGGATGATTTTTACGCGGCTTTGGAGGATTTGTCCAACAACGCCGGTGATTCCTCGGTCCGGACTGTGGTGATGGAGACGGCTAAATCGGTTTGTTCGTATCTAAACGATACTGCGGAACAACTGCAGGAACTTCGGGCTGATCTCAACACTTCCGTCAAGACGACCGTCGATCAGCTAAACTCGTATGTCAAACAAATCGCGGCGCTGAACGCGCAAATCGCGCAAGCGTCGGTCAACGGTTCTTCCACCAATGATCTGGCCGATGCCAGGGATTTGCTCATTGATCAGCTTTCCGGTCTGGCGAAAGTGTCAGTCAGCGAAACCACCATCGGAACCGGTATTAACGGTAGCGCCAACACCATGTTGACCATCAGTATCAACGGTACGACCATCGTCAGCGGCGGCAGTTCCCGGCAACTGGAGTGTTATGAAAATGGCGACGGGATGTATAGCATTCGTTGGGCGGATACGCAAACTGAATTTGAACCGGGCAGCGGGACGCTCCAGGGGTATCTTGATATTCGCGACGGCGCCGGCGTCGGTGCCGATTATCAGGGAATTCCGTATTACCTCGACCAATTGGACGAATTCGCGCGGACGTTTGCCGAAGCTTTTAATGAAGGCGTCTATAAGGACGGCAGCACTTCCGAGTATTCGGGTCATGCCGCCGGTTATGGCAGCGACGGTTCGACCGGAATTCGTTTCTTTACCTACGACGATCTTTCATCGGATGATTTTGGGGCGAGCGGAACCGATCTGGATTCGCGTTACGCCAATATCACCGCCGCCAATATTTCGGTGGCCTTGGATATTCAGGAGGACGTCGGTAAAATCGCCGCTTCTTCCAGCGCCGACGCGGCGGACAATAACGAAAATATCAGCGACTTGATCAGTCTATGCTCCGACAGCGCGATGTTCGCCAAGGGAACGCCGGAGGATTTCATGAATTCGATCCTGGCCACTTTGGGAACGGAAAGCGCTTACGCGCAAACCCGGTACGACCTTAAAAGCACAATCGTCAACAATATCGACGAACGGCGGAGTTCGGTTTCCGGCGTTTCGGATAACGAGGAAACCGCCAACTATACCAAATATCAAATGGCATACAACGCATCCGCGCAAATGGTCACCATGTGGAATGAGATTTATCAAACCACCATCAATATGGTGAATTCATAAGTCGAATCTTAGCTAAGGAGGGCTAATTATGCGCATAACCAATAATATGATGGTTTCCAAAACGGTTTGGACGCTGAATAAAAACATGGAACGGTTGAGCAAGGCGCAAACTTTGGCGTCCTCGCCCTGCAAGATTGAGTTGCCGTCCGACGATCCGGTGGTTGCGACGCGCGCCATCAAGTACCGGAATTATGTGGCCAAAATCGAACAATATCAGCAAAACGCCGCCGACGCGGCCTCTTGGCAGTCGGTGACCGAAGGGGCGTTGAGCGATCTGGGCGACGTGGTGAAACGGTTGAAAGAATTGACGGTTCAAGCTTCCAGCGATACTCTGAGCGATACGGATAAGGCGAGCATCAAAACCGAAGTGGAACAGTTGCAGGAGCAAGTGGTGGATATCATGAACACCACCTATGCCGACCGCTATATTTTTGCCGGATATGATACCGATGAAGCGCCGTATGCCATTGTGGCGACCGAGGCCGGGAATAAGGTGACCTATAAAGGACAATACATCAGTTTGGGCGGACCGATGTCCGCAACGCTCGACGCCAGCGATATCAGTGATTTTTGCAGCGCCAACACAGCCGACGCCTATCAGGACAGCGGCGACCAGGCGATCAAATACAACATCGGCTTTGGCACCAAAATCACAGTCAACGTCGAAGGCCACGATGTCATCGGCACGACAGCCGGCAGCAATTTGTTCGACACCATCGCCAAATTGTTATTGGGGCTGGACGGCGCGACCACCTATCAGACGGCGACGCTTGATGATTCCACAGACCCGGCGACGGTCACCGTTACCAGCAATGATTTGGCTATCGACAGCGTTTTGACGGATCTGCAGAATGATTACGACCGGTTGTTGAATGTCCGCGCCGACCTGGGCGCGCGAATGAGTTATGTCGAAATGGCGCAGACCCGGCTCAGCAACAATAATACGACCTATACCAAGTTGCAAAGCGAAAACGAGGATGTCGACGTAGCGGAAGCATCCATTAATCTAGCGACGGCTCAATATGTTTACCAGGCGTCGCTAATGGTAGGATCGAAAGTGCTTAGCAAGAGTTTGGTGGATTATATGACATGATGTTCAATCCGTTCAGTTTACAGCAAGGAGGCGATTTAGATGTCCAGTTCCAGTAGTATCACCACCACCACGGTCAATGGCCGTTCGGTGATCAGCGGGTTATCGTCGGGAATTGACGTCGATTCGATTGTCGAACAATTGATGACGTCCCAATCGACCAAATTAAACAAATTAAAGCAACAGCAGCAACTGGCCGAATGGAAGCAGGAAGCCTACCGGGATATCGTTGACGATATCAAAACCTTCGCCGGCAAATATTTTGATACCACCTCTGCCAGTAGCATCATGAGCGAAAAGACGTTTCAGCAATATGCGGTCACCAGTAGCAGCAGCGCGGTGACGGCGTCTTATACCAGTGCGGCCAGCGCCGGATCGCATACGGTCACCGTCAGTCAATTGGCGACGGCGGCTGCGTTAAAAACCAGCGGTACGTTTACCAAAGCGATTACGGGTTCCGGTGCGATCGATTATGAGGCGCTGTCCGGGACCAGCTTTGTGATTACGTTGGATGGAACCGCAACCACCGTGACGTTGGACGATTCGGTCACCGACCTGGAATCGCTGCAAGCGGCAGTGGACGATGCGGTGGGTAGTGGAAAAGTGACCCTGACGGAATCAGACGAGGGGATCCTCGGCATCGCCGCGACGACGGACAGCGGCGTGCAAAAGATCACGATCAGCAATTCCGGTAGCGGCAGCGCGTTGAGCGCTTTGGGTTTTAGCGCCACGACGCTAAGCAACCGGATCAGTACTTCCGCAACGTTGGAGACGTTGGCGGACTCGATGAGCGACAGCTTTAGCTTTAATGACGCCGGAGCCATTGAGCTGAGCATCAACGGCGTCAGTTTCACCTTTGACAAGTCGACCACCCTGGCGGCGCTGATTTCCGAAGTTAACGCCAGCGACGCCGGCGTCACCATGAAGTACGACGAGCTCAGTGACAAACTGGTGTTGCAATCCAACACCACGGGCGCGCAAAAAAGTCTGACGGTCACCGAAAGCGGCAGTACCTTTTTGAGCGCGGCGTTGGGTCAATCGGTCGCGGGAACCGATGCCAAGGCGACGATTGACGGCGTGACATTGACCCGCAGTTCCAATACGGTGACGATTGACGGCGTGACCTATACGTTCAACGCGACGACCGACAGCAAAGCCACAGTATCTTTGACGCAGGACGCTGATGCCATCTATGAAAGCATCGCCAGCTTCGTCGAGGATTATAATACCTTGATCAGCACCATCAACAGCATGTTGTCCGAGCAGTACGATTCCGATTATCCGCCGTTGACTGAAGCGCAGGAAGCAGAGATGTCCGAGACGGAGATCGAAAATTGGAATGAAAAGGCCAAGACCGGGCTGTTGGCTAAGGATTCCTTGCTCCAAAGTCTGTTGGACGATTTACGGAACGCGTTGGTTGACACGGTCTCCGGGTCGTCGCTCACTTTGGCGAGTATCGGCATAACCACCGGGAGCTATAATGAAAAGGGCAAACTCTATATTGACGAAGATACCCTGAAAGAAGCGATTCAAAGCGATTCGCAAAGTATTTTGAAGCTGTTCACCCAGACCTCGACCGACTACTCGGGAACCGCCAGCAAATACCGGAAGCTTTCATCCGGCGAGAAAGCGGTCCGGTATCAACAAGAAGGGATCGCTTACCGGTTCTACGACTTCATTCAAGACAACATCTCAACGCTAAAAGACAGTAGCGGCAATAAGGGGTTGTTACTTGAAAAAGCCGGTATGGAAAACGATACCACCAATACCGACAATACGTTAACCGATAAGATTAACGACTATAAGGAACGGATCGACAAGGAAGAAGACCGGCTGGACGAGGTGGAAGAGCGGCTCTATGCCAAATATACGGCAATGGAAACGTATATTTCGCAATTGAACTCGCAATTGACGGCCTTATCCTCTTATCTGTCGACAAGTTCTTCGTAAGGGGTGACAACCGCAATGACCCGGGAAGACGCGCAACAACTTTTGGAAGAGCAAGTGGAACTGCTGGAGCGAATTCGGGCCAATACCGAAACCCAGCGTTATTTTATCCGCCGCCGGGAACTGCGCGGCTTGGGCCGGATGCTGCAGGAGCGCGCGGCCCTAATCAACGAATTGGGCGCGGTTCGCCAAGCCTTGGAAGCGTTTGCGGATTGGCGGAGCGACCCCGGATTGGAGCCGTTGCTGACAACCATCGAACTGAAACGGGATGAGACCTTTCGGCTCATTAATTGCGTCTACCGCGAAGCGCTGGCCGAAAAGGAACGGATTGGCGCCGAGGTTAAAAAGCTGCGGTTGAAACGGCAACTGAAAAACCAATATGTGTTGAAGTGGACCATGTTGTCGTGGGGTAACCGGTTTAATGAAAAGAAATGATACACTCGTAACCTAACCGGACGCGCCTACGGCAAAATAAAACCCTCCGAAACTTTGAGCTTCGGAGGGTTTCTTGCGTCTGCTTTGGCTTTATTGTAACAGTTTCAACACTTGTTGCGGTTGTTGGTTGGCTTGCGCCAGCATGGCGGTGGCGGCTTGGTTGAGGACGCTGAGCTTGGTATAGTTCGCCATCTCCGAAGCCATGTCGACATCGGCGATTTGCGATTGGGCCGAGGTCAGGTTTTCGCTGGAGGTCGTCAAGGTATTGATCGAACTTTCCAGCCGGTTTTGTATGGCGCCTAACTTGGAACGTTCGGAAGTCACGGTTGAAATCGCGGTGTCGATCACCTTGATGGCGATGTTGGCGCTTTCTTGGGTGTCGACTTTGAGCGCGTCGACGCCAAGCGAGGAAGCGTCCATCGCGTTGATGCTGATGGTCAAGTCCTGACCGGTATTGGCGCCGATTAGAATGGTGGCGGAACCGTCCTGCCGAGTTTCGGCCGCCGCGGTGGTCTGGGAGAAGGATGACAACGCGTTGGTGGCGGCGGACACTTTATCGCCGTCCGCGTCTTTCACCGTAAGGGTCAGACCGTAAATGGCCGTGGCGGAGCCGGCCGTCACCGCAGTCGCCGTAATTCCGTCGGTTGACGCGGCCAAAGTGAAGGCGGAGTCGTCCAAATCGGCGAGGGTCGTGGTATCGGTGACAGTAATGACCGAGCTGACGACCGCCCCGTCCATCACGTAACTGACGGTGATGGTGTCGCCGGAGGCGATCCCGAGACTGTTGCCATCGGAGTCGGTTAATGAAACCAGGGTCGAGGCTGCGGTTACCGTGGTGTCGAGCGCGGTATTGGTGAGCACATTGGCCGCCGCGGCGGTGGCTTTGCTCATGGAACCGTCCAACAATTTTTTGGTATTGAACTCCGTATCATTGGCAATTTCATCGATCTGTGAGATTAGCGCGTCCAATTCGTCCTGGATATTGGCGCGGTCGGAATCGGTATTGGAATCGCTTGACGATTGGACGGCGAGTTCACGCATGCGTTGTAAGATGCTGGTCGTCTCTTCGAGCGCGCCTTCGGCGGTTTGGGCGAGCGAGATGCCGTCTTGGGCGTTGCTGCTGGCTTGGTTAAGTCCGCGAATCTGGGCTTTCATCTTTTCGGAGATGGCGAGCCCGGCGGCGTCGTCGGACGCGCTGTTGATGCGGTAGCCGGAAGACAATTTTTGCAGCGATTTGTTCATGGCGGTATTGTTCAGATTCAACTGGTTGTAAGTATTCAAAGACGCCATATTGGTATTAATGACCATTCCCATTGTTAATTCCTCCTTGATTTTTAAAGTGAGCTCCGTACGATACGGGTCTCATAATATTCCGGCAACTTTTCCGTGAGTTGCCGGGGATCCGCCGTTACTACGCCGCGACCGGCCGGATCAGGACCGCTCCGGCAGACTGGCCTCCTTTCACTAGGGATATAGATCACATCGTAACGGAATGTTGGAATTATGTTTATTTCGCGGGCGGCGTTAAAAAAATTGCAACGGTTGCGGTCGATTGATCGATGTCCGGTTCGTGAATTTCTTAATCGTTTTCCAACATTCGCAGGCGATGAATGAATCGTTGTTCCCCGACTTGTCGAGGCGAGCGAAGGAACGAAAATGGGGTTAAAGCGCGATTCCTTGCCCTTTAAAAGGGTCACCCTATGGCTTTGAACTCTATCAAGGTTTGATAGGAAACGAAGGATTGTAGTTGTCCTTTTAAAGGACAAAAGGATCGCAGTTGGGCTTCGAAGCCCAACCCAGTGGAGGTGTGAGAATGTCAAAGATATCCGCTTGCGTCATCGCTAAAAACGAGGCGGTCAATCTTGGCCGTTGTCTGCAAAGCGTTCAAGCGATCGCCAACGAACTTATCGTCGTCGACACCGGTTCGACCGACGCTACGCCGGAAATCGCCCGGGGATTTGGAGCGAAGCTGTTTTTTTACCAATGGCGGAACGATTTTGCGGCGGCGAAAAATTACGCGCTGAAGCAAGCCGGCGGCGATTGGATTATTTTTCTGGATGCCGACGAATACATCAAACCCGACAAAGTCCACAATGTCCGTTCGTTTGTCGACCGAATCGACGGAATGGACCGGATCGACGCGGTGACCTGCCGGATGGAGAATACCGACGGATATGACGGGCCGTTGATCAGCTCGAATCCGACGATTCGAATTTTTCGCAACCGCCGCGCCGTTCGTTATCGGGGCAAAGTTCACGAATGGATTTATAACGCCGGCCAAGAACTGCGGTCTGTCGCTGATCCCAGGCAGGAAATAATCATCGTCCATACCGGGTACACCCAAACGGCGGTACTGGACAAAGTGAAACGGAACACCGCATTGCTGGAGGAAGAGTTGACGGCGGGGGTCGTCCGGAAATTAACCTACCATTACCTAAGCGACGGCTACCGGATTTTGGGCCGGTATGCCGAGGCGATCGAATATGCCCGGCGAGCGCTCGCGCATGGAGGGCATCTTACCACGCCCTACGCGTATAAACCGTATGTGGTGTTGATCGCTTGTATGACGCGATTGGGGAGCTATCGCGAAGCCGAGATTGAGGCGGTTTGCCAAACGGCGTTACAACGCTATTCCCATCATCCGGAGATTTTGCTGTATCAAGCGTTTTATTTGATGACCTTCCAACGGTACCGGCAAGCGTTGACGGTTTTGCAGCGCGCTTTGGCAGCCCACGACGCTTATTGTGACCATAGTTTGTGCAATGAGTTTTACGGTTCGGTGCCGGTGGCCTATCTCAATCTCGCGAAACTTTACGAGTTAAAAAATGAACCGTTGCAGGCGCTGGACTGTTTTTGCCAGGCCATCCGTTTGTCCAAGCATAACGGGGAGGTTTTCGCCGGATTGATCGGGGTAATCCGGCGCCAGCCCGCGGCGGAGATTGTTTACCTGTTGAACCGGCTATACCGGATCGACGACCGGACGGACGTCGGTTTTTTGGTAGAGCGGCTGTCCCGGCTGAAAGTCCGGACCGTGCTGGACTATTATCAAAAAATCTGGGCCGAGCGGTTTAACCAGCCGGAGTACGGCGCGATGGTCGCGCTTTGCCACCGCCGCTTCGAGTCGGTCTTTCCGCGGTTTGCCGCCGCGTTTAAAGAAAACGGCGATTATCAAGCCGCGCTGTTGGCCGTCAATGCATTGCTGCTCGGAGGTGACCTGGAGTGGTTGGAGCAACTGGGGCCGGCGCTGCCTCCGGCGTTCGCCAGAATCGTCAGCGCCTTTTTTGACGGCGAACCCGGGCGGCGTTTGGCGGGGGCGGATCTGCCGCCGTATTTGGATCTGCTGAACGATCTGGTTTATCTGGGCGAAGCGGACCAATGCAAACAGTTTCTCGAGGTAGGCAAAGACTTTGACGTCGGCGCTCGGTTGGCCATTGGCGACCGGCTGGCCAAATTGGGCTTTTATCCGGAGGCGTTGGAATGGTACCGGGATTTGTTACGGGGGCTTTCCGGCAATTCGGAGCTGTTTGGGGCGATTTGCCGCAAAACCGGATTTTGTTGTTATAAAATGAAGCATTATCAAACGGCCGTTGTTTGGTTGACCAGAGGGCTGGAGGCCGGCGAACCGGACCATGAGGTGGCGGAGTTGCTCGAATGGGCGAGAGAACAATGCCCCGATGAAACGGTACGGGCAAAGTTGGGCGCCTTAGGGGAGACGCCGGGGTTGGGGATGGATAATGTTGAATAAGCGCCTTGGCGGTCCGCCATGGGTTGGGGTTCAACCCATGGCGCTGGCAGGCTCCGCCTTAATTGGCGGTGCGCGCTTGCCGTTCATTGCTTTGAAAACAATAACCGATGCCCCGGACCGTCTTTAAATTGTTGGTGCTCAGTTTCTTGCGCAAGTAATGCACATACAGATTGATGCTGGTAAACTCGGCCTCGGAGTTGAACCCCCAGACCTTTTGGAGAATCCGTTCTTTGGTCACTACCTGACCCAGGTTGCGGATTAACAATTCTAATAATTGCGCTTCTTTTACCGTCAGTTGAATCTGTTGGGCGCCTTTGGTGACCAAGCCCCGCGTGGGGTCGAACATTAAATCGTCCACCTGGTAAACGTTGGCCGTCAAATCCTTGCCGCGGCGCCGTCCCAATGCTTGCAACCGGGCCAATAATTCCACCGTAAAAAAGGGTTTGATCAAATAATCGTCGGCTCCGGCGTTTAACCCTTCGGCCCGGGCTTCGGGGGCGTCTTTGGCGGTCAGGAAAAGGACCGGCGTGTCATGGCCTTGACTCCGGAATTCCCGCAATAGCGAAAGCCCATCCCGCTCCGGCAGCATCCGGTCTAAAATAATGATGTCGTAACATCCCGCGCAGGCCAGATCGATCCCGGTTTCCCCATCATAGGCGACATCCACGATGAAACCGTTTCGTTTCAAAAGATGCGATAAAGCCTCCACCAGTTTGACTTCGTCCTCGATCAGTAGTATCTTCATTGAAAACACCCTTCAATACTACAACCCTGTAAAGTTTGTCCATCCCTAGACATTGTTCACTGTTATTGTCGCAAACGTTTATTGGAATTGCATTAATTTCGCGGGTCAATTCGCAAAGTTCAAATAAAAATCCTATTTTTCGCACCGTTCCGACCGGGGCGACGGATTCCGGTTCTCCGGCGGTCAATTCCGGTAGCAAAATTCGACAGATTGGTCGTTGGGAGCAGAATTTTACCGGCAGGATGCAACAGCGAAGAAGCCGGGAACGGAATAATGCGGGTGGGATTGGCCAGCCAAGCGGTTGGGAACAGGATTCCGGTCGTTGAATTGCCCATGCGGGGACCGGGGCGGAACATTCTGGTGGCTGAATGGAGGATGCCGGTTCCGGAAAGCGTTTTCCGCCGTCGCGTTTGGAGCAACGGGGGAATGTCGTCTCCAAAAAAAGGCCGGATCTGTCGCTGCAGATCCGGCCGTTGGGATTGGCGGTGTTTTTTTAAGTTATTTGGCAAGCTGATAACTGTCAAGTTCGGAAAGGAGCGCAACGCGCTGCTGATTGACGGTCATCGTCAGATCTTCTTTGATCAATCCCACGTCTTGGCTGAAATAACGGAATCCCTGGATGTGCGACCCGTCGCTGGCAACGAGGTCCAAGGCCAATTTAATGGCGCGGAAGTTGCCGGCGGGGACTTGGACATCCTCAAAACCGACATAACGGCATTTTTGTTGATATTGAAAGGTGGCGTTTTTAGACGCGTCGCCGAAAGAGCCGATCTGTTCCCAAGCATCGCCGCTTACCACCGGATATTTCAGCAAGATTTGTTTGGGATTGAATTTGAAACTGTAAAGCTGCATTTGGCGGAGTACCGTAAAAACTCCGTCGCCGGTTATTTGATAATTCTCCCGGGTCTGCGGCAGGTCGTTCACGCGGGTTTCAAATGTCACCGTAGCCACGCCGTCGATGAAGGCTTTATCGGTGGCGATGTAAGTCATCCAAAGCGTCTGGCCGGCGACTTGCACCCGGAAATGCCACTGATTGCCCAAAGTCAACGGAAAATAGTTCTCCGCCGGCGTGGTTGTCGTCCCCGGCAGTATCGTGACCGAGGCGGCCGTCCCAACCGAACCGACGGTCAGGATCAAACCCAACGCCAGCAGAATTAGGGCGTAAACCGGTAAAGGTCGTTTACCCATCTTGCTCACTCCTTTCAATGCTCCAAAAAGCCGCTAGTTTAAGTGGATTATAAAGCAATCCCCAGTAAATGTCAAAGGATTGCTGGCGTTCCGCCGTTGCGCCGCGGTTACGACACTTTCTGTCGCAGCAACCGTTCCACCGCTTGAATCAATTGCTCGACCACATACCCGGCGTCGGCGGGGTCGAGGGTCGAATACAGCGGTAAGGTGATTTCGTTGGCGTATTGCTGATAAGCGTTTGGATAATCATGGATCGAGTAGCCCAGGCCTTGGTAGAAACTGAACATGGGCAACGGCATGAAATGGACATTGGTGGCGACGCCGGCGTCGGCCAACTCCTGAATGAGCAGGTCCCGCTGAAATTCGGAGAAGCCCCGGATTCGCAAGGGGTACAAGTGGTAACAGGTCTCGGTGCCTTGACCGTCGCTTTGGAACGGCAAAATCGCCCAGTCCTTGGTGACCAGGGCGTCGGAGTAAAGTTCGTGAAGCGCCCGGCGTTTGGCGCTCATCGCCTCGAACCGTTGCAACTGAATCAGCCCGATAGCGGCCATGATGTCGGTCATGTTGCATTTAAACCCGTCGGTGACGATATCGTACTTCCAGGCGCCCGCCTTCATTTTGGAGAACGCGTCTTTGGTCTGGCCGTGCAACGCGGTGACCTTTAGTTTGCGGTAAAGATCCTCATTCCCCCCGTAATGATTGTCATTATAAGTGATGGCGCCGCCTTCGGCGGTGGTCAGGTTTTTGACCGCGTGAAAGGAAAAGATGTGAAAATCAAACTGGCCGCCCACCCGTTGCCCCTTGTAGGTCGCCCCGAAGGAATGGGCCGAGTCGGACATCAACACGATATCCTCGCGGCCTTTGGCTTTGACTACCGCTTTCACCGCGTCGTAATCGACGGGCGCTCCGGCGATATCGACGGTGGTGATTAGCTTGGTCCGGGGCGTGATCGCGTCGAACAAGCGCTGCTCGTCCAGGAAAAAGCTGTCCTTTTTGAGATCGACGAAGGTGGGCCGGATGCCGCGGTGGGTCATCACGCTGGCGGTGGCGGTGTAAGTATAGGGCGTGGTGATCGCCGCGTCCCCTTCTTTGAGATCCAGGGTTTTAACGATCAACTCCATCCCGGCGGTGGCGCTGTTCAAAGCGACCGCCTGCCGGGTGCCGCAATATTCCCGGAGCGCCGTTTCAAACTGGGCGACTTTGGGTCCGGAGGTGATCCAACCGGAGCGGAGCACCTCCGCCACCAGCTCAATCTCGGCCTCGCTGATATCCGGCGGGGAAAACGGAATGGCTTTGCGGTTCATGATAATCCTTCCTTTAATCCGTCTGTTTTAAAAAAACCTTTGATCATAACGGTTGACAGGGGCGACCGGAACTGCTTGTCCGTTCCGCGTCCCTGCCGACCCGTCGTCATTCGGGCAATCCACCCCCATTGTATCACTTTACGCTACATCAAGCGCGCATTTTTTTTGCAAAAATAAAACGGACCGACGTTGCGGTCGGCCCGGTGTTTTTGGCGAGGGTTAATGACGCTCCCAATACCACTTGGGAAAGAAGTAGGAAAAACCCATCATCAAGAGGGCGGAGATTTGGTTGTAGACGGTACTGATCGTGTAATAGGCGGCGACCGGGGTGGTTGCCAGCAGAATGCCGCGCAACGTCCCCTGGGTGATATTTAATATCCCCCAGGCGATGGTGACCACGACCCAGGCTTGCCGGTACTTGGCTTGGCGGCGCAACGCCTCCGGAAACGCCCAGGGCGTCGCGTCCTCGGCAAAGATTTGAATCAGCGGGCGGGGCGTCCGGACGGAGCCGATGAAGACCAAAGCAAATAGAAAATCAGTCACCACCGGGGCCATTAGATAAAAGTTCGGGCTCCGCACAATGATGGTCCCGGTCAGTCCGATGGCGGAGACGGTCCCGCTCAAGATCGCCAAGGCGTTGACTTTTTTAGCGCGGATCAAGTTGTAAACCACCACGCCGACACACCAGACACCGGAGATAATGATCCCCGTCAGCTCGCGTTTTTGCCACTTGAACAGATAGAAGAGCACCAGCGGAATCAGCGCGCTCTGAATGAAATTGCGGTTGAGAAGGATTTTTCGCCAGGACGGCGCTTGCGGTTTGGCGTCAGTAATCATGGTTACCTCCGGTTGGGGGAGGCGATGGCGCTCCGGTGGAACGCCAGTGTTCGTTGACCATTTGTTGGTATGATTGCGGATCGAGCAGCGGCCGGTCGAGAATTACCTGGGTTGCCGGTTCGATTGCGCCGGTTTCGATCAACTCCCGTCCGGCCCGTTCCAAAGCGGCAAAATAGGGAGACAACAACGCGCCGGCTTCGGGAACCCGGAGCATTCCCCCTTGGGCGCAGCAGATGACCCCGTTCAGTTGACGTTGGGTCATCACCTGAAAGGTTTCGATCAGACCGGAGAAGTTGTATTGGCCGGGAAAACCGCAATTGGAGAGGAGCACGGTCCGTTGCGGCCGGTCCGGTTCGAAACGGCGCGGATGGTAAAACCGGCCGTTGACTTCGGCGATGAAGGGGGTCGCCAGGGGCAACCTGCGGTCGAAAAAATCCTTCATTAACCCGGTCATGGTATAGCAATAAAGCGGCGTGGCGTAAATCACCAGCTCGGCGGCGACCAGTTTCGGGAGGAGTTCCGCCATGTCGTCGCGGTGGACGCATTGACCGGGCGTTTTGGTCCAACAGTGAAAACAACCGCGACAATGCTGGATCTGTTTTTCGTTTAAGTACACGGTTTCAGTGGCGGCGCCGGTCGCGGCCGCGCCGTGCAGCAAGGGTTGGAGCATTGCGTCGGTGTTGCCCGAGCGCCCCTTGGGACTGCCGTTGATGGCGAAGACATTCATGGTTCGCGATGCTCCTTTCGATCGGCGCCGGACAAGGCCTCAAGCGTTTTGATCGACGTTTGGTACCAGGCGATGTTGGCTTCCTCATGTTTAATGCCGTAATCGGCCGTTAGGCTCCAAAAGAGGCGATCCTGGGGAAAGTCGTCGGCCGACGCGTGCCGGTTGATGATCTCTTGTTGGGACTGACGGTAGCGGATCAAGTTGGCTTTGGCCTGTTCCAAACGTTCCTTGAGTTGGGCCAGGACCACCTGGCGGTCGATGTTGGCGCTAAAAAAAATTTTGACCAAAAACGCGCTGCGGTTGGGTTGCGCTTCGGTCGGCTCCGCCAGCCACCGTTGAAGCTCGCTCCGGCCGGCGGGGGTGATCTGATAGATTTTGGCGTTGGGAGAGGCGTCCTGATACTTAATTTCCATGGTCAGCAGACCTTCCTCTTTCATTTGGTTCAGCGTCGGATAGATCTGGCTGAGACTGGCGTTCCAAAAATGTTGCACCGACTGGTCGAAACACTGTTTGAGGGTGTATCCGGTCATGCTCTGATAATTTAAAAAACCCAATAACGCATGTTTTAACGACATGAAAATTGCCTCCGCGACGGTTTAAAACTTTTTGGATAACATCATATATATATAATCAATTATATATCACTTTAAAGAAAAACTGTCAAGATCGCGAATGAACGCTTGACAAACTTTTGGGGATGGAGTACATTTAATTTACAGTAGTTAGTCCATACTAACATTCACTATAAAGCGAAGTGATGATGTGTCGGAAACCACTTCCATCTCTCCGTCATTGGAGGATTATTTGGAAGTCATATTGGATCTGAGCCAAGAAAACGAATCCATTCGCGTCACTGATTTGGCGGAAAAGCTCGGCGTCGCCAAATCCAGCGTCAACCAAGCCGTCTCCAAACTGGTCGATTTGAATCTTCTCAGCCACGAACGCTACGGACCGATGCAACTGACTGAACAAGGCAAGGTGCAAGCCCGGAAGATTCAACGCCGTCACGAGGTTCTGAAGCATTTTTTCAGCGAAATCTTGGGGGTTGACCACCAGACGGCGGAGCAAGACGCATGTAGTGTCGAACATTACATCAGCCCGATAACGATGGATAAGTTGGTCGACTATCTTTCGGGATTAATTCAATCCCGTTAAAAAAAGTCGAAGGATGCAATGGGTTTTATTTTTGATTAAATGTTAGTTAAGACTTACAGTTGTTGCGTTAGGCGTTGATTTTAAAAAGAATATACCGGGGTATCCGCGTTTTTAAAGGTTGTTTTTTTAATTTGATGTTAGTTAAGACTAACTGATGGGGAGGGTTTTCAATGATGGGAGCGGTTTGCGATACTAAAAAGCCGGTGGGTTTATCCTTCGCAGCCAGCGCCGAGGGAACGGCGCCGCAATCATCCGCCGTGGTTTCGGTGGCGAATTTACAGACCGGAAGCTCCGGGATTGTGCGACGTTTTGACGGCGGAGAAGAGTTCCGGAGTCAAATGTTGGCATTGGGGCTGATTCCCGGCATGCAGATCAAAGTGGCGCGGGGTGAAAAAGGCCACCCCTATATTTTGCAGCTTGATCAGAACCGGGTGATGGTCGACTGGGGGACCATCGGCAAGATTTACGTGCAGCCCAATCCGGAGTCGCAAGCAAAGAGAGGATGGTTTTCATGGCGGAAAGACTGAAGGATTTAAAACCGGGGGAGACCGGCGAGATCACCGGATACGAAGGGAACGACCCGAGCTACCGTAGTAAACTGTTGGCGATGGGACTGACCAAAGGGACAACGGTTCAGGTGGTCAAGGTAGCGCCGCTGGGCGACCCGGTCGAAGTGGCGGTGCGCGGGTTTCATCTCTCGCTGCGTAAAGCGGAAGCCGATGTTTTACAGATAAGGAGGCACAGTTGATGGCAGAAGTTAAGACAATTGCGGTGGTCGGCAATCCCAACTCCGGGAAGACCACCTTATTTAACGGTTTAACCGGCAGCAACCAGCGGGTGGGGAACTGGCCCGGCGTCACCGTGGAACGGAAAGAAGGCTTACTGACCCTCGCGGGACAGAAGGTAACCCTGGTTGACCTGCCCGGAATTTACTCATTAACTGCCCATTCGGAAGACGAACGGGTTTCACGGGATTATATCCTCAGCGGCGAGCCTGGTTTGGTCATCAATATTTTGGATGCCACCAACCTGGAACGGAACCTTTATCTCACCACCCAACTGATTGAGATGGGCGTGCCGGTCTTGGCGGTTCTGAACATGATGGATCTGGCGGCGGGAAAAGGGATCACCATCAACCGGCAAAAGTTGGAGCAACGGTTGGGCTGTCCGGTGGTGGATATCAGCGCCACCCAGAAAAAAGATTTGGAACGGTTGAAAGAGGCGATCGCCCAAGCTTGGCAGCGGCGGATGGCGCCGACGGCCCGGGTGCGATTTCCGGAACCGGTGGAGCAGGCGATCGCGCAGTGGTTGCCGCAGTTGGAGCCGGTCGGTAGGGAACTGGGCGCCAATGCCCGTTGGACGGCATTAAAACTGTTGGAACAAGACACCTGGGTCACCGGACGGGTCACATCCTCCGGCGCGCTGACCGAAGCGGCCATCCGCAAAATTGTTACCGGGATTGAAGCGGAGTTGAATGATAATGCCGACGTAATCCTGGCTGAAGCGCGCTATCAGTTGATCTATCAGTTGACTGAGAACGTGATCGGCCGGGGCGTGGTCAAGGAGTCCATCGGCGACCGGGTCGATCATTTTGTGATGCACCGTTTGTTAGGCATACCGATCTTTTTAGGAATTATGTATTTGATGTTTTGGCTGACCATGAATGTCGGCGGCGCGTTTATCGACTTTTTTGATATTTTATTCGGAACGATCTTTGTCGATGGGTTCGGTCAGGCGTTGAGCGCTATCGGCGCGCCGGAGTGGCTGGTGTCGATCTTGGCCGGCGGGATCGGAGCCGGGGTGCAGACGTTGGCGACGTTTATCCCCGTGATCTTTATGATGTTTTTGGTCTTGTCGATCTTGGAGGACTCGGGTTATATGGCCCGGGCGGCGTTTGTCATGGACCGCTTTTTACGCTGGATCGGCTTACCGGGAAAATCCTTCGTGCCGATGCTGGTCGGTTTTGGTTGCGGCGTGCCGGCGATTATGGCCACCCGGACTTTGGAAAATAAACGCGACCGGTATTTAACGATCTTTATGATCCCGTTGATGTCCTGCGGCGCCCGGCTTCCGGTCTATGCCTTGTTTGGCGCGGCGTTCTTCGGAGCGGGCGCTTCGAATATGGTCTTCTCCCTGTATCTGGTGGGAATCGTCTTGGCGATCTTCACAGGTCTGATCCTGAAAAATACGCTTTTTAAGGGCGAGGCGTCTCATTTCGTGATGGAGCTTCCGCCGTACCATTTGCCGCGTTTCAAAAACATTCTCGCCTATACCTGGAGTCGCTTGAGCGTCTTCATGTTTCGGACGAAGATCATTATTATTGTCGTCGCTTTGTTGGCGTTTCTCAATTCGTTCGGCACCGACGGCACCTTTGGCAACGAAGACTCGCCTAATTCGGTTTTGGCCCAGATCGGCAAGTCGATCACGCCGATCTTCGAACCGATGGGCATGGAGAAAGAAAACTGGCCGGCGGCAGTGGGCGTTTTCACCGGAATTTTAGCCAAAGAGGCGGTGGTCGGCACCTTGAATTCGCTGTACAGCCAGATTGACCACGCCAGTCAGGCCGAAAGCGCCGAAGAATCTAAATTCGATCTGGGAGCCGGCGTTCAGGAAGCGGTGGCCTCGATCGGGGACAACTTAAGCGGAGTTTGGGACGGTTTACGCGATCCACTCGGCATGGGCGTGGTCAGTGCGGATCAAGCGGCCGTCGCCCAGGAGGTTGGCGCCGATCAGCAGGTTTATACGGCGATGAAACGTTATTTCACCCAGGGACCGTTGCAGGCGTACGCGTATCTGTTGCTGGTGCTCATTTATATGCCGTGCGTCGCGGCGTTGGGCGCGGTGTTGCGAGAAATGGGCAAGGGGTACGGAACCTTGGCGTTAACTTATCTGACGCTTTTGGCCTGGGTTGTGGCGACCTTATTCTATCAGGTGACGTTGGGACATCAGCCCTTGTGGATTACCGTGTCGGTGCTATTACTGGTAGCGATGATCGGGGTCTTCTGGTGGCTGGGTCGTAAAACCAACTTGACCAAGGATAATCCGTCGCAGACGCTCAGCGCCTGATTGCCGGCGACCCCGGATATTGAATGATAAGCGATGCGGGTCCGGTTGCGACCGGATCCGTATCATACCGAATAAACCCCGGAGGACTTTGGTTGTGTTGGCGAAGAACGAAATGCGGGCGGTGGTGACCCGGTTGGAAGAGAGCGGTTGCCGTTTCACAGCGCAGCGGCAAGCGGTGTTGGCGGTTTTAATTCAAAATCAAGACCGCTATCTGCGCAGCGACGAGATTTTCCGGCTGGTAAAAGCGAAAGTTCCGGAGGTCGGTCAAGCGACCGTCTATCGGACGTTGGCGCTGTTTGAACGGTTGCGATTGTTGACAACCGATTGCCACGACGGCAAAGGAACCCGTTTTCGCTGGGAAACCGGGGCGCCCGTCCAACCGGTCCGGCTCATCTGCCGGCAATGCGGCCGGGTTCGTTTGGAGCCGGAGCAAACTTGCCGCTTCCAGCCACTGCCGCATCAATCCCAATTCCGGGTGGAGCAGGTGAAATTATACGGGTTATGTTCGCAATGCCAAACCGAGCATTAATTTAATTTTTTATCATAAAAAAGTTAGTTTTGACTAACAATAAAACATCCAGCTGCCGCGCTAGGGAGGGAGAACCATGAAAACTGAGCTGCAACATCGTTATCTGCAGGGGTGGCTTGGGCTAAACGACCGGGATTATCTGCTTCATACCATTGCGTATCAGGCGGCGCCGGTGCTGGAACAGCAAAAGCCGGGCGTGATATTGACATTTGCCGATGACCGGCGTCGAGAGTTGTACGGCCGGTGGCGCGAAGAGCAACACGCCATTCCGCAATCGGAGGATTTTTGTCACTTTACCCTGCAAGAGTCTTCCAATCATGTCGTGGTCTTGTTTTACAGTCCGCGACTCTTGCGACAAGTGTTGCAACAACGGGCCAGCAGCTGGTTTTTGGAGTCTTGCGGATATCATAGGCAACCGACGCTCCAAACGGCGTTGGCCGATTTGAAGGAGCGTTATCAGGCGGGTTGTCCGCATGAGATCGGCCTCTTTTTGGGGATCCCTCTCCCGGATGTGCTCGGATTCATTCGGCATGGCGGCAAGCAGGCGTTGGCCGACGGTTATTGGAAAGTGTATCACGATCCGGAACGGAAACGGGCGTTATTTGCCAAGTATCACGAAGCGAAGTTGGGATTTGTCCGGCAGATGCTGGCCGGCGCGCAACCGTCCGCTTATCTCCGGGAGCGGGTCAGTCCCTGTTGCGGATAGAACCCGCGGGTGAACCGGTTTAGTTCCGTTTTGCAAATTTAGCCGGGCAGAGTCGATTCTGTCCAGAATTAAGAATGATCGGCCGCAATAGAGAACATCGTGACATTGCGGCGAGATCAATAGCAACGCAAGATTGGGGAGTTGGCCATGTCAATTGTAATTTTTGGCGGTGACCATTTGGGAAAGATTCCTGCATTGTTGGAGACGAAGGGCTTTCAACTGATCCAACACGTCAGCGGGCGGAAAAAAGGGGAACTGAAAAGCGGTATCCCGCAGGGGGTCGAGGCGGTTTTGGTCTTGACCGATTACCTGAATCACGGCTTGGCGTTGGAAGTGAAAGCCGCGGCCAAAGCCCGGGGCGTTCACACCTTGTTCGTGCGGCGGTCCTGGTCGTCGATTAGTCAAGCGTTGGAAACATTCCAAAATACGCAGGCGAAAGGCTTGCTGCCATGAGCGCTTCCGAGGGAATGGTCGAACCGTAGCATGAGATTATCGAGGGTCTGACCACCGCCTTGGAGGCGAAAAATCCTTATACTTGCGGCCACTCAACCCGGATAATTTATTTAGCTTACGATTGGAGGTCAAATCATGAGATTGTTCATCCTATTTGGCGCCGGAATCTTATTGGTCGGAATCATTGTACTGGCGGCGGTGCGCGCTACCAAAAAGGGCGGTTGCGGGTGCGAGACCGGTTGCCCGGGGGATTGCTGCGATGTCAAACGGCAATCAAAGTAACGTCAATAAAAAATTGAGCAAAGAAAAAGCGCCAAATCCGGCGCTTTTTCTTTGCTCATGCTACCGCTTTACAACGCGGCGGCTAATTTGGCGCCGAGCGCTTTGCATTGTTCCAAACCGTCCGCATCGGGCGTGCTGCGGATGGTTAATCCGCCGTCAATCAACTTGGCGCTGGTTGCCGCCATCCGTTCTTCCCAATCACGCATCCATTGACCGTCGCCCCAATCATAGGAGCCAAATAAGGCCAACGGTTTTCCGGCTAACGCTTCGGGAGCGATGGCGGCGACGAACGGTTCCATCTCCATTTCCTCCAAGACTTCGCTGCCCATTGAGGGGCAACCTAACGCGACCGCGTCGGCTTCCGCCAGGTTGGCTTGGGAGGCTTGGTCCACCGGAATCACTTTGACGGCAGTCGCGTCAGTCGTTGCGCCGGCGCCGATGGCTTCGGCCATTTGCTGGGTGTTGCCGGTGCCGCTCCAAAAAATAATCGCTATGTTCTTCATTACCAACCACTCCATTTGTTTTTTTGTTACGTTATCAGCCGGTGGCTTTCGTAGGGTTCATTGCATTTTAAAACGCATAGGACACGCCAAGGGTCAGGGTGTTCTCCCCGTCGTCGCCGTTGGGCATGTCGTAATCAAAATAAAGGGTGTATTGATTAACAGCCCACTCCGCGCCGACGGTATACAGCGTGGTAGTGTCGTCGCCGTACGTCCGGTCCAGCGCTTTTTTCACATAAGCGGTCCGGTCGACTTCATAGCCAAGATTGAAGACCAGGTTCTCCAAGGCTTGGTATTCAAAACCGGTAAAGAAAGCTAAGGTCGTCGTGTCGGCGGTTTCACCGTCCAGTTTCTCGTCGGGACGGGTCCGGCCGTATTCAAGTTTGCCGGCTAGCGCCAACGGTTCGCTAAGACCAAGTTTACCAACCAGGCCAAGGGTATAAGCTTTTTCAGCGTCGCTGTGGTCATAGTTGAGCGTCGCCGCCAGTTGTTCGGTAAATTCATACCGCGCGCCCAATGAAGTGATCGCCGGGTTGAAGGAATCTTTATCATCATCACCTTCGGCCTGGAAACCGAATTGCAGCATCCATTGGTCGTTGACCCCCCAATCGACGCCGACTTTCGGTCCGTAACCCGCATCCGGTTCGGAATATAACTCAAGGTAAGCGGAGACTCCCGGTTCAACCTCTACGCCTAACGTGCTGGCTAGGGTTTTGGTATGGAATGTCGCCATAAGAGCGCAGAGTAGCGCTATGAATGTAAGCCGTTTTAACATGTTTTCCCCTCCAAAAGATTTCGATATTGACGGATCAGGCATAAAAACACCAAAAATCTTAAAAAGCGCTGTATTTGGGCAGTCACCTCCTTCAAACTGGTGTTAGCTTTGACTAACATTTGGGCTGTCCGTGCTTTGAGATATAACCAATCGCATGGCACATGGTTTATGTTAGTTAGAACTAACTTTTAGAATGAAAACCGGTTTTGAACCATCATCAAACTTCAAGCCGATGATGAATCGGGGGACGCGCCGAAACTGAAGCGGCAAACCGTCCGAATGTTAGGCATGACTAACTCATCAATTATAAATATAATCCATCAGTTTCCATCTGTCAAGCAAGTTTGGTCAGAAATTAACTTGAACTTTACTTATAAATCGGTAAACTTAAAGAGAAGGAAAGGATGCCGCTTTAACGGACCTAGCAATCCGGGCGACATCGACACCAAAAGACAGGGGATGTTATGGGATGAAGAAACAGGATGCCGCTCAACCGCGGTTTGAACATGTTCAGTGGCAGGACGAACCGGCGGTGCGTTTTTGGGCCGGCGGGTATGAGGCGCTGATGCTGCCGGGAGTCGGGGCGCAGGTCATCGAATTGCAGGATTTGCAACGGGGGTTGACCTTGTTGCGCTATCCGGAAGGCGTGGGACTGGACGAGTTTAAGGCCAGACCGCAGATATACGGAATTCCGATTTTGTTCCCGCCGAACCGGATCGCCGACGGGAAGTTTCCGATGGCCGGAACCGTGGTTGATTTTCCGCTTAACGGCAATGAAAACAACCATATTCACGGTTTTTTGCGTTTGCGGCCGTGGGAGGTTGTTACAACGGCAGTCACCGGCGCTACGGTAGTGGTTGAAGCGGCTTTCACCGGTGATAACGCCACTGACGCGTATGACCGCTACCTGAACCAGTTTGAGTTTCGGATGCGCTATACGTTGTCGGCGGCGGGCCTGCAGCAAACGCTCACCATCGGCAATCGGGGCACGGTAGCGCTGCCGTTGGGCGTTGGCTTTCATACCGCGCTGCAGGTGCCGTTCCATCCGGAAAGCAAGGCGGAAGACTGCCGGTTGCGCGTCTCGGTCGGCGCGGAATGGGAGTTGGACGAGCGGACGTTGCCAACCGGAAAACTGCTACCCTTAAATGAGGCTGATCAAGCCTACCGGACCGTCGGGGTCATGCCGCAGGGGAGTCCGATCTCCGCCCATTATACGGCCGAAGCATTGACAGTCGACGGCAAACCGTTTCACGGCGCGTTGATCGAAGACGGAGCGCGCCGGCTGCGAGTGGTTTATCGGGTCGACGCCGCCTACCGGCATTGGATGCTTTGGAATTACGGCGGGGATAAGGGATTTTTCTGTCCCGAGCCGCAGACGTGGGCGATCAATGCGCCCAACCTGAAGCTTGCGCCGGAAATCACCGGTTATCGCGAGTTGCAGCCGGGTGAGATTTGGTCGGCGGAAACGGCAATCTACGTCGAGGAGCTATAAAGCAAGTGGATTGAGTGAAGCAACGGCGCGGACTGCAGACAGTCCGCGCCGTTGTAGCGTATTTAGCGGGGCGCGTGTTTCCGTTGATACCGGACGGGCGTGGTTTGGGCGATCGCTTTGAAGACGCGGTAAAAGTGCTGTAAGTGGTTGAACCCGCAACGGTAGCTGACATCGAAGGGGTCGGCCGCCGGATCCTGCAACAGTTTTTGGGCCTCGATGACCCGGCGTCGTTGCAGGTATTGGTTGACGGTGAATCCGGTAACCGCCTTGAAAATATGGCTGATATGGAACTTGCTGAGGTGAAACCGTTGGGCCAAGCCATCCAAGGTAAGCTGGTCCATGTAATGGCGATCGATATATTGGATGATCAATTGAACTTGGTGATCTTTTTTATAATTGCCCGCCGGGGTTGCTGCGGTGACCAACTCCCGAAACTTACTGAGAATGATCAAGAGATAGGATTTGACGAGCGCCGTCGTCAGCGCCGGTTGTTCCTGACCGCCGGAGGTCGGCGCCAGTTTCAGGAGCGTTTGGAATAGCGACTGCAGCTCGGTGGTTTGTTTTAGATTGAGAGTAACCTTTTGATAGGGCAATTCGGCGAGTTCTCGAAATAAGTCGCTGATCCCCAATTGTTGCAGGTAGGAACTTAAAAAGGAGCGGCTAAAATGAATCACATATCTTGTGTAGGGTGTCCGGGGTGAATAGACAATCCGGTGGATATCGTATTCGTTAATGAGCAGCAGATTACCGGCGCCGATGGTGTAGTTGATGTCTTTGACAAAGATATTAAGCCGGGCTTGGATGAAAAAAGCAATCTCAAACCGGTCGTGGCTGTGTTCCAGGGGCGGATCGGCAACCGCCGCCACGTGGCGATGGTCGATATAAAAGTCATTCATGGCTGCAAACGCCTCCATCGTCAATCAGAATGGAAAGGATTTATTTCCGCCAGTTAAGCATACTACGGTTGAAAATTTAGCGCAAGATCGGTGATTTTGGTTAAATCCGGCAAGCGGTGTGAAGAAATTGCGGTTTGGTTATATTACAATGAAAATATAACCAACCAGGCGCCGAGAGCGCCTGGAATCTTTGCCAAGGGAGTGGTAAACCATGGAACCGCAACGAATGACCGGCTTAAGCGCGGCGGATGAACAGTTGCTTTATTTCACTTCATCCAGTTTGACCGCTGACGATCGCCGGCTCTTTTTTATCAGCGACCGTGACGGCAATCCCAATATTTTTAGCCGGGATGTCGCGGACGGCACGGAACGGCAATTGACCTTCAACACCGCGGGTACCCTTAAATCATATGTTTATTTCAACGGCAATGAAGACCGGGGACTGGGCAAGGCCAGCGTCAGCGTGGATTCAAACCAGGGGAAAGTTTATTATATCCAGGGCCGGGACATTTGCGTGGTGGACCGCCACGGCGCCAGACGGGTCCTAAACCGTTTGCCGGAAGCTCAGGTGACGGCTTTTACCCATCCCAGCGCCGACGGGAAACGGCTTTGCGTGCCGACCACCGACGCCCGGGCATTGGCGGCGGAGGAGTTTATCAATGACAGCCCCGGTTACTGTTTGGGCGGTGACGGCAAGCGGAACGAAGTGATCAGCGGCAAACCCAATTACGACATTGACGAACGGGTACGGTCCGAAAATTTAAGTTCGTATCTGCGGGTCTACGATACCGCAACCGGAGCGGAACTGCTGTGCGAACGGGTTCCCCGGGCTTGGATCACCCATGTCCAGTTTGACCCGAACGATCCGGAACGGATTCTTTACAATCACGAGTGGCCTTCCGACTGCGGCGTCCGCCGGCTTTGGCTGTGGGACGGTCGTCAGCACCGCCGGTTGCGGACCGAAGCGGCTGAACGCCGCAAGGAAGATTGGGTCTGCCATGAGATGTGGCAGGCCGACGGCAAGTACATCATTTATCACGGCAAGTTTCAGGACGGCGCCGCTTTCGTGGGCCGGGTCAGCCCCGCCGGCGGCGACAACATCGAAGTGAAACTGCCGGCCGCTTACAACCGTTACGGCCATTTTACCGCGGGCAACCGCCATAATGACTGGCTGGTTTCCGACGGCTATTACCATCCCGAGGGCGTGCCCGAAAACGAGAATTGGGGCGGCGAATGGATCACCGTCCAGCGGGTTGATTGGGAGGCGCGGACCATCGCGTGGCAACCCCTCTGTGAACACCGTTCGCTTTGGAACTGTCAGGACAGCCATCCCCATCCCATCTTCGACCATGCGGACCGGTGGGTTTATTTCACCTCGAACCGCGATGGGAAGCGGGCGGTGTTCCGGGTGGAGGTACCGGAAACCGGGTTTTAGGATTTTTTAGCCAGCATCTTTGCTGGCTTTTTTGTTGGGACGAGGTGGGACTCACCTCCCTGAGGCGAGTCAACATCACTCATTAATGCAACAGCGGTTAACGGGTTAAATCCTTTAATGCTTAATAATCTCAATCTCTCCGTGCGATAATTTATCACCCAGTTCGTAAATTAGTTGTTTTGGGGCATCGGTTTCTTGTTCAAGCATTTCGATCAGAAAAGGGAGGAGGGGAAGGGTTTAACGGGGAAGCGGTCATTGGCAAATAACCGGGGTACGATAAAAATGAGGCGCGGCTCATCTTCCCTACGACGCGAGTGTGCCGGAAGGCAATTGCGAAGCGATACCTTTTTAGCGTGGACTCAATTTTAGCCAATGTACCGGTCGGTCCGGAATGAATCCGAGTTGACGGCAGAGTGTCAGCGAGGCGGAATTGGCCGGTTCGATGTGGAGGAAGGGCAGTTTGCCCGCTTGACGCAACTGAAGGCTGATCGCCGTCAATAAAGCGCGACCGTAACCCCGGCGGCGGTAGCGGTCGTCAACCTGTAAAAATCCAATAGCGCCGTCGTCGTGCGTCATGACCCAACCGATTAAAGCTTTCCCGTCGTAAATCCCTTGACTGAAACCCGCCGCAATCCGTTCTCCGATATACGCGGGGGTGGTGTAGGCTTGATAGTGGGAGTGTTCGAAGATGAACCGAGCCGAGTCCGGGGTTAAGGCAGTTGTGGCGACAGCCGGCGCCCGTAACACAGTCCGCCCCGGCAGATACAACTTGATGCAGGAAAGTTGCCACTCGCACTCCCGTCCTCGCGTGATGAGGGGAATCATCCAGTCTTCCACCGCGGCGAAATATTGTTCAGCCGGCCCGATCCGGCTGGTTAAAACGGTTAATTCCTCCGGAGACACGCTGCTAAGATAGACCCAATTCTGGTCGCTTTGGCCTGTGACCAGGACCGAATTGGCATTGCGGAACCACTGGGAAATCGGGTAGGAACCGATAAAATTGAGCAAGTTGCAATTGCGCACCGGATCTTGTTCCAAAACTTCGATAAGGGTTGCGATGGATTCCACGCCAGACTCACCTGCCAGTATGAAATGTAATCATTATAATTCAAAAGTTTCGCCTTGGCAAACTGGCAAGGAAACTATGTCGCAATCACATACAAATGAACTCAGCGTTAACTTTCACAGCCAAAACCCGAAATGAGCTTGGGCTGTGTTATAATGGAAATTACGATTACGATTACGATTACGATTCAGATTCATGCTAGCCGGATGGAGTCCTTTGATGCCTAAAAAATCGAACCGATGGGTGCTGGCGATATACTATTCGCTCATTTTTATGGGAGGAGCGGGTTTTTACTCGTATATCGGCCTCTATTACGCCCAGATTCATTTAAACAACGCCCAGATCGGAATTATCGCCTCGGTCGGGGGAGTTATCGGGTTGCTCGTTCAACCGCTCTGGGGTTCGCTGGCCGACCGGTCCCCGAATAAAAATGTCATATTGCAGGTGGCGTTGGCACTTTCGGCCATTACCACCTGGCTGTTGCCGTTGGCTGGCGCCGATTTCTGGTTGGTAATCGCGGCCACGGCGGTGATGGGCGTTTTTGGCAGCGCCATCCATCCCTTGGGCGATTCGATCGCGCTGGAGTTGGCGCAACAGGAAAAGTTTAAGTTTTCAACCGTACGGACCGTGGGTTCATTGGGGTTCGCCCTGATGGCGGCGATTGCCGGAAAGATCTTTGCCGCCGATATCGGCTATATCTTTCCGCTTTTCTTTCTGTTTCGCGTAGGTGCTTTTTTCAATGTCTATTTCGTCCCGCCAGTGGCCGGCCAGGCCCGAACCAAAAGCACGGCGCGGCTGAGGACCCTTTTTCAAGACACCAAGCTGGTGGTCTTTTATTGCTACATTTTTTTACTCTCCAGTACGTTCGGTTTTTTCAATTCCTTTCACGCGATCTACAGCAAACAGATGGGGATCGGCACGGAATTGGTGGGTTTGGGAATCATGGCCGGCTCGCTCAGTCAATTTCCGTTTATGATCTTCTTTGACAAACTCTATCAAAAACTGGGTATTGTCAAAATTTTACTGATCTCGGGATTGGTATACACCCTTCGCTGGGCGTTGCTGGTGGTCGGTTTTGGGCCGGCAACGATTATTCCGCTTTGGATGTTGCACGGTTTCAACTATATTGTTCTTTATCTCAGTCTCGCCGAGTACATCAGCCGGAACGCTCCACCCGAGTTGCGCACGCGGGGCCAAGTGATGAACGCAATGGTGCTCTCCGGATTAAGTTCGATTATCGGGAGTTCACTGGGGGGAGCCGTCGCCGCCGCCATTGGGATTCGCGCGACCTTCATGGCCAGCGCGGTACTTTGTTCCGTGGTTGTCTGCGGTTTTCTGATCGTGATCCGGTGGTTGCCGGCTTTCCGCCAGTCGGCGGACCAATTGGGGGCAACCCCGGTGGCAATCTGCGCAAAACAGGCCGAATAATGATAAATATAAAAGCGAAAGCCCTGGACCGTCTGGTTGGCCAGGGCTTTCGCGTAAGTAGCTTGTTCAATGCGGTGGTTGGGTTTAGTTGATGGCTTTGCTGTTGCCGACCAATTCGATTTGGGAGTTGCTGTCGCCTTTTAAAGCCAGGAAGTTGGTTTGGCCATTCCGAAGTTTGCACCCTTGCACCAAAACTTGTTGGGTGTTTTCCAACTGGATCACCGGTTGATTTCGATCGGCGTTTTTGGCCGCGCAACGGATCAGATCGATGTTCGCGGAATTTTCAATGGTAAACGCGGGGCCGTCGGCGTTTTCCACCGTCACGTTGCTGAAGGAAACATCGCGGACATTGGTGCAGAAGACGCCTTTTTTGGCCATCGGGTCGAGTCCGACCATCATCGCCGGGGCGGCCGGGGCCGC
Organism: Bacillota bacterium; assembly: GCA_023417475.1. Lineage (GTDB taxonomy): Bacteria > Bacillota > UBA4882 > UBA8346 > UBA8346 > JAEYPR01. The sequence continues at coordinate 37,857 of JAEZFP010000002.1, read as the reverse complement.
CTGATCGGCCAGGTGCAGGGAGATGTTGTCAAACGAGACATCCTCGATGGGCATCTCCGGCAAACCGTATAAAAAGGCGGCGGCGGCGCGAATCTCCCGGGCGGTAATATTACTGATATGAATTCGCCGGAAGATCGGGGTTGTTTGATCAACCGGTTGGGGGTTGCGATCGACCACATGGGGATCTTCCCCGCCCGGTCCGCAACGGTAGTAGAGATGCATCACCAACGGGGTGATCACGTCTTTCATGACGATATTGTTGACCCGGATATCTTCGATCAACCCGCCGCGGCCGCGCCGGGATTTCATCCGGATGCCGCGGTCGGTTCCTTCGAAAACGCAGTTGGAGATGACGACGTTCCGAACTCCGCCACTCATCTCGCTGCCGATGACCACGCCGCCGTGGCCGTGAACCATGGTGCAGTTGGTGATGGTAATGTTCTCACAGGGGACCCGTTTGCTGCACTCTTCGGTGCCGGCTTTCAAGGTAATGCAATCGTCACCGACATCGATATGACAGTTGGCGATATGAACATTTTTACAGGATTCGGGGTTAATCCCGTCGGTATTGGGCGATTCGGCCGGATTTTTAATCGTCACTTGGGTGACGGTGAGATTTTCGGTTTCGATCGGGTTGATGGTCCACGCCGGCGAGTTGGTTAAGGTAACTCCTTCGATCAGGACGTTTTGGCAATTGTCGAAGCTGATGAAACGCGGCCGGGGGTAAGCCAAACTTTCATTGCGAAACCGTTCCCACCAGGGTTTACCTTGGCCGTCGAGGATGCCGCGACCGGTGACTGCCACGTTCTGTAGGTTTTTGCCGTAGATCAGCGGGGAATAAACTTCACGATCCACGCCTTCCCAACGGGAGAAAACCACCGGGTAATCCTTAATATCCTGGCTGAACAAAAGGACGGCGCCGGCCTCAATATTTAGGGTGATGTTGCTTTCCAGGTGAATCGGTCCGGTGAGATAGGTTCCGGCGGGAACGTGAACCGTACCGCCGCCCATGCCGACGCCGGCTTGAATTGCCGCCGCAAAGGCTTCGGTGCATAAGGTTTTTCCGTCGGGAACCGCACCGAAATCAGTAATGGTGAGATAGTTTGCCATTGATTAAACCTCCAAAGATTGGGATAATATTGGTGGCTGTTTTTGAGGATGCCGATTTAGGCCGTCCCGGAACGGAAGCGCATTTCGTATACGGTTGCAGCCTCCGGGCCGGGGAACGAAGCTGTATTTTGCGGTATCATTGCCCCTAATATACAATCATACAGTATATTGTCGATAAAATCTGCGTCTTTTTTGCCATGAATGCCAAAAAAAAATCTTTTTTTGCTAAGTAAGTTCATTTATGAACCACAATATTAATCGAAAACCGCAAAAATAGACTACCATTCAATTTTACAAAATGTTAAAATTAGGTTCGGGTGATGTATATGGAAGTTAATAATTGTGAATTTCGAAACTCCGCCAATACGTTTGCGTTGTCCGGCAAGAAGGCTTTGGGCCATTATAACATGTCCGGAAACCACCTCCATGACTATTATGAGCTGTATTATCTAGTCTCCGGAGAGCGTTATTATTTTGTCAAGGATCGCACTTTTTATATCAAGACCGGCGATCTGGTATTGATTCCGCCGCATGAGCTTCACAAAACCACCGATACCGGCGTTCCGGGACACGAGCGAGTGTTGCTGCATTTTACCGAAGACTGTATGACACCGGCGGGAAGTTCGTTGCGGGACGTTTTAAACGGTTTGTTTTTCAGCGGGCCAAGTGTCATTCCGCTTACTTTTCCTGCCCAAGACCATTTGGAATATTTGTTGCAAAAGATGTTGACTGAAGTTGAAGAGCGATCCATCGGATTTGAGCTGGCATTACAAGGATTTTTCCTCCAATTGCTGGTTGATATTACGCGATATCAACAGTATCACCGAAGCGATCTGCGGGACACGCTGGAACATCCGAGTCAAATTCATCAGAAGATCTCGGAGATTGTTCGATATATCAATCAAAATTACGCTGACACCTTAACCCTCTCAATCCTCTCGGAACGTTTTTTCATCAGCCCTTATTATCTGAGCCGGGTCTTTAAAGAGACTACCGGGTTTACTTTTGTGGAATATTTGAGTAACGTACGGATTAAAGAGGCCCAGAAACTGTTGCGGGATTCGCGTTGGAAGGTGATTCAAGTGGCGGAGAAGGTGGGTTTTGGCAACATTGCCCATTTTGGCAGGGTTTTCAAGAATATTACCGGCAAAACACCGTTACAATACCGCAAACAACAGACACAGATCGTCTAAAACGTCATATATTACCCTGTTTTTGAACGGGAATAGATAAATTGCAATAAATGCTGCCGTTAATTGGTTTAAAAATCTATTGCAATTTATATATTCTTTTTTCTAAATTTACGATAATATATTAATAATACAATAAGTTTTTAAATTTGACCCTTTGATACTCGAACACTAATCGCAGGTTTGTTCCTGTTTGAGCGTCAAAGGGTACTTCTGGAGTTAGGCCAATTCGCAAATCTAATATGTAGGAAGTAATGTCATTGGGCGTATTCAATGGTAACGAACTAAAAGCAAAAGCTGCGAAAGCATTGCAACTGGGCCGTTCTTCGCTGAAGCTCTCACGAGCGCTGCCGAAAAGCGACAGTGTCATGTTCACGTGGATTTTGTCATATGCCTTGATTCTACTGGTTCCGGTGGTGATCACCACGATCAGCTATTTCATCACCGCCAATGTTCTGGAAAAGGAGATCAGCAAATCCAATACGGTTTTGCTGAAAAAAGTCCAGCAACAAATGGACAGCCTTTTGGAAGAGGCGGGACGGCTCGGTAATGAAATTGCCATTGACGCGCGGGTCAATGATTTTTTGAAACGGAAAAAAGCGTCCGAGTTGGGCGCCTATGATATCTATCAACTGGTTCGGAATTTACGGGCGTATAAGATCATCAACAGCTCCATCGATGATTTTTATATCTATTTTAAACACCTGGACCTGGTTATTTCGTCTGAAGGCAGTTATGATTCCAAGTCTTATTATATGTTGTATTTGAACAATACCGGATTGAGTTATCCGCAATGGCTTAAAATGGTATCGGATTATTACCGCGACGCCGCGTTTCCGGTGCGGTACGAGGACAGCACCGGAGAGATTTATAAGACCATTGCGTTTACCCGTTCGCTGCCGTTGTATTATTCGAACGAATCCTCGGCCAACGTGGTGATTATTTTGAATGAATCGCGGTTTATGAACGATGTTTGGGATATTGGGGCTTTGAACCAAGGATTGGCGTTGATCGTCGACAAAAACAACAATGTGCTGGCTTCCTCCAATCATGGGACCCGGTTCGCCGGGATTGATTTCAAAAAAATCAGTGAGAATGACGAAGGTCTGTTCCATCAGCGACTTAGTGGGAAAAACTCAGTCGTTTCTTATATAACGTCTAAAAAATCGGAATGGCGTTATTTAGTGATTACGCCAGTCAGCGTTTTTCGGGCCAAGGCCGATTATGTCCGGAACCTAACTATCTTCAGCGTGGTGCTTTGTCTGGTCGTCGGGGGTTTTATTTGCTACCGCGCGCTACGGAAAAACTATAACCCGATTGAGCAACTGATTAAGTTGCTCGAAAATTACCAGGGTTCAAGCTTCGACAAGAAAAACAATGAATATTCCTTCATTCAACAGGCGATAGCCAAGGTTTACTCCGATTTGGAAGCGGTCGACTCCACTGTACAACAACAGAACAAATTACTACGCACGCATTTTCTAACCCGCCTGTTACAGGGGAAAGAGACTGATACTCGCTTGATCCAAGACCGGCTGCAATTTCACGACATTCATTTTAAAACCGATCACTTCGGAGTCATGGCGTTTTATATCGACGATTTCTACAGCATGGAGCTCGACACCTTTAATACGTCGGATCAAGCGGTTTTAGAAAACTTTAAAAGGGCCCAGGCGGTCATTGTCAGCACAATCAATGATCGGTTGGATAATAATCTTGGATTTACCACTGATATCGATGATTTGCTGGTCTGTTTGATCAACTTGGAAACGGGCGGAGCGGAAGGAAAGCAGGCGATGATCCGGATTGCCACCGAATCCCAAAGAATTCTGCGGGACAACTATCAAATCCAGGTAATGGTCTCGGCGAGCGGCATCCATAACGCGGCCGGCATCGCCGAAGCGTTTACTGAAACGTTGCAGGCAATGGAGTACAAAAAGTTACTCGGCATTGAAGACCTGGTGCTCCACGAGGATCTAAACGACCTGCCCAAGGGGGACTATTACTACCCGTTGGAAAAGGAGCAACAGTTGATCAATTGTATTAAAACCGGGGATTTGGAACGGTCAAAACTGATCTTGGACGAGATTTTCTGCAATAATTTCGAAAAGTCGTTTTTGCCGGTGAAGATCGCCCGTTGTCTGATGTTTAACTTAGTCAGTACGATGATTAAGACGGTCAATGAGATTAACGATGCGAACCGCCAAGGTTTCCTTGATGAATTGAATCCTATTGAAACGCTGTTGAATTGCGAGTCAATCAATGAAATGAAATTGGAAATGATGACCATCCTGGCCCGGTTCTGCGAATACATTCAGTTGAAAAATAAGGAGAAAACCAAAGGCCGTCAAAAAGAGAATGAGATCCAACTGAAAGATCAAGTGATGGAGTTCGTCAAAGAAAACTTCACTGATCCCAATCTGGGGATCACCACCATCGCACAGCAGTTTAACGTGCATCCGGTGCATCTGTCGCGGACCTTTTTGGAACAGAACGGCGAGGGATTGTTGGATTTCATCAACCGGATCCGGTTAAGGAAAGCGAAACAATTGTTTCGTGAACTCAGCAACTTGGACGAGGTCGCCAAAGCGGTCGGATATTCCAATACGCGCACTTTTACGCGGGCGTTTAAAAAGTACGAAGGAACCACTCCCGGTAAGTATAAAGACACCGAGCACAATTTTGGAATCGGGTCCTAAAATGCATAAGAAAGTCATTATTCTTAGAAAAAATGTCTTATCTTGTTAAATCAGGCATTTACTTTTTGTTTAGTTTTCTGTTACAATAAATGTATGATGTCGTACGCTTAGGCATCAAAAACATAAGGGAGGGTGTTTCGTTGCGTAAGACTTTGAAAAGTTTGTTGCTCGTTGGTTTACTGGTTTTATTGACTGGCTCGGTGTTCGCAGCCAAGAGTGTTTACCCGCTCACGTCCAACGTAACGCTTAAGTATTGGATGCCGTTGCATGCCAATGTGCAATTGGTTGCCAAAAACTTTGGCGATACGGAATTTGCTAAAGAATTAGCAAAACGGACCGGTGTAAAAGCCCAATTTTTACATCCTGCGACCGGTAACACCGCAGCTTTGGAAGCATTCAACTTGATGATGGCTTCCGGAGATCTGCCAGACTTGATCGAGTATCGTTGGTTTGATATCCCGGGTGGTCCAAACTCCGCGATTGAGAACGGTTATATCCACAAACTCAATCCGATTATGGACAAATATGCTCCGAACTTAAAAGCGTACTTAAAGAGAAATCCCCAATACAACAAAATGGTCAAAACGGATGAGGGCAGCTACTATGTTTTCCCGTTCATCCGCGGTGACGAATCCCTGATCTGTACCGCAGGTCCGATCGTCCGTCAAGACTGGTTGGATGAGTTGGGCTTAAAAGCCCCGGAAACCATTGACGAATGGTATAATGTTTTAAAAGTCTTCAGAGACAAGAAAGGCGCCACCACTCCGTTGAGCGTTCTCTCAACTGAGTTGAGCGGTGCTTTCGCCGGCGGAACCGACAGCTTTGACGGTTTCTATGTCGACAAAGGAAAAGTCCACTATGGTAGCATTGAGCCGGCTCGCAAGAAATACTTCGAGACCATGAACAAATGGTATAAAGAAGGCTTGCTTGACAAGAACTTTGCCACCGTTACCCGGAAAGTAATTGATGCCAATATTTTAGGCGGTAAATCCGGTGCCACCTATGGTTCCGGCGGTAGCGGCCTTGGCCGTTATATGGATGCGATGCAAGGTAAAGACGCTAAGTTCAGCTTGGTCGCCACCAAATATCCGTCGCCGAAAAAAGGTCAACTGGCGAAATTCGCCAACCGTTCCGCGCCATTTGGTCCGGCGAACGATGGTAACGTCGCTATCTCCACCAAATGCAAAAACGTCGAAGCCGCTGCCCGGATGTTAGACTATGCCTACAGCGAAGAAGGGAACCTGTTCTATAACTTCGGTATCGAAGGCACCACCTATAAAATGGTTGACAAATACCCGAAATATACCGAGTTGATTATGAACAATCCGGACAAAATGTCCCCGACTCAAATTATGTCCAAGTACATGCGCGGTTGTAACAACGGACCGTTTGTCCAAGACAAACGTTACCTTGAACAATACTATGCGTTGCCTGCTCAAAAAGCGGCGATGACCCTCTGGAAGACCAATAACTTCGGCAAGTACAAGATTCCGCCGATCACCCCGACTCCGAAAGAAAGCGAAGAGTTGGCGAAGATCATCAACGAAATCAATACTTACAACGACGAAATGACCTTGAAGTTCATCATGGGCGTTGAGCCGATTGCAAACTTCGACAAATACGTCGAGCAGATCAAAAAGCTAGGTGTTGATCGGGCAGTCGCAATCAATCAAGCTGCTTATAATCGTTATCAGAACAGAAAGTAATTTCGATTGCTTTAACAAGGATGGACCTGCATTGCAAGACTGGTGCAGGTCCATTCTGTTGAAAAGCGAAACGTCTGCAGTCCATACAGTTACAACGAAACGCAGTGAATTCTCTCATTACGAAATACCTGTAGCTGGCTTAGGAATCCCCTAAAAGAGTTGGCAGAGACCGAACTTTTCGCCTTGATAAACGGACTGGTTCATTGGTATCAAATGTTACCGGATTTAATATAAACGCTTGGTACCTGCTGGCAGAAACGATGCGACAATTTTTTGATGATGTCGGTAAGTGCCGTAAAATCGGCGGTTTGGCGTTTTTAGCAAAAATTCTGTCGCTAAGGCATCAAAAATTGTCCGTTTACTTCGCCTTAATATTTCATTTACAATGAGGGCAGTGAGGATGTTTTGGATCTCATATTACATCGTAGGGAGGGTGTCTTAAGTGAGCAATAGTAAGATTTTTCGTGGTATCGTACTTGCATTTCTGCTGATTTTTCTAACGGGGTCTGTTTTTGCAGCGAAAAGTGTTTATCCTTTATCATCCAACGTGACGTTACGTTATTGGATGCCGTTGCATGCCAATGTGCAATTGGTTGCCAAGAATTTTGGCGACACCGAATTTGCAAAAGAATTGCAAAAACGGACCGGTGTGAAATTGCAATTTCTACATCCCGCATCGGGTAACACCCAAGCATTGGAGGCTTTCAACTTAATGATGGCTTCCGGGGATCTGCCAGACTTGATTGAATATCGTTGGTTTGATATTCCGGGTGGCCCCAATAGCGCCATCGAAAACGGTTATATTCATAAACTCAATCCGATCATGGACAAATATGCGCCGAACCTTAAAGCGTATTTGAAGAAAAATCCCCAATACAATAAGATGGTCAAGACCGATGAAGGAAATTATTACGTCTTTCCGTTTATACGTGGCGACGAATCACTCATTAGCACCGCCGGTCCGATTGTTCGGAAGGATTGGTTGGATGAGCTTGGTTTGAAAGCTCCGGAAACTTTGGATGAATGGTATACGGTATTAAAGACGTTTAAGGACAAGAAAAATGCCACCACGCCGCTTTCAGTGCTTTCTACTGAGTTAAGTGGCGGTTTTGCCGGCGGCGCCGATAGCATTGCCGATTTTTATATCGATAAAGGGAAAGTTCATTACGGCAGCATCCAGCCAAGCCGGAAGCAATACTTTGAAGTGATGCGTAAATGGTATGCTGAAGGTTTGCTTGACAAGAACTTTGCGACCGTCAACCGGAAGATTATCGACGCCAACATCTTGGGTGGTAAAACCGGCGCGACTTACGGATCTGGCGGCAGCGGCTTAGGCCGTTATATGGACGCCATGGAAGGAAAAGACGCCAAGTTTAGCTTGGTGGCTACCCAATATCCGTCACCGAAAAAAGGGCAACTGGCGAAATTCGCCAACCGTTCCGCGCCATTTGGCCCCAACAACGATGGGAATGTCGCGATCTCTACCAAATGCAAGAACATTGAAGCCGCCGCGCGGTTGTTAGATTATGCGTATAGTACGGAAGGTAATTTATTCTACAACTTTGGACTTGAAGGAACGACTTATAAAATGGTCAACGGTTACCCGACTTATACCGAACTGATCATGAAGAATCCGGAAAAAATGTCTCCGACGCAAGTCATGTCCAAATATATGCGCGGGAGTAACAACGGACCGTTTGTCCAAGACAAACGTTACCTTGAGCAATACTATGAACGCCCGCAGCAAAAAGAGGCTATGAAACTCTGGAAAAACAATAATTTCGGCAAGTATAAAATGCCTCCGGTAACGCCGACTCCGAAAGAGAGCGAGGAATTGTCGAAGATCATCAATGAAATCAACACCTATAACGATGAAATGACCTTGAAATTCATCATGGGCGTGGAACCGGTTGCCAATTTCGACAAATATGTAGCTCAAATTAAAAAATTGGGTATTGATCGCGCAATTCAAATTTACCAAGCTGCTTATGCACGTTACAACCAACGGTAATTTCGGTCTTATTCATTGGTATGTGGACCCGCCAATACGGGTCCACTTAAGATAATTTCTATAAAATAAAAGTTATGTATTTCAGAAAAAAGATAGAAAGGGAAATACGATGAGCGTGGAAATAACCAAAAACCAAGTTCCGGCTGCATCCGGACCCAGTTTGTGGCAGAGGACCAAAGTCGATTTTCAACGGAATCGCGCTTTGTACTTGATGGTTCTGCCGGTTGTCGCTTACTACATCATCTTTCACTATCTGCCGATGTACGGAGCGGTTATCGCGTTTAAAAACTTTTCACCGATGAAAGGTATCTTTGGAAGCCCTTGGGTGGGTTTTGAAAATTTCATTGAGTTTTTTAATGGTTATTACTTCTGGCGTATTTTAAAAAATACCCTCGTCATCAGTGTAACCGAATTGATCTTTGCGTTCCCGGCTCCGATTATCTTGGCTTTATTGATTAACGAGTTGAAGAATAAAATTTTTACCCGGACCGTTCAAACGATCACCTATATGCCACACTTTATTTCATTGGTGGTTATCTGTGGTATGATCAAAGACTTCACCATGGATACCGGTGTTGTCAATGTGTTTTTAAGTTACTTCGGTTGGCAACCAATCACCATGTTGAATAAACCGGAGTTATTCGTGCCACTTTATGTCATTTCCGATATCTGGCAACAAGTCGGTTGGGGTTCCATTATTTATTTAGCGGCCTTATCGGGCATTGATCAACAACTTTATGAAGCCGCGAAAATCGACGGCGCCGGCCGTTTCAAACAAACGCTTTATGTTACCTTGCCCGGAATTTTGCCGACAATTATCGTTTTGTTAATCCTAAGAATGGGTCGTTTGTTGAACGTCGGTTTTGAAAAAATTATTTTGTTATACAATCCGGCCATTTATCAAACTGCCGACGTTATCTCCTCGTTCGTTTACCGGAAAGGTTTATTAGAATTTGACTGGAGCTTCAGCGCGGCGGTTGGTCTGTTTAACTCAGCGATTAACTTTGCATTATTGCTGAGCGCAAACTGGATCAGCCGACGAGTTCAAGGCTCAAGTTTATGGTAAGGGGAGGGTTTATTAATGGCTATTCGTGAAAGCGTCGGCGAACGCGTATTTAATCTCGTTAATATTTTGGCGATGAGCATAATCATGGTCATCACGATTTACCCGTTATTATATGTAATATTTGCATCGTTAAGTCAACCGACCGAGTTTATCGCCCATTCCGGGTTGCTCTTGGCGCCGTTGGGTCCGATGACGCTTGCGTCGTATAAGGCGGTGTTCGCCAACCCCAATATTCTTTCCGGTTACGTGAACACGATTATTATCGTACTTGGCGGTTTGGTCTTCAACCTGATCTTAACTGCGATCGGCGCGTACTTTTTGTCCCGGAAGAATGTGATGTGGCGGAACCCGATTATGTTCATGGTCGTTTTCACCATGTTTTTCAGCGGCGGTTTGATTCCGTTCTTCTTTACGGTGAAAGGTCTGCACATTGATAATTCTTTGTGGGCGCTGATCTTACCGGGTGCGATCAACACCTTCAACTTGATCATCATGCGGACGGCATTTGCCGCAATCCCGGATAGTATTGAAGAGTCAGCCCGTATCGACGGGGCCGGCCACTTTACGATTCTTTTCCGGATTATCATTCCGTTAGCGGCTCCGACCATGGCAGTTATGGTTCTGTATTACGGTGTCGCCCATTGGAATGCTTGGTTTAACGCAATGATCTTCTTGCAAAGACGGGAGCTTTTCCCCTTGCAATTAATCCTGCGTGAAATCTTAATTCAGAACGATACCTCGCTAATGGTCAGCGGCGCCAGCACCGGAGATGACTTCATGATTGGTGAAACTGTTAAATACGCGGTTATCGTGGTTGCAACATTGCCGATTTTAGCGCTGTATCCGTTCTTGCAAAGATTTTTTGTTAAAGGTGTTATGATCGGATCGGTTAAAGAATAATGATTATTGGCGGGTTGGATGAGTACATTCGCCCGCCAATGCATTTTAAGCCATTAACTGATTGAGTAAATTAGTGCTTTTAAAAACGATTTACCGCTTACCCGCCACCGTTGGTTGAGTTGTCTTTGCAAAGAGACGTTCAACAAACGGTGGTTTTCGTTTTCACAAAAACAGTAAATATTGGATTTTATAAAGGGGGTACAGCACACCTAGAAGCAATTTTTAATTTCAATTGTATTTTTAACAGAAAGATAATATACTTTAAGTTGGGATCTTGTCTATTTAGTGATGGTAACTGCCGGCTGGCGATGGTCCGCCGCGGGTTAAAACCCGCGGATTGACGACGAAGCTTCGAAAGAGGATTGGCGCACTATTTACATCCCTTCGCTTGCCCCGGCATGCCGGAGTGGCCGACTACTTGGAAAATAACTTTTGGTGCGATGTCGTCACCTAATTTGCTTGCACGAGTGGTAGCTAGCGTGGCGGACGGAGTAAAAAATTCTGATAACAACAACTTTATGACAGGAGAGAACCGAATTTTATGACGGTATCCTATGCGGGAAAAATGATCGATTCCGTGTTGCAACGGCATCCGGTCTTAGCGGAACATTGGAATTACGAATTTGGGTTGATATTAAAAGCCATTGGCGACGTTTGGGAAATTAATAACAACAAAAGCTATTTCAATTACATTAAAGAAAACATGGACCGGTTTGTCCAACCTGACGGTTCGATCCATACGTATCGAATTGACGAGTATAATCTGGATCAGGTGAATGCGGGTAAAGTTTTATTATTGCTGTTTCGGGCAACGAACGATGACCGTTATCGAAAAGCTGCGGCTTTACTTCGTCAACAATTAGCGAATCATCCCCGGACCAAAGAAGGTGGTTTCTGGCATAAAAAAATATATCCTTGGCAGATGTGGTTGGACGGCCTTTATATGGCAGGCCCTTTTTATGCTGAATACGGCAAAATGTTCAATGAGCCGGTCGCCTTTGATGATGTGGCCAATCAACTCATTTTGACCTATCGGCATACCAAAGATCCCAATACCGGATTGCTATATCACGGATGGGATGAGAGTAAAACTCAAGCTTGGGCAGACAAAACGACCGGATGTTCCGCCAATTTCTGGGGACGGGCAATGGGCTGGTACGCAATGACGTTGGTTGATGTTTTGGAGTATTTGCCGGAAAATCACACAGCCCGACCAGCGGTCGTAGCGATCCTTCAAGATGTTGCGGTTGGATTGGCCAAATATCAGGATCAAGCTACCGGACTTTGGTATCAAGTGCTGGATCAAGGTACCCGGACGGGCAATTATCTCGAAGCATCAGGATCAAGCATGGTTGTATACGCCTTAGCCAAGTCGGTTCGCAAAGGGTATCTCGAGCCACGCTACGCTGACCTTGCGCAAAAAGGGTACCGGGGTTTAATTGAACGTTTTATCGTTCAGGAGACCGACGGGACCATCAGTTTGACCGGTATTTGCAAGGTCGCCGGATTGGGGCGATATCATCCGGATCGACCCTATCGCGACGGTTCGTTTGAATACTACATTAACGAACCGGTCGTAGCCAACGACTACAAGGGAGTTGGACCTTTTACCCTAGCCTGTACCGAGATTGAACTGCAGAAATAAACTGGCGTTCAACCCTGACTGTACGAACGATCTCACCAAAAGCTGGGCAGATCCCAAGTGATGCTACATCTTTGAATGGTTTTCCATCATACCCCAGCATTTTCAAAAAGCCGGTATTATGGTTCGGTAATAACCGGATAGACGGGAAATTGCATGATTACGAGATCAACGCGGTGATGATGCGGTATTCCAAAATGGGTGGGGATTGACACGGTCAAAACCGTTTCCGTTAGCAGAAACGGTTTTCTGAACAAGTCAATTGAGAGAAATGCGGGTTTTCAAAAGATTTGATAATCTGCAATTTTCTGAATTACAAGGAGGCTGGAAAGATGGCAAGGTTTTTCCAAAATGTATTTGCAAAACCGGTACAATGGGTAGTTGCTGTTTTAACCAACATTAAAGTATTCATTCAAATTTTGGCCATTATCCTAATCTTAGTCGCCTTTCTGCTCATCGAAGGGCTGAATGGGCACCAAATTATCGGCGAAATGCAAAAAGTAACCAGGCAAGTTTTTAGCGAAAGTGTCCAAGGACAGAGGAAAATTAACGATGTTCGGATTGAAATCGAAAATTTCCGTAATGTATATCTGTTGAAATTGGCTCAGGTCAATACAGTCCTTGATGCGGATACCATGACGTTGGAGTCAACCATCGCCAGTTTAAGCACGTTGGATTCAGAAAGCGCCAACGCCATGACCAGTAATATCGAGAAATTAAATGAAATTTTGTCCAGACCGGAATCGCCGGAAAATTACGAAGATCTCAATCAAGTCCTGAATGAAATGGCTGTGGAGTTGCAAACCTTGGAACGGAAAGCCATGCTTTCAGCGACCGGCGTCATGAATTTTGGCAATCGTTTTTCGGCGGACTCCCAAAAAATAACCCTGATCTTGACGCTGGTAGGCGGAATCATCGCCATCTTGCTCGGATTGGGAATTGCGGCTTCGGTATCCAAACCGATGCGTCAGATTGTGAACGATGCGAACGCTTTGGCGGTAGGGGATTTTTCCAAAAACTTGGAAGCGCAAGGGTGTCGCGAAGTTAATGAAGTGGTGAAAGGTCTCAATAACGCTGTTTTCAGCCTGCGTAATCTGGTCGGAGGAATTAATGAACAGTCCAAGAGCCTATTGGATGCAAGCAACGAGTTGCGAGAAGCGTCGAACATCTCCGGAAAATCCGCTGCGGAAATGGCCCGGGCGATGGAAGATTTAGCGAAAGCATCGACCGAGCAGGCTGACCAGATCAGCCGGATGGCCGAGACCGTCAATGACCTTGGCGAGCTCGTGCGGAAGGTTTCCGCCGATACGGAACGGATCGCCGTCACTTCGGTACGGGTGGCCGATTCGGCCAAAGCCGGTCAAGAGATCAGTAATGCGGTCGCCAATGAAATTCATGAAGTTTATAATACGACGAAAATCATCTCCGATGTGATTGAAGACCTCAATCAGACTTCCGGAGAGATCAGCGATATTACCTCGGTTATTGAAGGTGTGGCCGAGCAAACCACTTTATTGGCGCTGAACGCTTCGATTGAAGCGGCGCGTGCCGGTGAGCATGGCAAAGGGTTTAGCGTCGTTGCAAAGGAAACCGGAAAACTGGCTGAACAATCAAAACGGGCTGCCCAGATGATCGCCGATTTGCTGGTGCAAATGAAGGTCCGGACCGAACATGCGGTTACGGTCATTCAGACCGGAGCGGTTCGGGTTGAAGCCGGGAAAAATCTTGCTTCCGAAGCAACCACCAAGTTTGGTGAGATCTTTAAAGTCCTCAACGAAATGTTGGGGCAGATCCACAATGTGGCGATCGCCGCCCGGGAAATGGCGCAGAAAAATGAGTTGGTGATTGCATCGGTGGAAGCCGTCGCCTCCATTAGTGAAGAGAGTATGGCGAGCACCGAGGAAGTGTCGGCGACCGCGGAGGAACAAAGCGCCGAGGCGGAACAGGTAAAAGCGATGGCTGAAAATATGGCGGGGATCGCCGCCGAGCTGAAAAAAGCGGTTACAGTCTTTAAAGCCGGCTAAACGGTTTCGAACACAATCCAAAATCAAGAACCCCCTTTTTGGTCATTTGCCAAGGAGGGGGTTTTATTTTCCAGATTAGGATGGAAGTTGTTTGTCAATAGCGTACTGGCGGGCGTAAAGATTGCGATAGATGGTGCTGGAGGCCATCAATTCGATATGAGTTCCGGCCTCGGCAACGGTCCCTTGGTGTAAGACAAGGATCCGGTCCGCATTGACCACTGTCGAAAGGCGGTGGGCGATGATAATGGTCGTCCGGTTGATCATTAAGCGATCCAACGCTTCCTGAATCAACCGTTCGGAGTCGGCATCCAGACTGGAGGTCGCTTCGTCCAAAATTAGGATTTTTGGATCTTTCAAAAAGGCTCTGGCGATGGTTAGCCGTTGCTTTTGACCGCCGGATAGGAACATTCCCCGTTCGCCGACTTCAGTTTCCAGCCCTTGGGGCAACCGCTGGATAAAATCATAAGCATTAGCGGCTTTACAAGCCGCAATCACTTGTTCCTTGGTAGCGCGAGGATTGCCATAAAGAATATTATCACAAATGGTCCCGCTGAAGAGGATCGGATCTTGCAATACCATCCCGATGTGGTCGCGCAGGGATTTTTGTCTGATCATCCGGAGATCATGACCGTCAATGGTAATGGTCCCGGAGTCCACATCAAAAAAACGCGGAATAAGGCTGACCAGCGTTGACTTACCCGAACCGCTATGTCCAACCAGCGCAATTTTTTGACCGGGCTCAACGGTGAATTGAATGTTTTTCAGAATCGGTTCGGGTTTGGCGTAGGAAAAATAAACATTGTCAAAATGAATTTTGCCGGAGACCGATGGCAATTGAATGGCATCGGGGTGATCCATGATATCCGGGTGCTCGTCAATGATCTCGAAGATGCGGTCTAAGGCCGCCATGGAGCTGGAATAAACCACGTTCAGTTCGGAGAAACGTTGCAACGGAAGGTAGAGCGGGTTAAGATACATACTCACCGCGACCAGCTCGCCGATAGTTAGTCGACCGTGAATGACTTGATAACCGCCGTATAATGTAACAATTAAGGGCGCGAGGTTGGTCAACACTCCGGTAATGGTCTGGTTCATGCTTTGAAAATAAACACTACGCATGGTCGTGCTGAAAAGTTTTTCCGAGTCGCGTTGGAAATGTTCCTGTTCCCGTTTTTCTTGATTGAAAGCGCGCACTACCACATTACCGGAGATCTTCTCCTGAATTGAACCGGAGATGAATTCGATCTCACGCTGAATCTGGTGGCTGGATTGTTTCATTTGATCACCGAGCCGCCGGTAGAAAAAGATATACAACGGGAAGGTTGCCAAAGCGATCAAGGTAAGTGAAAGGTCGATTCGGAACAGAAAATAGAGCACGACCGTTAGGGAGATGCTATCCATCCAGACATTGGTCAACGCGTTCCCAACCAGGTTTTGGGCGAGTGAAATGTCGCTGATCATCCGGGAGACGATTCCGCCGGATTTGTGACGTTGAAAAAAGGAGGCCGACATCCGTAAGATGCGATGATACAACTCGTATCGAAGATCAAACACCGAACGGTTACCGGCTTTGCCGGCATAAAAATGGCGGAGATAGGTTCCCGGCGCCCAAATTACCACAAAAGTCAGCATTAATCCGCCTACCGACCAATAAAGCTGGTGCATTTTCATGGTCACGGACAAGTGAGGATTGAGATAGACAGTATCCAGGAGATATTTGGTTATTTGGGGGATGAGTAAAGGAATCGTAAATTTGATAATCCCGCCGATCACTGCAGCCAAGACGTAATGCCAATACGGTTTGACATAGGCTAGAAAACGGTGGAAGTTGGATTGATGCTCCATAGTGAACCATCCTTAATTTGCATACGGCTTATAGTAAAATTCTATCACCTGAAGAAGCGGTTTAAAACCGACAACTATATTAATAAAGTTAGGGAAAAAGTGCATTTTTCTCTACTAAAGTAGTGGAATGTCGTATTGTAATCATTTTGTAACAGATGTTTAATAATAGAGGGAAGCGGAAATTTTAAGGAGGTATGGCCGTGAGGAAGTGGGGAGTTTTACTTATTGTATGTATGCTGTCCATAACGGTTTTCAGCAGTTATGGGATAGGAGCTTCGAAAACATTGACGGTGTATTCGTCGCACCCGGCGGATCTGATTAATTCAATTGTGAAAGAATTTCAAGAACGGACTGGTATTACGGTGGATATTGTGGCCGCCGGAACCGGCGAATTATTAAAACGGATCCAAGCCGAAAGCCAAAATCCGTTAGGTGATGTAGTTTGGGGCGGTGGGGCCGAGTCATTGGACGCGTACAAACCGTATTTCCAAAAATACAAAACCACCTCGGATAAGTTTATTACCAAAAGTAACAAAGACAAAGAGTACCTGTGGACAGGTTTCACCGGACTACCCATGGTGATCATGTTTAACAAAAAGCTGATCAAAACCGAAGACACTCCGAAAGGTTGGGCTGATCTAGTCAATCCGAAGTTCAAAGGAAAAATCGCCTGTGCCGATCCGGCCAAATCCGGATCTTCATACACCACAATCGTAACCATCCTGACCGCCTTTGGTAAAGATAACGGAAAAGGATGGGATTTTGTCGGGAAACTCATTAAAAACCTCGACGGGAAGATTTTATCCAGTTCAACCGCAGTCTACAAAGGAGTTGCCGATGGCGAATACAGCCTTGGGTTAACCTATGAGGAAGCAGCCGCCAAATATATCAAAGCCGGCGCCGATGTGGGAATCGTCTATCCAAGAGAAGGGACTTCGGCGGTACCCGATGGCATGGCGATCATCAAAGGTGCTAAAAATCTTGACAATGCCAAGAAGTTTGTGGACTTTGTCGTTAGCAAGGATGTTCAGACCATTGTCTCGAAATCGTTGATGCGACGTTCAATCCGGTCCGATATTCCGGCTCCGGATGGTTTGATCGATATGAAAAAGATTAAATTGGTCAAATACGACTTTACCTTTGCTTCCGAGAAGAAAAATGATATTTTGGCAAAATGGAAGGATTTGGTGATTGGTCGCTAAATAATGGCGATTTTGGGGCAGTGCTGCAGAAAGTTTTCAGTTACATTACTGAATCATATTAGGACATTTCTTTCGGTAGAAGTGTCCTAATTATAGTATTCGTTTCAAAATCGCAGTTATTTGCAACGTTATAATGGAAGCGCTTTTCCATTAGCCGATAAGGAGTGTTGAATTTTGAGTTATGATGTGGTCATCGATCAGGCGGTGAAACGGTATGGTGATTTTCAAGCCGTTGCCGGCGTTTCGTTTACAGTGAATAAAGGGGAATTCTTTACCTTGCTTGGTCCGTCCGGTTGCGGTAAAACGACGTTGCTACGGATGATTGCCGGATTTAACCCGGTCGACGGAGGACGGATTTTATTTGATGATCAAGTCATAAATTTGGTTCCGGCTCATCAACGCAATACCGGAATGGTCTTTCAGAACTATGCCATCTTCCCCCATATGTCGGTATTTGAAAATGTAGCGTATGGTCTGAAAGCTCGGAAGTTAAGCCATCGGGAGTTGACACAGCGGGTTGAGGAAGCGCTGGATCTGGTGCAAATGGGCCAATACTGCGGCCGGCAGCCGGCACAACTCTCCGGCGGACAGCAACAACGGGTCGCGTTGGCTCGAGCGGTGGTGATTCATCCCGGGGTTTTGCTAATGGATGAACCACTCAGCAACCTGGATGCGAAACTGCGGGTACAGATGCGGACGGTTATTAAAAAGTTGCAACGTAATTTAAATATTACCACGATCTATGTTACTCACGATCAGGAAGAAGCGTTGGCAATTTCCGACCGGATTGCAGTGATGAATCAAGGCCGTATTGAACAGATCGGCACTCCGCAAGCGATTTATCTCAACCCGGCCAGTCCCTTTGTGGCCGGGTTTATTGGAACCTCAAACTTTCTTGAGGCGGAACGAGTCGATGGGAATTCCGATGGGACTATCATGGTGAAAATTATCGGTCAAAAGACGTTACGTCTCCCGATGACAGCGGTTAAGTCAGCCGGTAAAGCCGTTATTGTTTCCGCCCGCCCCGAGACCCTGGAACTTGCTCCGCTACAAGAAGGTGAGCTTGCTGGGGAAATCGGCTTAGCTACTTTTTTAGGTGATTACATTAACTATGAAATCGTTCTGACCAACGGCCAAACGATCGAGGTGAATGAGTATACCAAAGATACTCAGGCGATGAAAGCCGTAGGCACTAAGGTGGCGATTATTTTTAGGCCGGAATTGGTGCAAGTCTTCGCCGGAACGGCGAAGGAGGAAACAGCATGAAACAGCCTACGAACCTCGCTGTGGGAACGAAGCATTTAAAAGGTTTTGCAATGATCCGTTGGGACTTTTGGTCGCTGGTTACCGGCGGCGCATTGGTTGCGTTGGCCATTTTTTTGCTTTATCCGTTTTCATCATTGATCTGGCGCAGTTTTATCACGGAATCGGGTCAGTTTACGCTCCGAAATTATGGGGACTTTTTCCGGCTCCCTTATTATTACCGGACGTTAACCAACAGTATGTCGGTTTGTGTTACCACAACGCTGTTGGCCACTGCTATCGGACTGCCCTTAGCCTACATTACCACCCGGTATAACATTTGGGGCAAAAAGTTGTTGAATCTGATGATTATCATGTCGTTGTTATCACCGCCGTTTATCGGGGCTTACTCCTGGATCTTGCTCTTGGGGCGGAGTGGCTTTCTGACGAAGTTATTTCAGTCCGTCGGAATCACGATGCCCCCGATTTACGGCTGGTTTGGGATTATCCTGGTCTTTACGCTTAAATTTTTCCCCTTTGTTTATCTATATGTCTCCGGCGCGTTAGGCAGCATTGACCGTTCGCTGGAGGAAGCGGCTGAAAATCTCGGCGTTCATGGCTGGAAACGGTTGCTTTCAATTACGTTTCCTTTGATCTTACCGACGATTCTTTCCGGTGCGCTGATGGTGTTTATGAGTTCCTTGGCGGACTTCGGGACTCCAATGCTGATTGGCGAAGGTTTTAAGGTGCTCCCGGTTTTGGTTTACGAGGAATATATGAGTGAAATTGGGGGAAACGCCTCAGTAGCCAGCACTTTGAGCGTCTTGATCATCCTTTGCGCCACTGCGGTTTTGCTTTTTCAAAAATGGATCATCACCCGCAAAAACTATACTATGAGCGCGCTCCGGCCTCCGGCGATCAAAGCATTAAACCCCGGAATGAGGGTGTTGTTGACCGCCGTTTGTTACGCCATCGCCTTGGTGGCGGTATTGCCGCAGGCTGTCGTGGTGATTACTTCGTTTCTCAAGACCAATGGGCCGATCTTTGTCGCCGGATTCAGCCTGGAAAGTTACGCGACGATCATGTATAAGTTATCGCATAACATCACCAATACTTTTCTTTATGCCACGATCGCCATTGTGATCATGGTTCTGAGCGGCTTGGTGCTATCCTACGTGATAGTCCGGCGCCGTTCCAAACGTACCGCATTGCTTGATGTCTTGATTATGTTCCCATATGTGGTTCCTGGAGCGGTGCTGGGCATTACACTGTTAGTGGCCTTTAACCAACGGCCGCTGTTGCTCAGCGGAACCTGGTTTATCCTGGTACTGGCTTATATTATTCGGAAGCTTCCGTACACCATTCGTTCCAGCACGGCGATTCTTTATCAGATTGATCCCAGCATTGAAGAAGCCTCGATTAATCTAGGAGTTGCTCCGATGAAAACATTCTTTAAGACTACTGCGGTCTTAATGATGCCCGGCGTCTTTTCGGGAGCGATTTTAAGTTGGATCACGACCATCAATGAACTGAGCTCAAGCGTAATGTTATACACCGGTAAAACTGCCACGATTTCGGTGGCAATCTATACTGAGGTCGTCCGGGCCAGTTTTGGAACGGCTGCGGCTTTGGCTTCGATTTTAACCGTTGCGACCATTATCTCCTTGTTGATCTTTTATAAGATCTCCGGAGGCAAAGAGGTTTCAATGTAAAAAGCACAAGACTTCAAAGGAGCATCACGATGCAAATTACCGATCTTCATACCCATACAACTTTTTCCGATGGCGACGGTAGTGTGGAACAGGTTATGGCGGCGGCGGCGCGGAAAGGTTACCGACTTGGCATCTCCGATCATGTCTTTTGTTCCGAGATGACCGATTTTGACACCATTGATAGATACTTTGATGCCCTTCGCCAATATCCGGTATTGGTCGGAGTAGAGGCCAATATCGGGGATTTCACACAATGGCCCTCCCGGATGGAAGCCAAGCTGGATTACGTGATTGCCAGTGTCCACTCCTTAATGTACCGCGGTAATCCCTTGATTCTTAGTCAATACTTCGGCGCCCGCGCCGGGCACCGTAGCGATTGTTACTTGCCGTATGAAAAAGCCGACAGCCAATTGTTGTTGGAGACGGCGTTAAGTATGATTGAGCAGACCTTTCAAGCGACCCGGGTTGATATTTTAGGCCATTGTACGGTATTGCCTTTTTATGAGGATCTGGTCGGCAGCAGGTTTTTGGCCGATTGGGAGGACGCCGTGATTGAATTGTGCCGGAAATACCGGGTGGCGATCGAAATCAGCGGTTTATGGAAAGAGCCCGGTCCCGCGTTTATCGCCAAAGCGTTAGCGACGGATGTCCAATTCAGCATGGGAAGCGACTGCCATCGGCTGAGCGAACTTTGTAATCTGGAATATCCCTTAACGATGTTGCGACAGTTCCCGCCGATCCAAAAACGTCTTTACCAACCGGATGCGTTAAAAATTTGAACGATTTGAAGGGATTGCTTGAAACTCAATTATTTCTATAAGCTATTGTCGTCAGCCGCGAACCGGGTTAATCATGGTAGGCCTTTTGCAGTCGGAAATTGTCTTTGAGAACCGCAAACTGATCCAATGGATCACCCTTTCCGGGTAGTTGGTAAGTTTGCTGATCTGTTTAGCGATGGCTTCGGTGCGTTTGCCGGCGATCGCCGAAGGAGCGAGTCAAGATGCTGAAAGTGGTGGTAATTGAGGATGAAAAACTGGTCCGCAAAGGGTTAATCCTTACCACGCCATGGGATAAGCTCGGTTGCGAAGTGGTGGGAGAAGCGCTCAACGGTATCGCGGGGCTGCGGTTGGTCAAACAATGTCAACCCGATATTGTGCTGACCGATATCCGGATGCCGGGATTAAACGGCCTGAAAATGATCGGACGTCTCCGCCAAAGTTGCCGGGCCGAGTTTATCATCATCTCCGGTTACAGCGAGTTTGAATACGCCCAACAAGCAGTAAGCCTGGGGGTGAAAGAGTATCTTTTGAAACCGGTCCGCCCCAAGAAATTACATCAAGTGATCCAGCGGGTTGGTCAATTCATCCGCGAACAGAAAAATCCTCGTAAACTTCGGGAAGGGTTGGAAAATGTCCAAGATAGTAAAGTGATGTTGTTCAAGGAGTATCTGCTCCAGGACGAAATCGACTGTCAGGAGCATTATGTCCGGTCGGCCATTGATTATATTCGCGCCAATTATCAGCGGAACATCAGCATCGCCGAGGTCGCCGACCACCTGCATATCTGCAAGAGCTATCTGTTCCGGATCTTTAAAGCCGGGACCCATTATACGTTTATTGAGTATTTGACCTATTACCGGGTCAAAAAAGCAATCGAACTATTAAAGGATAAAACCGTAAAAATATATGAGATCGCCGATTTGGTTGGTTATAACGATTACCGTTATTTTAGCGCAATCTTCAAACGTTATGTCGGACTGAATCCTTCGGAATTTAAAGAAGGATCAAACTAGTTCAAGTCATGTTGCCTGGTCTCGATCCCATAATCTCACTGCCGCCGCCATCATCCACACAATTCCTCAACCAACCCGTCAACCGCTAGCGAGTGTCAAATATTAGATAAAGTATCCGGAAATCAGAGGAAAAACCGGAATCAGCCGCGAACTTATGGGCATAAAGTGGCAGAGGAGGGGCCGATGTGTGGATTGTGGTTGGCGCCGCTTGGTGTGAAAAATGTCAACATACCAAGGAATTGCTGTTTGAAAAAGGCCTTTGGCAGATGGTGCGTTATATCGATTTTGAGACGGCGGAAGGGAAAGAAATGGCCGTTGCGTATGGAGCGGAACAAGTACCGTTCTTTGTAGCCGATGGGGCAAGGGTAGAGTATGTCGGCCAATTCTTACATATATTAACAGAACGGAAGTTGAAGGAAGAATTGGCGAAAGGAGCTGAAGCGCAGCAATGAAACAATGGCGCTATAAGTTTGCGGTTACATTGGAGTGGGTGAGGGAGCAGGCGCTTTGAAAAAGCGCGGATTGCGCCGCCTCGCAAAACGTACGATTAAGTCGGCCGGGGTGGGCGCTTTTTAACGACCCGGGTCAATAATACAGAGTATAACGAGGCAACCTAATCCAATAGGCATAGTTTTTAAACGAAACTTTTATATAGCATGTTACTTTCAATATAAGGAAAACAGATTATGGCTGAGTTTATTACGTTGGGAATTGAGTCGTCTTGTGACGATACATCGGTAGCGGTGGTTGCCGATGGGAAACGGATCGTAAGCAATATAATCTCATCGCAGGTGGCGCACGCCACGTTCGGCGGTGTTGTGCCGGAGCTGGCGGCACGTTGTCATTTGGAAGCGGTTTTGCCAATTTATCAGATGGCGTTGGCCGAGGCGGGAATCGGGCTCGAGCGAGTCAATCTGGTGGCCGCCACCTACGGACCGGGCTTGATCGGCAGTCTCTTAGTGGGTTTATCGTTTGCCAAAGGGCTAGCTTTGGGAGCGGGATTGCCGTTCATTGGGGTTAACCATATTGAAGGACATATTTATGCCAATGTGTTGGAACGACCGGAAGTTAAACCCCCTTTTATCTGTTTAACTGTCTCCGGTGGCCATACCGACCTTTTATATATGGAGAATTGGGGTAGTTACCGGATTTTGGGGCGGACTCGCGATGACGCCGCGGGAGAAGCATTTGACAAAGTAGCTCGGGTATTGGGATTAGGATATCCCGGTGGGCCGGTCATTGACAAGTTGGCCAAGAACGCCCCCGATGACTTGGAGTTTATTCAGTCTAAAGGGTTTGGACAAAATTATAATTTTTCGTTTAGCGGTTTGAAGACGGCGGTCATTAACTATCTCCACCGTCAACAGCAGTTGGGGCAAACGATTGACGCGGCGCGCGTTGCCGCAAGCTTTCAACGGCAAGCGGTGGAACAGTTGACTTCACGCTTGTTTACGGCAGTCGATGCGATGGCTGTTAGAACGGTGCTGCTCTCCGGCGGAGTGGCCGCTAACTCGAAACTGCGGGAGCGTTGTCAGATTGAGGCGGAACGTCGCGGGATCGCCTGTTATTTTCCACCGCTTACGTTATGTACCGACAATGCGGCGATGATTGCGGCGGCCGGATTTTTTTCGTATCGGGCCAAAGGCGCATCAGGACTGGAAATAACGGCTCAGCCGGGCCTTTGTTTATAAAATTGTGGATAAGTTTTGCAGGAAATCGGTCAAATGGCGCTATTTGGGGAAAGGGTTTTACACAGGATAGGTTGTGGATAACTTGTGGATATTGTGGATATGTCGGTGAAATGAGTAAAATCAAGGGTTGAATTGTGGATAACTTGTGGATATTGTGGAAAACTCAGAATCCATCGGATCCAATCATTAAAAAGCCAGCTAAAATGAAGTTTTTACGAGGTGGTACCTCATGAAAGAATCATTGGATTTTGTCCGGGCTGATGTTGAAGTTCAAGTGCCACCCGAAATTTGGGAACGGGGCAGCAACTATCTGGCAGCCGGTCATTTGCTCTGTAAATACCGAATTGACAACGTTTTAGCCGGGGAGGTTGCGGGAACCGCCGCCAATTATCAGGTTCAATTACACTGGAACGGTGAACTGCAAGGTTCTTGCAGTTGTCCACAGGGCCGATTTTGCAAACATATGGTAACTTTAGCTTTGGCTTGGCTCGAAGACCGTACTCAATTCACCGATTTGCGACCGGAACTGGATGGTTTATTGACGAATCCGGAGCAGTTAACGGTATTGGTCGGCCGTTTGGCACACGATGAACCGTTGCGTTTCGCCAAATTAATCACAACCCGTACCCACAGCCGGACGTTCGTGGCAAACCGGGGATTGCTTAATCTGGTCCGGAACATTTTCGCTTATCCACAATTCGTAATCGCGCAAATTCAGGCTACTGTCGCCAAAATAGAAAATATTAAAAAATCCATCGCCGTACAACTGGCGCAGGGAGATATTGTGGCTTTTGAGGCATATTTGGAACTCCTTGACGGAGTGGCTCAAACCTTAAAAACCACTTCATCTCCGGCTTTGGGCGAGCTGTTGCTCGAAATACTGGCTTTAACCGCAGACCTGCCGGAAGTACTGTCGGACGAGCAATGGCAGCCGATTATCAAACCCTTGCTAGCCTATTATTTTGAACCGGCTTTATGGGAGTACCAGTCGGATTTTAAAACGAGTTTGTGGCAGTTCGCGCAGTTAGCCCCGGACTATTTTGCAACGGTTCTCGAAGCGACTCTGGCAGAGCTGGGGTCCGCGAATTTACCGGCGCTGATCGCCGAATATGAACTGCTGTCCGCAGTTGAAACGCAAGGACGTTTTTACAACCGGCTTGCCAAATTATCACGAGAACTCGCACATTCGGAGACGGGACAATTTTGGCTGATTGATCGGTTAAGCGAAACCGATGTCACGCAGGCATTCCAACTCGCCCGGAATGGCCTGCGTCAAGCGACTGATCCTTGGTTGCGCCGGGGCTTTCAAGAACGCTTGCTCCGGCTCCACGAAATGCGGGCGGAAATGAAACAGGCGGCGTTGTTTAGTTTTCAAATGTTTGAAACCAGTAAGGACTTTCACGAATACCTTCGGTTAAAAAAATTACTCCATGGTTTCCCTGCCGATTGCGCTCAATACTTGAAACGGATTTATCAAATGTTGGACAACGATGAAGAGCTACCGTTGTTGCTGCGGATTGCGGTTTGGGAGGGTGAAGGTTCCAAGCTTGACGCGGCATGGCCGCAAATAACCACCCGTCCCGAACTGACGCGGCAGGTTGCCGCTTGGCTGGCCGATTCATTCCGTGAAAATTTAGCGGCATTGTATCCCAAAATAATTTTGACATTGCTTTCCGATGATGACGCGGTGATAGATTGGCCGATCGTCACCCGGTTGCTTCTACTCGTCAAACGACAATTGCTTCAAGGATCCGATCCGGAGCTTTGGGATTCGTTACGCCGCGAACTGTTGGATAATAACCGGGAGCAAAGGTTCTATCGGAAATTGACCACCTTATTATCCGGCTAATGATGATGTAAAAAAGACGGCCAGCCGTTTTTTGCCGGTTCGGCGCAAGCGCAACTGATACCGACGAGCACAATGATGGCGATTAGCCAAAAAATGTGTTGGTCACCGAAACAACCCATGATTGCACCGGGCCTTTCTTAGCGCAGATTTCCTTGTTAATTTTATGAAAAGTCCCTCAGGCGGGGAACGTGATTCCGGCATCAAGGTCACGGATTGACTTGGAAATTTAAAAAGGTTATAATAAAAATTAATCGTAATAAAGATCTTGCAAATGAACGGGATAAACTGTTTTACGGCTTACAGAGAGGGAAGGGTGCTGCGACTTTCCGGTACGAAGACGGTTTGACCACCTGGGACGCTCCAACGAAGGCGTAGGCATAAGTTGGCGTTGAAACCACGTTACGGTTTCCCAAGCGGGCTTTGCAGCCAATCAGGGTGGAACCGCGGTTAATCCCGTCCCTATCTCTTTAGGGACGGGAATTTTATTTTCTTGGAGTGTTTCAATGAGCGTGGAGGAATACTGTGCTGGTGGCTTAGTCTTTTATAACCGGCGTTTATTGATGATCCACCGTATCCGCGGCGCTTGGATCTTCCCCAAAGGGCATATCGATCCGGGTGAAGCTCCGGAAGAAGCCGCGCTCCGGGAGGTCAGGGAAGAATCGGGGATTCACGCCCGAATCATGCGGAAGTTGGCCGAGACCTCCTACCGGTTCATTGAGAATGGCTTACCCCATCACAAGACAGTCCAGTGGTTTTTGATGGAGGCCCGGTCGGATCAAGTTGTTTTAGAAGCGGAGCTCTTTAACGACAGTGCTTGGATCATGGAACCGGAAATTAACAGGTTAACATATACCAATGACCGCAGAATTGCGGTGTTGGCGTTTCAGGTTTTTGAGGGAAAGGGGTAGGCGAGGGTGAAAGTAACATTTCCTGATCAAACCGTCCGGGAATATCCGGACGGAGCAAGTTCACTGGAGATCGCCGAATCGATCGGCGCCCGGTTGGCGAAGGAAGTGATTGCCGCCAGGGTTAATGATGAGTTGGTTGATCTGACGCTGCCATTGTCGGGAGAAGTCCGGCTGACATTGATCAAACCAGAGGACCCGGAAGCTTTAGCAATCATTCGTCATTCTGCGGCTCATATCATGGCTCAAGCAGTAAGGCGGTTGTTTTCCGACGTCAAATTAGCCATTGGCCCAGCCATTGAAGATGGATTCTACTATGACTTTGATCTGCCCGAATCCTTTAAACCGGAGGATCTGGAACGGATTGAGGCTGAAATGGCGAAGATTGTCGCTGAAAATCTCCGGTTTGAACGGTTTGAAATGAGTAAAGCGGAAGCAATGGAGTTTTATCAATCCCGCGGCGAAAAGTATAAGTACGAGTTGGTAGAGGGATTGGCAGACGGAACCATCTCCTTTTATAAACAGGGTGATTTTACGGATCTATGCCGGGGACCTCATTTACCCAGTACGAACCGGTTAAAGGCTTTTAAGTTAATGTCGGTCGCCGGCGCGTATTGGCGGGGCGACTCATCCCGGGAGATGCTGCAACGAATTTATGGCACCGCTTTCCCAAACAAAACGGCCCTGGACGACCATCTTAAATTCTTGGAAGAGGCGGCTCGCCGCGATCATCGCAAAATCGGCAGGGATCTGGATCTCTTCTCCATCGACGACCAGATCGGCGGAGGTTTGGTGTTGTGGCATCCAAAAGGGGCGCGGGTCCGTCACGAGATCGAACAGTTTTGGAAAGATGAACATTATAAAAACGGTTATGAAATAGTTTATACACCCCACGTTGGCCGGGCCAACCTCTGGGAGACCAGCGGCCATCTGGGTTTTTACAATGAAAACATGTACGCCCCGATGGACATTGAAGGTCAGCCGTATTATGTGAAACCGATGAATTGTCCGTTCCATATCGCAATTTATAAGAGCCGGGGGCGTTCCTATCGCGATCTCCCCTTCCGCTGGGCCGAGTTGGGTACGGTTTACCGTTATGAACGTAGCGGTGTTTTACACGGGTTGTTGCGCGTGCGGGGATTCACTCAAGACGATGCTCACATCATCTGCCGGCCGGACCAGATGCCGGAGGAGATCGACCGGGTATTAAATTTCTGCCTCCAGATCATTCGTTCATTTGGGTTTAATGACTTTAAGTTATATTTGGCGACGCAACCGAAAAAGTCGGTGGGCGATCCGGCCCGTTGGGAAGCGGCCACCGCCGCCCTGAAAGCGGCGGTTGAAAAGGTTGGACTCCCCAGTGAAGTCGATGAAGGCGGCGGCGCTTTTTACGGTCCGAAAATCGACTTGAAAATTAAAGACGCTTTAGGTCGGGAATGGCAGTGTTCGACTATTCAATTCGATTTCAATCTGCCGGAACGGTTTGATCTTACCTATAAAGGAAGCGACAGCGCCGATCACCAACCGTATATGATCCACCGGGCGCTATTGGGTTCGTTGGAACGGTTCTTCGGGGTCTTGATAGAACATTATGAGGGCGCGTTCCCAACTTGGCTGGCGCCGATTCAAGTGATGGTGCTGCCGGTTACCCCCGCGTACCAGGAGTATGCGCGGACAGTGATGGAAGGATTGCGTCAACTGGGAATTCGGGCGGATCTTGATGCCCGAAACGAGAAAATTGGATACCGGATCCGGGAAACCCGGATGCAAAAGATCCCATATTGGCTGGTCGTTGGGGAACGAGAGGCCAAGGAACGGACGGTTGCGGTCAGTTCCCGTAAAGAGGGAGACTTGGGTGTCGAAAAAACCGCGGCCTTTACATCACGTTTACAATTGGAAATCAAAGAACACCGGTAATGTTAGGTTTCGTAAAAAAATCACAAATTGCTAACAATAACCTGCATTGTTAGGATTGCGAAACTAAGGAAGCTAGGATATAATAAAATGTAGTATAAATATCGGAATTCATAACAATTCCGAAGAAGAAAAAAAGGAGGAGTTCAGTTTGAAAAAGTTAATAGCACTGGGATTGATCATCTTAGTCATCTCCCTCTCCGCTTACGCCGGCGCTGCCAGCGAGCCGATTAAAATCGGTGGAAACTATGAAGTCACCGGTGGCGTGGCAACCTTTGGAACCGCCTGCGTAAACTCTACCAAATTATATTTTGACGCCATCAATAAAAAAGGTGGAGTGCTTGGCCGCCAACTTGAATTGGTTGTAGCCGACAACAAATCCGAAGCTTCCGAAGCTGCTTCAGCAATGAAAAAGTTAATCGCCCAGGACAAAGTTGTTGCAGTTTTAGGGCCGGTTACCAGCAAGAACTGCTTGAGCGCCGGACCGATCGCTCAAGATGCGAAGATTCCGATGATCACTCCGACC
This sequence comes from Bacillota bacterium, assembly GCA_023417475.1. Classification (GTDB taxonomy): domain Bacteria; phylum Bacillota; class UBA4882; order UBA8346; family UBA8346; genus JAEYPR01. Next base: position 8,831 of record JAEZFP010000002.1, on the reverse strand, counting down.
GGTACCAATCCCGATGTCACCAAGGTTGGTAATTACATTTTCCGCGCTTGCTTCATTGATGATTTCCAGGGAACCGTTATGGCCAACTTCGCCTCAAAAACCCTTAAAGCGAAGACCGCTGCGATCTTCGTCGACAACGCCAACGATTACAGCAAAGGGTTGGCGAAATTCTTCAAAGAAAGCTTCACAAAAGCCGGTGGCAAAATTGTTTCCGAAGAAGCTTTCATGGCTGGCGACAAAGACTTCCGCACGCAATTAACCAAGATTAAATTGAAAAAGCCGGATGTCATTTACCTCCCGGCGTATTATCAAGAAGATGGTTTGGCGGCTAAACAAGCTCGTGAGCTTGGTATTAACGCCCCGATTCTCGGCGGCGACGGTTGGGACTCTCCCGATCTGTTAAAAATCGCCGGTGAGAAACCGCTCAACAATATTTACTTTAGTAATCACTATTCGGCTGACAGCAAAGATCCTTTGTCCATCGCTTATGTTAAAGAGTATACCGCCAAATTTAATTCCCGTCCGGACGCGTTGGCCGCGCTTGGCTACGACGCCGCGGTGTTGATCGTGGAAGCGATCAAAAAAGCCGGTAGCGATGATCCTGCTAAAATTCGCGAAGCTTTGGTAGCTAGCAAAGTTAAGGGCGTCAGTGGTATCATCACTTTCGATGCCAACCGCAATCCGGTTAAGTCCGCTGTGGTTATTGAACTGAAAAACGGAGTTCAAACCTATAAGGCTACTGTTAATCCGTGAACAATTAGCCCTTTCGAGAGGTGAGGGGTTTTCCCCCTCGCCTCTCTTTTGTCGTGAAAAGGAGTCATCGTAACAACCTGGTCGGTACTTATGGAAACAGGCCTATTATAAAGCTTGAGTTGTAGGAAGACCTTAACTTAGATAATGATTCCGGAAAACGAATGAATGTTTTCAAGGAGTGACTTAGATGCAAGATTTTTTGGTGGGGTTTTTGCAATATCTGATCCAAGGGATTTCGTTGGGTAGTATCTATGCGTTAATCGCATTAGGATATACGATGGTTTATGGGATTTTGAAATTGATCAACTTTGCGCACGGCGATGTTTATATGGTCGGGGCTTATTCAGGATTGTTCCTGGCCACCTATTGGACGACGAGTGTGACCACGCATGGCGCGATCTGGCCGACGTTAATCGGATCAATGATTATCTGCGCCGCTGTTGGATTCCTAATTGAGAAACTGGCTTACAAACCGCTGCGCCAAGCCCCGAAACTAATGTATCAAACAGCCGGAATTGGCGCTTGTTTTGGATTTTTCACGTTTGTCTTTTTTAAATGGGCGATGTTTCCATCGATTCTTATTTTCACTGCGGTTTGTGGGATAATCGGATATATTATTGAGAAAGAAATCGGTCGCAATCTGACCCTCGGTTTGACCGCCGGTTTGGCGGCAGTCGTTGCGAGCATTGGGATGGTATTTTGGAAGTCCCCGGTGGTAATGACTTTATTAATATCGGAATTATTTTTCACCGGTTATTGGTTGGTGTTTGACCGGGTTCACACCCGTCCTTTTAAACCCGCGCCACGGATTGCGGCGCTCATCACGGCCATCGGGGTTTCGCTGTTTTTGGAGTATGCAATGATGTATTGGCAAACCCCAAATCAGAAATATTTCCCGAAGATTCTGGAAGACGCGCCGATCGAATGGAAGTTATCGGCCTCAAGCAGTGTTTATATCTTTGGCCAACATATTATCTTCTTCGTCGCTACATTGGTTTTGCTGGTTTTGTTGTGGGTATTGGTTAATCACACCAAAGTTGGTCGGGCCATGCGCGCGGTCTCTTACGACCGGGAAGCCGCCGAGTTGATGGGAGTTAACGTCAATAATATCATCTCCATTACATTTGGAATCGGTTCGGCGTTGGCTGCCGCTGCGGGCGTGATCTTCGGCTGCTTTTATCCTTTTGATCCGTTATTGGGCGTGATGCCGGGATTGAAAGCGTTTATCGCCGCGGTAGTGGGTGGTATCGGCAGTTTGCCCGGCGCGGTGTTGGGTGGCATGTTGATGGGTGTGGCGGAGCAGATGGCCGTGGGATTTGGAACTTCCGCGCTCCGCGACGTTGTGGCCTTCATTATTCTGATCGTGATCCTGCTCTTCAAACCCACCGGTTTGCTGGGTAAATCAACGACGGAGAAGGTGTAGGTGATAAATATGCAAATTCCAAAATGGTTGCGCATCATTATTTTTGTTGCGGTGCTTTACGGTGCTTGGTTGGTGGTTTACTCGGGTGTTAACGATTTTTGGAAATTCAACCTGTTGATTTTGGGAATTAATATTATCCTAGCGGTCAGCCTAAATCTGATCAACGGCTATACCGGCCAGTTCTCATTGGGGCATGCCGGATTTATGGCTGTCGGCGGTTACGCTTCGGCCGTGGTCACGTTGTATTTTGGCCAATTCTTAGCCGGACTGGGTTTTCCGCCCGGAGGAATTTTCCTGGTGGCGATTCTCGCCGGCGGTTTACTGGCGGCGGTGTTTGGGTTTGCCATCGGGATTCCGACCTTGCGCTTAAAAGGCGATTATCTTGCAATCGCCACTTTGGGTTTTGGCGAAATTATCCGTTTATCGGTTTTGAACGTCGATTATCTGGGCGCTGCGACCGGAATGAAGGGTCTGCCCGCTTACACCACGTCCAACTGGGTCTTCTGGCTGGCGGTTATCACGGTGATCATTATCTATAATTTGATCAATTCATCGCATGGGCGGGCTATCCTCTCGGTCCGCGAAGACGAGATCGCCGCTGAGACCATGGGCATCAATACAACCCGCTACAAAGTGATCGCATTTGTGATCGGAGCATTTTTCGCCGGGATAGCCGGAGCGTTATTTGCGCATAACATTCGGATTGTGACACCGACATCGTTTACCTTTATGAAAACCATCGATATTTTGGTGATCATTGTTTTAGGCGGCTTGGGCAGCACCAGTGGCGTGATTCTGGGCGCGGTGGTAGTCACCATCGCCAACACGTTCTTGTCGGATTTTCCGTATGAGCGGATGATCATCTTTGCGTTGTTGTTGATTATCATGATGTTATTACGTCCGGAAGGGCTGATGGGAACGCGTGAAATCCGGATTCCGTTCCTGACAAAGAAAGAAGGTGATTCGTATGGCGCTTCTGCAAGCGGAAAAATTAAGTAAGGTATTCGGAGGATTGCGGGCGGTCTCCGATGTGAACTTACATCTAAACCCAGGCGAGTTGATTGGTTTGATCGGACCGAACGGCGCCGGGAAAACCACTATTTTTAACCTTTTGACCGGAGTGATTCAACCGACGGAAGGGGTAATCTCTTTTGACGGTAAAGATACCGCCGGGTTAAGACCGTATGATGTCACCAAACTGGGTATGGCCCGTACATTTCAGAATATCCGCCTTTTTAAGGAACTGACGGTTTTGGATAACGTTCGGATTGCTTATCATCACCGTGTTAAATATAACCTTTTTCATTCCATGTTTTGCCGTTGGGGTAAGTTCCGGGCCGAAGAGAAGATGTTGACGGACGAAGCCTTAAAATTCCTCGACATTTTCGGCTTAAAAGACCTGGCCGACGAATTGGCGCAGAACCTTCCCTATGGAATGCAACGTCGCTTGGAGATCGCGCGGGCTTTGGCGACCGGTCCGAAACTGGTATTGCTCGACGAGCCGGCAGCCGGGATGAATCCGCAAGAAACCAAGGAATTGATGGATCTGATCCGTTTCATCCGCGAAAAATTCAACCTGACTATTTTACTGATTGAACATGACATGAATCTGGTGATGGGAATTTGTGAGCGGATTTATGTATTGGACTACGGCCAATTGATTGCTGAAGGGACTCCGGAGGAGATTAAGGCCAATCCGCGGGTGATCGAGGCGTACCTGGGCGAGGAGGCATCATAATGTTAGAAGTGAAAAATATCAATGTCTATTATGGCGCGATTCACGCCATCAAGGATATTTCGTTCTCGGTTAACGAAGGGGAGATTGTTACATTGATCGGCGCCAACGGCGCCGGTAAAAGCACGACGTTGAAGACCATCTCCGGCATGGTCCGCCCGAAGACGGGGACACTAGAGTATAATGGCGTAAATTTGGCGAATGTTCCGGCGTATCAGATCGTTAAACACGGGTTATCCCATGTTCCCGAGGGAAGACGGGTCTTTGCCAATATGTCGGTCCGGGAAAACCTGGAGATGGGCGCTTATCAACGGAGCGACAAAGCGGAGATTCAAAAAGACATCGAACACGTTTACGATCTCTTCCCGCGGTTGCGGGAACGCCAAAACCAACTCTCCGGAACGCTCTCCGGCGGAGAACAACAGATGTTGGCCACCGGCCGCGGTTTGATGTCCCGACCGAAGCTGTTATTGTTGGATGAGCCGTCAATGGGTTTAGCGCCGCTGCTGGTGAAAGAGATCTTTGAGATTATTAAGGAGATCAATAAGAGCGGCACCACCATCTTGTTGGTGGAGCAGAACGCGCATATGGCCCTCTCCATCGCGCATCGGGCGTATGTGTTGGAGACCGGTAAGATCGTCCTGGAAGGGCCGGCGGCGGATCTGGCTCAAAACGAAGAGGTTCGCAAGGCGTATTTGGGCGGTTGAGTTTCCGAGCGTAAATAAACAACAAGTTGGGCTGTCATTGGAAAAGGAATTCCCTCCATCGACAGCCCTTTTGTTCAGATATAATAAAAATAGTATAGATTGGCTGATTCCGCCATTATATAATAAAGAGACCCAACACTTGGTCGTGGCAAACGCCGCGCTTGTCAATCTGGGAAAAGTTGCAACGATTTAAGTAAAATAGCGTTATTAATAGATAAGTTGAACCCGAATCCGCTGGAGGTAAGTTGCGGAATTGGGTTAAAACAGCGAAACCCGTGTTAAAGAGACTGGCCCGTTCTAAACTAATGACAATGTTTTACCGAAATAACTAATAGAACCGATGGTTAAAGGAGGATGGAACATGTTTGTCAAAGACCGCATGACCACCAATCCGGTAACAGTAACCGAAACGACGCCGATTGTTGAAGCCGGAGAGATTTTTCGGAAAAACAACTTCGCCCGGCTGCCGGTGGTGCGCGACGGGAAACTCGTTGGCATCATCACCCGGGAAGATTTGCTGAAAGTGACTCCGTCGGCGGCAACCACGCTAAGCGTTTGGGAGCTTAATTACGTCCTGTCGAAATTGCAAGTGAAAGACGCCATGACCAAAAACCCGATTACCATCCGTCCCGATGTGACGCTGGAAGAAGCGGCCTTGTTAATGCGCGAGAAAGAAATCGGGGCGTTGCCGGTGGTGGAGGACGATTCATTGATCGGTATCATCACCGAGTCCGATATTTTTGAAGCGTTTTTAGATCTGATGGGTTTAAAAGAGACCGGGACCCGCCTGGCGATCGACCTGGAGAACCGGATCGGCGCTGTGGCCGATTTAACCGAGTTTTTGAAACAACAAGGGGTCAGCATTATTTCAATGGCGATTTTCCACCGCACCAATCAAAGCGGTGAATTGGTTTTACGTTTGGATTCAACCAAAACCGACAGCTTGGTGGCGGATTTGAAAACCAAAGGATATAAAGTGCTGCACGTTGCCAAGTGGAATTAAGATACCGCACAGACTTGATCCGTTAATTATTCACGAGAATAATTAACGGATTTTTTTTGACCCGCAATCGTTAACAAGGCGATCGCTTCGTGAAGAAAGGTCCGGATGCTCAGCTTATTTACGGTAATTTTTAAGTTTTTTAAAGGGAATGAGATTAAAACAGCGAAATCTAATTGGGTAAATTTAGGGTTTGGTTTGATGAAACCGAAATATTTGCTTACTACCTATTTAAAAACTGGCGTTCGTTTGCAGTATTATTGTTGAAAGGTGTGTTCGTTATGCGCGTTGTTATAATCATCGGGCGCTTTTTCCCTCATTGGGGCGGCGCCGAAATCAGGATGAAACAAGTTGCGGAAGCATTAACGCCGCGCGGGTTTTCTTTTACAGTTCTCACCAAGCGGTGGGGGAGTAAAGACCCAAGGCATGAAAATTTGGGGGGAATTGAGATTTACCGTTTCCCCAAATGGGAGCCGCTGTTCAATCAGTCGGTTCGCCACTGGTTACGAACTCACCGCAATCAGATCAATGTAGTTCACAGTATTCGCTTTGATAAGATGGGACCACTCGGGGTTTGGGCGAATCAAAAATTACATCTTCCGCATCTCGCGGATATCATAACGAATGAAGGACTGAAATTGTTGCAGGATGGCGACCACGCCAAGATTCAAAAATGGAATCGGATCGTTTCCGGCACGGATGTGGTTCATTGTTTGAACCAAGAAATGTATCAATTGTCATTAAGCAAGGATATCCCGGCTTCGAAGTTGTGGTATCGGCCCAATGCGGTGAATATTACCCGCTTCACACCCTCCGAGCAATCAAAGTCGGCGGATTTACCGGTTAATCTGCTGTACTCAGGGCGTTTGGAAAGAGCCAAAGGTACCGATGTGTTAATCAAAGCTTGGCGGTTGCTCCCTGAGGACCTTTCGAAACAAGCCAGGTTAATTTTGGTGGGGTCCGGCAAATGGGAAGCGGAGATTCGGGAAGCGGCGTCGGACATGCCCAATGTCGTCTTTGCCGGCGTGGCCGATCGTGAAACGATCCTTGATCATTACCACAGCGCCCATATTTGCGTACAGCCTTCCCGTTTTGAAGGATTTTCCAATACGATTTTAGAAGCGATGGCTTGCGGTTTACCGGTTGTGGCGACTGCGGTCGGCGGTGCGCCCGATTGCATCCGCCCTTCGGAAAACGGTTTTTTGGTACCTTCCGAGGATAGTCAAGCGTTAGCGGAAGCGATGGCGAAGTTGATCGCCGACCGGGATTTGCGAAATGCGCTGGGCGCCAAATCCAGGAAAATCGTGGAAACGGAATTTTCGTTTGCCAATTTATTTGACGATTATCAACAAATGTATGAAAAGCTAGCGGGAAATTTCCGATAATTATTTGGTAAAAATCGTAAAAGTCATGACGTGTTTCGAGGCCACTGAAAAACTGCTCAAAATAACAATCTTTCAGAGCGGAGGTTTTTCAGCGGCTTGCGTGTTTCATGACTTTTTTTTTATCCCCAGGGGCATGTGGATGAATGAAAAAGTTATTGATGTTTATGAAGGATTCCGCAGCGGTCGAACGTTATAATAGTGAAGTTGAAAAACGGGAGACCGGAGTCGCGTGGGAGGAGAACATGTCGAAAAGCTGCCGAATGATGATCGCCGCAATCACCCTTTGTTTGTTATTGATGGTCGGGACCGGCGCCAAACCCCGGGATGTCAAAACGGGGAAACTGGTACAAGACCAATCCTGGTTGAAAACACTACGCAACGTTTTCGTAATCGGGATACCGCCAGGGCGAGTCGTCGCAGCCGCTGCGGAACTTAATCCGCCAGCAACCCCGGCTCCCGCCGTCCAACCTGACCCCACGCCGCTGCCGGCGTTGGAACCGCCTAAGGTCAAAGGGATCTATCTTACGGCTTGGATGACCGGGGACAGCCGGTTTATGGAACGGATCGCCCAATTCATTGAACAGACGGAAATCAACTCAGTAGTCATTGACGTCAAGGACGATACCGGGACGATCAGTTATCCCAGTCAGGCGCCGTTAGCGAAAACGGTCGGCTCCGGGGAAAAGAAGTTTGACCCCCACCAAGTGCTGAAGTTTTTAAAAGCCCGGAACATTTATCCTATTGCCCGCATCGTCGTTTTTAAAGATCCGTTTTTAGCGAAACGCCGGACCGATTTGGCGGTGAAAAGCGCTCAAGGCGGTTTGTGGCATGATTTTAAAGGGTTGTGTTGGGTGGATCCCTACAACAAAACCGTCTGGGAGTACACGGTGGCGATCGCCAAAGAAGCGGCCTTATACGGGTTTAAAGAGATTCAATTCGATTATGTACGATTTACCAGCGACGGGATATTGCGCGACTGCCGTTATCCGGGGAATGACGGACGGCTCAAGTCCGACGTGATCCGGGACTTCTTACAATATGCCTATCAACAACTAAATCCGTTGGGGATCAAAGTTTCGGCCGATGTCTTTGGATTGGCCTGCTCGGCGCAGGACGACTTGGGCATCGGGCAGGTGTTGGAGAAGGTGGCGACGGGAGTGGATATTGTTTGTCCGATGGTTTATCCCTCGCATTACCGGCGCGGCGAATATAACCTGCCCGATCCGGACCGGGCGCCTTACCGAACTGTCTATCAAAGCATGATGGACGCCAAACGGAAATTAAGCAAACTCAATCCGGAACGCAAAGTGATCATGCGCCCGTGGCTGCAAGACTTTTCATTGCGCAACCGTTACGGTCGCGCGGAATTGCTGGCGCAGATCAAAGCGGTTGAAGACGCCGGATACGAAGAGTACATTTTTTGGAACCCCGCCAATAAATATGATCTCGGGAAATACCGGAGCGGGCCGGCTAAAAACCCCCAAATCCGATCCGTTCCCGTTGCCACCCCGTCCATTCCGGTAGTTCCGACCACCCCGGCGCCAAGTCCGGACTCGCTTCCGGAAGTCAAACCGTAGTTACCGGGCGAAAGGCTGTTGTAGTCGGCTCTAGCGTTTCGTTGGCAGACGCTTGGATTGTGCCCCGGCCAGGAAACACAGTCGTCGAGCCAGGAAACACAGTCGTCGAGCAAGGAAACACAGTCGTCGAGCAAGGATACTCAGTCGTTGAGCGAGTATTCACAGTGGTTGAGCTAGGATGCACAGTGGTTGAGCGAGGATGCACAGTGGTTGAGCGAGGATGCACAGTGGTTGAGCGAGGATGCACAGTG
>JAEZFP010000047.1 GCA_023417475.1 Bacillota bacterium | reverse complement strand
AACAACAGATTTTCTTAGAAATCCTTCTTTATATCCTTGACGAATGCCCTCATTAATCGCATCCTCAAGCAGACTCCCATCAATATGAACATCTTGTCCTATTTCAACAAAGACAACTGCCATACCTGTATCTTGACAAATTGGTATAGAATCATCTTTTGCAATTTTCATATTCTCTTCCAACTGGCTTAAAATCTGTTTTCCAATCATTGATTCTTCCGACATTTTAGCCCTTATAATTCTTGTATTAACATCTTCACATAAGACTAAATTTGCCTCAATACACATTTCCTTAATGTTTTTTGTAATAATGTCTGTATGTATAGTTCGCATGATTGGATCCTTTCTCTATACTATTTCTACATAGGATTATATTGGTAATAATAACGACAGCCGTCACCGACTGCCGCTATTCTTGTAAATATTAATTACTCTTCGTCCTCATTTTCTCTATCTTCGAATGCTCGTTTGACAAGCTCATCTAAATCTGATAAGTCTTCCTCGCTCTGTTCAGATGTTGATGGAATTTCTTCTTCCATTTCATCCTCTGGCTCTTCTTCCATTAATACAGTAATCTCTTCTTCTTGAAGTTGCTCTTGAAGTTTTTTCAATACATCATCCTCGGTATTCTGGCTACCTTCACGGACTTTAGCAAAGCTAGCTACACGGATATCTTTTTCTGTATCAATATCAATTAGTTTTACTCCAGAAGTAATACGTCCCAATTTACTGATTCCATTGACAGCTAAACGAATAACAATACCTTCATTGGTAATAATAATTACTTCATTATCCTCATCTACTGCCTTGGCTCCTACAACATTTCCTGTCTTCTCAGTTATCTTATAACATTTTACACCTTTTCCACCACGGCGTTGAGACGTGAATTCATCTAAGTCCGTTAACTTACCAAGACCATTCTCAGAAACAGTAAGCAGATATTTTCCTTGTGTATTAATTTGCATTGCTACTACTTCATCATCGCCAGTCAAATTCATACCTATGACACCCATAGAAGTTCTTCCAGTGCTTCGTACATCGCGCTCATTGAAGCGGATACACATACCATCTTTTGTTACAAGTATAATATCTTTTTGGCTATTTGTTGTCTTAACCTCTATTAATTCATCATCTTCTCGAAGATTAATTGCCTGAAGTCCAGTCTTTCGAATGTTTTGATATTCTTTTATCTTTGTCTTTTTCACTATACCAGCTTTGGTTGCCATAAATAAGTATCGGTTATCTTTATACTCTTTCAAAGCAATAATAGCTGTAATTCTCTCTTCTGGCATAAGCTGAAGTAAGTTAACAATTGCCGTACCTCGTGCAGTACGAGATGATTCTGGTATTTCATATGCCTTCAAACGATATGCACGTCCTTTATTGGTAAAGAACATGATATAGTGATGTGTTGTTGTCATAAATAGATCTTCAATAAAATCCTCATCAATGGTTTGCATACCTTTAATTCCTTTACCACCACGATGCTGACTTTTAAAGTTATCAATCGTCATTCTCTTGATATAACCAAGCTTTGTCATAGCAATTACAGTATTTTCATCTGGAATTAAATCTTCCATGGAGATGTCATACTCATCATAACCAATTGAAGTTCTACGGTCGTCACCATACTTATCACGAATTACAGAAATTTCATCACGAATAACGCCAAGTAAGATTTTTTCATCTCCAAGAATAGATTGATATCCCTGAATACGGCGCTCTAACTCTGCATACTCATCTTGTAGCTTTTCTCGTTCCAAACCAGTCAACGCACGAAGTCTCATATCTATGATAGCCTGAGCTTGAACATCATCAAATTCAAAACGTTCGATTAAGCGTTCCTTTGCTATTGCTCCACTCTTAGAAGAGCGAATGATGCTAATTACTTCATCAATATGATCAAGTGCTCCTAGTAATCCCTCTAAGATATGTGCTCTTTCTTGAGCTTTATTTAAATCATAAATTGTTCTACGAGTTACAACATCTTCTTGATGTTTTAAGTAAAGCTTTAACATTTCAAGTAATGTTAAGACCTTTGGCTGATTATCCACCAATGCAAGCATAATAACTCCAAAGGTATCCTGTAACTGTGTATGTTTATAAAGTAAATTTAAAATAACATTTGCATTGACATCACGACGTAATTCGATACAGATTCTCATTCCTTCTCGATCGGATTCATCTCGTAATTCTGTGATACCTTCAATCTTTTTATCACGAACTAATTCTGCTATTTTTTCTATTAATCTTGCTTTATTTACCATGTAAGGAAGTTCCGTTACAACAATACGGTTCTTACCATTTTGCATCGATTCGATTTCGGTAACAGCACGTACACGTATTTTACCACGTCCAGTACGATAAGCCTCCTCGATTCCCCTTGTACCTAAAATCATGGCACCTGTTGGAAAATCTGGTCCCTTTACAAGCGATAATATTTCTTCGATAGAAGTATCCTGATCATTTACTTTATTGTCTATAATTTTAACAACAGAATCAATAACCTCTCTCATATTGTGAGGTGGTATATTGGTTGCCATACCAACTGCAATACCAGAGGTACCATTTACTAAAAGATTCGGAAATCTTGATGGTAGCACACGTGGTTCTTTTTCCGTCTCATCAAAGTTTGGATCAAAGTCTACTGTATTTTTGTTGATATCAGAAAGCATCTCCATCGAGATCTTACTTAATCTTGCTTCGGTATAACGCATTGCAGCAGCACCATCACCATCGACAGAACCAAAGTTACCGTGTCCATCAACCAATGGATATCTTGTTGACCATTCCTGTGCTAAGTTAACTAAAGCACCATAAATTGAGCTATCACCATGAGGGTGATATTTACCCATGGTATCACCGACAATACGCGCACATTTACGATGCGGTTTGTCAGGTCC
>JAEZFP010000042.1 GCA_023417475.1 Bacillota bacterium | reverse complement strand
GATCTGAAGGAAGGAAAACTAAACCAGAGCGGAATTATATCAAGAATATGTGATTTGTGTAGACGCATAAAAACAGAAGATGTGGTTTGCCAACTTCACAAAGAGAAAGATAACATACCAGTCAACTGTAATGCATGTATGGGTTCACAAGCAGACCATGAATGTCACTGAACCCCTACATTTCATTAATATTATAAATAACAAATTCTTAGATATGAACTGTTTTTAATTTAAGTAAACTGTAAAATTTTAATATTCAAAAAACCATATTAATCATTCTAATTTAGAACATATCCCCAAATTTTTCTCAGATGGATATATTAGGTTGGTTTATAAATTCATTATAAATATTTTTTTAAGTGATAGTCATGTGTGCAATTGCAGGTATACTCTCCATAAATGGTAAACAAGCCATGGGTAAAGATCTGATTTGTATGCTTAAAACCATGAAACACAGAGGTCCAGATGGATCCAGAATATGTTTGGATGGTGATCTCGTAACTGGTGATATTGAAACTACGGATCATCAATATGCAAATATTGGTCTTGGACACAACCTACTTTCAATAGTTGGAACCGAAGTTTCACAACCCCTTGTTAAACATGGTTTAGTACTGGTTGCAAATGCAGAGATCTACAACTACGTGGAACTAAAAAACTTCTATGATGAGTGTTACTTCACAGATTCAGACTGTGAAGTGATCCTGACCCTTGTGAATAAGTACTACAAAAATTCACTTGTAGATGCTGTGAACAGCACCATAAAAGAACTTGATGGAGATTATGCCTTCGCAATTTCCGATGGTAAAGATCTCGTGGTTGTAAGGGATGAATTGGGTGTTAAACCTGTTTACTATGCTACAGATTACGACATGAATAGACTTGCCTTTGCATCTGAGAGAAAGGCCCTGTGGAAACTCGGAATAAAAGATGTGAAAGTGTTAAAACCGAGTGAGATGCTCTTAAACAGCAAAATCATTTCAAAATCCCAGACAAAACCCAAGAAAAGGCCAATTCTTAACGATCGCCTTGGTGCAGAAAGTGTAACTCAGTACGACCTAAATTACTACAAAGAGTTGCTTAAAAAAGTCCTAATGGACTCTGTGAAGAAACGGGTTGCAGGGCTTGATAGAGTTGGAATTATTTTTTCAGGTGGATTGGACAGTAGCATACTTGCAAAAATATCAAAGGATCTCGAAGTTGAAACCTTTTTGTACACTGTTGGCACAGAGAACTCTTCAGATATGAAATACGCAAAACAAGTTGCCAACTCTTTATATCTTCCTTTAAAAACTAAAGTTGTTGCATTGGAAGATGTTAAACATTACACTGGTCTCGTGTTAAATGCCATTGAAGAGTACAATGTTATGAAGCTAGGTGTTGGAATGCCATCTTACATTGCATCAGAACTTGCCTGTCAAGATGGAATCAGGGTCATGCTTTCAGGTCAAGGAGCAGATGAATTATTCGCAGGCTATCAAAGGTATACTCAGTTTTACAAGGAGTACGGTGAGAAAACTACAGAAGACTTGAAGGCGGATGTTTCAAACTTGTACCACGTGAATCTTCAAAGGGACGACGCAGTGACAATGGCAAACAGTGTGGAGCTTAGGGTTCCCTATCTTGACAGCGATGTTGTGGATGTGGGATTAAACATTCCAATGAAGTACAAACTTGGCAAAGACCCACAAGATCTTAGAAAATGCATACTCCGAAGAGTGGCATCTGATCTTGAAGTTCCAAGGAAAGCTGTTTTAAGACCTAAAAAAGCTGCACAGTACGGTTCTGGTATTCACAGACTTCTTGCTAAGAAGGTCTTGAAGGATGGAAGCTACAAGGAACAACTTGAGTCATTATCAAAAATAATTTAGGATTCCTAGGGAAATAATTATGTTCTACAAAATTTATATTAGTATAAAACAATAAGATTTAGCTAATGGATTATTTGAAATAAAATCTTATAGAAATTTATGATATGAAGTAAGGTGATGTAGTTGAAGATAGAAAAGGAAGCAGAACAGATATTAGAAAAATTTTCAGATGCTCTCAAGGACATCCCAGATCTTGAGGAAACCCATTACATGGTGGACAATGTCAACCTTACTAGAGATGATATTGCAGAAGTTAAGGATCCAGAGAAGATCCTGCGAAATGCACACACAGATGAAGATGGGAACATCATAGCAGAAAAAGGAAAATGGGTAAAATGAGATTAAATCTTGTTTTAGAACTTTTAGATGTTCCAGGACAGTTGATAGATGCACTGGAACCTATAGGAAAACTCGGAGCAAACATTGTTACCGTGATTCATCAGAGAGATGTTAAAACAGAACGTGGAACAATTCCTGTTCATTTAACACTTGAGGGTGATGAAGAAACACTTAAAAGGGTTTTGAAGACCATTGAATCCAATGATATTCAGATCATCGAAGTTGATGGTGTTGTTAAGAAGGAAACCATCACAACCATACTCATTGGAAACATCGTGGATCACGACATCAAGGAAACTGTTCGTGAGTTGAATTCCATGG
>JAEZFP010000031.1 GCA_023417475.1 Bacillota bacterium | reverse complement strand
CACCGGTTCGGAGATGGATGCGGGCGGCGTCATCAGTAATATGGATACTAATGAAAAGTATGGTTTGATTCATCCGCTGCTTCAGCCCAAGGTATCTTTCCTCGATCCTACCAATACCTATTCTGTTAGCGCGTTTCAGACTGCCTGCGGCAGTGCGGATATCTTGTCACATATTTTTGATGTCACCTATTTTACTGCTACTGAGAAGATGGATATGGTGGACCGTATTATGGAGGATATTATCAAAACCGTTATCAAATATGCTCCGATTGCCGTAAAGGAACCGGAAAACTATCAAGCACGAGCCAACCTTATGTGGGCTGCTTCATGGGCGCTGAATGGATTTTTGCAAACCGGGGCTTTTCAGGCTGCCAGTTGTCATGCCATGGAGCATGAACTTTCTGCATTTTATGAGATTACCCACGGTCTTGGCCTTGCTATCCTCACTCCCCGCTGGATGGAGTATATTCTGGATGAATCCACTGCACCGCAGTTTAAGAAATTCGGTGTTAATGTGTTCGGTGTGGATGCGTCGCTTTCCGATATAGATGGTGCAAAGCAAGCCATTGTGTGTCTGAACGATTTCCTGTTCAAAACGCTGGGCCTGCAAAGTACTCTCACTGAAATCGGTATTGATGATAAGAACTTTAAAGTCATGGCGAAAAAAGCCTGCAAAGGCGATGTACTAAAAGGGTTTAAGCACTTAACGCCAGAGGACGTGGAGAACATCTTTAAGATGTGCCTGTAAGAAGGAAGTAAACTATGACACGATATACCTGGCGAAATAGACATCAAAGTTATTCTCTTGCTTTTCCTTATTACAAAAAATGCACCTTACGCTTTGCGTAAATTGCATTTTGTTTTTAGTCTGAACAAGCCCAAGTGGTATGTGGAAAATGTGGTTGCATTTCCGTGGACATAAGTAAAACATCACATTTTAAGCTAGTTTGAAAGAGCAAATACAGCCTGTCTCTGCCCATGCTTGAGGATTGACCATCGTATTCTGGTATGTTAGGATGAAGCTGGTAATTAATATCAAGGATAGGTGCCATGGGCTTAATAGGGAAGCTTGGTGTTTTGACCGGGGATGTTTTTTTAGAGTAATTTTTGCATAATAAGCCCTCCTGCCTACAGAGCTGGCTCATGTGTTTTTCTTTTGGAATTAGGCAGAAAGCCTAATCAATCAATGCATTAATTGGCCGCCGGGGTAAGACCGGCAACTATTATACGGCGTATATTCTATTTAAGGGAGATGGAGGTTATGAGGCGTTTTTTATCTTTTAGGCGCATGATGAGCGCTATGCTTGGTTTGATATTGTCATTTTGGTTGATTGTTCCCTGCGTTCAGGCGGAAACCAAAACTTTGCCCAGAGACACGAAGCTGCATCCGCAGGGGTGGGCGGTTGGAGATCTACTTGAATTTAAAAAAGGTACGATCCTTACGACCAATGATTTAGGAGAAGTGATTTCTGGTACTTTGAAGGATGATACATTTCTCCAGCCTTGCGGCTGGGAAAGAGTAATTAATGATTACCACTACATTTCCGCCTATGCCAATATTGACCCCTTTTTCTCCCGGTTTCATCGCTCCTTAGTAGAAAGAACCTATAACATAGCTATTCCAGGCTACGGGCATTTACGCTATAAAGGCGGAGCCCCGGTTACCTTTAGCGAACAAGGAGAAGTGATTTCCGGTACAATCGCTGAGCTGGCAACCGTTCGACTGGTGGCGGGGAAATACGGTTTTCTGACCTTTAAAGAAAACACCGTTCTTTCGTTTTATGATTCCGGTGTGATCCGGTCCGGTGTCTTGGACGAGGATACCAATTTGCGGCCTGTAGGCTGGAAAGCAAATCTTTTCGCAAGTGACTCGGCCGGTTTTGTGAAGTTTAAGGCAAAACAAGCCATAGAATTCAATGAGAATGGGGAAGTTACCACCGGGACCCTGAAGGAAATGGCTAATTGGCGTTCAACGGAAGGGGAAGCCGTTGAATTTCCTGCTAATACTGTTGTACACTTTAATGACCAGGGTGCAGTAATGGAAAAAGTTGCTTCCTAATGTATGGCTGGTTAGAAAAAGCTGGGTTCTAAGGCTGTCGTTTATAAGTCAAACATCATCGAATCCGATTCAAGCAGGGAATAGAAAAGCCTATGGAACGTTTTTGGGGGTCAATGGCTGGGCTTCGGGTTTTAATTGATGTTCCCCTTATGTGTTCCATGAAATTACGGTAATCGGAGTGATAAAGAACTGTCGGTTTGAAGGGGTATCACCTGGGCATGCACTAGAACATAACTACAATAAGTATGGAAACGAACAGCACGCTTTTAGGGCGTGCTTTCATTTTCTTATGTTCTTATGAGGAGTTTATATTTTGATTACCAGAAAGCATGCTAGGCCTGCTAGCAGCCATAGTAAAAACAAAGCCCAACGTTTTTTTCGTGTTTCATGACGTAGTGCACGATTAAGATCATGTTGCTTTGTTTTTCTTTTTTGTACTATTCCGGCAGGTAAATTGCCATCAGATAATGTAATTGCACCAAAAGGACACTCTACGGCGCAGTGGCCACAGCCAATGCATTTCGTTTGATTGATTATATACTGCTTCAAACCTTTTGTAACTGCTCCTGCTTTACATGCTTTTTTACATATCCCACACTTTTCGCAGGCAGCGTTACTTTGGAATGGCATACTGTTCACCGACTTTCAAGGTTGATATAAAAAGTTTAGCCTGCGGTTTCGAATTTGCCTGTTTCATTAAATTAATTCAGAATCAATGTCTTTGCCGGAAATGGGGAATGATGATCTAGGCTGAGCGATGCCAAACAGAAAAATATCTACCAGTTTCGCCAATTCGGAAAGCACGGTATTGCTGCACCAGATAGTTTCCAGACAGAAGGGATCCTGAAGAATTCCGTCAACCATATTCTGCAGTAAGCTGATGTCAATGGAATGTAGACGGCGGCCAGCGATATTGACTTCAAGGGTGGCGGCAATTTTTTGCCACTGATTTTCCCGTATTGCAATGATTTGATCCCATTCAGCC
>JAEZFP010000018.1 GCA_023417475.1 Bacillota bacterium | reverse complement strand
ACGGTTATATTTGCTACAGGACAGCGTCCTGCTATTACGGAAGAGGCGGGTCTTGCACTTGGAAGGGGTAATTGCATTGCCGTAAGGGAAAGAAGTCTTATGACATCTGAAGAGGGTATCTTTGCAGCAGGGGATGCCGTATATGGAACTAAAACGGTGATTCAGGCAGTTGCATCGGGGCGTGAAGCAGCTATTGAAATTGACAGATATCTTGGTGGCGATGGAAATATTAGTGAAATACTGGCACCAATAGAAAAAGCAGATGGATTTATAGGAAAGCAGAAACAATTCGGATATGAAAAGAGAGCAACGGGACAGATTGTTGCTGCAGAAAAGCGGCAGGAAAATTTTAAAGTGATGGATTACGGAATTTGCAGTGAAGATGTATGTCAAGAGGCTGGAAGATGCCTGCAATGCGATTTGCGTCTTCAGATAACTCCTCCAAGGCTGTGGGGTGACTTTAAAGGCAGAGAGGAGGACGTTGTATGACAATTTTAGAGAAAGCTCAAGAATATGGAAGAGAAGCTGTATTAAAAAAAATACAAAATGCTGATATTCAGGAATATGGATTATATCATAGTTCGCTTAATCAGAAGATACATACAATAAAGGAAGAATATTGCAGTGTGGATGGTCCCATGCGGGTGGCTGGTGGGCTCAATAATAACGACTTCAGGCATATGCTTCTTAAAATACTCAAGGATACACCGGAAAAAGTACTTCAGGGCTTGGCAATCTTGTCATGGCTGATGGAGGCCTCAGAAATGTTGTTATATATTCCGGAGGGTGAAGAAGGCTTAAAACAAGAAGTAATGAAAACAGCTCAAGAGTTGAAGATTGACGTTGATATTCGTACCGAAATTGTAGATATGCGCCTCATGAGTAACGGCTGCATTTGTCATATTGAAACATTGTGCATGCTTGCAGAAGCAGTAAATGATACCTATGTTCCCGGTACTTGGGTAAGCATACTAAAAATATCGGATTTCGGCTCCACTGAGCTAAGAGAAGCAGAGTATGTTAAATTCGGAACAAAAATAGGGTGTCTGGTTAAAATTGATGCAAATGATATAAAAGCGGTACAGATTGGCAGTAAGTTGTATGATGCTTCGGTTCTGGAGAAGGAAATTACTCCGGAGCTTGTCATGGGGGACGGAGTAATAACTATCTATGATAAGTCATGCTGTATGATTGCCCAAGTCGAGAAAGCTCTGTTGGAGAGCAGAAAAAAGAGCTGTGGCAAGTGTACCTTCTGCAGAGAGGGACTTAATCAGCTTTTTGTCAGGATAAATGAAATTACAAAGGGAAAAGGTGAAGCAAATGGTCTGAGAATTATGGAGGATATAGGCGAAGCGATGAAATTCAGTACTATATGCTCTATAGGGCAGTATGGCAGTGCGTTTACATTGGATACTATGCATCTTTTTTCAAATGAGTACGAGAATCATATCAAAAAGAAGAAATGTACTGCAGGAACTTGTCCTAATTTTATTAATGTTTATATTAATCCTGCAAAATGCGTGGGATGCGGAATATGCATTGAAAGCTGCCCGGTAGACTGTATAGAGGGGCTTCCGGGATATATACACATGATTGAGGACATAGACTGCATAAAATGCGGAAAGTGTATAGAAGTCTGTGAAGCAGTCGCCATTATTAAGACTATGGAAAAGGTTCCTGAACTTCCGGATAGGTTGACTCATATAGGGCGATTTAAAAGGTATTAGTATGTAACAAAAGCAGGCGAAACTCATTTTCGCCTGTTTTTGTTATAACAATGAGGTTAAATAAAAAATGTGTATTGTGATATTGGAATATAAACAAAAAAGATTACCGTATTTTAGCGGTAATCTTTGATGATATTATCTTAAACCTTTTATTTTTGTGGATCATAGTCAAGAGCAGGACGTCCCGGTGCGATATTTCTGTAGCATTCTACAATTAATCCGAGTTGATCTCTTAAATCCAAATAGGAGAAATCCATAAGATTGTTCATAGCCTGTCCACGTATCCAAGGTTCTTTGCCTGTTTTTTCTTTATATTTTGCAAGAACATCATCGTAAGCATCTTCTGTAACAACGGCAATATGATGAATGCCAGGGCCATGTTCTTCAAGCCATTTCTTGTATGGTGTATCTCCTATTGGCTGTATTAATTCAAACTCCATTCCAAATCTGCGAAGGAATGCCATCTTTGATACTTCACCATCAAATGGTTTGCCGTCAATCTTTAAATCAGCTAAATGCCCTTGATTGGACATAACGGAAACTTCCCAAGGACCCATTCCAAATTCCTCTTCAAATAGTTTTACTGAGGCGTCTACGTCTTTAACGATAATTCCAATTTGTAATAATTGTTTAAATGCTGGTTTCATAATGTTACCTCCTGAATGAATTGTTATTATGGTGTTATCATATCGTTAAAAAAAAGACATGTCAATACTTTTTTTTATAAATTTGCAAAAGTAAAAAAGAAAGATATACAATAAAATTTGTATTTATAACCGAAGTAACTTAAAATTCCACATTGGCATATTGGGATACCAAAATCTTACCACAAGAAATTTATACTTTTTATATCTTGTGTAAATAAGGTTTAGTAGGCTTTTCCAGTATTCAACGACTTTATTTTATATATTTACAAAAGTAATAAATTAAGATTGACAAATTAACATGCTTATGAAATAATAGAGACACATTATTTATTAATAGAATTAGAGGAGGGTAGTAAATTAAGAAAAAGTATAATAATAAACAAAGCACTTAATTTGTATTAATATTCGTAAAGGAGGAAGTTGTATTATGAAGTTAATGAAAAAGGCTCTGACGGTTTTACTAGTGGGTGCAATGTGTACTGGTCTATTTGGATGTGGTTCTAGTCAAAATTCTACTGATTCCACTAAAAAAGAGGGTGAAAACACAAACGCTGCAAGTACAAATGTAAAAACTGGAATGACTATTGCTCAGAATAGCTTCGTTGCTGGAGATTATGCATTTAGTACAATGGCAAAAGCCTCAAAGGTTATAGTAGAAGGAACCAAAAATAAATTTAAAGAATTAACTGATAATGCAAATATCAATAATGTACAATCTGATGTTGAGAATATGATTAACTCCGGAGTAGATGGAGCTTTATGGTGGGGCGTTCTGGATTCTTATTTCCAAGTTGGACCGCAGAACTTCAATAATGCCGGTAAATATTTTGCATTTTTTGATTGTGCGCCTTCAACAGCAAAAATACAGGATCCAATTAATAAAATGCAATATTATGCAGGCAGCTGTATCGGCAATGACGAAGAGTTTGGCAAACAGATGGCAGAACAGGCGCTTAAGGATGGATGTAAAGAAGCAATTGTATTTGCAAACGAAATTGGAAGCAGTGTAGCAAAACGTGCAGATAAATTTAAAGAAGTATTTGAGGCCGGCGGTGGAAAAGTAGATGAAATTTCTCATGTTGGTACTGCTGCAAATGCGCATATTGAAGCAATACAGAATATGCTTGCTACTTATAAAAAGGCGGATTGTATTTATGGAGTATCTATTGCATATGCAACAGGCGCGTATTCCGTTACATCACAGATGCCAAATCGCAAGGTAAATATTTATGCCACAGATATTACTCCAGATGCGCTTAAGTATTTGAAAAATAATAATATTCAAGGTTTGAATGGCGGTGCATGGGTAAATGCATATGTTGCTTCAGCTTTGTTAATAAATGCAATTGACGGAAATACGATTAAAGATAGTTCCGGAAACCCGGCGAATCTTGTTGTTAATCCTGTTGCTATTACACCTAAGCAAGCGCAGCTCTATGAAAAGTTCTGGATAAATGAAATGCCATATGCATATGACGACTTGAAGAATTTACTGTATCGCGAAAATTCAAAAGTTAGCTATGATGATTTCAAGAAGTTTATTGATGAATATTCTTTTTCAACTGTAGTGGAAAATAAATTAAAGCAAGGCAAGGTTACTCAGAAAGAGTTGGATGATGCAGGCGTTAAGTTGAAGTAACTTGAGAAGGGGTATACTATATGTCGGAAAATAAATTGTTTTTATCACAAGAAACACGACAGGGAAGAATAATAAATATGCTGATTTTTCCGGCAATATTCCTTGCTGTATCTGTCATCATGAATATTGCTATTAAGGGAGAATTGCTTACGCCCCAAAATTTAAGTATTATTATGGTCAACTGCGTACCTAATGTATTTGTAGCTTGGGGAGTAAGTTATATATGGTCAACAGGTCCTGATTTTTCAAGTGCTGCCAGCATGGTGCTGGCAGCACAGGTAGGCGGCATTCTTGCAGTAAATTTTCATCTTGGATATTTAGGCATGTTTGGAGGAAGCATAGTTACCGCTGTTGTTCTTCAGCTCATATCAACATTTTTGAGGCTAAAGCTTAATATGCGTCCATGGGTGATTGGGATTGCTATGTGTTTAATTTATGAATCATTTGGAATTATGTATGCTACTGTATGTGCGGCAAAAGGGCAGGAAACGGTATCATTGCCGGTAGGTATGTGCTCGGGTATCATAAAGATGCCCCAGATTATTATTTTGTTGGCTGTCGGACTTATCTTTATGTATTTGATACATACAAGAACAAGTTTTGGAATGAATTATCGGGCTATTTCCTGCAACGAGTATATTGCGGAATCTATGGGCATCAAGCGTACAAAAACCATCTACATCGGAGTTGGTATTGGTGCAGTGATGCTGGCGATTGCAGGAGCCCTTACAATGATTTTAAGTAGCCGTATAACAGCACCATCAAATCTTGGAAGTTTTGCAACTATATCAAAAGGTTTGTGTGCATGGCTTTTATCAGCAGGTATGGACAAAAAGGTCAATCCTCCTGTAGCAATTTTTATAAGTGGTTTGTTTATTGCAATTATATTTAATTTCTTTACAAGACTTGGAGTACCTCAGGGCACTTGGTTGGATACAGTACTTGGAGGATTTATATTACTGTTTCTCTGTTTGGCATCACGTGCGTCAAAGGAGGATGTTTAATGAGCCAGAATGAAATTATTTTTGAAGCAAAAGGAATAAATAAATATTTTGGCCCTACTCATGCAAACCGTGATATTGATTTTGCAGTAAAGCGGGGAGAAATCCATGCATTAGCTGGTGAAAATGGTTCAGGTAAATCCACATTGTTAAGTATAATTTGCGGAATTCAACAGTGTGATATTGGAACTATGGTTATAAATGGTGAAGAATATTCACCCAAAAATCCAATTGAAGCAAATGCAAAGAAAATAGGATTTGTTGTTCAGGAATTAGGTCTTATCAATACTTTATCCGTTGCAGTGAATATGTATATCGGACGTATGGAAAAGTATAAAAAGTTTGGAATCCTCAATATGAATCGGATTTATGAAGATGCCAAAAAGGAACTGAAAAAGTATGATTTCGGAGCTATTAATCCAAGATATCCTGCGGGGGCTCTGTCTGTTGAGAATAGGAAAATTGTTGAGGTAGTAAAAGCACTATCAGTTGCACCTGATATTCTGATACTGGATGAGACAACGCAAGCATTATCATATGATAATCGAAAAAAGTTATATACAATCATTCAGAAAGCAAAAGAATTAGGAGTAGCTGTTTTACTAGTAACACATGATCTGGAGGAAATGGTAGAATTGGCGGACACTGTTACTGTTCTCAGAGATGGTGCCGTATCGGCTAATCTGTCCGGAAGTGATATTACTGTAGATAAAATCAGGACTGCGATGGTAGGACGTAAAATGGTAGGCAGCTATTATCGTACCGATTATGGAGTGCCAATAGATGATGAAGTTACACTGCGTGTAGAGAATTTGTGCGTAAAAAATTGCTTCGAAAATATTAGCTTTGATTTACATAAGGGAGAAATTCTGGCACTTTGCGGATTATCTGATGCAGGAATCCATGAAGTGGGAAAAGCATTAACAGGTGTAATAAAACCCTCATCAGGTAAAGTTCAAGAAATGGAGAAAAAAACGTTCATTAAAAACCCCGGAGACGCAATTGCTGCTAAGATTGCATATGTTCCAAAAGACAGAGATCGTGAAGCTCTTATGATGAATACAACTATACGAGCTAATCTCTATATGCCATCTGCAAAGGAACTGGCT
>JAEZFP010000069.1 GCA_023417475.1 Bacillota bacterium | reverse complement strand
CCATTTAAGTCGGTTGTAATATTTGTGGTTAAGTTGTTATTTTGTCCCAACATGGACAGCATGATGGTACCAATTGCACTTTCACAATACTCCATTGATTTATTTGTGGAGTTTAACTGCATTTGGTAGCTTTGATAATATTTATCATGGCTGTTGGAGTTGTACCAATAATATCCTGCAGTACATGCTATAACAACAATTACCAGACTAATGATGAGACCAATTTTTTTTTCCATCCATTATCACCATATTTCCCATTGATATCTAAAAAAATGAAATGATTAAATACATTGGTTTGTTAAATCGTCTTTTTCAGCTTTGGTATCATCAGAATTTTTTTGAAGCACAGAAACTAATATTATTCCTGTTGTAAGTATTGCTACTCCTATGACAACTATAATTGCAGTGATTATGGCGGATATTATTGCTACAGCTAATGCCGAAATTTTCTCTCCACATGCTAGAACTATTGCCGCTATAGATCCTACTATTACTGTTAATCCGATTACAACACTTCCCATCCACTCCAATGCAGTTCCTACTGAAATCCAATCACTGAAAGTTCCAATTTTTTGTGTTAATATGTTTAGGTGATTAGAATAAATTTTTTCAGCTACATCTACCGTTGTAACATTTGTATCGTTATTATTGGATAATTCAAGTACTTGGCCAGTGTATGCTTTCATAAATTTATGATATGTAACAGTCTGATCATTTAAGCCATTGTAGAGTATGACTGCAGGATTTCCATCTTGGGTTGTATTTCCTTCATATACCATATATTTTATATATCCATGCATATCAACTAATTGAACTAGATCGTTCTTTTGAAGTTGATTTAAGTTACGATGAACCACTTTTACATCAATGCCCTCTTCTTTTAGTTGTTTTTGTATGTAGGCCGCATTATCTATCACTTCTTTTGGAGGAGTTGATGTATTTTGTTTGATGTTATTTTTAGTTTTATTTGAGGTATTTGATTCGTCAACAACTGCATTATTACTCAATTTGTTTGAGAATTGGTTTCCAGATGAATTTGATGAGTTAGTAACAGTATTTGTGGTGTGTTGAGCCATTTTAACATTTGTATTTGTTTTTTCAGTTAAATTGTTTGTTTTTGGCGTGTTATTGTTTGTAATGTTGTTATCTAATTCATTGGTTTCATTGGTTTCATTTACCCAGTCACTTTTCAATGTGTCGTTGGAATAATATTTTGTCAATGTATTTAATTTTTCATTCCTTGCATCCAATTCGTTTCTATCATCCATTACTTTTGGTAGCAATACAACTCCTCGTTGTAGATCAGATGGCAATTCATTGGCGGTATCCATTATTTGGGAGCATAAACTTGCTATTGCATTGGTAAAGTCGAAGAAATGCCAAAATTTATACCACCCATCTGCATGGGTATAATTATCTATTTTATTGACATTATTTTGTATGCCTGCCATATCAAAGGCACTAGCTGGTGTTAAATTAATTATTAACAGTGCCATGAGCACTGCAATTACTTTTTTGTCTATAAAATCACCTCTATTTATTATCATTTTTAATGTAAAATTTCTAATATTTAAATCATTCGGAAAAAGGAAACATACTTCCGATTAAATATTTTTTAAAAAATAACCAGAACATGACAACTCTTAAAAATAAGTTTCAATCAAAATGTCACAATACATTATAAACGTTAATTGGGAGCTATATGAGAATTGGATTCTGAAAACCCATTTAACTGGATGTAGATGTCAAAATAATGATTTAATCCACATATTTTCCTTTTAAATTATCCAAATAAGGTTTCTATACGACAACCATTTTCATTAGTTTTTAATTGAGATATTTGTATATGGGATAAAACCTTCACGTTTTTCAGTGAAATTTTTTATTTTTGAAAATTCATAAATAAGAGCATGGAAACTGTGAAAATTTTAGGTGCAGGACCATCGGGTTTAACTGCAGCTATAAACCTTGCTTCGGAAGGATACAACGTTGTGGTTTATGAAAGGAATAATGATGTGGGTGAAGGTGTTAAACGAAATCTTCAGGGTCTTGAAAACTGGACAGAAGAACAAGACGTGCTAAAGGAATTTCGGAAGATGAATATTAATTGTAACTTTGAATGTGAACCTTACAAAAACCTTACAATTACCAACAACAAGGAAGACTGGAACTTCACATGTAAAAAGGCCGCATTTTATCTTATAAAACGTGGAACGGATAATAATAGTTTAGATTATAGTTTAAAAGAACAGGCATTCGAAAGTGGTGTGGATATAAGATTTGATGAAACTGTACCTGTAAATGACGTGGACATAGTTGCTACAGGTCATGATTCTAAATATAAATTTGCTGTTGGTAAGGGTTTAACATTCAAAACAGACCACGAAAATCTAGCTGTAGGTTTGGTAAACAACTACTACGCATTCAGGGGTTACTCTTACCTACTTGTTTCCAATGGATTTGGATGCCTCGCAACTGTAATATTTGAAAACTTTGAAGATATAAACATGTACTTTGATAGAACATTACAGGCATTTGTAAATAGATATGATATTAAAAAGGGAGATTCAAACAAGTTCGCGGGTTACGGCAGTTTTAGAAATGAAATCCTTAAAAATAAAAACCAAATATTAGTTGGGGAGAAAGCAGGATATCAGGATTTATTATGGGGATTTGGTATTAGAAATGCAGTTAAATCGGGATATATGGCCGCTAAATGTATCTTAGATGGAGAAGGTTACGAAGATTACTATGAAAATATTGATAAATATTTCAAAAACAAATTTAAATCTGGGGTTGTTAACCGGTTTCTCTGGGAAAAATTTGGATTCAACTACTCCTTCCTTTTAAAAAGAATTTACAACTCCAAAGATCCTCTTAAATACCTTCATTCTTTCCACAATTTCAACATTCTTCAGAAAATCATCTATCCAATGGCCTTTTTTTATATGAGAAACAGATATCCAAACCTCAAACTATAAAACATAATAATCCAAATTAAAAAAATAGTCCTTTTTTAAAATATTTTTTATATTTCCTGAACGTTTCTAAGTTAATTTAATGTGTCAACAGATGTAGGAAGTCATGATCATGGATTTAAGAGAATGATTTTTTTCAGTCTAGGAGTAACACTTCTAGGTATTGGCGCTGTAGGAGTAGTAACTCCTGTTTTACCCACGACTCCATTAGTATTAGCAGCATTTTTTTGTTTTACACAGAGCTCAGAGAAAGCCGAGAAATGGATTTCAAACAACAGATATTTTGGAAGTTACATAGAAAATTACAAAACAAAAAAAAGGTGTGCCTAACGATGTAAAACTCAAGAGCATCTTATTCTTGTGGATAACACTGATTGCATCCATGTTCATTTTAAGGCAGAACATCATGATTTTAGTGCTCACGATTGTTGGATTGGCTGTAACTGTGCATATTTTCTTGCTTAAAACTATTAAGACTAAAAATTAATTGGGTTTAAAATTAATTTTGTATTAATGGCTTATTTATAATCTTAATCACATATACCTCCTCAAATTCATAAAAAAAAGCAAAGCCTCGAGGGGGATTAGAACTCATGATCAATTTGCCGTGTGTTTATGTGATAAGTAATAATAATATCATAAATTATTATTACTAATATTCACATAAATAAGCCTAGGAAATTGATACAATGCATTTGGAAAAAGATCCATTATATATAGAATTCGTATTAAACCGCAATCTTAAACCCGGATCAATTAGAAGTTACAAAAGGAAATTTATTATTTATTGCCAAGTAACAGGTCTTTCACCCTCTCAATTGATAGAGGAAGCAGAAAATGATGAGGATACTGGACAAAGGATGAGAAAACGTAAAGTGAAAAAACATCTACAAGATCTACAAGACTATTTAATTGGAAAGAATTACAGTCCTAAAAAAATTGTTGACACTATAACAACAATTAGAGGATTTTACACACATTTTGAAATCCAAATACCCAAACGAAATTATAGTTACAACAGTCCTGATTTAAAAGAGGAAGAAGTACCAAATAAAGAAGATATTAAACTTGCAATTGAAAATTCATCCCTAAGACACTCTGTTATTATCATTTTAATGTGTACATCCGGAATAACCTTAGTTGATGTACTTAACTTATCAGTAAAGGATTATTTTGATTCATTAAACATTTCCACAGATGGTTTAGACATCCAAAGTCTAAACTTTGAGGAAATAAACAATTTGGAAGGCTATAACATACAAACATGGAAAATTCAAAGACAAAAAACCACCACAAAACATTACACATTCTGCACTCCAGAAGCAACAGAATATTTGGGGATGTATTTAGAACAAAATCCTCCAGAAAGTATTTATGATCCTCTTTTTAGGGGTAACACAGGCAAACAAGTTCGAGAAGATGTTTTTCAAAGATATTTGAGACAATTAAACAAAAAATTGGGTTGGCCTATAGAAAAAACTTATAGCTATATGCATAGCCATTCATTTCGAAAGTACTTCACAAATACCATGGAAGCTGCGGGAATGCACCACCATTACATACGTCAAGTTGTTGGCCATAGGAAGGATCCATTAACAAGGGCTTACTTTTTTACTCCATTAGAAAGGCTTAAACACGAATATATTACACATATGTCTTCATTATACTTCTTTGGAGATGTGGAAGTAAATGTAATAACAGACAAAAAACTTGAAGAAATGGAGAAAAAAATGAAAGAAATGGAACAAATGAAAAAATACATGGAAGACATCCTTACCAATCCAGTAGTCTTAAATGAGCTAAATAAAAGTGATTGAACTTTAACTATTTTAATTTATAAAAAAACTCATAAGAATATGAAAACTTAACACACATCATAAAAGTGATGATAATGTATTTAAATCGGGATTTTAATCGAAAAGTATTAATATTTTTCTTTAGAAGGATTATTACTAACAATAACTTTCTTTGATACCAATTCAACATACTTTACAATCTAATTACTATGAATCACACAAAATAATTATATTAGTTAAGTCGCTACTTTTTAATTCATGGGAAATCGGAGTTTCAAGATCATAAAATCACTTGTAAATTATAAAACTAGTAATAATATCCTTTTATCGAATAAATATAGAAAATATATTAATTAAAACTTCGATTAATATTAATATTAAC
>JAEZFP010000053.1 GCA_023417475.1 Bacillota bacterium | reverse complement strand
CATTACTTCTAATCTTCCTGTTAAGCATACAGGTTCTTGTGACTGCGAATAATGATAGGGACGATGATCCACCAAGCATTTTTTCTCATAAAGACATTCAAATTGAGCCCCATCACCAAATTGAAAGGCTCTTAGTATCAAGTGCCAATGCTGTTGTCGCGGGAAGGATAATGGAAGGGGCTATAATCGTCGATGGTAATTTGACTGTCTTGCCTGGTGCAGAGATCCACGGTAAGATCATTATATTGGGTGGACAACTTACCAATTACTCAGGCAATGATCTTGAGGAAGTTCCATGGGTCGTTTCTCCTGCGAAATCGCCATTTACCAGGATTGTCCTTGGTGGACTAATGCTTCTTGTCGTTGCAAGTCTTATTGTGATACCGTATTTGTTGTGGCTGATTTTTCATTTTGCAAGCCGTTTCCCGACCTTCGTGCATATTAAAGATCGTCTACTAGAAATACGGAACCGGTGGCCCTTTTTTTACATAGCCATAACACTTGTTGTCAGTGCGGCCATGCTAATTCTGTTTGGGGTGCTTGCTTGGAAGACCATATTCCGACAAGCGACTGGAATATTTGATAGTGCTTTTATCTGGCTGATTCGTTATTTTGCGAGTTCTGAATTAGATCGAATAATGATAACAATAACGAATCTTGGGTTCGGTTTTTCCTACGGAGTTATAGTGTTTATTACGATCTCAACATTAGTTGCCTTGCGACGTTGGATTGAGCTTAAAGGATTGACCATTTGTCTATTAGGTGGATCTGCTTTAAATGAAATGTTAAAACGCCTGTTTGAACGTGCCCGACCGGAAGCTTTTCAAATAGTAGCTGAGTCAGGATTTAGTTTTCCAAGCGGACATGCGATGGTATCGTTATGTTTTTATGGCATAGTAGCTTTTCTTATTGTTCGAAAGCGATCTTTGCATTGGCGTATTGCGGGAGCTATTGTTGCGGTGCTATTGATATTAGCCATAGGAATAAGTAGAATTTACTTGGGGGTTCATTACCCAAGTGATGTCATAGCGGGATATGTCGCTGGCGCAACTTGGTTAGGTTTCTCTATTTCATTAATCATGTGGTGGGAACAAGAACGCGAACGAAAACAGAAGGATAATAAGATTACATAAAAAATAACCTGATAAGTATCTTTGATATGGAATAATAAAGGAAAAGGCCTTAATTGTGTTTTCTTTTCATACCTTATGTTAACTCGATGCACGTGGAGTGTTGCGTTTGGCTGAAAAGAAAACACAGCCCTTGAAGCCAGTCGGGTCTCGGTTCACGGTTTTATCTAGACTGATTAGTAAACACCTTTAATTTGAAAATATTTGGGAATTTATGAATCAGTTGTCTTAGGTCAATGGAAAGTGCGACCAGACCAATAACCATGGTTGGAAGGGAAGGAATTTAGGTGTACTCTGAAATTAAAGAAGCTCACTTTCGTAGCAGGCTGAACCGGTTTGTTATATTATGTGAGGTTGATGGTGAGGAAAAGCTTGCCCATTTGCCAAATCCCGGCAGAATGTGGGAGCTGCTGTTTCCAGACACCTTGATCTATCTGGTGCCAGTCACCGGAAAAGCCAGGAAGACCGAGCTTAAGGTCATTGGTATTGAGCGGGACGGGGTGCCGGTAATGCTGGATACCCACTATAGTAATAGGGTTGCCGAAATACTGATTGCCCGGCAGCAAATTCCACAGCTTGTAGGCTGGCAGGTGTTGAAGCGGGAAGTGCCTTTTGGACATAGTCGCTTCGACCTTCTGTTGGGCCGGGGGGAGGAGCGTTTTATCCTGGAAATCAAATCTTGTACATTGTTTGGTAAGCGGGTGGCTATGTTTCCGGATGCCGTTACGGAACGAGGCCGAAAACATATGGAGGAACTGGCCCGCCTTTCCGACCAGGGATACCGGGCGGGCGTGCTATTTCTTATTCAGTGGCAACGGGCTGAATACTTTCTGCCTGACTATCATACGGATCTGGAATTTAGCAAAACCTTTTTCCGCCTACGTGATAGGGTTCAGTTTATGGCTGTAGCACTCCAATGGAGGCAGGACTTTTCCATGCCTGACAGAGTACAGCCGGTCACTATTCCCTGGAATTTGATTGGCCGCGAACTGAACGACAGCGGCTGTTACATTTTTATAGTCCGGCTGCCGGAAGAACAGACCATCGCCATCGGCAGCAAAGGCAATATGGTATTTAAACAGGGCTACTATCTTTATGTTGGTTCGGCAAAAAACAGCCTAAGTAAACGGCTGGAACGACATTGGCGGAAACGGAAGCGGTTTCATTGGCATATTGATTACTTACGGACTTTTTGCGATCCTCACGAGGCTATTGCAATACGTACTACAGCAGATTTGGAACATGAACTGGCCGGAGCTATAAGCGTGATTGCTGATTGGCAAATTCCTGGTTTCGGCTGTTCCGATTGTTCTTGCACAAGTCATCTGTTTGGTATGCAGGAAGACCCGCTTTATTTACCCCAATTTATCAATTTGTTGCAATACTTCCGCATGGACCGTCTGGAATTGGAGATGACGCGGGAAAATAAAGAGTAAGTCTAAAAACATAAGCATATGGATTTTTTCAAGGCGAAAATCCATATGCTTATGTTTTTAGACTTATTAGAATAACAATCAAAATTTTATGAATTACATAAGGTACTAAATGAGAGCGGTAGAGAAACAACGAAACCAACCTTTTAATCATGTCTGGAGAAATGAAGAGACAATTCAAAATTTACTAATACTATTATAAAAGGGCATGCATAACACCTATAATTACAGTGGTAAAAACTCTTATAACCGCTCTCAAATTCCATAAATAACAATATTCAGTGATTATTGTTTTAGCTTTGCCTTATTTATATTGAAAATCATTTAATTACTTAATTGAACAATAGTTAAAGTTCTATTTAAATACCCTAAAATAAGAAAATCCGTACTAATACTTGCGCCTACAGCATCTCCTGCTGTTAAGGCGGCTTGAGCGACAAACGTTGAACTACTTCTATTAGATATCTTAAAAAAAGTAGTCGTATCACCAAAAATCGGTGCGCTATTGACCGTGATAATAGCATTTAGGTATGGTTGATCTGGGTCTGGATCGACGGTGGCCTCAGCGTTAATAGATATCGTTATTTGATAAATTCCGCTTTCTCCTACCACTAATTCATTGCCCGACAGACTAACTGTGATAGTATCTGATAAAGGTCCAACCACACTAAATGGTACGGGTGTGAATGTTGCCCCAGGTGTTTCTACACTCCCGCCTCTTAAAGAGCCAAAAGCCAAAACGACTTCTCCAGTAACACCCGTTGCGCCAGTAGCCCCTGTGGCACCGGGATCACCAGTGACTCCGGTAGCACCAGTAATGCCAGTAGCCCCGGTTGCTCCAGTAGCCCCTGTGGCACCGGGATCGCCAGTGGCTCCGGTAGCACCAGTAGTGCCAGTAACACCCGTGGTACCGGTAGTACCCGTGGCACCAGTGCTTCCTGGATCACCTGTTACGCCAGTAGCACCTGTAGCTCCTGTGATTCCGGTAGGGCCAATAGCGCCTGCTTCACCTGTAGAGCCGGTAGCACCAGTCGGTCCGGTAGAGCCGTCAGCACCTGCTACGCCTGTGGCACCTGTAGTTCCTGTGACTCCGGTAGTGCCAGTCGGTCCAGTAGGGCCGGTTGGTCCCGTAGGACCAATGCCCCCTGTGGCTCCTGTGGTGCCAGTTATACCAGTAGGCCCAACGGGTCCTGTCGGACCTAGGCAGGGGGAACAAGTAAAGCCAGGGAGGCAGTAGTGGTGATTATGCGGTACATATTGAATATGATTTATTTTATAATGATCACAAACTCTTTTGTTCATTCTAGTGTCTCCTTTATGTTTGCTTATTTTATTTTATGTATATCTGGCACAATCTGTGAGGTCACTTTACCGCCAGTCTTACCGGAACTCGGACCGGAGTGTGTC
>JAEZFP010000057.1 GCA_023417475.1 Bacillota bacterium | reverse complement strand
CGTACCATCGCGCGTTGTAATAATAGAGATTCGCGTCCGGGTCAAACTCTTTCCCGGTGAAACCGTGCCATTCGTCGAAGCCGTCGCTGCCTTCCGCTTGGATCCGTTTACCAAAAGCGCGATAATCGGCGGTATAGACAACCTTGCCGCTGGCGTTGGTGACGGCTTTGATCGAGCCGAGATGATCGTTGTGATAATAAAAGACTTTACTGGACGGATTATCGATCGGCCCGTCCACCCGGGCCAGGTATTGACCAAACCCAAAGACGTAACAATGAATGCTTTGATCGCTGAAGCGCTTCTCATAAATGGGCTCATTGCCTTCATAGACGTAATGGATTTTAGTGTTATGCGCCCATTTGACCACCCGAATGCCGGTCGAGTCATACCCATATCGGGCGGTTTCGGCGGTATTCTTCCGGACGGCAACCATCCGGTTGAGCAAGTCGTAATCGTATTCCCAGTATTCCACGCTGGAACCGCTGGTCGCTGTGAAAGTTACTTGATTATTCGCGATGGTATACGAATTTCCCTTTTTAATCAAGTTCCCAACCACATCGTAGACATAAGCAAACTTTCCATCGGTCATCACCCGGTCGGTGTTGGGATAATACAGGTAACTATACGACGTATTCAGCAACGAGTCGGTCACCGTTTTCCGGTTTCCGGCCGCGTCGTAGGTGAACACCTCCTTTTGGTATATCCCTTCATAGACCCGGAGAATTTTGGCCAATTCATTAAGGAACGTGGCCTTATTTTCATTAAACATAAAATCGGCCAACCGGTCGTCATATTTCACATGGATCTTAAAGTAGCGGCTCCGGTATGATTGTTTCAGTTTCATGGTGACGATCCCATTGGCGTCCCTGCTGTAGATCCAACGGTCCGTTGGAATCAAGGTATATAGCGAATTATCATTCGAAGCGTAGAGATCCAGCGCCCCGTCACGCAACCGGTGTCCGGTCGCTTTCGGCGCCAATTCAAATTTTAAAATCGTTTTGGCACTGCCGAGATCCACGCCGATGCTGTTGGAACTATAGTCGAGCTTGATTAAGGCCGTATCCGAACCGCTAAAATCCACCGCACTGCTTCCTTTAAAGTCAAACACGGCCATCCCGTTCTTGCCGTTACTTGGGGTCTGAGCGGAAACCAGTTGCGGATTGAGCGCGCTGAGCAATTGATCGTTGGCGTCGAAGGTATATTCATAGTCCTGGTTGATGATTCCATCATGAATCTTGGTAATATTGCTTGCTGAATCATATGTGTAATGCGAATTGATAATTGCCTTTCCGGAATAGCTTGTCGTCAGATCCGCCAACCGTCGGTTGGCGTCGTAGTTGAAATTCGTAGTCACGCCGTTTTGATACGTCAACCGATTCAGCAGGCCGTCGGGATCATAAGAAACGCCGTTGGATTTGGTAAATCCAACCACTTCGCTCAACTGATTGAGATTATCATAGCGATAATTTACTGTTCCGGCGGCCTTGGGATATGCCAGCCCGGTCAGTTGACCGCCTTGATTATACTGATATTCGGTCCGGTAGGTCTCTCCGTCAAACTTCCGCTCCACCGCGTTAATCCGATTAAGCGGGTCGGCGCGATAAGTTCCCGAGCTGTCCGTGTTATAGCGGATCGCACTGATTGGACCATTCCCATCACCGGGATTATCGGCTACCGTGATCAAATTCCCCGCCGGATCGTAATCGTAGCTGATTTGATACTTAACTTGACTTCCAGTATAGAGATTGATCTGTCTGATCTGGTTGTTTTGATAATAATCATAGACCCAAACCGTGCCCCGGCGGTCAACCACCCCCGCCTTATTCCCATAGCTGTCGTAGCGGTAATTGACTGGATGTTGCGGATTAAGGGCGTCATCATTGGCATCAATTGCTTTGATCACCCGGTTCATCCCATCGTAACGGGCAATGGTGACATCGCGTTTGGCATTGATTACCGCCACCGGATTGCCATTGGGATCATAACGGGATTCGGTTTTATTGCCTAACGGATCTTTGATCCAGACTACTTTACCTACTTGATTGTACTGATACATCGTGGTTTTATATTGGTTGGTCGCAGTCGACCCCACACTCACTTTGATTCGGTTGCCAAATGCGTCATATTCAAAGAGTTGCACATCGGTTCCGTTGGGGGCGACGACTTTGCGCACTCTCCCGAGACTGTCATAGGCATATTGGGTATGAATATAGGTAGTTGTTCCTTTGACTATGTTATACTCAGCGGTTTTATTTCCGGCATTGTCATAAACGAAATACTGTTTCCGCAGTCCGTTTTGATAAATATCAGTCAGCCAATTGCGGCTGTTATACCATGACGTGATACTGACTCCGTTGGCGTCGGTCTCCGACGTAGTGGTGTGGGTGTCATTCCACCCGTAACTGACGTCGGTGTGCGGATTGCTATAAGTGGGTTCCCCAAACGGATCGAGATCGGAAGCCAGACCCGGCATTACGGTCCGGACCGGTCGGTTTAAGTCGTCATACAGATACCAGGTGGTAAAGGTTTTATTACTTCTAGGATCACGGATGGTCACCGTCCGATTGACCCCCGTACCGGAGAATTGATACCAACTATTGGCACTATCACTCGGATTGCGCGGATCGATCACCGCAATTTTATTGCCGGCGGGATCATAACGGTACTGCGTCACATTACCGGCCGGATCCGTCTCTTTTAGCAGTTGCCCGCGGGCCGAATAATCATAGTGCCAAATCCGGTCAAGCGCCGTGGCGTTCGGGTCACTGATCCGCACCGTCGTTTTACGCCCGGCGGCATCATAGGTATACGAAGTTTCCGTTGTTTTAACGATATAATCATATTGTTTAAAACTTTGCGTAGTCTTCAATAACCGGGTCAGCTCGTCATAGACATAATTGGTAACATTGCCGTTGGCATCAGTCGTCTGCAACGGATTGCCCATCTTGTCCAGTACGGTGCTAACCTTGATTGTAGCGGTACCGGCGGGAGCCAAAAATGCGTTTTTATTCAAATTATCAGGATTAGCAACAATTCCCAACACGTTCGGCAATTCCTGCGCGATCGGTTTATTGACGAGCGGTTGATACCGATACGTGGTCACCGCAGCCGGGAGCAAACTGTCGTTATCCTGATTCTTGAGCGCCGGTTTGGTTACAGTAAGCTTATTGCCGAGGGCATCGTAGGTATAACTCCATTTGTACTCTTCGTCTTTACCTCCATAGGTAGCCCGTTGCACGGCGCCCAGCAATTGTCCGGCGAGATTATAGGTTTCAATGGCAATGACCTGTTGATTCTCGTTGGTAAAGGTCTTGGTATGATGATCATCATCATAGACGATGGTCACAAAAGCCCGGCTGCCGTCAGTCGCAGTCGCCGGATAAATCACCTTGACGATTCGGTCCAACCCGTCATATTCATAGCCGGTAGTCCCTTTGCGATCGGTGACTGCTGTAATCCGCCACTGCGAGTCGTATTGGATTGAAGTTTCTTCAACAACTTTACCCTGATTGTATTTTTTCACGTTCGCGGGTTTGCCGAACTTGGTATATTGCGTTACTGTCTTTTGACCGTTTTCATTGAGCATCGTGGTGGTATTGTTGGCATCATCATAACTCATCATCCGGATCGGATGCTGCAGCGTCGACAAATCCACCGCCGGATTCAGGTAACCCGGCAGTGTGTTGAGGCTGGGTTGGGTATTGTCATCCGGAAGGATGGTAATAGTCGGACGTTGTAACTCGTCGTACCGGTAGGCGGTAACATAACCCAGCGGGTCCATCTCCCAATCTTTTTGACCGAAGTAATTATAATGAAACGCAGTGACAATATTGCCGACGTTGCCCCGCGCATCGGTGACCCGGGTCGTCTCCGTCGTCTGGCTTGCGATATAAGTAGAGTTTTCATAGGTGTCCTTGTAGCTATATGTCGCAATTAAATTTTTGCCACCGGTAATCGGTACGGACTTTTTGGTCAAATTGCCGACCGTGTCATACTCAAAACAAGAAGCATTCGTCTGCCCGTCGGACTCCACTGTAACCGTATCCGGTTTATTGGGTAAGTTATGATCTTTATAAGTATAGGCGGTTTTCGAAAGTACCTTCCCGGTGGCGGTTTCTTTCTCAATGATTGTTTCCGCCCGGTTTGGAACTTCATAAGTATCTTGGGCTTCTTTTGCTTTATAGGTCACCGTTTTTGCGATGCCGGTCCGCCCGTCTTTGGTATATGTAAGGTTACCCCAATCGTCATACGCATATTCGATACTATAGGTGTTGTTGCCGCTAGTATGCCATTCCGACAACATGTTTTGCGTCACATTATCATAGGTGTAAACAATGTTTTCGTAAACCCGATTGGGGTTCTCTTCCACAGCAATATAGGATGTATGACTATATAGCAGCGTGCCTTGATAATCACCCATTCTGGGTAATATAACATTGGAATACGTTACAAACCATGTTGCCGACGGCGGATTAATTATCGCGTTATTACTTATCAGCGCATACTCTTCATGAATCCGTCCCCGTCCGTGGGCTACGGTTGTGGTTACTTCACTGGCCAACACCATCCAATTTCGCGGCAAGCAGTTTTCATGATTTGTTTTATCCTTATCGATATTCAACAGATAGGTGTAGGTTTCAATGATATTGCCATCAATTCGATGATTTTGAACTAAATATTTAAACCCGTAATATTTCCAATTGGCGCGAGGCGCTCTAAATTTCGTCCACTGGTCATAACCGATATATTCATAGGATGAAATTCCTCCGGTCGGATAGGTAATTTGATTTAATAACCGCAAGTTACAAGTATTGTTGTTATTTGCCGAGCTTTTGAATGAATGAACTTCATAGGCATATTGGGTTTTCCGACCTTTTCGGTCGGTAACCGCTATGAGATCTTTCGTCGTCCCGTCGTAGGCATAACTTGCGATCGGCTGATTGTTGCAACTGATTGACGATAAAAACTTAGTGACAGGGTGATAGTTAAAAATAACTACCCGCCCAACC
This sequence comes from Bacillota bacterium, assembly GCA_023417475.1. Classification (GTDB taxonomy): domain Bacteria; phylum Bacillota; class UBA4882; order UBA8346; family UBA8346; genus JAEYPR01. The sequence goes on along the minus strand of JAEZFP010000057.1, from coordinate 38,462 downwards.
GAATCTTTGATTTGGGAAAGTTGGTTTTCACCGTTATAAGTATAAACAATCTCGCTTTTGCCGCTCGGATCGACCTGACGCGTTAACATTCCTTCTTTATCGAAATAAAACCGTGTTCCATCATTACTCGTCACGGTAATCGCTTCATTGACCCGTACCGCCTTGAAATGAGTCCCTTTATTATATTTATAAGTCCCATCTTGATAGTAAAGCGGCGTTGGCGAATTATCGTAACTATAAATATGCACAAATAAGTCTTTCAATTCAACTACTTGTCCTTCGGGGAGACGCAGGTAAAATTTTCTTTGATATTCAGTTCCATAACTATATGAGTTATAATCACTATCGGTTGTGGTTAAATCGCTATCCTCGCTTTTCATACCGATACACGGAATATTAAGCGACCAGCCTTGTCCGCCAAAAAACGGCTTTAACGGAAAAACCACTTCTTGATTGGCCAAGCTATCGCTAAAGGCCGCTCCGGAGTTATAAAACCGTTTAAGCGTCAAATTCAAACCGTTCCGGCCCGGCAAGGTCAGATCGACACTGCTAATACTCAGATTACCTTGCGACACAGCCTCGCGGGTGCTGGAGAACAGTCCGTTAAATGGACCGGCGGCGGCGCCGAAATCCCCGATATTGGTCCAGCCCGGCGAATTATAGTCGGTCACTGTTCCCGTGGGTCCGATCGACATTGATGAAAACTCGCTGTTATTCTCTAGGGATAAGCTGACAATGGTCCGGTGTCCGGTTACATCAGTCGCTACAACAGTGATGCTACGTTGGGTCAAGGTCACTCGGGCGTCGATATAACCATTACTGGCATTGACCGTTTTACCGTTAATCGTCACCGTAACCGGCGAAAGATCATTCACCGTTCCAAAGACTTCGACCTGGTTTTGATCCTCAGCGGATTTGGCTATATTTACATTCAACACCGGCGCTTTCGTATCCAGGATAATCCGCTGTTCCAACCGTTTGATCAAGTTGCTGGCGTTGATCGCCTCTATTGCGACGATATTCTCGCCATCCGTCAAAGTTACTTGTCCCGAATAGCGTCCAGCATTTACCTCAACCGCTTGCGCATTTATCGTTACCCTATTGGCGCCGCTGCTCGTCCCCGTCACCAACACTGTTGCATCCGCCGTATAATGCGGACTGGCTAAATCACAAGTCAAACTTGGTAGCGTCCCGGTAATATAAATGACGCTTTTTTGCGTGCTTTGTCCTTGCCGATCCGTCGCCGATACGGTGATGGTGTGATAACCGGAACCGGTTGTCGAGGCGGTGAGCGAACAACTAAAATAATATCCGCTGAGCTGCGCCGCCAATCCATTTACCAAAACCGTTGTATCCGGATTATCGACGTAACCCGTGACCTGAATCGTCTCTCCGGCGGTATATTGCGCATTACTGTGCGGCGTTAACAGCGTGATTACCGGTGCGCCCTTGGCGCTTACGCAACTCCCGTAAAGTTCAATTTCATTTAAGGTCGCTGCGGTCAAATGAATTTGAATTTTTGTCGTAGCGGGTAATCCGCCGGTGATTGAAATATTCATCCCATCAATTACGATATCCGCCGCCGGAACTTGAACCCAGCTTCCATTCTGCCAATATGCCAAACTCTGGATTGTCATGCTTCCAGTTTCATTGCTGCCGTATAAACGGATCAAATCGAGCGAAACGGGATCCTCCCAGTTAACTGCTAAGGTACTGGATGAAGTTCCCGTAACGGCACTTAAAAACCGATTGCGGTCGAATAAATTTGGTTGATTGACGCCAATTCCGGCATACGTAGGCTCAATCTTGCCAGCCGTATTCATCAACATTAAACTGCAATCGAATACTTGAACGGTACCGAAGTCAAGCGTTACGATATTGTTATTTGATTGCAATTTGGCGATGGGCACCGGAATTCTCACCAACCGGTAGCTATTCAATAGACTGCCGGTTGCCACTGCAGTGATTGGGTAACCATTCACAGAGAGACTAAAGTTATAGCTGCTGACGGTCGCCGGGACCGTCGCCACGATCTCCGCTTTGTCCCATTCGGAAATATCGGTGATCCGCGCACCAAACGATACCTTTCCGGTGAATTTCTCTCCCAAGAGGATACTCTGACCGTATTCTCCCGTGCTAATTCCCCACACTTGCATTTCCGCGATACCGCCGACATAGGAATACCCGGAACCGGTTGATATGCTAATTCGGATTTGATTGGTACTGATATCGGCCGTTTCAAAAAGATGCCAACCATCGGCTACGCTCCCGAGATCAACTGCGCTCCTCAGGCTAATCCAGCGGTTAACGTTGTCGTCCCACGCTTCAAAAGTCGCGATACCGGAACCGCCTTGGGTATACAATTTGATAGAAGACACGGTAGCGCTAAAATCAAACAAACTGTACGATATTGTCGCATTGCCGACATTGTTTGCCCGCCAAGTCGTGTTGGTATTGCCGTCGCAAAGAAAACTCTTCGGATAAGATAATGCCTCGTTAGGGACGCTAATCGTGCCTTTTAAAAGCATCGGTCCTTCCGCTTCATGCCCATATATTTTGATTCCGCCAATGGTACTTCCGGCGGTATTAAGTCCCGAAGCTTGAATTACAAATCGTAAATTCCCGGTAAATACGTTGCCATAGCTAAGATCAAACCTACCGGCGGCAAATCCGATATTCCGATACCCAAAAAAAGGTTGCCAGACGCTATTCGCATCGGAATAATAAACGGAGACATTACCGAACCGCCCCGTTAAACCGTTAATCTGAAGATAATCGATAAAACACTTGTTTGCCAAACTTACCTCAAACCAACCGTCTACCGCAAAGCTCGGTAACGTTCCGATGGCAATTGCGTTGTTATTGTTGGTAATCAAACCGGCCAAATTATCAGAATTTCTAATCGAAGCAATCGCAAGCTGATTCGTAATATTACTCTGCGCGGCTATACAAGTGGCTGATACGCAAAAACCAAGCACTACGCTTAAGAATATGGCTAATAACGTTCTTTGCATTAGTAGCGGGCCTCCCCAATTTTTAAGTTGTTGTCTCCGTCGCCGAGCAGCTTATTGGAATACATTTCCTAAATTTGGCGTATTGTTCAGTTGTTCGATTGTTATTTCTAATAGAGCCCCGTCGTAATAATTGATACCGTTCCCTTGAAAAACGCAGTTTTGAACTACCGGATTATTGCCATTGTCTTCTTTTATCCCATAATAACGATTATTAGTAAATGAACAACGATTTACATTGATGTTGCCGCGATAACAATGGATTCCACAAAGATTTTCCGCAAAATTGCAATTCGTAAGATTTATTGTCCCATTTCCCATACCAGCGACTCCCCGAACTGCACGACGTACGGTTAGCCCATTCAAACTTTCCGTGCCGGATGCTTCAATAATCAACCCATCCCAAGTTCCGCTAAGGCTGTCAAAAACTATTCCTTGGTTCGGATCTGAAGCTACGATTGCTCCTTGGACCCGGATCGAACATCCATCGCGAACCCTGATAACCGTCCCCGGTTGAATCGTCAAAGTTACACCAGCCGGAACCGTCAAATTATTATATACATCAATCAAACCTGACCAAGTTAGGTCTTTCGTCAAACTGCTATTGGATAATACGTTGTCGATTATCGGAATGTCCATTTTGTGAAAAATATAGCCTAAAAAAGGATAGCCGTTATTTATCGATGGATCAATTTTCCAAACAGTATTGAAATCCCATCCGATATAAGTATTAATGTTTTTCATCTCTGCGGTTGATTTTGGTATTCCTATGCCATTATCCGTCACACCTGAAGTTTCCCAGTTATAAAAATTCGCAACCACAGTGTTAGGACTAACGAATCCTGCAATCAATCCTCCGCATCGGTTTTCAACTGATTTTACCGAACCGATTGCATAGGAGTTAAGCACGGTATTTTCCGCCTGTCCAACCAATCCTCCAATCCAACTGTATCCCTTTACTGAACCGGTGGCGTAACAATTTGAAATTTTTCCCTTACTCTTTCCAACCAATCCGCCTACTAACCCTGAATTCATAGAAATACTTGTCACATTTCCAGTTGCGAAACTGAATTTGATTATAGCATCTGGTTCGGTCTGTCCCACAAGACCCCCAACCGGGGTCTCACTTGTTGTTACATTAACTAAGGAAAAACAGGAATCAATTGTCCCAGCATGGCAATGACCCACCAGACCGCCATAACGGATTCCATTACCGGAAATGTTTCCCATCGCATAGCATTGCAGTATGGTTCCTTCCGCATTATGTCCAATTAGCCCACCAACCCGATCGCTTGTGGCTGTGATTACCACATTGGCATAACAAAATGAAACACGTCCTTTACCATTTGTTCCAACTAGCCCCCCAACATATGAACCACCGTCCACCGTTCCTGTTGTATAGTCTTTAAAAATTATTCCGCAATTATAGCCAACTAATCCCCCGATATACTTATCCCCTAAAACATTAACAATTGCATGACTCCGAAGAATTCGTCCTTCGTTATTGACTCCAACCAGGCCTCCCGCATATGTATCTCCAATTATCTTTCCATTTACTCTACTATCTTGGATTATCCCTCTACTATATCCAGCCAAAGATCCAACGTTTATTTTCCCGACAACATTTACATTTTCAAGAACTACGTTTTCCAAAACTCCAGTTCGCTCAAGGATGCCTATCAACCCGGCATAACCGAGACTAGTATTGATTGTCAAGTTTTTGATGGCATATCCATTACCATCGAGACTTCCGCGGAAGGGTACACTCCAATCCCCCACCGGTTGCCAATCATAATTATCTAAGTCAATATCGGCGACCAGTTTATAATGGGCATACGGATTGTTTCTAATCGCATTTAGTTGCTCAACCGTGGCAATTTCGTAACTAATCGTTCCATTTCCCGGTCCAACAAAGGAGTCGGCAAATTGTAGATAGGGAAATCCATTGTTTTTGGAGGGAGCAATCACCCAAGTATTGTTAAAGTCCCAATCATCAAAGGTATTGATATCTTTTAATTCAGATGTTGTTTTAGCAATTCCTTTTTCTTTTCCTTCATCATGTGACATTCCTAAATCATAATAACTACTAGTCGTAACCACTGAATCAGAAATGTATCCGATTAATCCCCCAAGATCCTTACGTGCTTTAATGGAGCCCACTGCGTAGGAATTAGTGATAATATTCTTGGACCGACCCACTAGTCCCCCCACCCGATAATTACCACTTACTGTACCAGTCGCATAACAATTTTCTATTTCCGCCTCATTCCATCCAACCAATCCACCCGTATAAAATACCTTATTCATGTTAGCTCCGGTGTAAGCACTAGTTACATTTCCTGTTGCGAAACTTTTTTTAATAATTGTGCTTGATTCGGTATGTCCTATCAAACCTCCAACACGGCCTTTACTGGTTGTAACATTAACTGAAGCAAAACATTCCTCAATTGTAACCCTATTTGAATGACCAATCAGTCCTCCATACTGGGCTCCGGTACCGGTTACACTTCCCAAAGAATAACTGCGATAGATCGTTCCAACATTCATGCTTCCAATCAAACCGCCGACACGGTCACTTGTCGCCTTAATCGTAACATTAGTATAGGAGTTATTGATTTTTCCATCACTTTTTTCTCCGACCATGCCGCCCACAAATGAACTTCCAATGATACTGCCGACTACATAGCTATCTTGAATGGTCCCCTTATCATATCCAACCAATCCTCCAACACGACTACCGCCAGCAATATTAACAGCTTCAAGTTTCAAGTTTTTTAATATTCCGGCTGGATCCATGGCTCCAAATAAAGCCTGGTAATCCCCGGAAGAGCGATTAATCATAAGATTGCTGATTTTATAGCCATTTCCGTTAAGACTACCATTAAATCTGGCATTAAAATTCCCAATCGGCTCCCAATTGTTGTAAGAACTTAAATCAATATTGGCCATCAAAATATAATTAGCACTTAAATTCGTTCGCATATTATATAACTGCTGCGCATTTATAATTTGATACGGGTTTGAAACGCTTCCGGAACCGCCTTGAAATCCCGATCCTGCGCTGATTGCAACCGGAATCAAGCCCAATATCAATATCATGACCAAAATACTAAAACGACGAACCATTTTACAACCTCCCTAATCGCTATTGAACGCCATTGCCATGCATATAGCGAGACCACCTGGAGCAATTGGAATTCTTATTTCTGGGTTTGTTTTAAGTTGTTTACAAAAACAGAAAATTTTAAATTTATTTTCCATATTTAACATTGATATTTTGTAGTGTAACAAAATGTTATGTAAAATTCAACAATAAATTGATTTTCTGTTAACAAACAGTTTCATTGTATTAATCTTCAACTTAAGAAAAAAATGAGCTATTTCGGATGAACAAAGCGAGTTCATCCAAGACAGCTCATTTTCAGTTCTACTATAGCGCATGCAATTAATTCCAGCAAGCTCACTTATTCGCAAACGATTGACTCAGCTTACACAAAACAAAGGCCTCCGTCCTCGTTCCGACTGCGGAGGCCTTGTGATTGATAGCCGAATTCAACCCACGTCCAACGATTCAAAATCCATCCCGTTCAGCAGCTCTTTTAGCTTCAACAATTCGGCCTTGCTCAGGGTAATGCCTTTGCCCATTTTTTCGTGGCATTCATCCCACTCCCGAATATCAACCTTCGGGGTGCGTCCGTTCCAACTGACAATATTAATCTCCCGGGTCCAGCCCCGGGGGCTTTCTGATAAAACCAGCAAATGATCGACGATTTCAAACGTAATGTCCGCCATGTCTCTAAAACTCCTTTAGCGATTACTTTGTTCACATTCTCTACAGAACGATAAGGTTGCAAGCCCCCTTGACTGATGTCTCAATCCTATTGTTGCCCCGCGCCGCCAGATAATTCATTGCGGCGGTTTGATCATCACAATATACGCTTTTCGATACTTGCGTTTTGCTGCAGGAACCGCCAATAATTTACGAATGGTGAAATCCCGGATCAGCTTCACCCGAGGTTGGATGGCAATCTGCCGGTAGGTGGTTTGACTGAGCACCGCCAACAAGCGGCGATTGCGGTGTTTGCGTTCCAGACGGTGTAAAGCGGTTGACGGCCAGACCCGGCTGGGTTCCGTGACCACCTGGTATTTGACCTTGGCAATGGCGAACAACGTTGGCAAGGGGTCATTGGGAATCACCAGCTTCGGATCGAGTAAAACCAACACCGGCTGGCTTTTGGACAGCGCCGTGACGGTTTGCACAATCTGAAAACTCAAACCGTTGGACATATCAGTTCGATCTAAACGTTGATAATATTGATAAAGGGGGAGCAACGGCGCCGCAATCAAGACAATCCCCAGGACCGCCGCGGGAATCGCCGTTTGTTTCAGGTCCGGGAACTTACGGAAGAAACTGCGCCAGAGATTGTCCAGTCCAAATCCGGCAATCAATAAAGCGCAAAGCACCAAGGGCATAATATAGCGAGTTGAAACGTAAAAATCATAGCGATGATTCACCCAAGGAATGATTAAAATGCCGCCCGCCAACAACCACAACGGCAAATGTTGTTTGGCCCGCGCGGCAAAATAACATCCCGCCCCAACGCTAATCAATCCCAACCAGAACAGCGGATTGGTCAAATAAGCCATTTCATAGGTCGAGCTGACCGTCCGGAACAACTCGACTCCCATCGCTCCCATATTTTGCAGATAAGAAAAAAGGCCCGGTTTCTGCTCCAACGTATAACTTTTGTTATGCAACCAACGCAGGCTGCCGCCCAACGTGAACAAATTGTAGACGATCATATTGAGATAACCCAAAACAAAAAACCAGACCGCCCGCAAATATTGACGGAACGAAAACAACCCGGCGCCCCGCCATTCCCGCCAGCCGAAATAGCACGCCAACGTCAACAAATAAACCGTTACGGAAAAATGAGTCTGCAAAGTCAACGCCCAAAGCAACGCCGCTGTCTTCAGCTGACGTTCGCTCCGCTCGGTCTCCGCTTTCATGGTATAAAACAACGCCAAACTGAAGAAGAACGGCGTGGTACAGTTGGCCCAAGCCATGTGGGTGACCAAGATATGCATGCCATTGGTTAGCAATAACAATGCCGCGATCCAACCGGTTAACGGACTAAAAAAACGTTTGCCGGTCAGATAAATCATCGGGAGCGTCAGCATTGCGGTCAATAAAACATAAAAACGCGGCCAATAAACATTGGCCCCAAAAAGACCAAACCCCACCGCCATTAGGTAATTATGCAATGCGCCGATATCATGGGCCACATTATGTAAGGCGAACGTTTGAAAGTTTGCCAATTGCCAAGCCAACTTCACTTCCCGCAATTCATCAATGAACCGGGGAATCTCCCATAACTTCGGCCAACGGATCGCAAACCCCAAAGCCATCAAAACAACGAGCGCGATCCACTCCGAACTTCCTAGCCGCCTCCGGTAATAACCAACCGCTTGTTGGTAATATTGTTTAAGCCGCGACACCGTCTGAACTCCCTTACCCAAAATCAACAACAATTTTCATTATACCCGATTCAGACAAAAATGCGAGACCTATGTTGCGATAAACCACAAAATATTCGAGTCGTCTTTGATCCGAAAGGCGCTTTTTAAACCAGCCAAACTGGGCATACTACCCTCCGAGGTGAGCAAAATTTGAGTGGACGGGGAACCCAAAACGCACCGAATACCCACCATCCCGAACGCCCGGCCAAACATCCGGCGCGCTTGGATCAGTTTGCCGATGATTTAGCCGAACAGGAAGCCGAATTTGGTATGGACTTTACCGTTACCAACCGGGATGACGCCAAAGCTCAGCAAAAGCAACGTCCCAACAACAAATAAGGCGCAACTCGGCGCCTTATTTGTTCGATCGTCTCATTTATTTATTCTGAATCATACCCAATTTACGTAGCAACTCTCCGAAGTTTTGGTCTTTCTCCTCCAAAAACGTTCGAAAATATTTACTGCCGCGATAACGCACTCCAAACTCTTGCGCGTTCATCAACTTGTGGTATTTCTCACTGGTCACCACGCGCTCCAGCGCGTTTTCCAACTTGGTCACAATCGGCTCGGGCGTTTGCAGTGGAACGAAAAGCCCCCGAAACGCGCCGTTGGAAAAAGGAATATTCTTTTCTTTCAATGTCGGAATCGTCGGAAAACCCGTTTCCCGCAATTCACCCATGGTCGCTAAGGGCCTTACCTTATGTTGGGCAATGAGCGTATTTGCCTCGGGCAAACTGCACGTCACCACATCCACGCTCCCGGCCAGTAAGTTTTGTAAACCTTCCGCCGCTCCCGACGAAGGAATCCATGGCAGAGCGGATTCGCGAATCCCAACCGCTTGGAGCCAACCGGCGCGGCAGATGTCCCAAATGCCGCCGCGGCTCGTCCCGGAAGCTCTTAACTTTCCAGGCTTATTGCGGATCTCGTTTTGCAGCTCCTCGAGCGTACGCCAGGGCGCATCCGCGCGGACAATAACTCCCGCCGGATCGGCGTTAACCATCGCGACGGGGCGAAAATTTTTATACGATAACTCCGTCAGTCCCATCCAGTGCATCAAAGCAATCTCCGTGGTGCACATGGTAATGGTATACCCATCGGGTTCGGCATTGGCCCCCAACATATGCCCGATCAAACTGGAGCCTCCCGGCTTGTTGGCGACCAAAACCGATTGACCCAGTTCTTTTTCAAGATACGGCGCCAACAAACGGGCGATCTTGTCGGTTCCGCCCCCGCCGCCCCAGGGGACGATCATCATAATCGGCTTATTGGGATAATCTTTGGTCGCATGAATTATACCGCCAGGCAAACACAAGCTCAACATCAATAAAGCTAACCCTAAAGCTTTACGTGTGTTCAAGCCGGGAATCCCCCTAACAATTGTAAATTTTATCAATTTTTTGACTTCGCTGTTTTTTGGCATAATTCGACAGTGAATATATATTTCCTGTTGGTAGGGAAAAACCGCAAAAAATAATTTTCAAAGATCACTTGTTTTTGTGAGCTACAGCCGGGTTCCTTATTTGACACCCAATAACTCTTGAAATTCTTGAATGACCCGTTCCTCCAGGCGGCCGATGACCTCAACAGTTTGATTGATATCGATTGAAATCCGTTCCAAATCGCACGCAAAATTAGGTCCGTCCCCGTTCCGGCAAGTCTTCAGATAACTGCGAAGATTGAGCGCGTATTGAATCTGGCCAAGGTATTTTTCAAAAAGTTGATCAATCAACGCGATCAATTCATTACTGAAATAAATCCTTTTTTGAAGAAAGTAATGATAAAAATCGATTAATTCATTGGTGACAATATCAATAATTAAGCTACCGTTACCATTGGTAACATTTGCGGTTGATTCTGCGCTCCCTGCCGGTTCGCCCGGATTTTCACCGCCGCTCATAAAGCCGTTAACTCCAAGCGCAATGGTTTGATCCCGCAAATCTTCCCCCAAATTTAAAATTCGTTGATAGAGTTCCTTGATAATCGCGGCCCGTTCCTCGTGGAGTTGCGTAAATTTCACCTTGTGTTCCAAGGCGGATTCATTTAACTTTTCTTTAAACCGTTCCAATTCCAAGATATAGTTATGTTTGAAATGCTCTAACTCAAGGGTCAGCGAGTTTTTGTGTTTTTCAACTCCAATCGCCAAAAAACGGTCGAAGGCGTACTTTGCTAAATAAGCGATAAACCCTCCTCCCACCAGAAAAGTGGATATATCTCGCAAATAATCCATCTCGCTCACTCATTCCGCCGCACTTTTTCAATATATGATATGCGCCTGTGAAAAAAGCGGCTAGCGGTTTTTGCACGACACCTCAACGATGAAATCAAAAAAGCTAGCCATGGCTAGCTTTTCAACCCATCCGGACGTCACGCCCAATCCGATTGACCGGGGTCATTCTTTAAATCCCTCACCTAAGACTTCATGAACGTCGGAGATGATCACAAACGCCTTGGGATCAATCTGATAGACCAGCTCTTTTAATTTAATTTCCTCAGCCCGGGAGATCACGCAAAGAATGACCTCTTTTTGACTGGTCGAATAAAGTCCCCGTCCAACCAGGCCGGTAGCGCCGCGTTGTAAATCGACCAAAATCCGTTCCCCAATCGCAGTCGAATGCTCTGAGATGATAAACGCGGCTTTCGCATAGTCAAATCCCTCAAGAACCGTGTCCAATACCTTGCCGGTGATGAATAAGGTAATAATGGCGTACAAAGCCAATTCCGTGCTATGAAAGACAATTCCGGCCAAAGCGATAATCGACCCGTCAAAAAAGAGCAACGACTGCCCTACTGAAATCCCGCTAAATCGGTTCAACAACTGCGCAGCCAAGTCAGTACCGCCGGTTGTTCCCCGGAAGCGAAACGAGATCCCCATGCCGATTCCGGCGATGACGCCGCCATACAAGGAGGCTAGCAGCGGATCATGGGTTAACGGCGCAATCTTAATCACCTTATCCCAAAATTCGATCATAATGGAGATCGTAATCGTGCCAAATAATGTCTTGGCGCCGAAACGCGGTCCAAACACCCACAAACATGCCAAAAAAAGCGGAATGTTAAACAATAACATCGACCAGCCGACCGGCCATTTCCAGAGATGATACAGGATGACTCCTAAACCGCTGACGCCTCCGGCCGCAATCTTATTGGGTATCAGTAACCATGATAACGAGAGCGATGTAAGTACAACTCCGATGAATACTCCAAAATAATCGCGAATCTCCCGACCAACCATTTTCCAATCAATATAACCCATTGACCTTGATCACCTCGATCTTTCCCAGACAAAATACCGCGCCCAAAAACGGATTAATTTCGGGATGTTTTTAAGCCGTTCCGGCTCCCTAATCATTCGATAAGCCCACTCCCAGCCGCCATGACGGATCAAGGGCGGCGCCTCCTTTTTGACTCCGGCAATCACTTCCAACGCCCCTCCAACGCCAATCCCAACCGTTCCCGGCAAATCGGGCAAAGCGCGCGCCAAAAAAATCTCCTGAGCCGGCGTGCCGAGTCCCGCCAACAGCAGGCAAGGTCCACCCTGTTTAAGGGCAGCGACGATCGCAGCTTGCCGCCGTTGCCAATCTGAGCCGTCCCAGAGTCCACCAATATTCAGGGAAGGCCACTGTTTTGCGAGTGCCTGTCCCAACATTGGCGGCAACTGCGCCGGACCGCCGAAACAGGCTACCGGAACTGCATGCTCCGCGCACCAGGCAATCAACAGGCGGACCAAATCCACACCGGCCAGCCGGGATACAGTTTGATATCCCCGATGGCGCAGGAGAAGTTCGATGCCAAAGCCATCTACCATAACCAGGGAGGCTTCACGGATTATCTGTTGTAAAAGCTGTTCCTGATTGGATTTCACCAACATTAACGCGTTCAAAGTAACAACCTGGTGATGCTGCTCCGGATGCCGCAACCAACCGGTGATTCGTTCCACCAATTGCGCCCGGTCAATCAGGTCAATGGGAATGTCTTGTAGAAAAACTCGCATCGGTTGCTGTTTCAAGCGCCTTCTCCAACAAACACCAATTTTCCCACGCCCGGGTCTGCCAAAAAGTTAATTCTAACTGATCAACGCGAGGTCGGTCAAGCATTTGCTCTAAAATAGCTGAAGCTTTTTGGGCAATCCGCTCCCAATCGAAATCATTGACGACCCGTTGGCACTCAATCTTTAATTGCAGACAGAACCCCTCAATTTTCGGATCAAAAGAGATTCCGAGACACGGCACGTTTTGGGTGACGGCTGCCACTAAACCATGCAGTCGCGTGCTGATCAATAAGTCCACCCCGGCAACGGACCGTTGTAGATCTTCCCACGATTGCGCCGGCGTTAAAACAGTCGCGCCGGCGCGGGCGCCCAACATTAACGCAAACTCCCGATCATTACGATCGGTCGTGACCAGAAACAGTTCGATTGAACCTTGCCATAACAAATACTGAAAAAAAGCGCTCCATTCTTCGTCCGGGACACCGGTATCTTGTTGAACTACAATTCCGATCCGGGTTTTGGTGGCCGGAGGAAATTGACGCCAAAAACTTCGCCAGTGCTCCTCGCCAAGCGGTGAAGCTAGTAGCATCGGTTCCGCCGTGTAATGAATTTCCGGACGATCAATCCCCAATTCGGCTAAGGTTAGCAAAGAGAGTTTGTCGCGGGCCGCAATCAGTTCAACCCGATTGAGCAAAAATTGGGCCAGCGTTTTCCCGATCCGGCCATTCATCGGGCCAAATCCCTGGCCGTAAAGAAAAATCTTCAAATTACACAGTTTCGCCAAAGCAATGATCCCTAAATAATACAATAAACTGCGTAGACTTGAGCGATCTTGAAAAACGGTTCCGCTTCCGCCAATCAACCATGCCGCCCCCTGGAAACTTCGGACCAAAGCAGCTAGGTTAAATTTATGAATTGAAACAACTTCATATATAGCAGCGGTCTGGGCCGGGTCCCCCGAGATTACAGTAATCGGAAGCCCGTCAAAGCGTGATTGCAACCTACGGACCAGTTGGTTAAGGTTGGATTCGTCCCCTAAATTACCTTGTCCAAAATAGCCAAAGATTACGACGCCGCGTTTTTCATGTTTTTGCCCGGAAGCGGTTTGATTAAAGTCAGTCCGATCAGAAACCAAAAGTATCCTCCAAAGAAAGGATGGATATCCCAACTTTCCGTCCATCCATAACCTAAAAGCGCCAACAGTAAAAGGTAAATTACTTTATATGCATCCCGGCTTTGCCGAAACCCGTTAACCATTCGGACAATTATCATCCCAAAACCAAGCAACGCCAGTAACCCGTTTTCCAACCACATTTGCATGAATAGTTGGTGAGCATGGCTGGCGCTGATTCCCGGCTGTTGAAACCAGGGATATACCGCTCCAAACTGTCCGGGACCGGCTCCCCACAGCCAATAATGGGGAATGGCTTTTAGAACCCCCTGCCAGATTTGGAGCCGATATGCAAAAGAACTGTCACTGAAGGAGACGACACTCCCGATCCGCACCCGAAAATCAGGCAAACTGATAAATATCATGACGCCGAGTCCCAACCAAAGCCACCTACGGTAATTGCGGTTTGGCCAAAAAATTACCACCAACAGCAGACAGGCGATGGCCCAAGCCGCCCGCGAGTAGGTTAGATATAAGGAAACCTCCGCCAGGAGCAGGATGACGAACCAACCGTAGCGTTGACGCCGCGTGCTGGCGTTTTGAAATAAATATGCCGCAAAGGCAGTGATAATTAATAGGTACATAGCATAATAATTCGGATTCCCGAAACCGGAGTGAATCCGCACCGGAATGACGGTCGCTTGCTCCGAACTTAACCATCCGGGCGCTGTCGGCACACCCGCGAAAAATTGCCGAAAGCCGTTGAGCATCCAAACCGGACTGGTCGCCACCGTATAACGGATAATTTTGTCCAGCAATTGCGGAGTAAAGACCGCTCCGGTCAGCCAAACAAGCCCTAACCAGCATTCCAACTGTCGCAGTCGTGGCCAACTCGTAAACAAGCCAGCCTCCGAAAAAATTGCAGCGATTAATAAAAGGAAACCGAAGCTGACAAAAATCCGGCTTTGGGGCCATCGTTCCGGTCCGTTCACCAACAGCGCAATCCCTAAAAACGGGATTAACCAATTCCACAAGTTCAATTGGGGCATGACGACAATCAAAATAATGATCAGTCCGTTGAAAATCGTTTTCCACCAGTGATTTATCCCAAGACTACGGCAATAACCCCGCCAGCGGACGAATTTTGATCCGCCAAAACCCGATACATAGCGAAACCAACTTTGCTGCCAAAACGCCGTCAGCCTGAGCCGGCAATTATCGATCAGGCTCCGTAGACTTTGCCACCGTCCCAGCCAAGCGCAGCAATTACTTTGAACAAAATACCGTTTCCAACAGCGAAGAACTCGCCAAATCCGCCAAATGATCTCATCGACAATCTGCCAGAGGCAGCTATTTTGTAGCAGACTGGGGCGTTGTTCGCAACTGTCTTTCATCGTGATCCGACCTGCAAATGTTCGATCTCCCCACGCAACCGGGTATATAAAGTATGACAACGTAAACGGTCACCGACCCGGACCGCCAACTTACCTAAAAAAACGCCGCTTTGGGAATGACCGGTGATTACTCTTCCACTCGGTCGCAATACTTCCAACCGGAGGTCGACATTGCGCGGGGACTTTGCCAGAACGAGTTGTCCGTCTTTTTGAAGCATCACCTCAGCCGGTTGCAGGTCTTTCTGGACAACTTTGCCCAGATAGGCATTGGGGCCGTCCTGATACAGATCCTGTCCGACCACAATACTCTGTGCGACATAGACCGGGACATCCCGTACCAATAACTTGATGGTGACCGGTTGGGTGCGAACGTCAAGAACGGGCGGACGAAAATCGGAAAGCGCTTTGATCCCCAAAATGACGATGAGGAGCAAAACCAAAAGATCAATTGGGTTGATTAATCCGAACAACCGGCCTTTTTCGTCAACCAACCGTTGCTTTACCGGAGTTTTACTGCTGTTTGACTTCCGGTCGGACGAATCTTGATTGGGGCTTTTCACCTTGACCATCACAGCCCCTTTTTTCTCACTGTTCTTTTCCATTGTATCACCACTTTTTATAGTCTATCCAATTCAGGCTGCAATCAGTTCTGCGAAGCTCCCAAAAAAAATTGCCGGGATTCCGGCAATTTTTTAGCGTCTTTTCTCCAGTTCTTGCTTGAGCAGCTCATTGACCATGCCGGGATTGGCCCGCCCTTTTGTCTCTTTCATCATCTGTCCAACCAGGAAGCCGATCGCCCGTTCTTTGCCGGCCAGATAATCGACGACTGATTGGGGGTTGGCGTCAATCACTTTCCGGGCCAACACCTCCAGTTCGCCGGTATCGCTGATCTGAACCAAACCGTGTTCAGCAACGATTGCTTCCGGGTCCTTCCCGGTGGCGAACATCGATTCAAAGACAGTTTTCGCAATCTTGCCACTGATCGTCCCGGCATCAATCAACTGCAACATCTTCGCCAACTGTGCCGGAGTTAACTTCAATTGCGGAAACTCAACATGTTCTAAATTCATCATACGGGCTAAATCCCCCATGACCCAATTGCTCACGTTTTTCGCTTCCGGATACACCGCGACCGTCGCCTCAAAAAATTCCGCCATTGGCAACGAACCGCTGATCAAATCGGCATCGTATTCGGGAAGACCCCATTGCTGAATATACCGGGCCCGCCGTGAATCCGGCATCTCGGGAAGTCGTTTCCGTAACGTTTCCACCCGTTCTTGCGCAACGACCATCGGGACCAGATCCGGTTCGGGGAAATACCGGTAATCGCTGGCTTCCTCCTTGGAACGCATAAAAACGGTAACCCCTTTGGTCTCATCCCAGGCGCGAGTTTGTTTGACCATTTTCTCGCCGGCGTCAAGGAGTTTCGCTTGCCGTTCGGCTTCATATTCCAATGCCGCTTGAACCGCCCGGAACGAATTGAGATTTTTAATCTCCGCCAAAATCCCGAATTCTTTCTGGCCGATGGGCCGTAGGGAAATATTGGCGTCGCAACGCAAGGAACCTTCTTCCATTTTACAATCGGATACATCCGTATATTGAAGTAAGGTTTTCAATTTCTCCAGGTAGTCCTTGGCCTCTTTCGGGGAACGGATATCCGGGGCGCCGACGATTTCAATCAAAGGAATCCCGCAACGGTTATAGTCGGCCAACGAATAATCGGAACCGATAATTCCGGCGCCGGAATGAACCAGTTTTCCGGCTTCCTCTTCCAGGTGTACCCGGATGATGCCCACCTTTTTGTTCTGTTCCGGGTGATCATCCCCCGGGACCTCAATCCAACCGTCCTTACATAGCGGCAGGTCATACTGGGAGATCTGATAGGCTTTCGGCGAATCGGGGTAAAAATATTGTTTGCGGTCGAATTTACTATACTCCGCGATCGTGCAGTTTAAAGCAAGACCTGCCAAAATCGCGTAATCCATTGCCAGCTCATTCAAGACCGGCAATGCGCCCGGCAAACCGAGGCAAACGGGGCAGACTTGCGAGTTGGGTTCTCCGCCAAACTCCGTGGCACAGTTGCAAAAAACTTTCGTATGGGTTTTAAGTTCCGCATGAACTTCCAGTCCAATGACGATCTCATAATCCGATAACGGCATCTAATTTCCCCCTTCATGGTGAGCAGCTTTACCATGTTCTCGATAATCCGAAACAAATTAGTGTATTGCTTATAACACGGGTTGTTGTTGATGATAATCGGTAGCTTGTTCAAAGTCGTAAGCGGCCCGGAACAAAACATCTTCCCGGAAAGCCGGACCCAACAGCTGCAACCCGATGGGTTTTCCTTGATCAAAACCACCCGGGATGGACATACCGGGGATACCTGCCATATTACAGGTGATAGTGCAGATATCGGTTAAATACATTTCTAAGGGATCATTAACCTTTGACCCAATTTTAAAGGCGGTCGTCGGCGCCGACGGTGTTAAGAGCAGATCGCAACTTTGGAAAGCACGATTGAAATCTTCACGAATTAAGGTACGAACCTGTTGCGCTTTGAGGTAATACGCATCATAATAGCCGGAGCTTAAGACATAGGTGCCGATCATAATCCGCCGTTTGACTTCCGGTCCGAAACCTTCTTTGCGGGTCTTCATAAATAGGTCCACTGAATCGGATACATTGGCGGCAGTGCGATGACCGTAACGGACCCCGTCATACCGTGCCAAGTTGGAACTGGCTTCCGCCGGCGCAATAATATAATACGTTGATAAAGCATACTCCGTATAGGGTAAGGAGACTTCAACAATTTCGGCGCCCAAGTCTTGATAAACCTTCACCGCGTCGGCAACGGCTTTCCGGACCGGCTCGCTAATTCCTTCCCCGAGGTATTCCTGGGCCAGACCGATTCGCAGACCTTTCACCCCTTGCTTCATAGCATGCAAATAGTCCGGCGCCGCTTGATTGACGCTGGTCGAATCGCGTTGGTCGTATTTGGCGATGGCTTGAAATAACAAAGCGCAATCCGTCACATCCTTGGTAATCGGACCGATCTGATCCAGCGAAGAGGCAAACGCCACCAAGCCATAGCGGGAAACTCGTCCATAGGTCGGTTTCAAACCAACCACACCGCAATAAGCGGCCGGTTGACGGATCGACCCGCCGGTGTCGGAGCCTAAAGCGAAGATTGATTCATTGGCGCTTACCGCAGCGGCGGAACCACCGCTGGAACCGCCGGGAACCGACTCCAAGTCCCAGGGATTATGGGTGATAAAAAGCGCTGAGTTTTCCGTGGAGGATCCCATGGCGAACTCGTCCATATTGGTCTTCCCGACAATAATCATTCCAGCCGCTTTCAAGTCTTCAACCACCTTGGCATCGTACGGTGGAAGGTAATGTTCCAGCATCTTCGCTCCGCAGGTGGTCCGTAAACCGGCGGTCGAAATATTATCTTTCACGGCAATCGGAATCCCCGCCAACGGGTGAATGGTTTCCCCTTTGGCGATCCGCTCGTCCAATAGTTTCGCTTCCTTCAATGCGGTTTCCTCGTTTAAGGTTACATATGCCCGGACTTTCGGATCAACCTCGCCAATCCGCTGTAACACCGACTCAACCAGCTCGGTAACTTTAATCTCTTTTTTGGCTATGGCAGCGCTTAATTCATGCGCGGTTTGATTATATAAAGCCAATGTCGGAACCTCCTTCAAAATGTAGCCGGTGATACCAGCAATCCCTAAAGATCAACAGACGAATCAATCTTCCAAGATCTTCGGGACTTTAAAGAAATTATCATCACGATCCGGAGCGTTGAACAATACCTTTTCAGGATCTAGCGAGGGTTGTACTTTGTCTGCGCGGAAAACATTCGTCACCGGAATTGCATGGGCGGTCGGCTGGATATGGGCGGTATCAAGTTTTCTTAATTCTTCCACAAAATTTAGAATTTCATTTAACTGCCCGGTATACTCTTCTTTCTCGGCATCAGTCAGCTCCAGGCGTGCCAGACGGGCAACATGTTCGACTTCGGTTTTTGTAAGACTCATAAAATCTCCCTCCATTGCTGTATCGGTTTATTAAAAAAAGAAACGGTTGAACAACAATATTACCACCATTTTATCATTAAATATGGTAAAAATGATCAACTTAACGAGAATCCTTACCTAATTTTTACGAATTAACTCAATGATTTACTCCGTTTCGCCTGCCAATATTCGTTCAAATTCAGCTTCGTTTACAATTCGGACTCCTAATTCGCGCGCTTTTTCATATTTGGAACCCGGATCTTTCCCCACGACCACCAGATCAGTCTTCTTACTGACGCCGGAAGCGGCTTTCCCACCGTGGCGGCGGATTACGTCTTCAATCTCCGCGCGGTTAAAGGTCTCCAAACCGCCGGTCACCACCACCGTTTTCCCGGCCAGAGTCTGCGGGGTTGGCACACGGTCGGTTTGCTCCTTGACGTTTAATCCTAACGCAATCAATTGGGCGACTAATTCTTGGTTGTGGCGTTCGGAAAAATACTTCACTAAGCTGGCGGCAATCTTGGGACCGACTGTCGGAATGGCTGTTAGCTCTTCATAAGATGCCCGCATCAGCTCTTGAATCGTCCCGAAATGAGCCGCCAATTCCCGGGCCGCGCCTTCGCCAACATGACGGATACCCAAAGCAAATAATAACTGCGATAAGTTGTTTTCCTTGGATGCTTCGAGCGATTCCAGCAAGTTTTGAGCGGATTTCGCCCCGAATCGTTCCAGTTTAATCAGATCCTCCAGTCGCATACGATAGAGGTCGGCGACATTTTTGACCAACCCGGCATCGATCAATTGGATGACGATCGCTTCGCCAAGCCCTTGAATATCCATGGCCTCCCGGGAGACAAAATGAATGATACCCCGGCGCAACTGCGCCGGACAAGTGGCTCCGATACACCGGACGGCGGCCTCGCCGGGTTCACGAAAGACATCCGCTCCACAGGCGGGGCAGCTAGCCGGCATCCGAAAAAGTCGCTCGGCGCCGGAGCGCAACTCCGGCAAGGATCGCACCACTTCCGGGATGACATCGCCGGCTTTTTGGATCACCACCCGGTCCCCGATTCGAATATCTTTGTCACGGACATTATCTTCGTTATGTAAGGTGGCGCGGCTAACCGTGGAACCGGCCACCCGGACCGGTTCCAACACCGCCAACGGGGTCAACGCGCCCGTCCGCCCCACATTCACCTGAATATCCAGCACTTTGGTTTCAACTTGTTCGGCTGGGAATTTAAACGCAATTTTCGATCGGGGGGCTTTGGCGGTAAACCCCAATACCGCCTGGGCATTTAATGAATTCACTTTCACGACGACTCCGTCGATCTCATACGGAAGTTCGTCACGATGCTCCTGCCAATAATGGCAGAATTCAATCGCTTCGTCGATTCCATTGCAAAAACGCCGTTCCGGATTGGTCTTTAATCCGCATTGACGAAGCAATTCAAACCCAGCCCATTGTGTGGCAACATTTTCGCCTTCGACAACGAGTATATCATAGAAAAACCCATCCAAGGGACGACTCGCCGTCACTTTGGAGTTTAATTGCCGGAGGGAACCGGCGGCGACATTCCGCGGATTGGCAAACTGTTCCTCCGGTTCGCGGCCCAGGTTTAATTTTTCAAAATCGGCTTTTTGGATATAGATCTCGCCACGGACGGCAAGGTTTAATGGAAGTTCCGACTGCAATCGCAGTGGAATGGAGTGAACGGTTTTCACATTGACGGTCACATCTTCGCCGAATTCCCCGTCGCCCCGCGTCGCGGCTTGTATCAGCACGTTGTTTTGATAAGTAAGGGCAATCGTCAAACCGTCAATCTTCAACTCGGCGACATAATTAACCTGTGCTTGCTCGAGGCTTTTTTTAACCCGTTCGTCAAACGAACGTAAATCCTCATCAGTATATGCATTGGCCAAGCTCAACAGCGGCACCCGGTGACGGACGGTTTCAAACAGAGCCGATACCGTCCCTCCGACGCGTTGCGAAGGCGAGTCCGGCGTCAGTAAGTGGGGATACTCCGTTTCCAATTGGATTAGCTCCCGCATTAAGGCGTCATAGGCTTGATCGCTCACTTCGGGCGCGTCATGAATATAGTACAGTTCGTTATGGCGTTCTATTTCTTTACGCAACGAACTGATTTTTGATTCCGCTTCGTTCATACGTCCTCCCGCGATAATTATGAAAATCTTTCGGAAATCGATGGGACAAACCGTTTGAAATAGTTAAACATTTTTGCTTAAAATCCTTCCCCAAGTTGCAGGTTTTCAATCATCGAATCGGCAGAAAAAAATAAACTAGCCTTTCAGCTAGTTGCAATCATTGCATAACTTCTCACGCAAAATTTATATGGCTTTCCCCGACAAGTATCCACGTTTCCATGTCAGGTTGCAACCATTTGCGTTTTACCTTGTAGCCCACACCGTTCATAAAATGTTTTGGCCCCGCTCTGCCAAAGATCGGTTGCTACTTCTAAGCCGCGACAATGTTTTTCGACAACCTTACCCCGTACAAATTCGACCAGGGCTTTTCCTACCCCGCGGCCGCGAAATTCCTCAGTGACCACAAGCTCTTGAATCGAAGCGGTTAAACCGCGGTGATGCAAGACCTCCAAATAATATAACGTCACAAAGCCAATCACATTTTGATGTACGGTCGCCACGAACGCTTCTCGCTCCTCGGAAGCGATAAACCCCCTAAAAATTCGTTCGAAATCGCGTTCCAAAGCGTTTACGCCTGTCCCTACCAATTGACGGTACAAACGATAGACTGCCCGGTAATCGTTCTCGGTTACCGGTCGAATTTGCAGTGTGTTTAATATTAATCTCATCCGTTTTCACCTCTTTTCTTGTCCATCTTCAGTATGAAACCGAGCGGGCCGAAAATATCTTTTACACGAACCTAAGTTCCAATTTGTTCCAGTTAATTGATTCAATTATACTATTAATATCGGAATTTCGTCTAATTATTTACACTATATTTCAGAAATTTTTCATAATTTTTATAATTGCCGGAGAATCAACTATAATTTATTCGTAAATAAACAAGGGAATCTGGAAACCTTTGGGTAGACAGTTTAGTATATGCAATTTTCGCCAATATTAGCCTGAAATCTTACGATTTTTTTGGATATCCGTTACGGAATTTTCCGAGCAAAACTAAGCGCAGCGTAATTTCGTAATTTACCAATATAACAAAAACTCCGGATACCCGGAGTTTTTGTTATATTGGATATTTTTATAAAAGTTCCCGTTAAAATTGACGTTTGTCAATAACCCGTTTTGCTTTGCCCATACTCCGTTCGATGCTTTTGGGTTCGACCAATTTCACTTTGACGCTAATGTTTAGTAATGAGAAAATCTTTCGTTTAATAGTATCCGCTAAATTCTCCAAATCGCTAAAACTACCGGTGAAGATTCGTTCGGGCACTTCAACCTGAACTTCCAGCCGGTCGAGATGATCAATCCGGTCAACAATCAACAAATAATGCGGCTCAACATCTTCGATTGTCATTAAGACACTTTCGATTTGCGACGGGAAAACATTCACTCCGCGGATGATCAACATGTCGTCACTGCGGCCAAGGGTTTTTTTCATCCGCACCGTAGTCCGACCGCACTGACATTTTTCATAATTCAACGCTGTAATATCACGCGTACGATAACGAATAATCGGCAAAGCTTCCTTGGTGACCGCGGTTAACACCAGCTCGCCCTCTTCGCCGGGTCCTTTTGGATCGCCGGTAAGCGGATCAATAATTTCCGGAATGAAATGATCCTCGGATATATGCATTCCGCAGCAATACTCACATTCTCCCGAAACGCCCGGGCCAATTACTTCACTAAGCCCATAATTGTCAGTGGCCAAGACACCCCAAGCCTTTTGGAGCTCTTGGCGCATACTCTCGGACCACGGTTCGGAGCCGAACAGACCGACCCGCAGTTTTAACGAGCCCGGCTGATACCCCATTTCCTGAGCGACTTCCGCCATGTGCAACGCATAAGACGGGGTCGCCACGATGGCGGTGGTCCCAAAGTCTTTCATGATCCGGATTTGCCGTTCCGTATTGCCGCTTGAGATGGGAATTACGGTCGCGCCCACGCGTTCCATCCCGTAATGAAGTCCAAATCCTCCGGTGAATAATCCATAACCAAACGAGATCTGAACAATATCTTCACTGGTCACGCCGGCGGCGGAAATGAAACGGCCGACAATATTCGACCAGTTTTCCAAGTCTTTTTGGGTATAGCCGACCACGGTCGGAATCCCGGTTGTTCCCGAGGATGAATGAATCCGGACAATCTCTTTCATCGGCACAGCAAACATGCCGTACGGATAATTGTCGCGGAGATCGTTTTTTATTGTAAACGGTAGCCGGGCGATATCTTCCAAATGACGGATATCATCCGGCTTCACTCCAGCCTCGTCAAATTTGGCTCGGTAAAATGGAACCTGACGATAAACTCGTTCAACAACCTTGCGTAGTCTTTCCGTTTGGAGATGCCGCATCTCCGCTCGGCCCAGTGTTTCAAATTGCGGTTCCCAAATCATTTTGGTCCTTCTTTCCTACTTTTCTTCCTAAAAATAAACGGTCCTCATAAAAACAAACACCGTCATCCGTCGGCTGTTGCTCCTGAGAACGAGGGCAAACATCCCGGCGATGCGGCGCAATGGAAAGACCCGACAGGCGCCCTTGTCAAGCCGTCAATAACCAATTCATCCGTCCAACCGTCGATTTACCGTTCTACAAGGTCCAACTGCCACTCTACCAGACTAAAATTTAAATTTCGACGCTTGATCTTTTTTTCCTGCTAAGAAAAACGCTTCTTTGAAGTCGAGAAGCTGTCAGCTCGTATAAATAACCGCTAAATAAAACATGCTAACTTTCGCGGCCTTATCGGCAATTCCATCCGCAAGGATGATTACGCGGAAATAGGAGTCCAGACTTTGTTCAAAGAACAAAAAGTATTACAGATCTTTAACACCATTGCGCCAAAATATGACCTGGTCAATACGATCCTGAGCTTAGGCTGTCATCATTACTGGCGAAAAGCGGCCATCGGCGCAATTCACCCCAAAAATGGCGACCGTTTGCTTGATCTTTGTTGCGGGACCGGGATGTTCACCTTGGAATTGGCAAAACGGAGCGTACCGTTGGGTAAAGTGACCGGCTTAGATTTCTCAGAATCAATGTTGACCATTGCCGCCGGACGTCTCCGGCAGTACCTGGATAACAACCAAGTCGAACTAGTGCATGGGGACGCTTTGGCGTTACCCTTTGATGACCGGCGCTTCGATGGGATTACAATCGGTTACGGGTTACGGAATGTGGCGGATATCCAACAATTTTTGCGTGAAGTCTACCGTGTCCTCAAACCCGGAGGGACCGTGGTCTCGTTGGAAATGGGCCGGCCTTGCGGGCCGGTCTTGCGTCATTTGTATTATCTCTATCTCACGTATTGGATCCCGTTTGCCGGAAAACTCTTTGCCGATGCCTATGAATCCTATTGTTATCTACACGATTCGATCATGGATTTTCCTTTGCCCCATGAGATTGTTCGCCTATTTGGTGAGGTTGGATTTGGCCAAGTCGATTTTAAAAGACTGACCGGCGGCATCGCCATCTTGTATCAAGCCGCAAAATAAAGGCTGAGAAAATAACCCGATATAGCAAAAACAGGGTATAAGCCCTGTTTTTCTTTTTGCGGAGACTCGATTACAGCGGTTTTTTAAGAGCATCCTTCAACTTTTTAACATCAGACAAAGTAGCGTTTTTGTTTTTAACCTTCACACTTGCCTGCAGTTTGACGTAGAGCGTATCAAAATTGGCCATTTCCCGAATTGATTTCCCTTTTGCCTTGGTGGGGCGAACCCGTCCCATATCCAGACCTAAACTATTGGTTTCCCGGTTGGCAACCGCCCAATCCCCGCTTCGCGCCGCCTTTTCAATCGTATCCAGTCGCCGTATCAAATCCTGCTGTGTAAGACTGGTTAACCCCGGTGCCTTTCCGGGCGTGGTCATTGGTCGAATCGTTCCCGTCGGACGGGGTGAAGCTATCCGTGGCGGCGCCGGACGACTTTTCTTTTGGGGAGTAAACCAGTTGCACCCTGCAAATGAGAGACTGAGAATCGCCACCACCAAAACCATTAGAAAACGTTTAGAATAACGCACCGCTATCACCTCCTTAATAATTTTAGAATCCCAAGATTCATAAGTTTTAACGAATGTATCAATTGGAAAGTCTGGAAACGGGTGGTGCCGCCTTTTCGTTAACCGATTCCTTTAGCGCAGCTTTTTATGCTTATAATCCAGAAAAACTCCGGTTTTGTCTGAATAAAATGGATTAGCGTCTCAAAACCCGATCACATATACCGGGAGATGAGGTTTGCGACAAAGAGGTAAAGAGAGGAGGCGAAAAGCTTGTTCAACAATCTTTGGCAACGTAAGCTCTCACCGCTTCTCCAGGCTGAGTCCAGCAACCTGTCCAACCCGTCCGAAAAGTTGATTGTGGAAGTCTCCGGTTTCTATAGCGACCGCGTCAGTAATCTGGTGCGAGCGAATCAAGGTCGCATTTACCGTGAACTCAATCGGCTTTCCGCTTTGGTAATTGACTACCCAAAGGCGGGTTTAGAAGAATTGGCCCGTTTCAATTTCGTCCATAAGATTTGGCATGACGCTCCCGCGTATGCGTTGCTCAACGTAGCGGTTCCCACGGTTGGCTCAACCCAGGGACATGAATTGGGTTACACCGGAAAAAATGTGGTTGTCGCGGTCATTGATACCGGAATCGCTCCCCATCCCGATTTAGTGAATGGTGAAAACCGCATTCTCGCATGGAAGGATCTGGTTAACGACCGTAATGAGCCCTATGACGACAACGGACATGGCACCCATGTCGCCGGGATTATCGGGGGAAATGGACGCGCTTCCAACGGGCGTTATCTGGGAATGGCTCCGGATGCCCGCTTAGTCGGGATTAAAGTTCTCGATAAGGATGGTTCGGGCTCCTTATCCAATGTGATTGAAGCGATTGAATGGTGCCTTAATAATCAAAAACAACTGAATGTGCGAATTATCAACCTGTCGCTGGGAACCGCGGCCCAAGAATCATACCGCACCGATCCGCTTTGTCGCATTACCGCCCAAGCGTGGCGCAACGGTATGTTTATTTGTTGTGCGGCCGGTAATCAAGGCCCCGATCCCCATTCAATCAATTCGCCCGGGATCAGCCCGGTGGTTATTACAGTCGGCAATATTGACGACCGGAACACCATTGATCCGTCGGATGACCGTTTGAATCGGACCTCAAGCAAAGGACCGACCATCGACGATCTGGTAAAACCCGATCTGGTTGCTCCCGGCACTGAAATTACTTCACTTTCAAACCGTGGGGGCTACCGGACTATGACCGGCACTTCGATGTCTACCCCGATGGTTGCCGGGGCAGCTGCCCAAATTTTACAGCAGCACCCTCAAATGACCCCGGACCAAATCAAAAATTTATTAACGAAAAATGCGCGCACAAAGGGTTTAGGCCCTAATTTACAGGGGGCGGGGGAGTTGAATTTGACCGACCTATTTGACAAAAATGAACGAAAGGCTACGATCACGGCGAGTTCAGGCTATTTAACCAAGATCGTTTTTTATCAATTGATCAAATTTTTCTTTTCCAAAGCCATTCCCGGCTTTACCGAAATACCCAAATGGCTTGATCATCGCAGTGAAAGCTTTGTGATTAATCTCCTGGAAACCTTGAACCTTTAAAAATAAAGTAAAAGTCCGGCGCGAAGCCGGACTTTCGTTTATGTATTGTTGGGTAAAAATGCTACCGGGATAAATAACTCCGACTATGCATTAGGATTCCTTGAGCGACGGTCAATGCCAGTTGGCGTTGGAACGCTTTTTCCTGTAAGGATTGGGCTTCCTGCGGATTGGAAAGGAAGCCGACTTCGACGATGACTCCGATCACTCCTTGTTGCCGGATGACAAAATATTTCCCCGGCGCGGCTTTCCGTTGTCGTAGCTGATTCCGGTTCAATTGTTCCTGAATGGTCAGGGCAAGTT
This sequence comes from Bacillota bacterium, assembly GCA_023417475.1. Classification (GTDB taxonomy): domain Bacteria; phylum Bacillota; class UBA4882; order UBA8346; family UBA8346; genus JAEYPR01. The sequence continues at coordinate 11,347 of JAEZFP010000057.1, read as the reverse complement.
GTTTACTTTCGGGTGCCCCGGCATGATAAAAAACTTTCGCGCCCGTCTCAGACGCATCTTTGGACCAGTCGCAGTGAATACTGACCAAAAATAAACATTGATGTTGCCTGGCCCGGCGGATCCGCTCCTGCAAGTCGCGACTATGCCGCCCGGGTCTCCCGGTGAAAGGAGCCAAAGCGATATCTTGTTCCCGCGTCATTACCACTTGCATGCCGCCAGCGGTCAATTGGCGTTGAATCGCTTTTCCCAACATCAAGTTGATATCCTTCTCCAAACGCCCCCAGGCGTCACGCGTTCCTCCGTCCACCCCCCCATGTCCCGGGTCGATTACAATGATCATTTCGCCAATTTGCCGAATCGTTTCCCGATAATCAACGGTCAAACGAAAACTTAAAATCAGCGCGGCGATACACAAAACCGCGCTGATACCCAACCCGATTTGCCTACGCCCCATGACGAACCGCATCCAATATCCCCTCACCGATCGCTGTCCCAGGTATTCTGGGGACGATCATCGTCGTCTCAAACGATAGTTTCAATCGGTTCATTGTATGCCTCCCGCTCCCGATTCATGTCGTCACGCTTTGTTCGGGACAATCGGTTACTTTCCGGAACACATCGACCGATGGCCCAATATAATACATTCGGTGTATATGTCAAAAACATATTCATTAAGGACTTTTGCCGATGCAGTCTTGATCGCAAATCATTGGCAATTTTCCAAAGTAGCTATTTTTTAGGAGGTTGATAAATGATGAAAAAGGTATTTACGTTGTTGATGTTGGTCTGTGTCATGCTCGGCGCTGTGACCGGTACGGCATGGGGCGCCGCCGCCTATGTCGATCGATTGGCCGACGGAAGCTGGCAACTGGAAGATAACGCACACCAAGATGCCGTCGGGACCGTTGTCGGTCTGGAGTTTCCGGTTCAAAAATTTCAGTTCGGCATGGAATTCCTGAAAGCTAGTCTGGAAACCCCCTGCAACCACGATATCGATATCACCGGATATGAAGTCAAAACCGGGTATCGTATTGCCAAAATTTCAGCCACCAGTGTTTACCTTACCGCTTCGTACAACCGGTTTGAACTGGACGATGTCGACGTTGATTTTTCGGGAGTGCTGATCGGGGTGGACGTCAATTCCAAATTATCAAACAAATGGAACGTAGACGCCGCAGCAACCGCCTCAGTTTCTGGTGACGCCCATTATTTTAATCATAACGAAGACGCCACGTTGATCACCGGCAGACTCAAACTAAATTACCAATTTGCTCCGGACTGGTCCGCCAACGCCGGTTACCGCTATTACCGGGTTCAGGATGATCATCACACCGATTACCGACTATCCGGGTTAACGGTTGGCGTAACGTATCGCTTTTAACTGACCACAAAACAAAAAGCTGCTACAAACGAACTGTCAAGTTCCTTTTGTAACGGCTTTTTTCTTTTTTCCACCGAATTAAGTCGCCTTCAGCAAGTTTACTTATCCACATATCCAGCTTGCGGCGTCGCTACACCCGGCCTGCCGGCAGTCGCTTAGCCCACCTGGGATTGGTATTGCCGGCGGCAAAAGTTGGCATAAATGCCGGAATCTCTGAGCAGTTGTTCGTGGCAGCCCGCTTCCACAATCCGTCCGCTCTCAATCACCAAAATCCGGTCGGCATTTTTAATCGTCGAGAGCCGATGCGCGACAATAAAGGCGGTCCGGCCCATCAGCAACCGTTGGAGCGCGGATTGAATGATCTGTTCGGTTTGGGTGTCAATGCTGGAAGTCGCTTCATCCAAAATTAAGATGCGCGGATTCCGGAGCAGCGCTCTGGCAAAAGCGATTAATTGGCGTTGACCCACGGAGAGGCTGGTCCCGCGCTCCCTAACTTGCGTTTGATAGCCATTCGCTAACGACAGGATGTATTCATGCACCCCAACCGCTTGCGCCGCCGCGATCACTTCATCCATCGTGGCTTCCGGTTTGCCGTAGCGAATATTCTCGGCCACCGTCCCGGAGAAAATGAACGTATCCTGTAACACGACGGCGATCTGCTGGCGGTACTCCGCTTGCGTCACCTGGCGGAGATCGATTCCGTCGACTAAAACCCGGCCTTGCACCGGATCGTAAAACCGCGCCAGTAAATTAACGACCGTGCTTTTGCCCGCCCCGGTCTGACCGACCAGCGCAATTACCTCCCCGGGTTGCACCGTCAGGTTAAACTGTTGTAAGACAAGCTCATTCCCGGGTTTGTATTGAAAACTGACATTATCAAAGACGACCGAACCCAGTAATTTCCCTAACAACCTGGGTTGGGCGGGATCGGCGACTTCGGCGGGAATATCCATCAGCTCGAAAATCCGTTCACACGAAGCCATCGCCGTGCTGATCACATTGAACAGATTACTCAAGTTTTGAATCGGCTGAAAAAACCGGTTGACATAGTTCATAAAGGCAGTAATCGTTCCCAAAGTAACCATACCGTAAATTGACAAGACACCACCAACCAGTAGGACCGAAGCCGTTCCGACGGTGTTCAAAAAGCCGGTCCACGGCCAGAAAAAAGCGTTTAACGGGACAAACCGCTTGGCCGCTTCATAATGTTCGTCATTGATCTCCGCAAATAATCGCGCGTTCAATTGCTCGCGGTGAAAAGCCTGAGTTACCCGGATCCCCATCAGGGATTCGTTGAGATTGGCATTGACTGCCGAAAGTTTACGACGAATCTCCCGGGATACCGCCAACATCCGATTGCGTAAAAATACCGCCACCCAAATCGTTAACGGGAGCGTGATAAAGATCACTAACGACAAATGCCAGTCGACCCAAAGCATCATCCCCAACAATCCGATGAGCGTAAAGGTGTCGGCCAACGCGGTGCTCACGCCGGAAGTAAGTAATTCTTCCAGGGAGTTAACGTCATTGGTAACCCGGATCATGATCCGTCCCGCTTTTTGACGGTCGAAAAAACTTAAGGAGAGCCTTTGCAAATGGGTAAACAGATCCTGACGTAGATCAAAGATGGCCTGTTGGCCAATACGGATCATCGTGGTCCCTTGCACGTAAAGTCCCAGGTACTGTAGCAAAGCGATCACAATATAAAATAACGCCAAATGGTTTAGCCCTTTGAGATCATGTTGGGTAATATACCGGTCCACCCCTAATTTCAATAAATACGGCAATATTAAAGCGGCTGCGATTGCCACGAGCGCCATCAAAACCATTTGTGCCACTTGCCAACGGTAGGGTTTTAGATAGGCTAATAATCGCATTAATAAGTTACGGTCAAACGGCCGCACCTGGAAATCATCATCCTCCGACAGAATGATCAGACCTTTTTTATTCGAATCCATTGCCATCTTGGGAAAACTCCTAATATTTTTACTGAAAACTGAAATCTTTGCTCAAGCGCTTTCTTCCGGTTGATCCTGAAACGTTTGAATACTATAGAGGTTGCGATAAAAACCGTCTTGACCGATCAACGCTTCGTGGTTGCCCTGGACTTGAACTTCGCCGCCTTCCAAAATGATGATGCGATCGGCTAATTTGGCGGTGGACAGCCGTTGGGCAATGATGATTGTCGTCCGCCCCTTCATCAATTCCTGCAAGGACGCTTGAATCGCTTCCTCGGTTTCAACGTCGACACTCGAGGTGGAATCGTCCAAAATCAGAATCTTCGGGTTGAGTAGCAACGCCCGCGCAATGGCGATCCGCTGCTTTTGCCCACCGGAGAGCCCAACCCCCCGTTCTCCGACGACCGTGTCATACCCTAACGGAAGGGACAAAATGAACTCATGGATTTGCGCGGCGGCGGCGGCCGCTTCGACTTCGGCGCGAGTGGCGTCGGGCCGGCCAAACGCAATATTGTCATGGATCGTCGCTGAAAAGAGAAAGGTCTCCTGCAGGACCAACCCCACATTCCGGCGCCACCATCCCAAATTTACGTGGCGAAGGTCGATCCCGTCAATCATAACCGCCCCGCAACCGGGATCGTAAAACCGGGGAATGAGATTGATTAAGGTGGTCTTTCCGGAACCGGTCAACCCCATTAAGGCAACCTTTTCGCCGGGAGCCACCGTCAGATTCAGCCCCTGCAATACCGGAGTTCCATCATACCCGAACGAAACATTGGCGAATTCGATCTGCCCCCGCAGTTGCGGAAGGATGGTTCCGCCATCTTCGGGCGAGTGAATCTCCTCCGGCCATTCCAATATCTCTTGCAACCGCTTTACCGCGCCTTGGGCTTGCCTGACCTGGTTGACATTGGGCGCCAACATCCAAAGCGGCCAATTGGTCAGCGCCAGATAAGACATAAACGCGACAAAAGTCCCAAAGGTCAAAGAACCGGTGGCGACCCGGTAGCCGCCAAACCAAAGAATTCCTACTATTCCCAAGGAGCTGCAAAAGATCATCAGGGGATGCAAGGTGGCTTGTAAACGAGACACCCCCAAATTGCGCTCTTTCATTTTTTCATTTTCGTGATGAAACTTGGCGATCTCCGTATCTTCCATCGCGAAAGCCTTCACCACACGAATTCCGGTAATGTTCTCCTGGACCGTCGCATTAAGAATCCCCGCTTGTAGTTGACGGTGGTCAACCGCTCCCCGCATTTTAAAACTGAAACGCAAAACTGTCGGAATGATGATGGGCGTCACCACCAGGCAAACCAGGGCTAACTGCCAATCCGTGACCAACAGCAATACTGCCACCACGCTCAGGTACATCCAGATCTGACACCGGTGTTCAATTAAAAAGGCGTAAAGATTCCGCACCGATTCAATATCCAGCGTCAACCGGGACATCAAATCCCCGGTCCGGGCCTTGTCAAAAAAACCAAAGGAAAGTCGCTGTAACTTATCATATAATACCCGGCGTAAATCATTGACTACTTTGGTCCCGGTGGCCCAAAAACAATAGATCATGATAAATAAGATCGCCGCCCGCACCAATGCGATCAATACGAGCAAGAGACACCATTGAACTAGCAACCGGATGTTGCCCGGTTGATTGAGATGCGGCAAAATGTCGTCAAAGATATACTTTATCCCCTGCGGGATCAGATAGGTCATTGCATTCATGATCACCATCATCGCGAACCCGGTCCAAAAAATGAGCCGGTACGGCCGGAAGTGCGGATATAGCAGTTGAAATAAGCGGAGCATTTCGAGATCCTTTCCAATCAAATCGTCGTTTCGTTTATAGATGTAAATTGTTCCGTTTTTCCATTATACCTTGAGTCCCGGTCAGGATAAAATTGGCGCCAGTTTACCATTTGGTTAACAATTACAATTTAACCGCCGGATTAGTCCCCGCACATAAAAAAACCTGGATTATACCAGGCTTTTTAAATATTGAGCTCGTTGGTAATATGTTTGGCGATACTCCGCAAACGTTTAATCCGTTGCACCGGTTCCGGGTGCCCGATAAGCCAGCGCAGTATCTTACCGAACTGCGATGATTGGGGATAGCCGAAGACTCGGATTAACGCGGTTTCCATCCGTTCGGGGCTCCCGAAAACCAGCGCCGCCTGACAGTCGGCATCGTATTCCTGCGCTCTGGCGATGGCTTTAAAAACGATTAAAGCCCCAAGTCCGCACAATCCCAAGACCGGTCCGGCCAGATCCGGTAAACGTTCATAAATTAAGGTCCCGGCATACATGAACAACCCTACCAGCAGTACCCGGATCTCAAGATGGCGCCGTTTAAAATGGGCGCACTCATGGGCGATAATCATTTGCAAATCGTCCGGACTGGCCGAATCAACCAACGTATCGGTCAAAAAGATACTGCGCCGGAACAGACCGGTGGCAAAAGCGTTGGAGACCCGCTCCAAATGCCATAGCCGCACCGTACGAATTGTAATGCCAAACCGGTCGGCTACCTGATCCACCAACTTAATCAGTTGCGGATCGGCCTGACTCATTTTGACCCGGCGAATCGCTAAAATCGCCAGTTGCGAAAGGAGCATCAGCGCCGCGACCAGCAATTCCAGGGTCAGTTGTTGATCCCCCGGAAACTTGATAGGGATCAACTCCAGATAAAAATAGTCCAATCTTAAAAATAGCAGACAATTGATAATAAACAGCCAAAAATAGCCGTATTGCAACAAATATGACCAAAACCCGCCGGTCAACCCGCGTTGATTGCGGTCAGTTTGGTACAAAAGCCAAAAATAATAGCATAGATACGAAAGGAACAGTCCCAAATTGAGCAAATCCTCGCTGAGCAGAGCCAGCCATAACGGTTGCGATCGACGAAACATCGACCAGAGCGGTTGATAAAGAATCAAAGCAATGTAACCGCTACAGCAAAGGTAATTTACCGCTTTAAAGTATAAACCGAACCGCCAACGTCCACTGCCCTTGCGGGAGTGCAATACCTGCATCCACCAGAGTCCAAACGCCGCCAGGATTAAATATCCCACCCGTAATCCAATGTGTTGCTGGACACCAAACATTCCCCCACCACCTGACGGATTTCTCTGTCTTATGTATATTGGAAAACATCATCCAAATTACTAGTATATTCCTATACCGCTTGCGCGGAACGACCCGCACTTGTCACCGTGTTTTTAAGCAACATCGCAATGGTCATTGGGCCGACGCCTCCGGGTACCGGGGTAATCCAACCGGCAACCTCCGCCGCGGACTCGAAATGAACATCGCCAACCAATTTACCGTCGGGTAAACGGTTCATCCCAACATCAATCACAACGGCACCCGGTTTGATATAATCCCCCGTGATCAGCTCCGGTTTTCCGACCGCGGCGACCAGGATATCGGCGCGCCGACATACCTCGGCCAAATCGCTAGTCCGGGAGTGGCAGATTGTCACCGTACCGCTTTCACGCAGTAATAATACAGCTTGGGGCTTACCTACGATATTGCTGCGCCCCACCACCACACATTCTTCACCGCACACCGTCACGCCCGTTGACCGGATCAATTCCATCACTCCGGCAGGAGTACACGGTAGAAACCCCGGTAGACCGATTAACAGTTTACCGACGCTGACGGGATGAAAACCATCGACATCCTTATTAGGGTTAATCGTCTCGATCACTGTTTGCTCGTCGAGATGTTCCGGAAGCGGCAATTGCACCAAAATACCATGAATTTTGGGGTCGTTGTTCAAACGCCGAACTAATTCCAGCAATTCAACCTGGGAAGTGCTGTGGGGTAAGGCATGTTCTTCCGAATAGATGCCAACTTCCGCACAAGCCTTCTTTTTCATATTCACATAGACCCGGGACGCCGGATTATCTCCGACAATCACAACAGCTAAACCTGGCTGTCTTCCTTGAGCTGTTAGTTCCGTGACTTGCGTCTGCAATCCGGCCCGGACTTGGGCGGCAATTGCTTTTCCATCAATGATCGCAGCAGACATAGTATAACCTCCGAGAATAGAGTTTTAGCTTATCCATCGTTTAGATATCGCGAAACGCCGTGATATAATTCATTGCATACTCATGCTGCGCAGCGGCAACTAGCGCCATCACTAAAAAAGAAAGTGTTGCCGCAGTTTTTTCACTCCGGAAATAACCCAAGCTGTTCAGCGCGCTCCTTCACCTGGTGCTCTTCTTTAATCATCAACTCCGCCGGAATCAGCTCAATAAATCGCGAGGGCTGGATCACAACTTGTTCTCCGGCGCGATTACGAAAACGGCTATTACTCAAGTATAAACGTTGTTGGGCCCGGGTTAAGCCGACATAAAACAAACGTTGTTCTTCAGCGACCGACTGTTCCGCATTGGTTTCCCCATATGGCAATAACCCTTCCTCCACTCCGGCAATGAACACGACCGGAAACTCCAAACCTTTGGACGCATGCAAGGTCGATAAAGTAATCGTTTCCGGCGCATCGCCGCTATTGAGCCCTTTACGACTCAGATCGCCTTCTAACGCCAACGGAATAAATTCCAGCATCGCTTTTATTTCGGGCTGTTCTTCGCAATATTGTAAAAGGTGTTCCAATTCGATATTGCCGCTCTGATTCGTTTGTTCCATCCATATTCGGATCAAACCGGGCCCATTTTGCGCTTCGACCAGTTCGCCGAGATGGCGGGCCATTTCTACCAACGGAGTCAATTTTACGGTTAAAGAGGGAATGCCATCTACCAGTGGCTGCATTAAATCCAATAATGACAAGGAACGTTCGCACAAAGTCGCCAAACTGTCGATAATTGAGGCTACTTCATTGCCTGTTAGGTTCCAGCGCGGTTGCCGGAGAACTGTCCGGAATAGATAAAGGTCTTCCGGTTCCAATACCATCCGGACTAAGTCAAGCAACTCCGCAACCGCCGGCGCTTCAAACGTTGCCGTCTGGCCGACCACCCGGTACGGTAACCCTTCGACCTCCAACATCTTTTCCAGACTATCCGCTTGTCGCCCGGTCCGGAATAAAATCGCAATATCGCCCAAGCCATAGCTTTGGTCAATATTCCGTTGGCGATTCCCACCTTTTGCGCCATGGGCGGTCAGCATTGACGATCCGCCTAGCAGTTTGACGATCTCGCGGATAATCGCCCGGGCAGCTTCCCGTTCCGAGGGAGTCTCCATCCAAACGATTTTCGCGCCGGTTTCCGACTCGCCATCCATGGTTTGCTGCCGATACTCGACAGCGATTACTTGATTGGCCGCTTTGACCACCACCGGTGTGGAACGAAAATTGGCTGCCAATTTTAAACGCTCCGTCTGCAATCGTTCGACTTGAATTTGCTCGAAAAACTCCGGATTGGCGCCACGAAAACCGTAAATTGCCTGATTGGGATCGCCAATCGCCAGCAAACTCCGACTGTTTTGACTCCATAACTTCGTCAAGTGGTATTGCATGGCATTTAAATCTTGAAACTCATCAACCAAAAGATAGGAGAAGCGGGGTTGAATCGCGGCTAACCATTGCGGCGCAGCTTCCCATAACTGAATAATCTGACGGATAATATCGTCAAAATCAAGCCGTTGGTAAATTGCAAGCTGTTGTTGGTAAGCTTCGCAAATATCGGACCATGCGTCGGAATCAGCCAATGCGGCTTGGTTCTTCAATTTTGAGACGGCTAATAATGCTTCGCGCGTTGTCACCTTGGTTTGTTTCCGGCGTAAAACCTCTTCCATGATGGTTCTTGCTCCGGCTTGGTCAATTAATTTCAACCGAAACCCTTCCGGGTTCTCATTTAAGATCCGCCAGGCGATACTATGAAAGGTGCCAATATTCAACCGGCTAACCAGATTGCGATTAGGCAACAGATTGCCAACCCGGTTCCGAATCTCTCCAGCCGCTTTGTTGGTGAAGGTAACGCCGGTGATCAACGCCGGATCAACTTGGCAATCCCGAATCAAATACGCAATCCGCTCCACCAACGTCCGGGTCTTCCCCGTTCCAGGCCCGGCAATGACAATAGTGGTTGGAGCCGTTGAATGAATGACCGCCAGTTGTTCGGTGCTTAACCCCGGTCCGGAATTGGACCGCACCTTCTGAATTTTGTCCTTCCCGGCACTCGTTCCGACAACTGAAGCAGCAACCTGTTTTTCCTTGCGTAGTTGCGTAATATTTTCCTCAAACAATGCCGCCTGACCCAATAACGCCTGGCGGTCATCTTCCCGAAGCACGGAGATCACACCGTATTCGCCGTCATATCCCGGGCGAATTTCCACTTGACCAGCACGTAACCGCCGAATTCCTTCGGCAATCAACGGACTGGTCGAACGCGCAATCTCGTCTATCCTAACTTCCCGCAAGACCGTTAATTCCGGTCCAAACCGTTGCAACAAGTCGAAATAGACCCGCTCAACCTTGCGCGAGCTTGAACCAACCCCAAGCGCCGACCCGATAACCTCGCGTAACGGTACCAAACTTTGAAAAGATTGCGCATTTTCCGGGTGATAGCCATCCGGCCGGTCGGCTAACTGAACCACCCGATTTAAGACGCCAACCGTCACTTTACGGCCACAACGAGGGCAAATTGCCAGATGCGCCAAAGTCTCATCCGGTTTCCAACAGATCTCACAATTCCGATGGCCGTCACAATGGTATTTCCCCTCTTCCGGAAAGAACTCAAGCGTCCCTGTGAACTGCGTCCGGTCTTTAGTCTGTAATGCCGATTGTAAACCTTGAAACGAAAATTCGCTATTAAAGATATTCGCTTCTCGCGCTAAATTCTGCGGATTATGCGCGTCCGAGTTGGAAACCAAGTTGAACCGGTCAAGCGCGGACCAACGCCAATTCATTGCCGGATCGGAAGATAAGCCGGTCTCTAACGCCGTAATGTACGGAGTTAAGTCTTCATAACATTCGACGATGTCGTCGAAACCCGAATTCGAACCAAAAACTGAAAAATGCGGTGTCCAAATATGCGCCGGAATTAGAACCGCCTCCGGACACTGTTCCAGTAATAATTGAAAAAGCCGGTAACTATCCAACCCGAGAATCGGTCGGCCATCGGAACGGATATTCATCCCTAAGGCTTCTAAAGCGTTACTTACTTTGTCAGCCGCTTCGAGCGACGGCAGGATGATCAAATGGTGCACTTTGCGGACGCGGCCGTTTTTTTTATAGATTGTACTAAGTTCTCCGGTCATCACGAACTGAACTTCCGGTTGATCCGGAATCTCACTTTTCGGAGTTTCTTTCAGTCGGTAAAAACCGGATTCGGCGAGTATTAGATGATCTCTTAGTTCCTTGCGCCATCCGGGGTGAGTAAAATCGCCGGTTCCCACCAGGGAAACTCCTTTTAGACCAGCCCAACGATTGAGGTTGATCGGGTTACAATCCTTACTGGTCGCCATCGAAAAATGGGAATGAATATGTAAATCCGCAATCCAGGACAATGGAATCACTCCAAATATAAACTTACCGACTACTTTTCAACATTGGCAGCAGATTACCCTGCACTTGATGAAAGAATTAGTTCGAAATAAAAAAAGACCTTGCGGTCTCTTTGCTAATAAAATAAATGGCTCCCCGAGTTGGATTCGAACCAACAACCACCCGGTTAACAGCCGGGTGCTCTACCATTGAGCTATCGAGGAGTATGACACATAATTAAGTTTTAGATTTGGCTCCCCGAGTTGGATTCGAACCAACAACCACCCGGTTAACAGCCGGGTGCTCTACCGTTGAGCTATCGAGGAGTAAGTAGTTGTCTCAGTGACTTTAATATATTAGCATAATTTTATCTTGATCGTCAACCCTATTTTATTAGGTTTTTAATGGCATTTTTTTATGGTTTAAGCTGGGGTGTAAAGAGACTTCAGTTTACACTGAAGTCTCTTTAAAAATTTTGCTCCTGGCGAAGACCTAGTCTCCCGGCCGGTTTCCCGACAAGTACCATCGGCGCGGAGGGGCTTAACTGCTGTGTTCGGGATG
>JAEZFP010000049.1 GCA_023417475.1 Bacillota bacterium | reverse complement strand
GTCGTCGGGCGAGGATGCACGGTCGTTGAGCGAGGATGCACAGTCGTTGGGCGAGGATGCACAGTCGTTGAGCGAGGATGCACAGTCGTTGGGCGAGGATGCACGGTCGTTGAGCGAACGGTTGGGGAGAAGGACGCTGTAGATTAATTGGGTAATTTGGGGTTCGGTTTGCTCGATGGTCGAGGTTGTCCACGTTTTCCCAAAGAACCAGAGAACCGTTTTCATCAATTTCATAGTCGGGTAGGTAGTTGCTTCAGGGAAGATGGTTTTTTCTTGGCCTTTTTTAAAAGTTGGTTTGGAACAGTTGGAGATGGAAAGGTCTTTGTTGATTGATTTAATAGGAGGGACTAATTAAATATACTTAATATGACATAAAACTCTCGAACCGCAGTTGTTTTTTGGAATTTTAAGATATCCTTAATATATCAGAGATAATGCATTGTGGATATTGCAGGAAAAAATCGTGATATAAAGAAATCTTCTTAGATAAAGGAAACGTTGTAAGTGGTTCGTATCATGAGTATTTCTCTAATATATTTTAAAAAGGGAGTCGATATTCCAGGAATTAATAAGTGGCGATACATTTCTTTTCACAGCTCAATTTGCAAATAAAGTTTAATATAATTACAAACCGGCAAACCAAATCCCGGAGTTGACGACTGCTCAATATTGCAGCGTTGCTGTCAAGCTAGTAGAATAATCGTACAAACAGATCATTGATCACAGATTGTAGGATCGCTGTGAAATTCGTTTCTGTTCTCTCGATTTTTTAGAAGAAGTAATATTCGTTATACATTGGAGGAGCTTTCTGTGATTTTTATCAGCGGTGTACATGGGGTGGGGAAATCGTATTTCTGCGAAGTGGTTAGAACTACTTTGGGATTTAATACGCATTCCGCTAGCGCTTTGATTGCCGAACGGAAAAAGACTGGCTTTTCAAGTGACAAGTTAATTCCCGACATTGATATTAATCAGCAATATTTACTAGCTGCCATCCAAGAGTTAAATTTGGTCAGTCCGTGGTATTTGCTTGACGGTCATTTCTGTCTACTCGATGTTCACAGCAAAATAACACGAATACCAACAGAAACTTTCACAGCCCTAAATCCAGATGCTATTGTTCTTCTGACGGAAAAGCCTAGTTTAATAGCTCAAAGACGAAAGGAACGCGATAGGATTGAACATAATGAGAGGGACATAAGTCGCTTTCAGAACGAAGAAATTACTTATTCAAAAGAAATTGCTGAACGGCTTGGTATTCCCCTTTGGATTTCCAAAGGATCGGATGGGGTGGGCGATGCCCTTATGTTTGTGAAGGAAAAGATGAGGAGGGTAATAAATGCCGGGTAAATTTCAACTAAAGAAATTTTCTGAAATAGACATTACCGACGCTTTTTTTAATTCACTCAAAGAAGACTATCCTGCCGATGAAAGCAATATTGGTTTTGAAGAGTGGTTTGCTAAAAAATCTACTGCCGGTTCGACTGCCCTTGTATTTAATGACGAAATCGGTTTGGGTGCCTTTGTGTGTCTTAAAGATGAAAATGAGTCTATTGAATTAGTTGAGGGAATACTCCCTGCCATACCACGTAAGAAAATTAGCACATTGCTCCTCGCAGAGCGTTATCGGGGACAGCGTCTTGGAGAAGGTGCTATCGGTTTGGCACTGTGGAATTGGCAGAAATCCCAAAATCAAGATATTTATGTGACAATTTGGGTGAAGCATTCTTTGCTAATCAGTCAACTTGAGCGTTTTGGTTTTCGATTGGTCGGACACAAATTGAATGGGGAGTGCGTCTATTTAAAGAGCCGCTTGAATGTTGATTACAGCGATCCTTATAAATCGTTTCCTTTTATCAATCCATCATTCCAAAAAGCCGGATACCTTATCGTAAATGATATGTACCACGATACATTATTCCCATATTCCGAATTAAGCCGAACACTACAGGAACAGGTTGCCCTATCTGTCGCTAACGGTATATGTAAAGTGTACGTTGGTGCTCAATACACAAGACCGCATTATCAAGTAGGAGAGCCGATTTTCATTTATCGTCGGCATGCAAAACAAGATGGACAAAAGCCCCGCTACAAATCTTGCATAACCTCATTTTGTATAGTGACTGACGTGATCATGGTTAAGATAAATAACCACTTCCAAATGACTTTTGATGAATTAAAAACAAGAATTGGAAACAAATCTGTATTTGACGAAAGAGAACTACGTACCAAATATCAGAATGATAAAAATATGGTAGTTATCGAAATGCTATATTACGGATTTTTTGGTGGTGGACACAATGTCAATAATGCATGGCTGAGTGACAATGGATTCTGGGCATCGCCTAATGTATATCCTGCTGATGTCCAGTTGACGCCTACGCAGTTTAAAACTATCCTTGAGGAGGGTAATGTGAATGTGTCAAATGTTATTGTCAATCAATCCTGAACATGTTGAAAATATACTGCTTGGGAAAAAGCAGTTTGAGTTTAGAAAGGTTCGTTGTAAAGCCGATGTAGATAAAATCATTATATATGCGACAGCTCCAGAGAAGATGGTGGTAGCGGAGGCCGAAATAGCAGAAATCATTGAAGCTGACATTGAGACTGTGTGGGAATTGACCAGTGAGTTTTCTGGTATTTCTTATGAGTTTTACGAGGAGTATTATAAAGGGAAGGATAAGGCTGTTGCTTACAAACTCCGAAAAGTTAAGAGATATTCCCGTCCCAAGCTTCTTTCTGACTTCGGACTTAGATATGCGCCGCAATCATTTGTATATTTAGGCGCAACTACTTGAAATCAAAAGAGATCATGCTGGAAAAAGAGTGTTATCTTTTGTTTTTATACGTCCGGAATGGTAGATAACTGATCAAGGGTTGCGGAGAAACAAGCATTATAATCTTGGTAGTTTACAGAATCCAGACCAAGGGGACAGTTCTACTGGAGATGTTACGGAGCAAGCGGGGAAAATTAAGCTGCGCACCGGCAAATGTATGGAAATAAGCAATTTCACGCCAAGTTGAGAAAGTTACACAAAATTAATGAGAATGCCTACCAAAGAACATTCGTAATTGATTGGGGGATAGGAATGCTCAAACTTTACTGTGTAATACTCGGCATTACCAATGGAAGTTACTACTACACTGATGATCAACATCTCATTGCGGAAACTGATGAAGAAGCTTGGACAAAAGCAAATGATTATATTAACCGCCAAAATGGAAAGAATCGTCATATTAAAGTGGAAAGTGTATCCGAAATTTCTTCAGTTGATGGGCATCGGATCGTTGTACAAGAATGAAATGACATCTTCTATAAACTATAAACTTGTAATACTTTGAATTTATTAATTACTCAAATTTGTTTCTATCTAGCAACAGGCTCCATGTACGGAGCCTCGCGACGCTTCTTGGCAAGGACGCCAAACAGCGGTCGCGCCTCGCGAAGGGGACAACGGAAGCCGCCGCCCAATAGCCGGGCGGAGCGGCCAGGATGGCGAAGACGAGACATGGATGCATCAGGATGCTCTGGAAACTTGGTCTCGGGTCGGGTGTTCAAAGCTCCAACCACACCCACCTTTGTAGGGGTTCGGAGGCTGTGTTTCAAAATCCTTTTAATCCGTCAAATCCGTGAAATCCTGGTTCAGACAGGGGGTTAGGCGGGGGAGAGTTCGTTACAGTCTCGTCCGCCGCGGAATTACTCAAAGAAGGAATCGCGATAGTTTAAGTCTACAGTTGAAGAGACGGGTCAAAGAGAGGCCACTGAAAAACTGCTCGAAATAACATTGACCTACAATATATTGATAGCCTAAAATAAGCGAATCACTATATATTGTAGGTCAATCTTTTAGAGCGGTGGTTTTTCAGTGGCTTGGGTCAAAGCGGTCTCTTTTTCTTTATTGCAGCGAACGCAAAACGTGGCTGGCGTGGCCTTCAAAAATTGAATGATGGTTTGTTATTTGTTGAATATTTTCGTTCTATTCAGTATTCTTCCTTGGATGCGGGTAATGATTAGCTTTTAAAAGGCGAGGGATGCGTTAACATGCGGGTCCTAAATCGGATTCAATGCGAATTTCAACCCGCTTTATTGTTTAAAAGGCATCGGCGTTGGTATTTGAGAAAAAATCTCACGTAAACAGAGGATAAATCAATCGTAACCAGAATAAACTAGCCATAATGAGATTTTTTCAAATGGAGTGAATAACATGTTATGCCAATTTACATTTAAAAACTATAAGAGCTTTTACAAAGAGGCAACTTTGGATATGCAGGCCTCTCTCATTTCTGAACATGAGGATTCCTTGATTGTTGATCGGGACGGTCAACGGTTTCTTCCATTGGCGGTAATATACGGGCCGAATGGTGGAGGGAAAAGTACAGTTTTAGATGCGTTCAAATTCTTAATAAATGTAGTGATGAGACCTATTCAGTTGCTTCAAAGCGAAGAAGAAGTAAAGTTTAAAGGAAACCCACACCCCACTCCATTTAAATTCAATCGAGATGCCTTGAATGAACCATCCGAGTTTGAAGTTTTTTTTCGTACGAAAACTGCTGAATATAAATATACGTTAAAGATGAAAAAAAATATAATTATCTACGAAAGCTTATATCGACAAAATAAAAACAGTACCAGAGCAATGAAAATATTTATCCGGGATAAAGAAAAACAATCGATTGAAGTTGGTTCATTACTTAAGTATATGGAGAATCCATCCGTTGCTGATACGACTCCTTTTTTATCATATATTAAAATATTAAAGGAAATTGATGCAATTAATGAGGTAATAAAATGGTTTGAAAACTGCGAAGCGATTAATTATAGTGATCCTCGTACCGATATGCGGGTCGTCTTGTTTGAAGATGAAAAGGGGCAAAGCATCATACTGAAAATGCTCAAAGAAATGGATGTGGATATCTCGAACTATCGTGTGAAAGATGGGGAAGACGATAAAGAGATTAATATTTATACTACTCATAACGTTGAGGGCTCGAAGTATGAATTAGAACTACACGAGGAATCCAGCGGAACCCAGAAATTGTTCGGTTTCTTGCCGTTTATTATTGAAAAATTGAAAAACGGTGGTGTGGTTTTGATTGACGAGATGGATGCCAAACTGCATCCCAAACTCATTCGGTATATCATCGAATTATTCAGTAATCCTAATTCAAATCCCCATAAAGCGCAACTCATATTTACCTCCCATGATCTATCGACTATGAAAAGAGAGGTTTTCCGCCGTGATGAGATTTGGTTTGTTGCAAAAGGCGAAGACCAAAGCTCAAGCTTGTATTCTTTAGTAGAAATAAAAGATACTGATGGAAAAAGTATTCGTAAAGACGCAACCTATGACAAACAGTATTTGGAGGGTAGATATGGCGCCGATCCGTACTTAAAATGCTGTTTGAATTGGGAGGCGGAGCTGTGAGCAAAAAACCTATTAAACACAGTGAAGCAATGAAGGTAAATGCGCTAGGTAGAAAAGCGCGCCGTGAAAATCACATCGAGCAGTTAGAGTATTATTTGATAGTCTGTGAGGGAAAAAAGACCGAACCGGGATATTTTGAAGAAATCAAGAAACTAATAAATTGTCGATATCAACATCGTGTTGAAGTAGAAATTGATATCCGGGGTGAAGGGACAAATACAATTTTTTTATTGGACAAAGCGAAAGAGTATGTAAAAAAATTAAGAGGACAAGTCACCCGGGTTTGGTTGGTTTACGATAAAGACGATTTTCCTCCGGATCGATTTGATACAACTCAAAATGAAGCGATGAGGCTTTCTGAAAAGGGAGAAATCAAATACAACGTTGCTTGGTCGAACCAATGTATTGAATATTGGTTTTTGTTGCATTTTGAAAACTTGCAATCAAATATTCCGCGAGAGCAATATATAGAAAAGTTAAATAAACATTTTCAAAGATTGGGATTAGCAAAGTATGAAAAAAATCGGGAAGATATTTTCGGGATCCTTAACAATTTGGGTAACTTACAGTTGGCGATACGATGGGCAAATGACAGACTGGAAGAACATAAGGGACAAACGCCGTCTTTATCAGCGCCTGCAACAAGGGTTCACCAACTAGTTCAAGATTTATTGAGATATATAACAAAAGATGAAAACGACAAATATTCTTAGTCCAAAGATTTTCAATATATTCAACAATTATGCAATGACGATACAATCATCGAACCTTTAAACTGGCAAACAAGCATATTTTGCCGAGGTTTAGTCAAACCCTACTTTCAACCTACAGCAGTTCTGAAACATCTTTTTAGCCCCGAACGAATCTCTGAAGGAATTGATCCGATTTATCCCACGTTACGACAGAAGGAAGTAGTGGACGAGTGACGAGTGAACTTATATCTTCGGAGAAAACCAAGGAGGTTTTTTCATGGCTCAAATCCCTGAAAATATAAATCGAACCGTCAGAGAATATATTTCGGATTTAAACAAAGAGATACCGGTCCAAAAGGCAAGGAAATATATTAAGCTGGATATTCAACCAATCCCTTTCACTTATCGGGATTATCTTGAACGTGACGGATTTGCCGCGGAAGTACTCAAAGAAGGGATAGAGATAGTTTAAGTCTACAGTTGAACCGCTGGAGTAATTGCGTTGGTTCATTTCAAAAAGCAAAATATCGGGAAATGCAGCCTCGCGGTGAAGAGACGGGTCAAATCGGTCTCTTTTCCTTTATTGCAACGATGAACGCAAAACGTGGCTGTTTATTTTGCCGATGAAAATTTCTGGCTAATCCCAAAATCCATGACGGAGCTTTTTAAGGTGGATGTAAGAACCGTCAATGAGCACCTGCGGAATATCTTTGAAAGCGGAGAGTCGGAGGAAACTTCAACTCTCCGGAATTTCCGGACAGTTCGCTTGGAAGGCAAAAGACAGGTAGAGTGAGAGATCATGTTTTATAATTTGGATGCGGTCATTTCCGTGGGTTGCCGGGTGCAAAGTACCTAAAAGGAAATGCGGGTGCTGAATAGTCCCCACCCTTCAAAAATATATTCCACAAAATCAACAAAACCCATTGACCAATAGCAATACTTCTGCTATACTATACCCATGAAGCAACCTTCCGGAAGGGTTCATTCTACCAAATTCATTAACAGGAGGAAACAATATGTCACAAGAAGTAAACGAAACCATCAATTCCAATCCAAGTCAAGGCGCTGTTGCCACCACGGATGCGCCAACCAACCCAACGACCGATCCGGTCAAAAAATCCAGTCCGTCGCGTTCTCTCGACGCCAAAATGGGCCGGATCGCCGAGATGTTGGCGGGGATCCAAACCCACACGGAGCCGTTGCTGAAACGGGGGATCGATACCGCGTTCATCACCGAATTTGCCGCCGATTATCAGGCGCTGCTTGACGCCCACAATGCCCAACTGGCTTACAAGGCCCGGATGATGGAGAAGACCGAGGAGATCAAAACGCACCTTGAGCAACTGCAGCTCAATTACTCCGACGCCCGCGCCCAAGTCAAACGGATCCTGCCCAAATCCACCTGGCGCGAGTTCGGCATCGTTGACCAACGGCGCTAAGGGGAAGAATTTAAGACAGACTGATTCGCTTTGACCGGCCCCAGACCGCAAGCGTTTTATTTTTACCCGTTACATTGACAGCGAACAACAAAACAAGACAGAGAGTAAACGGGATATTCAAACCCAATCTTCAGTCCGGCGCAAGGGCAACGGTCAAAGCGAACAGCATTTTTTTGTCAATAACCTTGCAATCATGTTAAATGGCTGCTACAACCCAAATAACCCATTACGGTGACAGTACCCCAAAGAACCGATTCGTGAGAAAATCAATATGTTTCGGTACGGTTAATAAAACTTATCGGTTTTATTACAAGATTGTGCTATATTTGACAAGTTAGTATAGAGGTAGAACTCCTTTGATTTGCGTATTTATTTAGCATAGAAAGAAGCGTTGCCGCTTCTGAAAAATCAAAGGGAGGTCATAGTACTGTGAAACACTTCAAGTGGTTAAGTCTTCTGCTCGTCTTGGTTGTTGCCATCAGTATGGTCTCAATTGCGTCCGGCGCCGAAAAACCGGTCAAATTGAGCATTATCGACGTCGCGGGCAACTTGCAGCTTTCCAAACCGGCGATTGACGCCTGGAAAGCCGCCAACCCCAAACTGGTATCGGATATCGAATTTATTAAAGCGACGGCTCCGGAGCTTCCTTCCAAGATCAAAGCGCAACAAGCGGCCGGCAATGTCGATACCACCCTGGTCTTCACCGGTTATGACGGCATGGCGTCCGGCGTGGAAATGAAGATTTGGGAAAAATTATTACCGGCCTATAACTCCTATTTCCCCAAACTGTTAACGAACTACCTGCCGGGCGCCAAACAAGCCTACGATCTGTTTGAAGGGTATGGAATCACCTATACCTACTGCCCCGGCGGCCCCATGTTCACCTACAATCCTGACAAAGTGAAGAAAGTTCCGACCACTCCGGAAGAATTACTGGCATGGGCGAAAGCCAACCCCGGCAAATTCCTCTATGCCCGTCCGGCCAACTCCGGCCCCGGCCGCGCCTTCCTACAAGGCTTGCCGTATATCCTCGGCGACAAAGACCCGAAAGATCCCAAAACCTGGGATAAAACCTGGAAGTTCTTAAAAGAGCTCGACCAATATATCGATTATTACCCGACCGGAACCGGTATCGTCTTTAAGGAAATGGGCGAAGGCACCCGTTGGATGGTCGCCAGCCACCTCGGTTGGGATATGAACCAACGGATCCTGGGAACCATCCCGGCGACCTCCAAAGCGTTTTTCTTGAAAAATACCACTTGGGTAACTGACGCGCACTTCATGGCGATTCCGAAAGGCCTTGACGAACCGCGGAAGAAAGCCACTTTGGAATTGATGAAATATCTGATGCAACCGAAAAACCAAGCCATCACCTATGACAGCGGTTACTTCTATCCGGGTCCCGCCATCAAAGGCGTAACAATCAAAATGGCTCCGAAAGACAGCCAAGACAAAGTTACCGCCGCAATGCGTCCGGAATACGATAAAGCCGTTAAAGAGTTCCCGTCCACCACGCAATTGGATTCCAAACCAATGGTCGAAGCCTTCGATATGTGGGATAAGCTGATCGGTTCCAAAACCAAATAGTTTGATTTGAGTCAGGCACAGAAGAGACGTTGCACTCAACGTCTCTTCTGAATAATCGTTAGTGTTTTTGCGCGCAAATTGAAATCGGCTGTTGCATAACTCCAAGCGTTTTGCGAAGTTATGAGTATTCATATTGATTGTTACCGACGCTAAAAAACTGATAATGATGGTGATAAAAAAATGAGAGACTTCAAACGTTGTTCCATCAAAAATGTCTGCAAGATCTTCGGCCCCAAAACCGCGTTGAACAACTTCAGCCTGACGCTTGAAAAAGGCGAGTTTGTAACCTTTTTGGGCCCCTCCGGTTGCGGCAAGTCCACCGCCTTGAACTGCATCGCCGGTCTGCTGCCAATCTCCAGCGGCGAGATTTTTATCGACGATGAATGTATTGACGACGGCAAACACAGCATCCCGGCTGAAAAACGCGAGTTCGGCATGGTCTTTCAAAGTTATGCGTTATTCCCGCATTTAACCGTTTTTGACAATATCGCATTCGGACTGGAATTAAAGAAACTTCCGAAAAACACAATCATTGAACGCGTCTGCAACGTACTGAAAATGGTGCACCTTGAAGGGTACGAGGAAAAATTCCCGGGCCAAATGTCCGGCGGCGAGCAGCAACGGGTGGCGATCGCGCGTTGTATCGTGATGGAACCGCGCTTATTGATGTTGGATGAACCGCTCTCGAACCTCGACGCCAAACTGCGCGTGGATATGCGTTATGAGTTAAAAGCGCTGCATGACCGGTTGCAAGTCACCTCCATCTATGTAACCCATGATCAACAAGAAGCGTTGGCCTTGTCCGACCGGATCGTGGTCATGCGCAAAGGCAATATTCAACAGATCGGCACGCCCGAAGAGGTCTACTCCGAACCGGCGAACCTGTTTGTCGCCGACTTCATGGGTTTCCGGAACATCTGGGAAGCAAAAGTGGCGGAACTGAGCGCTACCGGGGAGATTACCCTCGACGTCAACGGAGTGCGGCTCGTATCGCGGGCGCGGGCGAACCAAGCAAAATGGCAAGCCTTAACCGCGGCCCATCAAAACGGCGAATCAGTCTTTACGGCAATCCGTCCCGAAGACGTGCTGACGGGCGAGGGACCGCTGAATCAACAACAATGCAATATCGGCGTGGTGGAGTACCTCGGCCAGACCAGCCAAGTATCGGCCGCCTTCGATAACGGGATTCGCGTCGACTTGCGGCCGGAAGGACGGATCAAGCAAAACGATAAGGTTAATCTCTGGATGCCAGCTGAAAAAATTCTGGTCTTCCCGAAAGAAGGTTAAGGTATGAATCAGAATAAATGGGATCGCACCTTATTCTTAATTTTATTGCCGGCAATCACGTTTATCATTTTGTTATTCATTTACCCGTTCATTCACGGGATCTACTTGAGTTTGACCAATGCCGACGGTCAATTTACGCTGGCCAATTACCTGAAGTTTTTCACCGATCCCTGGGAATCCCGGACGATCGGCATCACCTTAGGCATTGCCTTGCCGGCTACGTTGATCAACGTGATTTTGGCCATTCCCTTCTCCTACTTTATGCGACATGGCGTCAAAGGCGAAAAACTGATCACGTTTTTCTTAATCATTCCGATCACCTTAGGGACGGTTTTGATCTCGGAAGGCATGCTGACCTTTATGGGTCCCAACGGCTGGGTCAATCAGTTTTTAATGCATTTCCTGCATTTCAAGGAACCGTTCCGCTTCACCCATAATTATCTGGGCGTTTTGATCTCCTTGATCATCTCGGGATTCCCCTTTGCGTTTCTCATGTTATTGGGGTATATCTCCGGCGTCAATCCCGATCTGGAAAAGGCCGCGAAAATGTTGGGCGCCAATAAATGGGAGACTTTCTGGAAAGTACTTTTCCCGCTGTTGGTGCCGGGAATCGCCATTGCTTTTTGTTTGAATTTCGTAATGGCCTTCTCCGTATACCCCTCGG
Organism: Bacillota bacterium; assembly: GCA_023417475.1. Lineage (GTDB taxonomy): Bacteria > Bacillota > UBA4882 > UBA8346 > UBA8346 > JAEYPR01. The sequence continues at coordinate 52,818 of JAEZFP010000049.1, read as the reverse complement.
CGGTATTGCTTGGCGAACCGTCCGGTCCGACCCGGGTTATCTCCATCGCCGCCTATCAATGGGCATTCGAAAAATTTGACTTCAACATGGGTTCGGCGATTTCGATGATTATGGCTGCGATTGAACTGTTGGTAGTGATGGTGGTTCTGATCTGGCGGTCGAAGATCTATCGCAGCGCCTCGATTTCCGGTGGCAAAGGCTGATTTGACTGAAAAATGGGGGCATTACCATGCAAAAGAAATTGAATTTTTCCGGAATCCTATTTTATACCGCCATCGCAATCTATCTGATGAATATTTGCGGTATCTTATTTACGGTTATTCTCAACTCGATCAGCAAGGGTTGGTATTCGGGACTCTTGCCGAAAGTATTCACCAATGAATGGTATAAGTATGTTACGATCGATCACGACATTCCCAATTTGTTATATGTCACGTTTGCAGTGGCGCTTGGAGTCGTCATCGTCTCGCTGCTCATTGCCTATCCGGCGGCTTATGGTCTGGCGCGTTATAACTTCAAATTCAAAAGCGTTTTAATGTCGCTGTTTTTATTGCCGATGATCGTGCCGCCGATGGCGTATGGCATACCTTTGGCGACGGTACTTTACAAGTTTCATTTGGCGAGTAAGGTTACGGGAGTGATTTTAGCGAACTTGGTACCGATTGTGCCGTTTATGATTTTGATCCTATCGCCCTTTATCGAGCAGGTCGGGACGAACCTCGAATCAGCTTCGAAAATGCTGGGGGCCAGTCGGTTCCAGACCTTCGTTAAGGTGTTGATTCCCCTGACCATGCCGGGAATTTTGACCGCCAGCATTTTGTCGATCGTCAAGACAATTTCCATGTTCGAACTGACCTTCCTGGTGGCGGGTGGCAAATCGCAGACGATCATCGTCGCGCTGTACGCCGACGCTTACGCCGCCGGAGCCCGTCCGGCCCAAGCGATCGACGCGTTGGCGGTGATTTATTTCTTAACCGCGATGACCTGTTTGGTGGTGGCGTTGAAGTTCGTCAGTCCGACTCAAATGGTCTTCAAAGTAAAATAGCGCGTTGCGTTGTTAGCGCGCAAGCCGGCTCGGATGAGCCGGCTTGTTTTGCGTAACGGATCGTCAATTCGCTGCTTGTAAAATAGGAATCGCCGCTTGAAATCCTCTGACGATCGCCGCACAGAGCTGCTCTTGATAATTTTGACACTGCAATAAATAGTGATCGTCGGGGTTGGAGATATAACCGATCTCAACTAAAACAATGGGCGTTTTCGCCTGGCGCAAGATATAATAGGAGGCGGTCTTCGGCAGTTTCGTATAAGGCTGGACGTTGTTCAACTGGCTTTGAATCGCTCCGGCCAACAAACCGGAGACCCGGGAATGAGACGAAGCAAAAACGCTGGGGCCCCGCCGAAAGCGATAACGGCTCCAATTGGTGTGGATACTGATGATTGCAACAACTTGGGCCGCCTGCAACACCTCCAGACGCCGCTGGAGGTCGTCGCGTTTATAGGGATGAGCGCGGTTTTCGTAACGGGAGAGCGGACTTAACAATTGATCGTCATTTCGCGAAAGCGTCGTTTGGAATCCGGCCGTGGCGAAACTTTCGGCTAATTTTTTTGAGAAGGCGAGATTGATGTCCTTTTCTTTTAAAGAACCAAACAGCGTGCCCGAGTCGATACCGCCGTGCCCGGGGTCGATTCCAATCCGGAATGTGGTATGAGCGAAAGAATGTCCGGCTGTTAAGGCGGAATGGGTGATCGCCGCGCTAATGAAGGCGAGCGCCAGAAACACAACCGCCATTTTTAACCATAATTTTACATACTTACGACAATAAAAGCATACGATTTTCATTTCAAATAATGTATACTGGGATTGGCCCGTCCATTATTCGACAATGCCCGGGGTATTTTCGGCTGGATTGATATTTTTGAGCGATCGAAGCATTCTATAGAAGTTGAACCGAATGCCGAAGCGAACCGCATGGATACTAACATCCGTCGATCTCCGTACCAAACGGTTGGAATTGACGTGATCGATATTCACGAATCGAAGGAGCCAAAAAGATGAAGAATTATGGATGTTCGAAGGTCCAAGCCCATCCTTGGCATGGGATCGCGGCGGGGGAAAATGTGCCGATCATTGTGAACGCTTTTATTGAAACGGTCCCGTTTGACACAGTGAAATATGAGATCGACAAAGCTTCTGGGCATTTAAAGTTGGATCGTCCCCACAAATATTCAAGTCTCTGCCCCACCCTTTACGGATTTATTCCCCAAACTTATTGTGGCGCGCGGGTAGCGCGGTTTGCGGCGGAACGCTGCGGCGAGGATGTTGGACGCGGCGATCAGGACCCGTTGGACATTTGCGTGCTGACGGAAACAACAATCAACCGCAGCGATATTTTGGTTACGGCCCGTCCGATCGGCGGATTTCGGTTGTTCGACCGGAACGAAGTGGACGATAAGATCATCGCGGTGTTGCTGGAAGATTCGGTCTTTGGGGAATGCACTTCCTTGAGCCAGATTCCCCGGGGATTGCTAGACCGGTTGAAACATTACTTTTTAACCTATAAAGATTCGCCGGACAACACGCCGGAACGGCATTATATTGAAATATCCGATGTATACGATGTTCACGAGGCCCGAAAAGTTATCGAGCACGCCTTGACCGACTATGAAAAGGAGTTCGTCGCCGATCACGCCGCCTTGACGAACCTTCGGTAAACGGCGGCGATTGGCAGAAGTTGCTCGGTTCCCAACGGCAGGATTCATTCTGATACTGCCGAAACATATTTTATCAAGCGGAGCGTGGTTCCTCGCAAGAGCCCGCTCTCTTTTTATCCGTAGGGTACGTTTACGTAAGGGCAGGTAAAATGCTTTGTATATTGTATTTTTCGACAAACATATTGACACTGAATGCATCAGATTATAAAATTCTAAGTAATCATCAAGAATGCGGAAAACAATTCCGCAATGCGGAAAACTTCAGCGATTTTTGCTATTTTATGACCTTAAGGGTCATAAAATTGTCTTGGAGTCGTTCTGTCCTCCTACCATATGCGCTGGATGAGAAGCGGCAATCGTAGCATTTTTTAGGATAGTGGTTCGAATCGGCGCTATCGGACATTTTTCGACTGCATACTTTTGGAAGCATTTTTTATGTAGAAAGGTTGAACGGATATGAAACAGTACGGACTTCCATCCAAGCAGGGTCTTTACGATCCCCAGTATGAACATGACGCGTGTGGCATCGGTTTTGTAGTCAATATTAAAGGCGCAAAATCACACCGGATCGTTCGTGAAGGCTTAACAGTACTTTGCAATCTGGACCATCGCGGCGCTCGCGGCGCCGAGTCCACAACCGGTGATGGAGCCGGTATTTTATTGCAAATTCCTCATTCCTTTTTGAAACATTCCTGTTCGAAGCTTGGACTGGAACTTCCGGAACCTAGCCAATACGCAGTGGGAATGATTTTTTTACCTCCAGATCCCGCTGCCCGGCTCGCCTGTGAGCAACAATTCGAAAATTTTGTCACTGCCGAAGGTCAGACGGTTTTGGGTTGGCGTACGGTGCCAACCTGCAATATCTCCATCGGTCAATCCGCCAAAGTCAGCCAACCCTTTATCCGCCAGGTATTCATCGGACGGAACGCGGCGCTCGCCGATGAGCTTGCTTTCGAGCGGAAATTATATATCATCCGGAAACAAGCGGAAAAAGCGATCCGCTATGGCGGGGCCGAATCCGGCAAGTATTTCTATGTTGCCAGCCTCTCTTGCCGGACGATCGTTTATAAAGGAATGCTCACCCCGGAACAGGTGGAAGAGTTTTATCCGGATTTGGCCGATCCGTTGATGGACAGCGCGTTGGCTTTGGTCCACTCGCGGTTCAGCACCAACACTTTCCCCAGTTGGGAGCGGGCTCATCCCAACCGTTACCTGATTCATAACGGTGAAATCAACACCTTGCGCGGTAATTACAACTGGATGCACGCCCGGGAGTCGATGTTTCAATCGGCGCTGTTCGACTCGGATATGGCCAAGATCACCCCGATTGTCAATTCCGACGGCAGCGACTCGGCAATGTTCGACGAGTCGTTGGAGTTTATGATGTTGGCCGGTCGTTCGTTGCCACACGCGGTGATGATGATGATCCCGGAACCTTGGTCCAAACATGAAAGCATGGACCCGGCCAAACGGGCTTTTTATGAATATCACAGCTGTCTGATGGAGCCGTGGGACGGGCCTGCCGCCATGGCTTTCTCCGACGGCAAGATTGTCGGGGCGGTCCTCGACCGGAACGGTCTTCGTCCGGCCCGTTACTATGTCACCAAAAACGATATGGTGATTTTAGCTTCCGAGGTGGGGGTGGTTGACCTCAAACCGGAGGAAGTGGCTTCGAAGGGTCGCTTGCAACCGGGCCGGATGTTATTGATCGATACCGAGGCCGGCCGGATCATTACCGATGAAGAGTTGAAGCAGCGTCTGGCGACGGCTTTCCCTTATCAAGAGTGGCTCGACCAATATCTGGTCAAACTGGCCGATCTACCGGAAGCGCAAGCCGCCGCGCCTATCGCTCCCGAAACATTGCTCAAGCAACAACGGGCTTTTGGATATACCTTTGAAGAATTACGCAAGATTATCGCGCCGATGGCTCAAGATTCGGTCGAGCCGACCGGGGCGATGGGAACCGATATTCCGTTGGCGGTGCTCTCCGACCAACCGCAATTGTTATATAATTACTTTAAGCAACTGTTTGCCCAGGTAACCAACCCGCCGATCGACGCGTTGCGGGAAGAGATCGTTACCGGCACCGAGACCTTCCTGGGATCGGAAGGAAACATCCTTGATCCCCGTCCCGAAAGCTGTCACCAGATTAAATTGGAGGCGCCGATTCTCTCCAACGACGAGTTGGCGAAGTTGGCGCAGTTGGATCGGGCTGATTTCAAAGCGGTGACCTTGCCGATCCTCTTTCCGGCCGCCGCAGGTGGCGTCGGTCTGAAGCAAGCTTTGGACGAACTGTTTGCCGAAGCCAGTCGGCAATTGACCGCCGGCGCCAATGTCTTAATCTTGTCCGATCGCGGCGTAACTCCGGAGTTGGCTCCGATCCCGGCGTTACTGGCCGTAGCCGGTTTGCACCATTTCTTAATCCGGAAGCAGGTGCGGACCCAGGTCAGTCTGGTGGTTGAATCGGCGGAACCGCGCGAAGTTCATCATTTCGCGCTGTTGTTGGGGTACGGCGCCTCGGCGATCAATCCGTATTTGGCCTACGATACCGTCGCCCAAATGGTGAAAGACAATATTCTCTCCGGCTTGGACAGCGATAAAGCCATTAAAAACTACGGCAAAGCGGTTGTGAAAGGAATCGTCAAGGTCCTTTCCAAGATGGGGATTTCGACCATTCAAAGTTACCAAGGAGCGCAGATCTTTGAAGCGCTCGGCTTGAATCAAACCGTGATTGACGAGTACTTTAGCGGAACGCCGTCGCGGGTTGGCGGCATCGGTCTTGATGTGATCGTCGCGGAAGCCTTAATCCGTCACGACGCCGCCTTCAGCGAGCGCCAGGCCGACCAGCACAACCTGGAAGCGGGCGGGGTTTATCAATGGCGCAAAGACGGCGAGTACCATCTCTATAATCCGCAGACCATTCATACGTTCCAACAAGCTTGTTGGAACGATGATTACCAATTATATAAAGAATACGCCAAGCTGATCAGCGGCGAAACCCAACAGCAGAGCACCATTCGGGGACTGTTGGACTTCACCAACGCCAATCCGATTCCATTGGACGAGGTTGAATCGGTGGAAGATATCTGCCGCCGTTTCAAAACCGGCGCAATGTCCTACGGTTCGATCAGTCAAGAGGCGCACGAATGTTTAGCGATCGCCATGAATCGCCTGAAAGGAAAGAGCAACACCGGCGAGGGCGGCGAGGATCCGGAGCGGTTCAAACCGGATCCCAACGGCGATTCCCGGTGTAGCGCCATTAAGCAGGTGGCTTCGGGACGGTTCGGAGTGACCAGCGAATATCTGGTCAATGCCGCCGAGATTCAGATCAAGATGGCGCAAGGCGCGAAACCGGGCGAAGGCGGGCAACTGCCGGGCCGCAAAGTTTATCCTTGGGTCGCCAAAACCCGGCACTCGACGCCGGGCGTCGGTTTGATCTCGCCGCCGCCGCACCATGATATTTATTCCATTGAAGATTTGGCCGAGTTGATTCATGACTTAAAGAACGCCAACCGTGAGGCGCGGATCAGCGTGAAACTGGTCTCCGAGGTCGGCGTGGGAACCATCGCCGCCGGCGTTGCCAAAGGCCGAGCCGATCTGATTTTAATCAGTGGGTATGACGGTGGAACCGGCGCTTCGCCGCGGACCAGTATCCGCCATGCCGGACTCCCGTGGGAACTTGGCTTGGCCGAGACTCATCAAACCCTGCTTATCAACGATTTACGGAGCCGGGTCGTGATCGAGACCGACGGTAAGCTGATGACCGGGCGCGACGTCGTCATTGCGGCGTTGTTGGGCGCCGAGGAGTACGGTTTTGCAACCCTGCCGCTGGTGGCGATCGGTTGCGTAATGATGCGGGTCTGTAACTTGGATACCTGTCCGGTCGGGGTCGCGACCCAAAACCCGGAACTCCGGAAAAAGTTCACCGGACGCCCCGAATATGTTGTCAATATGATGCGTTTTGTCGCGCAAGAGATGCGCGAGATCATGGCGGAACTCGGGTTCCGGACTATTGACGAGATGATCGGCCGTGTCGATAAATTGGTCAAACGGGACGTTAATCACTGGAAAGCCAAGCATTTGGACTTCAGCAACCTTCTTTATCAACCGGAGGTTGGGCCGGAAGTCGGTTGCCGTTGTCAAGTCGTTCAAAACCATCAATTGCATAAAGCGTTAGACATGCGGCACCTGGTTGAGCTTTGCGCTCCGGCGCTGCAAAACGCCACGCCGGTCAGCGCCACCCTGCCGATTAACAATACCAACCGGGTGGTCGGGACGATCCTCGGCAGCGAGCTGACCAAACGTTATGGCGCCAAGGGTTTGCCCGAAGATACCATTCAATTGCATTTCCAAGGTTCGGCCGGGCAGAGTTTCGGAGCGTTTGTCCCCGCCGGAATTACGTTGAAGCTTGAGGGCGACGCTAACGACTACCTTGGCAAAGGCCTCTCGGGAGGGAAGATCGTTGTCTATCCGTCCAGCGCTGCCACCTTCAAACCGGAAGAGAATATCCTCATCGGCAATGTCGCTTTTTATGGCGGGACGAGCGGTGAAGCCTATATCCGCGGCATGGCCGGCGAACGGTTCTGCGTCCGGAACAGCGGTATCAAGGCCGTCGTTGAATCGGTGGGCGATCATGGATGCGAATATATGACCGGCGGCCGCGTGGTTGTTTTAGGCCACACCGGGCGGAACTTCGCAGCCGGCATGTCCGGCGGCGTCGCCTATGTCCTCGACGCAGCAGGCGACTTCCGTAACCATTGCAACTTTGAGATGGCCGATGTCGAACCGTTGGCCGATCCGGCGGAGATCGCCGAGGTGAAAACCTTGATCGAACGCCATGCGCAATACACCGGAAGTGAACGGGCCGCTGTGATTTTGGCGGCGTGGGAGCAGTACCTGCCCCAGTTTGTCCGGGTGATTCCACGGGATTACAAACGGGTGCTCGAAGCGCTGCAAGACTTGAAAAAGTCCGGCGTTAGCGCTGAAGAAGCCTTTATGTTAGCATTTGAAGCCAATAAAAGCGACATGAAACGGGTCAGCGGCAGCTGAGATCGCTGCCGGTCGTTTTAAGTCTTGACTGGAGGAAGTACGATGGGCAAACCAACCGGATTTATGGAATACCGACGCGAAGAGCCGTCTGACCGTTCACCTCGGGAACGGCTGCAGGATTGGCAGGAATTTCATCATCATTGTCCCGAGGAGCAGCGGCAACGGCAGGGTGCGCGCTGTATGGACTGCGGAACACCTTTCTGCCACACGGGGATGCTCTTGAACGGGATGGCCTCGGGCTGTCCAATCAATAACCTAATCCCGGAATGGAACGATCTAGTCTACCGGGGGCTCTGGCAGGAAGCGGCGCAGCGCTTGCAAAAGACCAATAATTTCCCGGAGTTTACCGGCCGGGTTTGTCCGGCCCCTTGTGAAGGTTCCTGTACGTTGGGGCTTAATGAACCTTCTGTCACAATTAAAAATAATGAATGCGACATCATTGACCGGGCGTTTGCCGAAGGGTGGGTTACTCCCGAACCGCCGCTAAAACGGACCGGCAAACGCGTGGCGGTAGTTGGATCGGGTCCGTCGGGTCTCGCTTGCGCCGCCCAGTTGAACAAGGTCGGCCACACGGTGACTGTTTACGAACGGGCGGACCGGATTGGCGGATTGTTGATGTACGGCATTCCCAATATGAAATTGGATAAAACGGTCGTACAACGCCGGGTTGCCCTAATGGCGGCCGAGGGGGTTCAATTTGTGACCAATACCGAAGTGGGCGCCGATCTTCCCGTCGCCAAGCTGCAAACCGATTTTGACGCGGTCGTCCTCTGCGGCGGCGCCACCAAACCGCGGGATTTATCGGTACCGGGCCGCGAATTGAGAGGGATCCATTTCGCCATGGATTTCTTAAAGGCGAACACCAAAAGTCTGTTGGATTCGGCCCATGCCGACGGGGAATATATCTCCGCCAAAGGCAAAGACGTTATCGTTATCGGCGGCGGCGACACCGGCACCGACTGTGTCGGAACCTCCTTGCGCCACGGTTGCAAGAGTCTGGTCCAGTTTGAGATTGTGCCGCAGTCAGCCGGAGCGCGGACCCAGGATAACCCTTGGCCGCAATGGCCGCGGGTGCACAAGGTTGACTACGGCCAGGAAGAAGCGTTGACGGTCTACGGCGTTGATCCCCGGATCTTCTGCATCAGCGCCAAACAGTTTGTCGGCGATGCCAACGGTCATGTCAAAGAGGTTCATACCGTTGAAGTGAAATGGGAAAAAGATGCCAACGGCCGTTATGTGCCGCAGGAAGTCCCCGGTTCGCTCAAAGTCTGGCCGGCGCAACTGGTTTTGTTGGCCATGGGTTTCCTCGGGCCGGAGGAACAACTCCTCCAACAATTGGGAGTGGAACGGGATCCCCGCTCCAATGCCAAAGCCGAGTACGGCACATATGCGACTAACGTCAAAGGCGTTTTCGCCGCCGGCGATATGCGGCGTGGTCAAAGTTTGGTCGTGTGGGCGATCAACGAAGGCCGTCAGGCAGCCCGCGAATGTGATAAGTATCTGATGGGTGCGAGTTTGTTGCCCTGAAAATAGTCGTTTGGCCACAACGCCCCTTCCGTTCCGGAAGGGGCGTTTTTGTTTGTAACTTTCCCAAATTGGGGAAGCGCAGTCAGGCGATTAGTCGGTTTCAAATTTCGTAGACGGGTGCGGAAGCTATTCATTGCGCGCCGGCTTGAACAGCGATTTGTTCAATGAAAACCAATTGTAAACTCTTTGATTTGGAAATATCTATTTGAGCCGAATACTACATAATGTATTGCAAGGAGTGTATTAGGGTAATTTTGGCGATGTGTGAATTTTTTGTAAAATTATCGGAATAACCCATATATCGGGTTGAACATTATGACATGGTTATCTATAATAATATTCATACTATTTCTCTAGAAATAATATGAATTAAGTTTCATAAAAAGGAGCCAATCATGAAAATCAACCGCTCAGGCAAGTTTATCCTCGTGGCATTATTAATCGCATTAACGTTGGGTACGGCATATGCCGCCGGTAAATCGGAGAGTAAACCAAGCACTTTTATCTTTGGGATCGAAGGCGACCCTGGAAATGCCGTTAATGTCATCACTACCGGCGACCGCTTTGGTCTAATGGAGATTAAAGCCTTATACTCACCCTTGTATATGTATAATGGGGCCAACAAGATCGTCTATTTTTTGGCGGAAAGCATGACCCCCGCAGCGGATTATTTGAGTTACACGGCGAAATTGCGGAAAAACGTCAAATGGAGCGACGGCAAACCGTTTACCGCCGATGACGTTGTTTTTACCTATGAACAGATGTTGAAAGAGTCCAACGGCGGTTGGGCCCGCAGTCAGCTAATCTTTGACGAACAGCCGGTGAAAGTGACGAAGGTCGATGATTACACCGTCAAGTTCAGCCTGCCCAAAGTGAGTATCGGCGCGCTGGAGTTGCTAAGCAATATTTTTATCATGCCGAAACACCTTTATGAAGGCGAAGCCAACATCGAACATAGTCCCAAAAACGCCACGCCGGTCGGGACCGGTCCGTATAAGCTGCAGGAGTATAAAGCAGGTCAGTATGTGAAGTTTGTCAAAAACGACAATTATTTTCTCGGCGCTCCCAAAATCAATACCGTCGTTTTTCGGATTATTGGAGATGCCAATACGGCACTGTTAGCTTTGAAAAACGGTGAGATTAACGCGTTGGCTGTTCAACCGACGGATGTTGCAAAATTAAAAGGCGCGAAAGTGAACGTATTGCCCTACGGCGAAGGCCGCGTTGCTTACATGGCTTTTAATTTGAACTCGAAAGCCGCACAGAACAAAGCGGTGCGTCAGGCCATCGCCTATGCGCTCAACCGTACCGAACTTATCAATGCCAGCTTTGTTTCTTCCAAATATGCGCAGCCTGCGTATTCAATACTGCCGAGCACCGCTTCATATCAAACTGATAATGTGGAAAAACACAATTTTAACTTGGCCAAAGCCAAGTCGCTCTTAGCTAAAGCGGGTGTGCGCGGTTTGCGTTTGAAACTGGCGTATGTGGGAAATAATGTGCCATGGCAAAAGCAAGCGGTGATCATTCAACAAAATCTAAAGGCCGTCGGGATAACTATTGAACTGATCGGTATGGACTCAAGCGCATTTAGCGCCAAACTAAAGAAAGACCATACTGATTTTGATATGTATCTCAATGGTTACATCATGGGGATCGACCCCGACACATTCAATTCCCTGTTTGTAACGGGTGATCCCACCAATTATATGCATTACAGCAACCCCAAAGTTGATAAACTCTTCCAAGAGGGTCGCGTTGAAAGAGATCTGGCGAAGCGAAAAGCGATCTACGAACAGATCCAGCAATTGATCATTGAGGATGCCGCTTTCTATCCGATCACCGAGAATAAACGGATTTTAGCCATTGACGCGCGAATCGGCGGCGTTGGTGAAGCGGCGTTGGTGCCGGTCTATACATTTGAAGACATGTCGAAACTGTATTTCAAATAAATGAAAATACGCCGCAGCAATTTTGCGCGGGACTATCGCTGATTTCAGCGGGGGAATGCAAATCTGAATCGGCAAGGGAATGAGGATAAACGGCTCGCTGTTTATCCTCACTTGCGGTGGTGCGAAAGTCAGCATAGCTGAGCTCTCCGCAGCGCGCTTTGCGAGAGCGTCCGTGAAGGAGTGAAATTGGATTTGGCACAATACATCGTCAAACGATTGATTCAGGCGATACCGCTACTGATCATCATCTCAATCCTCTGTTTTGCGTTGTTGAAGCTCGCGCCGTATGACGCGATCGACTCGATCACTACGCCGAGCATGTCACAGCAGACGATTGCCTTAATCAAAGCCAAATATGGGCTGGATAAACCGGCTTATCTACAGTATTTTTATTGGGCGCAAGGGGTCGTCAAAGGTGAGTTCGGCTATTCCCTGATTACGCATGAAAGCATTGTCAATGATCTTGCGGCTCGGATTCCGGCTACGGTGATTTTGGTGTTACCCGCTTATGTGGCGGCCTTAGTGATAGCAGTTATCTTGGGTTTGACGGCCGGTTTTTACCAAAACAAATGGGTCGGGAAGCTGGTTGACGGGTGTTGTTCGATTGGTATCGCCATCCCCAGTTTCTGGTTGGCCATGATTTTGGTGTTTAGCTTCGGCTACAAACTGCGCTTGTTTCCGATCTTGGGCATGCATGCTATCGGCCAGGAAGACTCGCCGCTTGATTTCTGGCGTCATTTTGTGATGCCGTTTACAGTATTGACGATAGCTTTTCTGCCGGAGCTGATTCAATATGTAAAGTCTTCAACCATCGGGCAGCTCGCCGAAGATTATGTCACGGTTCAAAAAGCTTTTGGAGCCCGTAACACGGAAATTTTGTTCAAACATGTCTTGAAAAATGTTCTGCTGCCGGTGGTCACGATCCTCGGAATGGCATTGCCGATGCTGGTGACCGGGGCCTTTATCACCGAGACGGTTTTCGGGTGGCCCGGTGTCGGACCCTACTTTATTAAAGCCATCCAGGGATTTGATTACCCGGTGGTGATGGCGGTCATGCTTTTATCTGCCAGTTTAGTGATTAGCGGCAATCTACTCTCGGATGTACTGTATGGCATGATTGACCCGCGCATAAAAGAGATTGGGTGACGATCGATGAAAAATGCAAATCGGCGCCTGGAGCAAGTCCGGCGCGAACTCGGTAAGAATAAAACCGCTTTTTTTGCGGTAGGGTTCTTGATTGTCATAACCTTATTCGCGATCTTGGCGTTCTTATCCCCGTATCAGCCGGATACGACGGATGTGGGACACATCCTGCAAGGACCTAGCGCCATGCATTGGTTTGGCACTGATGAGTTGGGCCGGGATTATCTGACGCGCACGCTATACGGCGGACGGATCTCATTGACCGTGGGTTTGCTGGCCATGCTGATCGCGACCGGTATCGGAGTGACGGTTGGGACGGTCAGCGGCTACTGCGGCGGAATCCTTGATAATTGCTTGATGCGCATCGTGGACGTAATCTCGTCCATTCCTTGGATGATTCTGGTGACGGTCATCAGTATTTATCTGACCCCTGGTCTGAAAGCGATTATTCTGGTAATCGGCTTCTTCACCTGGATGAGTACGGCTAGATTGGTCCGGGCCGAGACCCTCTCGGTTAAGGAGCGCGAATATGTTCTCTATGCCGTGTCGGCTGGACAGTCGGCGCCGCTGATCATCTGGAAGCATATCATTCCGGCAATCCTACCCACCGTGATTGTCGCCGCGACCATCCGGATCGCCAATGCGATTATGATGGAGTCTTCCTTGAGCTTTCTGGGGTTGGGTGTTCAACAGCCGATGTCCTCCTGGGGTAGTCTGCTCCAGAACGCTCAGGGTAATCTGGAGAGCGCGCCGTATATGGCGTTATTGCCGGGGATTCTGATCATCTTAACTATTTATTCCTTTAACAAGCTTAGTCAGATCTTGAGGGTCTTTGTGGAACCTAAAACCAGTAGTCGCTAAGGAGTGAAATCATGGATGCAACGAATCCATCGCTCAATGACCAGGATTTACTGCAAGTGAATAATTTGCGAACGGTCTTTACCGAACCCGATGGTCGGATTGAGGTGGTGCGCGGCGTAAGTTTTTCAGTGAAAAACGGCGAGATCTTAGGAATCGTCGGTGAATCGGGCAGTGGAAAAAGTGTGATGATGAAGTCGGTTCTGGATATCCTGCCAAGCAACGCCGAGATCACTGGCGGGGAAATCATTTTTAACGCCCAACATCTCGAACGATTCACCTCGGAAGAGAAGCGGAGGATCCGGGGTCGGGAGATTGCCATGATCTTTCAGGATCCTATGACCGCCTTGAACCCGTTAAAGAAAATCGGCGACCATCTTGAAGAGTTACTACTCCGCCACCAACGGTTGGCTTCCGGAACGACCCGGGAAAACGCGCTCAACTTATTACGGTTGGTGGGTATTCCGGAACCGGAACGCCGGTTCAAACAATATCCGCATGAGTTTAGCGGCGGCATGCGTCAGCGGGTGCTGATCGCGATGGCGTTGGCGTGTCGCCCGAAATTGTTAATCGCCGATGAACCGACGACGGCGTTGGATGTTACCATTCAAGCGCAGATATTGGATCTGCTACAGGATTTAAAAATTCGGAATAACATGGCGATCATTCTCATCACCCACGATCTGGGGGTTGTCGCCAGTCTATGCCACAGGATCATTGTCATGTACGCCGGCCTGATCATGGAAGAAGGCACGGTCGTTGAGCTTTTTGATCAACCGCGGCATCCTTACACCAAAGCGCTGTTAAACTCGCTTCCGCAACTTGGAGCTCCGGAAAAAAGCCGGTTGCAGCCGATTCCCGGCGTAGCGCCGTCGTTGGCCGCACTTCCTCCGGGGTGTCCATTCGCGGAGCGCTGTGAAAGAGTGATGGAAGCTTGCCGGCAGCGTCTGCCCGAATATCGTAACAGTACCGCGACACACCGCTGGCGGTGCTTCTGGGCTACGGAAGGGGTGAGCGGAGCGTGAATGCTTTAGTGGAAACATTGATCAGGGTTCAGCAACTTAAAAAATATTTTCGTTTAAAAAATTCGTTGCTTAATTCCGAAAATTCGTGGGTTAAAGCGGTCGACGGGGTGAGCTTTGCGATTCATCGGGGAGAGACGTTTGGGCTGGTGGGAGAGTCGGGGTGCGGCAAAAGCACGCTGGGTCGGACCATCACGCGGATGTATGATGTAACGCAAGGTGAAATCCACTTTGCCGGAACCGACATCGCCCAACTTGATAAAAAAGCGTTACGGCCCTATCGCCAACGCATTCAGGTCATCTTCCAAGATCCGTATTCGGCGCTTAATCCGTATATGACATTGGCGGAGATCATTGATGAGCCGCTGGCGATCCATACCCAACTCACTCCGGCGGAACGCCGGGAGAAGATTCGCTTCCTGCTCGCCAAGGTCGGAATGGCGCAGACGGATCTGGAGAAGTTTCCCCATGAGTTCAGCGGGGGTCAGCGACAGCGGATCGGGATTGCCCGGGCGCTCGCGATTGCACCGGAGTTTATCCTCTGTGACGAACCCATCTCAGCGCTGGATGTGTCGATCCAGGCGCAAGTGGTTAATTTGCTGGAGGATTTTCAAGCTGAGTTAGGGTTGACCTATCTATTCGTCGCCCATGATTTAGCTATGGTTCGTCATATCTCCAAGCGGATTGGTGTCATGTATTTGGGAAAAATTGTTGAGATCGCCGCTAGCAACGATTTATACCGAAATCCGTTGCATCCGTATACGCAAGCGCTATTATCGGCCATTCCGGTTCCTGATCCGCATCAGACGCGCGGCGCGCGGCCGATCATCCAGGGCGACCCGCCCAGTCCGGTGAACATCCCTCGGGGTTGCCGATTTCATACCCGCTGCCCTCAAGCCACCGCCCGTTGCCGGGAAGCGGAACCGGAGTTAAAGGAGTTGGCGAGCGGGCATTCCGTCTCATGCCATTTGCATGGTTGAAACAAGGAAGATGTGAAAATAAGGACCTTATCAATAACGCCGTTTCTTAAAAGGAAGCGGCGTTGTTGATCATAAATACTCGGACGCGATGGCAAACCTATATTCGAGGAGGGCTGAAAATGTCTAAAACCATTGATTTTACCGAAACCGTTTACGAATTATGCCATGCCGACCCGGAGATTATCGAGATCATGAAAACCTTGGGTTGCCAAATTGATCGCGGGGGTTTCGGCCGCGGAGATCTCCGAGATGGAGCAGGCGCTGATCGCCGAGGGAATGCCGGTCGCAGAGATCCAGCGGCTCCGCGACGTTCATGCCGCTGTCTTCTAATAGATAGAGGTTTGGGTACAATTCATGTGACAAATGCGACCATTTCAAGCTATAATAAAAAAAATCCGTAACTGATTAAAGACAGGAGAATCAACTTGGTTAAGCCCCTTTCCTTCCCAATTCGTTGTTTATTTGTGGTCTTGGGCACCATCTGCCTCGGGTTGGCGGTGCTCGGAGCAATTTTACCGGTGTTGCCGGCGACCCCGTTTGTTTTGGGAGCGGTATTTTGTTACGGCCGGAGCTCGGAACGGCTATCCCGTTGGTTGCTGCGGCAGAAGTTGATCGCCCGCTGTGTAGCGGATTTGACGACGCGTCAAGGATTAACCGCTAAAACCAAACAAGCGATTGTCGGAGTCGCTGCGTTGACCATGACCGCGACTGCGGTACTGATCAATAAACCGGCGCTGTATATTGTTTTTGGAATCCTCATCGGCATCAAAGCGTTATATTTTCATTTTGGAATTAAAACAATCCCCGCAACCAGCGCTCCGGCGCAGTACGGGGCGGAGCCGTGTGTTACTGAAAAAGAATAAAAATATATTGCTAAAAATCGTAATATTGTTATAAGCGATCCAAACGAAACATGGTATCCTTGAAATAAGTTCAAGTGCTGGGCTAGAAGGTTTGTCTGGATTCGCCCTATCGCAAAAGTTAGGTTTGACTAACTCCGGAATGGCGAAACCATAGAGAGGAGAACTAAATAATGACTTTGAAAAAAGGGAAGTTTAAGCCGTTTTTGTATAGCGCGGTTTTGACCGTGGCATTGATCATGAGTTGGTTTAGCAGTGTTAACGCTGCTGAGAGTACGGTCACTCCCGAACCGGCTCAACAAACGCAAGAAACTACGGGTGACACCAATCAAGAAACAGCGGCAACCACAGTCGCGGTTACTGAGGTGGAAGTGACGGAAACGAAAGACGAACCGGTGGCTCACGATGCCAATCTTGGGGTATTGGGCGACCAGGATCTGATGGACACTCCCTTTAACGTCGTCAGCTATACCGCCACGACCATCGAGGATCAGCAGGCCGATACGTTGTACGACGTGCTCATCGGCGATCCGTCGGTCCGCTTCACCACTTCAGGCGGGCATAGCAATGAAAACTATAAAATCCGCGGTTTGGACGTCAACTTTCAGCATCTCTATTTCCACGGCATGCAGGGTTTGGCGCCGCAATATCATGTTCCGGTTGAATTTTTGGAACGGGTGGAAGTGCTTAAAGGACCCAGTTCCTTTCTTTACGGCGGTGTGAATACCTCGGTGGGCGGCGCCATCAACCTGGTGCCCAAACGCGCCGGAGCGGAGGATACCACCGATTTTACCACCAACTATGCCTCTTCGTCTCATTTGGGGGGCCATATTGACATTGGGCGCCGCTTCGGGGCAAACAAAGAATGGGGCCTTCGTTTCAACGGCCTGTATGCGGACGGCGACACCGGCGTCGACGATCAGTCCAAAGAACGGTCGCTGGGCGCTCTGGCGGTGGATTATCGAAGCGACCAGTGGCGGCTGTCGTTGGATGCCTATAATTCAAAAGAGAACTATGATAATGGATCGACCTCCATGTATAATCTAACCAGTTACGTGGAAGCTCCCGACGGATCGACCAATATCTACCGGGGCACCTCGGGAAAAATGCGGAATGATGGCGTCCTGTTGAAAGGCGAGTATGACATGGGAGACAATGTAACCGCTTATGCCGCTATCGGTACGTTATCATCCAACGGCACCGGCCTGATTAACGGCAATCATGTTCTGAACCTCCAGTCCAATGGAACGGCTCTTGCCCGGAATGTCTATAAGCAAAATTTCTGGACCGAAACCACCTCCTCCGAATTGGGGTTGCGCGGCGCTTATCAGACCGGTGCGATAAAACACCGGCTGGTTTTGGGCGCAAGCTTTCTGGACACGGATTATTCCAATGCCTTCGCCCAGGGTACCGGCAATTATCCGACCAACGTTTACAATCCGATCTCTCTGGCTGGGTACTTTAATGACTTGGTGCAGCCGGCTAAGGGCAATAAAACGCTCGTTACGGAACTTTCCAGTATTGTCCTGTCCGATACGCTTTCCTTCGGCGAAGATAAAGCGCAGTTAACGTTAGGGGTACGGCAACAAAAGGTGGACCAGACAACTTACTCGTATTCCGGTGGTACGCTCGCCACTGGAACAACGATTAAAATCACCCCGTACGACTCGGACGCCACGACGCCGATGGTGGGAGTCGTCATCAAACCGTGGGGGGAATCGGTCGCGTTATACGCCAATTATATTGAAGCGCTTTCACCCGGAACGGTGGTTGGCACAACGTATAATAACGCCAATGAAGTGCTGGCGCCGTATAAAACCAAACAACAAGAAATCGGCGTCAAGTGGAACAAAGGGGATTTCACTCAGACATTGGCCTTATTCCAAATTAAAATGCCAAGTTATCTGACGACGAATAATACCTATTCCTATGACGGCGAACAACAAAACCGCGGCATGGAGTGGAATATCTTCGGCAGCATAGCGAAGAATCTGCATCTCCTGGGCGGGATTGCCTATACCGATAGCGAACTGGTCCGTACCAATACCAGCGCTAATAACGGCAACACCGCGTTTGGCGTCCCCGAATGGACGGTTAATGCCGGCATCGACTGGGACACGCCGTGGAATCAGGATCTGACGCTTTCGTTGTTGACGGTCTACACCGGTTCTCAATATATCAATAACGCTAACTCCATCGAAATTCCAAGCTGGGTTCGGTATGACATCGGCGCACGGTACAAAGCCGTAATCCGGGAGATGCCGGTCACCTACCGGCTCAGCATGGAAAACCTGTTTGACCGACACTACTGGGCAGGTTGTTTCAATGAATCGTATGTGACGTTAGGCAGCCCCCGCACCATTAAACTGTCGGCGACCATGAAGTTCTAATCGAGGGTGAGTTTTACGCGGAAAAAATTCTCAAATCGGTTCAGGCCAGTCCGTAAAGATTGGCCTGAATCTTTCGCTTGAGGATCAAAAGGAGGAATGGTTATGAAAAAAGTTTG
Source organism: Bacillota bacterium (assembly GCA_023417475.1). Classification (GTDB taxonomy): domain Bacteria; phylum Bacillota; class UBA4882; order UBA8346; family UBA8346; genus JAEYPR01. The sequence goes on along the minus strand of JAEZFP010000049.1, from coordinate 34,209 downwards.
GGTTAAGCCGCTCATTTTCTTAACACTCTACGGTCTGGTGATTGGGATTTATTTTACGGATAAGCTTTCCCGGACTGATTTTGCTCCGAATGCCGCGCCAAAACCGCAAATCGGCGCCAAACGGGTCTTTCGTTATCTCGGAAAAGATTATCTGCTTCCGGTTAAGACCGAACGGATTGTGGTGACGGGAGCCTTGGAAGCGTTAGAGGATCTGCTGGCGTTGCAAGTGAAACCGGTCGGCGTGATGACGGTTGGCGGAACCTTCCCGCCGTTGTTTGCGGTGATTACCCACGGCGCCACGGCGATTGGAGAACGGACTCAGCCGAATTTAGAAGCGATTTTAAAACTCCAACCCGAAGTCATTATCAGTAGTGATAAGTTTCCGGCGGCGACAACGGGACAGTTGCAAAAGATCGCGCCGACCATTCCGATTTCCCACTTTCCCGGCGACGGCGAAGCCAACCTGCGTTTCCTCGGCGAACTGACCGGTAAACAAACCGTAGTATCGAAAATCCTGAATGATTACCGCCGGAGTTTGGCGGTAGCCCGAGCCAACCTGCCCGCAGCGGTCAAAAAGCGGAAAGTCGTCGCGGTGCGCATCCGGATGGGGAATATCGGCGTTTATCCGCCCAACGTCTTTTTTAACGATCTACTTTATAACGATTTGGGCTTGCCGGTGCCGGAGGAGTTGCAAACCGTGAAAACTCAGGAACTGATCTCCTTGGAGAAGTTCAGTGAAATGGATCCCGATTATATTTTTGTCCAGTATGCGGTGGCGGAAAGCGCGGCTCAGCCAAAAGCCTTGGACGAATTGCGGCAGAACCCGATCTGGCGCAGTATGAAGGCGGTAAAAAACGGTCGCGTCTTCATCAATGTAGTCGACCCGTTAGTTCAAGGAGTGGCAATCGGCGGGAAAATCCAGTTTTTAAAAGCGACCGTCGCTAAATTATCGCAGTAATTGAAGGGAGTAAGCGCTAAATGTCAGCAGCGATCGTAGATCCGGCAAACCATGGCGGCCCGCTTGTGGTCGGAATGCCTGTCCAAGGTCAGCTTGATCTCGGGAATGGAAGCGAATATTCGGTGGATTTACCGGTTCAAGCAGTGGCGTTGCTTACCCTCGAAAATGAGCGGCTCCGCGGCGGATTGACCATCGTCGATCCGGCGGGACAATCGGTGCGAAGCTGGGCAGTGGATTGCGATGGGAAGCGTCGGGTTGCCTTTGTGGCCGATCCGGCAGGGGAATATCGTGTGCAACTGACGGCCGGAGCGAGCGCCGGAAGCTATCGGTTAACCCTGGACCAAACGGTATCTCTTGCCGAACGGATCAAACCGCTAGCGCAACCACGTTTGGAAAGCAACCGGATCAAACGGTTGCGCACCCAATTGCTCGCCCGGCCGGAGCAAGCGCTAACTGCTTTCTGGCAAGAGGTTGCGGCGCAAGGAACGCCGCTCCTTGAGGCGGATCCGGACAACCCGCAGTTGACGCTGTGCACGTTTTTGTGGCGCGGACAGGAGCAGCTTCATCATGTCCGGGTTCACCTTTTATTCCGGACAACCCTTCCCAATGATTATCGTTTAACTCGGATCGAAGGAACCGACATTTGGTTCACCACCATCCGCTTGCCGTCACAAGGGCGGTTTGCCTACACAATGCTGGTGAACCCGCCGTCGCGGCCCCAACCGGACATCGATAGTGATCCGGAGCATAAACTGCTTTATTTTGCGGGATCGCAAGCCGATCCGTTGAATCCCCGGACTTGTTTCGCCGAAGGCGGCAGTCGTTATGAAACATTGTCGTTGCTGGAACTGGCGGACGCGCCGCCCCAGCCGTGGACCGTCCGTCGTCCCGACGTCGCGGCAGGGACATTGCACCGGATGACCTTCAAAAGCGCGTTGTTGCAAGACGAACGGTTGATCACGATTTATGCGCCTTCCGGTTATTCGAAGCAGGCCAAACCTTACGGGCTGCTTTTGGTATTTGATGCGCAGTGGTATTTGTCACGCGTCCCGACGCCGACAATTTTGGACAACTTGATCGCCGCCGCGGCCATCCCGCCGTTGGTGGTGGTGATCATCGGCAACGGTCCGGGTGACGCCCGCAGCCGCCAATTGCCGTGCAATCCGGCATTCGCGGACTTTATGGCGACTGAGCTGCTTCCTTGGGTGCAACGCCATTACCATGTTACCCGGGAGCCGGACCGCACCATCGTCGCCGGAGCTAGTTACGGCGGATTAGCCGCAACCTATCTCGGGTTGCAGCGCCCCGAGCAATTTGGCAAGGTGTTGGCGCAATCGGGTTCCTACTGGTGGCAGCCACCCGAACAATTGCAGCAGGCGATTGCGGCGAATCGCCATCCCGAGCGGAACTATCTGGCGGCGCTGGTTATTCAACGCCCTAAGCTTGCGTTGCGTTTTTATCTAACTGCGGGAAACGGTGAAATCGACCGGACGGGGAACGGGCACTCGATCCTGGCCACCAACCGCCATTTGCGCGATGTGTTGCTGGCCAAGGGGTATGAAGTACACTACCGGGAATTTGTCGGCGGTCATGATTTTTTGAGTTGGCGCGGAACATTGGCCGAGGGTTTGATCGTATTGACCGCCGAGGGGACGGATAACACTCAACCGCCACGGTGATCAGCCAAAGCCGAGAAGGTTATTCCGTGCCGTTCCGTGGCAATAAGCTGTTATTCCGGTACTCCAAGGGCGTCCGGCGCATTAGTTTTTTAAAGACCAGGTTGTAATAGTTTTGATTGTTGAACCCTACGGAGAGGGCGATGTCCAATACCGGTAAACTCGCTTCAGTCAATAATTTCTTGCTTTTTTCAATCCGTAATTCATTGAGAAACTGGGAGAAAGTTTTCCCGGTTTCTTTTTTAAAGAGATTGCACAGATAGGATTTGCTGATCTTGAGATAGCGGGCGGTATCCTCCAAGGTGACGGGTTCGTGATACCGGGCATCCATGTAGTCAATGGCCTTTTTGACGTATAAGCTATAGGGTTGCTCATAGTAGTTTTTGATCTTCTGTTTAAAGTACCCGCTATCCGCGGCGATGGTCCGCAACAACTCCAATAGGTACGGGAGGCAATACGCCGGTTTGTAGGCGAAGGAGTCATTGGCGGCTTTGGGATGTGACGCATAAGGGCCGATGATATGAAAGCCCCGGATGATATTTTTGCCGCAGATTTGGCAAGCGGTGAAATGAATATGTTCCGCTGCGGCGACGGTCACGAAACGGGCGTTAACTGCCGTTAACTCTTTTTTCGCTTGTTCGAAAACATGCTGGCGCTCATAAAGCTCATCCAATGCTCCGCTATAGCCCACGGAATGAATGGGCAGTCCGTCAAAATCAACCGACCGGATGGGAAGCTGGGTACATAAGTGAAACTTCTCAATCGTCTCCCGGATGTGATCAAGAACCGACATGGGAATCACTCCTTTAAACAATGAAATATGGTTATAAAAATCGCAATATCGTTATAAGGGATCGTTAGCGGAAAATGGTATGATGAGGTTAGTTAGATTCGATCGCCGTTGCCTGATTGCGATTGATTCCACTAATGTTAGTTTAAACTAACTTTAAACAGAAAGCAATCCCGGCCATGTTGCGGTATGGTTAATTCTATATTTTAAAAAGCGAGCGGGAGACGATGCGCGTAAAGAGTTTTTTTCCTTATTTCATTTTGATCGCCGCGCCGGGCCTGATCCTGGCCGTCATCGGATTGTCGGTCCGTTACGGAGCGAAACCGCTTGACTGGGAAACTGTTCAAGCGGCGGTGTTTCATTTTGACCCGGGCAATGTCAACCACCAGATCGTCATCAGCTCCCGGTTGCCAAGAGTGCTCGGAGCGCTATTGGTCGGGGCCGCGTTAGCCGTCTCCGGCGCGTTGATGCAGGGAATTACCCGGAATTATCTGGCCTCGCCCAGCTTGATGGGGGTGGTCGACGGCTCCGCTTTGGCAATCACCCTGGGGATGTTGTTATTACCCAATGCAACGGCGTTGGAGCGGATCGGCTTGTCACTGGTCGGTTCGGTATTGGGAGCGGCTTTGGTGTTTGGGTTGGGATCATTACTGCCCAATGGCTTGTCCCCGGTCCGCCTGGCGATTTTGGGGACGATCACCGGCACCTTTTTGAGCGGGATCGCGGCGGCTTTGGCTACGTATTATCAGATCGCCCAGGATATCAGTTTCTGGTATAACGCGCGCTTGCATCAGCTAAACCCGGAACACCTCAAACTGGCGGTTATCTTTTTGGCCGGCGGCTTTCTGGTGGCGTTGTTGGTCTCGGGCCAAATCACGTTGCTCTCTTTGGGCGAGGAAGTGGCGATCGGTCTGGGGCAACCGACCGCCGTAATCAAAGGGCTGGCGGCGCTGGCCGTCATGATTTTAACCGGAATTTCCGTCGCTTTAGTCGGAAAGATTGCTTTCGTCGGTTTGATCATTCCGCATATCACCCGTTACTTGACCGGGGTCGATTATAAGTGGGTTATTCCCTGTTCGGGCGTATTGGGGGGTATCTTTCTCGCCGCTTCAGACTTACTCAGCCGGTTTCTAAATTATCCGTTCGAGACGCCGGTGGGAGTGATTACCGCATTGATCGGCGTACCCTTCTTCTTATATCTGGCCAGAACGCGCGGGGGTAACCAATATGCGTAAGGAGCGGATCGGCCGGTATCGGGTGGTATTGGGGATCGGACTGGGCCTCGTTTTGCTGATGGCCTATTGCAGTTTGCGCTTTGGCATCATGGAGATCAGCGCGGCGGATCTGGCGAAAACGCTGTTCCGGATCGCCCCGACCCCGCAGTATGACTTGCTGATCTGGGAGTTTCGCTTGCCCCGGATCGTTACCGCCGGTTTAATCGGAGCGGCGTTAGGCATCGCGGGAGCGGTAATGCAGGGAATAACCCGGAACGGTCTGGCCGATCCCGGGATCCTGAGCATTAATGCCGGAGCCGGGGTCGGAATGGTGCTCTTTATGGTCTTCGTGCACGAAAAGATCGGCGCTGCGGGTTGGGTGGCGGCGCTGGCCATGCCGTTTTGCGGGTTGCTTGGCGGGCTGGGAGCAGCCTTGTTAAGCTACTGCCTGGCACGGCAGCGCGGCCAACTGGACCCGCAACGGTTGTTGTTGACCGGGATTGCGGTTGGCTCGGGGCTCAGTGCAGTGATTTTATATGTGACGCTCAAAATGAGCAGCGGCGATTTTCAACTGGCTACTGTTTGGCTGGCCGGAAGCGTCGCCCATGCCAATTGGAAGCAACTTAGCGCAATTTTGCCGTGGTTCGGGCTGTTGATTCCGGTGCTGTTCCGGAAGGCCTATCTGCTTGACCTGTTTCAATTGGAGGAAAGCAGCGTCAAAAGCTTGGGAGTGGCCGTCGAGCGGGAGAAGGCTTTCTTTTTGCTGAGCGCGATCGGATTAGTCGGCGCTTGCGTCGCCGTGGCCGGCGGGATTGGTTTTGTCGGGTTGATCGTGCCCCACATCGCCCGGCGGTTGGTGGGCATCACCCATCAACCCATGCTTGCCGTCGCGGCGGTGCTGGGAATGCTGTTGGTCTTGACCGCCGATTGGATCGGCAAGACGCTGTTTGCTCCGGCGGAGCTTGCGGTCGGAATCGTTATTTCGTTAATCGGCGCGCCGTACTTTATCTATCTGTTGTTTACTGCCAAAGCATAGGAAGGTCTGACGATGAGTATTTTACGTGTTGAAAATTTACGGGTCGGTTACGGCCAAACCCCAATCATCGACGCGCTCAACCTAACGGTGGCGGCGGCTAAAATCACCGCGATCATCGGACCGAACGGTTGCGGCAAATCGACCTTGCTCAAAACGATCGCCCGGATTATCCGGCCCCAGCGCGGCAAGGTTTACTTACATGGCGAGGATCTCCACCAGCTTCCCACGCGTCAGGTTGCGCAGCGTTTGGCGGTGTTGCCGCAGCATCCGACCGGGCCTCCGGAATTGACCGGCGAGGAGTTGGTGGCGTTTGGCCGCTTTCCCCACCGGCGCCGAGGGAAGCAGTTATCGGCCAAAGACCGGGAAGTGATCGCCTGGGCCATGGCAACGACCAAGGTGACTGCCTTTGGCGACCGCCCGATCGGCAGTTTGTCCGGCGGGGAACGCCAGCGGCTTTGGTTGGCCATGGCGCTGGCGCAAGAGACGGAACTGCTCTTGTTGGACGAACCTACCACCTATCTGGATTTGGCCCACCAGTTGGAAATGTTGCAAATTGTGGAACAACTAAATCAGGAACGAGGTTGCGCGGTGGTGATGGTTTTGCATGATATCAATCATGCGGCGCGGTTTGCCCATGAGATCGTGGCGTTGCAACACGGCCAAATTATCGCCGCCGGCACGCCGCAAATCACGATCACTCCGGCGGTGTTGCGAGCGGTTTTTCAGATTGAAGCGCGGATCATTACCGATCCGCTGAACGGGAAACCGGTCTGTTTCGGTTATGAGAATACTTCGGGTAAAATTTCTTGGGGAGCGGAGCAATGAAAGGTCAAATTATCACTAGTAACATCAGCGACCGGGAACTCACCATCTATCTTCCCCCATCCTATCAAGAGGCGGGAACGGGTTTTCCCGTCGTCTACCTTCAAGATCAAGGGAAGTTGTTTCATCCGGCCGCCAGTAATTCGCTGGAGACCTTAGAGGCACTGTTTGCAGCGGGGAAACTCATGGAGCTGATTTTGGTCGGGGTTGAAACCAAAACGCGGCAACGCGACTATACCCCCTGGTATGCGCCGGCGCTTGAGCAGCGGTACGGCGATTTTGAGGGCCGGGGCGCCGACTATCTCGCGTTTTTAGCGGATGAGGTCAAAGCGTATATCGATCGAACATTTCAGACGCTCCCACAACCGGAGCGTACCGGAATCGCCGGCGTTTCACTCGGCGGTTTGATCGCGCTTTATGCGGCTTATCGCTATCCGGAGGTTTTCGGCCGGATTGCGTCAATCTCCGGATCCCTTTGGTATGACGGGTTTGTCGAACATATGGAAGCGCAGCCGCTGACCTGCGCCGGACGGAAGGTCTACTTGGATGTCGGAAGTTTGGAAGGCGCCGCCAAAACCAACCGCCAAAAAACGATGGTGCCCCAAACCAAAGCCGCCTATCAAATATTACGCAACAAGGGATTCACGGCCGACCACTGCCAACTGGTAATTGATGAAGGGGCGATTCATCACTGGCGCTTTTTTACCAAGCGGTTTCCGTCCGCTATGCAATGGTTGTTTCCGGCGGAGTGAGATTTTGGAACAACAAACAACCGAAATTGAACAATCAACACCCGAAAATATAGATTTCCCAACCGGAATTTATATTTTGGCGACCTGAATGTAAAATTTAACCGACGGAATAGAACATTTGGGAACTGAAATTTAAGATTTAACCGCCGGAATAGAACATTTGAGAACTGAAATTCAAGATTTAACCACCGGAATGGAAGATTTGCGCAGCGGAATCCAACATCCAACCACTTGAATTGAAGATTCAAGTACCGGAATTCAAAATTCAACCATCGGAATCGATCATTCCCCAATAATTATGAAGAAACCAACGCTAAATTTATGAATTAATCCTTTTTTATTTAATCCGGAGAAGGGAGCGCTGATGTGGCGAAACGAACGAGTCGAATCAAGGGAAACGGAACGGCGGCAATCGGCAACCGTAATGAACGGATTGCAATTGGCGTTTCGTTAGTTCTCCATCTGTTATTATGCATAGCGCCCGCCTTCGGCCGGTTGACCGTTGAGGCGCCGCCACCGGCCCCGGTTCCCCCGGTGTTGGTGGCGATCATGCCTTCAAAGCTGTTAAGTACGGGTGATCTGGGTAACCTCAATCCCGAATCCGGCCGCGCGGCAACCGGGCCGCCGCCCATCCGGCAAACGGTTGCGCGTGATGAAGGCCCAACCGAATCCGTCCGTCAAAAGGTGGCCGATTCGGTGGAGCCGCCGCTCGAGCCGACCGTCAATCATCCGGCGTCAACCGCGCCGGAGACTGTGGCAACGGTCGAATCATCGTTTCCTCCGGTTTTAACCGGAGCCGCCACCGAACCGGTTTTGACCGTCCCGGCCGCCGGTGCCGGCGGTTCGGCCGGCTCAACCAAACCGCCGCTACTGACGGGTGATCCCAACGGCGCAATTGGCAGCGTTGCGTCCGGACAGTCAGGAGCGGGTGAAACGGCCGCAGTTGGCGACGGCGGAACCGGCGGGAACGCCGTCAAGATGCTGCGCGGTTCAGCGCCGCGTTATCCGGTCGCAGCCCGGCAGGCAGGGTGGGAAGGTACGGTCATGGTGCGGGTGCTGGTTGACCGCCGTGGCGTTGCCGCCACTGTGACCATCCGGGAGAGCAGCGGTTATCAATTGCTGGATGAAGCGGTGCTTCAAGCGGTCAAAAAGTGGCGGTTCGCCCCGGCGACCCAAAACGGGAATCCCGTTGCCAGCTTTCATGATGTCCGGGTCCGGTTCCGGCTAACCGACCCGTAAGTCGTCCGCCACCCCGGAGCGCCGGGGGCAAGCGAAAGCAGAAAACGCAGGTCTTAGTGCGACCCCTCGCCCCTTAAAGGGGAACCCGCAAGGTGTTGCAGTCCACCGCGCCGTTTGTGGGAGACAACGCATGGCGGTTAGCCTTTGAAAGGACAAATGGATCGCAATTGGCTTCGTAGAATATGATCGAGAGGATGAGACGGAATGTTCGAGGTGCTAATTAAAGGAGGCTGGGTTATGATGCCGCTGGCGGTCTGTTCGCTGGTGGCCGTGACCATCATTGTGGAACGGTTGCTTTTTTTTCGCCGGATCGGCCGCCATCAACTGGCCGAAGCGGTTCTGAACCTGGCTGATCAAGGACGGCATGAGGAAGCGTTCGCCAAAGCCGACGGGAGTAATTTACCGGTAGTCAACGTATTAAAAGTTGGTTTGGGTTATCGCCGTAACCCCGCCAAGGCCATGGAAATTGCCGGTTTAGCGGAAGTGTCGGGGATGAAACGGGGCTTAACCGCGCTGGAAACCATCATCACGCTTTCACCCTTGTTAGGATTGTTAGGAACGATCATCGGGATGATCGGCTCGTTTCAGATCATGACAGTCGCCGGATCAAGCCAACCGCACGCAGTGACCGGCGGAGTGGCGGAGGCTTTGATCGCCACCGCCAGTGGAATTTCCGTAGCCGTAATTACCCTGATCCCGTACAACTTTTTTTTACGGTGCGTCGAGCGGGAAACGGAAACGATCGAGCAATACGCGACCCGGCTGGAACTGTCACTTCATGAAACGGTACAGGAGCGAGCGGGATGAAACTGCCAAGAAATACGGCGCGCAAAGCGCGGATCGAAATTATTCCCATGATCGACACCATGTTTTTTCTGCTCGTGTTTTTCATGTTGGCGAGCTTGTCGATGACCCATCAATACAGCGTTCCGGTTAATCTGCCCAAGGCTTCGGGCGTGCCGGACCAGCTGCCCAAGGTCGTGACGGTCTCGATCACCAAAGACGGGCAATTATACTATGACAAAGAAGCGATCGCTTCCCCCGGTGAAGCGGTGCTGCGCTTGCTTAACCAACAAAAATCCGTTCCGTCGCTGGCCGTAATTATTAACGCCGACCGCAGCGTCCGGCATGGGCAGGTGGTGGAGTTGCTGGATGCCATCCAACAAAGCGGATTGACCAAAATCGCCATCGCGGTGAATCATTCGAAAAGTTGACCAAACACTGCCGGCGCCAAAAAACGCGGTGCAGCGGTTACCCGCCAACCAGATGGTCCCGCCGTCCTTTAACAGCGAGAAAACCCAAAAATCCGGCGACGATTTCCGGATCGAACTGCGCACCCGAATTCCGCTCCAATTCTTGAACGGCGGCCTCAAGCGTCATCCTTTGATGATACGGGCGTTGATTGGTCATCGAATCAAAGGCGTCGACCACAGCCAAGATCCGGCATTCCAACGGGATCGCCTCGCCTTGGAGGCCCAAGGGATAACCGTTCCCGTCCCAACGTTCGTGATGCCGTAAGATCAGATCGGCAATTTGATGGAGATCCGGGACCGATTTGGCAATCCGGTAGCCAATATCGCTATGCTGGCGCATGGTGTTCTTTTCGGTCGCGGTGAGCGTTCCGGGTTTTTTGAGAATCCGGTCGGGAATGCCGACTTTGCCGATATCATGGAATTGCCCTAACAACCGCAGGTTGGTGATGGCCGAATCGGTCAAATTCAAATAAAGCCCCACTTCAACCAGTAACTTTTGGATGCGTTGGGTGTGCGCCTCGGTGATCAGGTCCCGCGCTTCCAGCGTGCTTAATAACGCTTGGATCATCGCGTTCCGGACGCTTTGCACATGATTGAGCTTCTCTTTATACATGTAATTATCGGCTTCTTTAAAGAGGTCGATGATTTTCCGGGTGGAGTCGGCCACGGTATAGCCGATGGAGAGGCTGAGATGCAACGGCGTGTTGAACTGATTGAAATCCTCGATCGCTTGCTGGATTTGAAGATAGGCCTTCTTTAGCCTGGTTTTATCACCGGCGGGAATCAGCACCGCAAACTCGTCGCCGCCGATCCGGGCGACGATCTCATCCCGGTCAAAAGCACCCCGAATCGCCTGCGCCGAGGCGATTAACAACTGGTCGCCGACGTTATGGCCTAACGAATCGTTGGCCAACTTCAATCCGTCAATATCACAGATCATGATGCCGACGGCCGCTTCCGGATGGTTATCTAACTCCGCTAACTTCATTTCGAAATAGTTCCGATTGAACAGTCCGGTCACCGCATCGTGGGAACTAAGGTAATGGAGTTGATTTTCTTTGAGGATTCTGGCGTCAATTTCGGCTTGCAGGCTTTCAAGGGCGGTGCGGTCCTGACAAAGCAGAATCGCGCCGGCGGAGCTCCCCTTGTGATCGTTGATCAACGCGGTTTGCAGATTAACGGGGAGTAAGGAACCGGACCGTCGAACACAATAGCTCCCGCCATCGCAGCGGCACAACTCGGTTTGATTCCAACGGACCCCTGGTGGCAGCAGGTCGCCTTTTAATACGGAGTCAATTGGTTGTCCAATCAGTTCCTGACCGGAATAACCCAATTTTTCATTAACCCGTTGGTTATAATCGACAATCCGGTCGTGACAATCCACCAAAAAGACCAGATCGGTCACTTTGTTAACCACCGTTTTCAGCTTGATTAATGAAACCAAGCCTGGAAACTGATATTCGATGCTGGCGTAAAGCAGGGCGAAGGCTAAAATCAGAATAATCAAGTGGCCAAACGGGGGTACGGCTTCCAGATGAAAGCCGGGCGGGGGGACGTCGGCGATCAAGGATAAAATGAAGGTGACAAAACCGGCCCCGATCAAGATCCGGGCTTGTTTCCGTTCCTGGGCGAGCGGCGTCTTGCGGCCCCACTGCCACAGTAAAATCAGGCAGGCCAGAGAGAAACTATAGATATAAAACTCCTCAAAAAGGAAATAGATCGAAAATGCGTTGGGGACAATCGGTGCGAGATAATCATTGAGATACAACCGGAATAACAAAACAACCGCGCCCGGAGCATACAGCGCCGTCAACCAGCCGTTTTTCAACGGAAGTTTCAAGGTGCGATGGGTGAGCAACAAAACCATATGCAACACCAGACTGATATGAACGGTCCAGCCGGGAACCGCCAACTTATACCAGAACTGATAACTTTGGGAGGTGGCGCTGAGGTACAAAAAGGTAAAGCAGAAGGAGTATTCCGCCATTCCGAGCGCCCATAGCAAAAAGAGACGGTTTAACCGGGCTTTGGGAGCATTGTAAAATACATAAAAGCCCAGAAAAAGGTAGATCAACACTGCCCAGGATGAAATGAAAGCAAAATAAATCATCTTCGTTGCCTCTGATATCGTGAGCTGAATGTCCGGTGCCCGGTGCCCGGTTTTGTCAACACACGTTCTGACGCTTGTTCTATTTGTATCCTACCACAATAAATTGGTGGTTGTATAGCCGCATCTTCGTTTTGAAAACATTTCATCAAAATTGCTTGCGACGATTGGGGTAGAGCCGGTTTTTTGGTAAAATAGAGTCAGTAGTCGTCCACGTTGGCTGCCGGTCGCTGTTCGCACAAGCGAATTAAGCAAATAAGCCGGGTGGCGCGACATATTTTTCTTGAACATAAGTTTAAGTTTGAGAGGGGTCGCTACGATGGTTGCCATTAAGAAAGTGTATCTTTCCGGTCTGGGCGCGGTGGGAAGCGCTTACGCCGGCCAAATTCAGCAGTCGGATCCGGGGGCGCTGACCGTCATTGCCGATCCGGAACGGGTGGAACGGTATCGCCGGGAAGGCGTGGCCGTCAACGGCACGGTCTATCCGTTCCGGTTTGTAACGCCCCAAGCGGCTACCGAACCCGCCGACCTAATCCTGATCGCCGTCAAGCAACATCACTTGGCCGCAAGTATCGAAGCGTTGCGCCACTGCGTCGGCCAGGAGACGATCATCCTTTCCTTATTAAACGGGATCACCAGTGAAGAAACGGTTGGCGCGGCCTACGGTCTGGAAAAGTTGCTCTATTCTTTCGTGGTTGGGACCGACGCCGTCCGGTTGGGAACGCAGACCCGTTACTCGCGGTTGGGGAAGATCGTCTTTGGCGAACCGGGGCAAGGGAACGATTCATCCAAAGTCCGGATGGTCCGGGAGTTTTTCGACCGGGTTGGCGTCCCCTACGAGGTGCCTGAGGATATTCTGCACGAACTCTGGTGGAAGTTTATGATGAACGTCGGGGTCAATCAAATCTCCGCCGTCTTAAAAGCACCGTACGGGGTCTTTCAAACAGTGGGGGAAGCCCGCCAACTATTGGAGTTGGCTTCCGGGGAAGTGTTATCCCTGGCGGAGCGCGCCGGGATCAATCTGACCGCCGCCGATATCGACCAATATCTCAAAATCATTGCGACCTTGGCGCCGGAAGGAAAAACCTCGATGCTTCAGGATGTGGAGGCCGGGCGGAAGACGGAGGTGGAGAGCTTTGCCGGGACTGTGACGGCTTTAGGACGCCAATATGGAGTCGCCACCCCGGTTAATGATCTGTTATGGCGAATGATCCGGACGTTGGAGCAGAGTTATTAAGTCGTCCACCCAGCTAACGACATAGGCAGTCGAAATTACTTTCGTAGGATGGCGTGGATCATCTCCAACCGAGCCTGGTCAAACCGGGCAAAAAGCGCTTGCGCTCGCTCCGGCGCTTGATAGACTTTCCAATACCCGTTAAAGATGAAGTTACGGCCTTGATTTTCAATGAAGCCGGTGACATCGGCGGCGGGGATCCCTAAAAAGATTCCGATTTCATGCGGAAAGCAACGTTTCAAACGATGTTTCAAGTAGGTCAGGCAACTGTTGATGCCAAACCGTACCGGATAACCGAGGTTTTCCAGATACACTCGGTTCTCCGGGTTGTAGAGCGTGGCGGCGAGCGCGAAACGGTTAAAGAAAAGCACCAATGTCGCGCCGGACTGACGGCGCAGTTCATAACCGGTCAATCCCAGGCTTCGACCCAAACGGCGCGGGAACTCCAGCCGGTGCGTCCCCCATAAACGGTTCAGATCGCGGCCGGTTTGGCCGAAGTTAAGCAATGTGGCCGGTTTGAGCGCGGCAATGGTCGGAGCGCAGCTGAAGACGATCCGGGACTGCAGGTAGGCAGCGTCATCAAGCTGGCTTTGATAGGCGGAAAACTGTGTGAGCCATTGTTTTTGCATGTTGCACCTTTACGAACACCGTTTCTGCGTTTAGCATGCCAAACGCACCCCCCAATCATGCTCGCCCCAAACACCAACTCTTTCCAATAATTGCTCGCAGGTTCCCCGCCAACATGTGACAGGTGGTTTGCCATCGCTGTGAAAAATGCGTTAGGCATTTGTTAAAAATTTCTTGTTAACAGTAATTGTGGAAGGTAAACCCAGCGCTTCAGCGAATTATATGCTTGCGATGAAGAAAATCGGAGGTGTTTTAATGTTCCAAGCGAAAAAAGCTTACGTTCTGTTGTTAGGTTTAGTCGTGCTTTTGGCCTTGTTTAGCTTTACGGCGGTCCAAGCGGAAAACCAAGTCAAGATTACGATTTTAGGGACCAGTGATCTCCATGGCCGGCTCTATCCATGGGACTACGCCATCGATACCGAAGATCCCGGGTCCGGGCTGGCCAAAGTCGCCACTGTCGTCAAACAGGTGCGCGCCGAAAACCCCCATACCATCCTGGTGGACAACGGCGATACCGTCCAAGACAATATGGCGGAGTTGTTCAACGATGAAAAAGTCCACCCCATGATCCAAGCCCTCAATGAGCTTCATTACGATACCTGGACCCCGGGCAATCACGAGTTCAATTTTGGAATGGACTTCTTCAACCGTTGCGTCAACGGTTCGAAAGCGACCGTGCTCGCAGCCAACCTCTATCGGGAGGACGGCAAACGTTATCTCAAACCGTATAAGATCATCGACGTCGCCGGGGTTCGGGTGGCGGTGATCGGGATCACCAATCCGTTGGTGCCGCGGTTCGAAGCCAGTACCCCGGCTAACTTCAAGGGGTTAACCTTCACCGACCCGATCGTTGAGACCAAAAAGGTCATTGCCGAGTTGAAAGGCAAAGCCGATGTGTTGATTGGCGTCATGCACATCGGAGTCGATCCGGAATACGGCATGGAAGGTTCCGGAATTAAAGCCGTGGCCGCCGCCAATCCGGAGTTGACCGCCATTGTCTGTGGACATGCCCATATGGATATCCCCAGCCAGCTGATTAACGGCGTATTGGTGGTCGAGCCGAAAGTCAGCGGCAATAAAGTGTCCCGGATCGATTTGGCCGTGGCGAAAGTGAACGGCGTTTGGACCGTCCAATCCAAAACCGGCAGCAATATCGACACCACCAAAGTCGCCGCCGATCAGGAACTGTTGACCAAGTTCAAATGGGTTCACGACCGCTCCGAAGCCGATGTCAATACGGTCATCGGTAAAGTAGCCGGCGACTATTTGCCGAGTTTGGAGCTTTTACCGGGCATCCCGACGGCGCAAGTTCAAGATACCGCCTTGATGGACTTCATCAACGAAGTGCAGCTTTACTACACCAAAGCGGACATTTCCGCCGCGGCGCTTTTCAGCAATACCTCCAATCTGACCAAAGGCGACTTCAAAAAGAAGGATGTCGCCAATATCTACAAATATACCAATACCCTGATCACCGTCAAAGTTACCGGAAAGCAATTAAAAACCTATATGGAATGGTCCGCTCAGTATTACAACGAGGCCAAACCGGGCGACGTCACCGTCAGCTTCAACCCCAATATCCGGGGTTACAATTATGATCTGTTCGCCGGCGTCAACTACGAGATCAATATCGCCGCACCGGTTGGCAAACGGATCGAAAATCTGACCTTCAAAGGCAAACCGGTCACCGATACGCAGACCTTCACCTTAGCGGTGAACAATTACCGCTACGGCAATATGGTGAAGGATAAAATCTTCAACGAAGCCGACAAAGTTTACGATTCCTACGAAGCGCTGGGCGACAAAGGCCGATTGCGCGATCTGATCGTCGACTACGTTCAAAAGATGGGAACCGTTGCGCCGAAGTTGGATAACAACTGGAAGATTACTGGCGTGGACTTGAACCATCCGTTAAAAGACGAGATTTACAACAAAGTCCGCGCCGGCGTCATTACGATTCCGATGGCGGCGGATGGCCGGACGCCAAATGTCAAATCCCTCAATGTTTACGAACTTTGCAATAGCGGCGTTTTGAATTACCGGATCATTGATGTGTTGGATATTACCGACTTCCATGGTTCGTTGCTCCCGGCCGGTAAAAATATCGGGATCGTGAAGCTGGTCGGCGAAGTGAAAAAACAACGCGCCGCCAATCCGAACGGCACCATTTTAGTCAGCGCCGGAGACCTGTTCCAAGGCAGCGCCGAGTCCAACCTGCTTTACGGCAAACCGGTCGCCGCTTGTCTGAAAGAAGCCGGGGTGGCCGTTTCCGCAATCGGCAATCATGAATATGACTGGGGCATCCAACGGACCGGCGATTGGGAGGCGATCGGCGGGTTTAAGTTTATCGCCGCCAACATTTATGACCGCAAGACTCAAAAACCGGTAAGTTACACTAAACCATATCAAATCTTTGAAGTGAACGGCGTAAAGATTGCCTTTATCGGGTTGACCACCCCCGAAACGGCATGGAAAACCAAACCGGACAACGTGGCGAATGTCGAGTTTAAGGATCCGGTGGAAATTTTGCCAACCTATGTTAAAGAAGTCCGGGCCGCCGGCGCCAATATCGTGATCGCCTTAGGACATTTGGGCGGGACCGCCGACAAAGCGGGCAACATCACCGGCGAAGCGGCCGAGTTAGTCAAAGTGGAAGGCTTGGACGGGATCTTAGCCGGACACTCGCACGAGATGGTCGTTGGCCAAGTCGGGAAAATTCCCTATGTCATGGCTTATTACAATGGCCGTTCCTTGGGACACTTGACCTTCATCGTCGAGAAGAACAGTCCGAAAGTGGTCGGCAGCAAAGCGGCCTTGGATAACCTGTTCTTACGGCCGACCACTTTGCCCGATGATCAGGCTACCAAGGATATCCTGGCGAAATACCTGGACAGCATCCAACCGATTCTCGCCGAGAAGATCGGTCTGGCGAAGCTTGATCTCAATCATGATACCAAAGCGCCGTCGGTCATGGGCGAATGGGTCTGCGATATCATGCGGGAACGCACCGGCGCGCAGATCGGCTTCCAAAACGGCGGCGGCTTGCGGACTTCGTTGCCGCAAGGCGATCTAACCGTAGGGGGTCTCTATCAAGTGATGCCGTTCGACAACACCTTGGTGACCGCTAAATTGACCGGGGCCCAGGTTCGCGAGACGGTTGAAAACGGTCTCGACAACCAAAAGGTCGGTTATTTCGGGCAACTCTCCGGTTTGTTTGTCACCTACGATTTGAGCAAACCCTTTGGGCAACGGATCGTCACCATCACCTTGGAGAACGGCGAGCCGATTGACAATAGTAAGCTTTATACGGTGGTCGCCAATGACTTCATGTTCTCCGGCGGCGACATGTACCTCGCCTTGAAACAAGGCAAGGAGGTCAAGGATACCGGCGTGCCGATCCGCGATTCGTTGATCGAGTATATCCGGGCCAAAAAAGAGATCAATCCGGTCTACCGCGGTTGCCAAAAACCGGCGGCCGCTCCGGCGGTCAAACCGGCCGCGTAAGGAATTCGTAAGATTCAAAAAGACCCGTTCTTTGTGAGCGGGTCTTTTTTTAATGACTACAAATTGATCGCAACCGGGACCGGACTGTTTGTTTGCGAGCCGATTCCGAGTTGACCGTCGCTGTTTACGCCCCAGGTCCACCAGGAACCGGTGGTGGTTTGGATAATGGAGCTTTGATCGCCGGCCGCGATGGCGACGGCGCTATAACCGGTCAACTGATTGGGGGTTCCGTCGGTCGAAGCTCCGGCGATTCCTAGCTGGCCGAGGGTGTTGGATCCCCAAAGCCAAACGCTACCGTCGTTTTTGAGAGCGATGGTGTGAAAAAGGCCGGTGGCGATTTGTTGCACATTTGTAACGCCGGGAATTAGCGTCGGAACGACAGTTCCGACGTTGGTTAATTTCCCCAAATGATAGGAGGAGTTATTGCCCCAACCGTACACTACGCCACTATGGCTGATCGCCAAACTATGGGTGTCATAAGCGCAAATTGATTTGATACCGGACGGCGTCGTGATTTGCCGGGGCTGATTGGCGTTGTTTTTGGTGCCGTCGCCGAGCTGACCGCTCATATTATTGCCCCATGACCAAACCGTTCCGTTGTTTTGCAAGGCGATACCGTGAGAAGCTCCGCAAGCGACAGCGGTAATGTTATTTAAGTTTAAAACCGCTATCGGTTCCTTACTCGCGGTGGTATTGCCGGTTCCCAGTTGGCCGGAGCTATTGGCGCCCCATGACCAGACCGTGCCGTCCTGTTTTACGGCCAGGCTGAAGTTGGCTCCGGCGGCGATGGCGATGACATCGCGCAAAATGATTTGGGGACTGCTGACGTTGCTGGTGGTATTATTGCCGACTTGCCCATATTGGTTCCATCCCCAGGCGTATAACGCGCCATTGTTTAGCAAAGCCAAGCTGTGGTCCATGCCCGCCGCCACTTGAATGGCATTGGTCAATCCGGGGACCGCTACCGGTGCGGTAGCGGTGGACGATCCGGTTCCCAGTTGACCGTAGTTGTTTTTACCCCAGGCATAAACTTGACCGTTTTTAATGGCCAGGCCATGACTGGCGCCCATCGCCAGGGTATGCGTTCCGGCCTGGGGCGTTGTTCCCGGCGCCGGGGTGGGCGTCGCGGTCGGGGCGGACGTGGCGCCCGCCGGAATGACTTTAAAGTAAAGCGACGCGGAGCTTAAAACGCTCCCTTTGGTCACCATGAGATCAAGGCGATAAGGCCTTGGTTGCAGGCCGGTCCCGAGGGTAATGACCGGAGCGGTTTGGTCCGTCAGTAAAACTCCGTTGAGATACCATTTGTAGCTGTCGACCGGCTCCGACGGGGTCGCTTGAACGGTCATGGTCGTTCCTTGCCGCAACTCGCTTTGTTGGCCGGCGAAGGTGATGTTGATGGGATTTTGAATGATCGGAACGACAATAATCCCGATTCCGCCTTCGACCGGATCGATCGTATCGACGGTTAAGGGATAACTCCCGGCCGAAGTTTGACTGGCGAGAATCCGGACCGCTTCAATCCCGCTCCAGACTGCGGTGGAACCGTTATAGAGTTGCACTGCCAAGCAGTAGTAACCGGCGGGAATTTGCAAATTTTCATAGGCGGCGGACAGTTTATCGCCGGCCAAAGTGAAATTTAAATTGGCAAACAGGTTTCCGTTGCTGGAGAAAAGCGTGCCGCTGACCGCCGGATTGGAAATGATCCGCTCCGGCCAGGATAGGCCGATCTTTAAGATGCCGTTTCCCTGCAACGGTAAAACTTCAATCACGACTTCAGTGGTGGAACCGCCTTTCACGGTGGCGCCGGCATACCCGGCGGCAATATTGGTTCCGGCGGCGTTGTAAGCGTCAATGGTGACGCTCCAACTTCCGACCGCCAAAGCTTCGATCGTGACCACGCCGTCGGTGACTCCGGTTTTTTGGACCGGGGAGCTGCCTTCCGGTCCGTTGCAAGCGATATTGTAATAAGCAATCTTCATATCGATGGTCGGTTGAATGGTTTTCGCCGTAAATTGCGTGTTGGCGATTTGCAGCTTAATCGCACCCGAAGCGGATTTTGCCGGTTTGGACTTGCCGCCGCCGCAACCGGCTAAGGCGAGTATGAAGATGAATATGATGAGCAAGATTCGTTTCATGAATACAACCTCCCCAAAATGCTACGTTTTTCATTGCTGTTTCCAGTATTATACATAAATGGCGCGAATCCTGCCGATAATTCAAAGTTTTTGTAATAAATAACCAAAAAAACAATTATTTTCTACATCTCCAGACTATCCCCTTGCTAATTCCCGGCGGTAGCTCGGATTGGTTTTTTGATACGTTCTGGACGGGTTGTTTCGGTTTTCCAATATTTGCTACTATGTTTTGGTTTGAGATTTGCCTATAATAGAAATCGAACATACGTTTGTTGACAGAAAGGATGGCTCAGCATGAAATTGATCATCAGTTCCGCCGCAATGGGTTCGGTCGCGTCCATTCCCTATGCCGGCAAGCAGATTGTGGCCGGGTTTCCCTCGCCGGCCGAGGATTACCTCGAAAACATCCTTGATCTCAACCAAGTGGTGGTCAAAAACCCAAGCGCTACGTTTTACGGCCGAGTCAGCGGATCGTCGATGCAAGACGCGGGCGTTCATGACGGCGACCTGTTGGTGATCGACAAGTCGCTGGAATACCGGCGCAATGCCTTGGCGGTTTGTTTTCTCAACGGCGAATTTACCCTAAAACGGATCCGGAAGGTCGGCAGCCAACTCTATCTGGTTCCGGCCAACCAGGAGTATCAACCGATTCCCGTTAGTGACGAGAGCGATTTTATGGTTTGGGGCATCGTAACCTACATTGTAAAGAAGGCTTTCTAATGTTCGCTTTGGTGGATTGCAACAATTTTTACGTCTCCTGCGAACGGGTTTTTGATCCGAAGCTGCGGAACCGTCCGGTGGTGGTTTTAAGCAATAACGACGGTTGTATCATCGCCCGTTCCAATGAAGCGAAAGCCTTGGGGATTAAGATGGGGGCGCCGGCGTTTCAGATCGCCGCTTTTCTCGAGGCCAATCAGGTCGTCGTTCACTCATCCAATTACTGTTTATATGGCGACATGTCGCACCGGGTGATGACAAAGTTGGGCGAGTTCGCCCCGGAACTGGAAGTGTACTCGATTGACGAGGCGTTTTTGAACCTGACCGGGATTCCGGGGTCGCTTGACGAGTATGGCCGGGTCATCCGGCGCGCGGTGTCGCAATGTACCGGGATTCCGGTCAGTGTGGGCATCGGGCCGACCAAAGTCTTGGCGAAAATGGCGAACCATTTCGCGAAGAAAGTCCCGGAAAACGGGGGCGTGTTTGTGATGAGCCATGACCGGCGCGCGGAATGCCTGCGCCAGTTCGAGGCGGGCGAGATTTGGGGCATTGGCCGGCAGTATGCCAAGAAGTTGGCAGGGTATGGCGTCAGGACGGCTTGGGATCTAACGCAACAGCCGGATGGTTGGGTCCGAAAACAGCTGACTGTGGTCGGCTTGCGGGTTAAAATGGAGTTGGAGGGTATCTCCTGCTTGGAGCTGGAGTTGGTCCCGCCCGCGAAGCAAGCGATCTGCACATCCCGTTCGTTCGGGGCGGCTCAGACCGACCGGGAGAGCATTCGGGAAGCGGTGGCGACCTTTGCCGGCCGCTGCGCTTATAAGTTGCGTCAACAGCAACTGTGCGCCCGGGCGTTGCTGGTTTTTATCCATACCAACGGCTTTAACGCCCATGAGCCGCAGTACGCCCGCAACGCCGTCTGCACGTTGCCGGTGGCCACCAACAGCAGTTTGGAGTTGATCAAATACGCTCTTAATACGTTTGAAGCCATTTACCGGGAAGGGTTCCGATATAAAAAAGCCGGGGTAATCGTCACGGATATCGTCTTCGAAGGGCAGGTGCAAGGATCGTTGTTTGACCGGGTGGACCGCGAGAAAGAGCGGGCGTTGATGCGGGCGCTGGACGGGATCAATCTTCGATTCGGCCAGAGCACTGTCAAACTGGCGGTGCAGGGAATTGGCGACCGGAAGTGGAAATTACGTCAGGCGAAGTTGTCGCCGTGTTACACGACCCGCTGGAATGATATTATCAAAGTGAAGGTGTAAGCCATGTGTTTCTTTTATGCGTTAAGCCGGGATGCCCAAAGTTTGGTGAACCGGTATCAGTTGAATTTGGACTTTGAGTTTGAGCTCGCGCCGGAGTTGGGCCAGCCGCGTTATTACGTCTCGGGATTTGATTTCCCGCGCCTGCCGGTGATCAGCGGTGCGGAACCGGATCGGATTCAAGGGATGAGTTGGGGGTTGATCCCGTTTTGGGTAAAGTCCCGGGAACAAGCCCAAACCATCCGGATGAATACCTTAAACGCGCGGAGCGATACCGTCTTTGAGAAGCCGTCGTTTCGCGGGCCGATCCGTTACCGGCGGTGTTTGGTCCCGGCGGACGGTTTTTATGAGTGGCGGTTGTTTCGGGGTAAAAAATACCCGTATTTTATCTACCGCCAAGACCGCACCATCTTTTCCATGGCGGGGATCTGGGATGAATGGACCGACCGGCAGACCGGGGAGATCCTGCGCAGTTACGCGATCGTGACCACCGATGCCAATCCGCTGCTGGCTAAGATTCACAACACCAAGCTGCGTATGCCGTTGATCTTGCCCCAAGAGCTGGAACGGGAATGGCTGCGGAATGATCTGCGCCAGGAAGAAATCGTAGCGATGTTACGGCCGTTGGCCGAGGGAGTACTGACGGCGCATCCGATTGGCAAGCTGATCACGGCCCGGAATGTGGACAGAAATGTACCGGAGATTCAGGAGGCTTGGGAATATGGGGTGGGGTTGGACTGATTATGTTCATCCCGAACATATCGGAAAGATAGATTGGAAATAACAGGTTTTAAAAAAAGTTAATAAAAAGGGTTCTTTTCAGCAGGAATAAATTTGTTTTCGGAGAATACTTTTTTAAATTAAAAAACAAAGTTAAATTGTTTAAATCAACCTACCGGAAAAGACAATAAATATAAGGATATATGTTATTTGCCTTGGATAACAATTAGAAGTATTTTGATGCTTTTTTAAATTAAAAAACAAAGGTGCGAATAATGAAAATAAACCGAACTGCCAGCAATAGTAAAGATTTAAAAGTTCTAAACCGGATTAAGGTTTTAAATACTGTTCGTAAAAACGGTCCGATAGCCCGGCACGAAGTTGCAAAGCTGGCGGCATTGACGCCTCCGGCGGTGACCGTAATCGTTAATGAACTGATGAAAGTAGGGATTCTTCAAGAAACCGGATGGGGCGAATCGAGTGGCGGCAGACGGCCGGTTATGTTGGAGTTAAATCCGCGATTCGGATATATTTTTGCAGTACGGCTCCAGCATGGCATCGTGAATACGGCGCTGTTGGATCTGGCGGGAACGATTTTAGAAAGCCGCCATCAAAAATTAGATACGACACATCCGGATGAGGTGGTCTCGAGTATCGTCTTGTCGTTAAAGCTGATCTTAGCCGGCAACGGGATTTCTCGAGAGAAAGTTTTTTGTTGCGGCGTTGCTTCGCCGGGGTTGGTCAACTCCTATGAGGGCATCGTTGAGCGTTCTTCCAATTTAGATTGGGGTAGATTTCCGTTAGCCGCGATGTTATCGCAATGTTTAGAAGGACTCCCGGTTCATGTTGAAAATATCTCCAACGCCGCCGCGCTTGGGGAGAAAACTTACGGAAACGGTGTGGGCTGTGAAAATTTGGTTTATATTAATCTTTCGGTGGGGATTGGCGCCGGAATTATCATTAACAACGCGCTGTTCGGCGGAGCGCGGGGGTATGCCGGAGAGATTGGTTCAGCCCGTGTTTTGTATCCGACGGCAGTTGGGGATGAGGGTGTGATTAAATATAGTACTTTTGAACAAGTCTGCAGCGTGCGAACGATTTTGGAACAGATTAAAGCGACCGTCACTGAACAGGAGTTTACCAAACTGGGACTATCCAAGACACGGTTGACAAGCGAAGAAGCATTGCTGTCGCCGTTGGTCGAAATCCCGGCAGTCCGCGCAATTATTCACCAAGCGAGTCTCCTGATCGGGATGAAGGTAGCGGAGTTAATTCACCTGTTCAATACCGACCGGGTGATCCTAGGCGGCGAACTGACCCAAGTTGGCGATTTGCTATTAAATACGGTCATTCAAACGGTCAAAGAAAACTCCTTGGCCGAGATGACAGAGACGGTAAAGATCTGCGTCTCAACCATGCGGGAAGATCCGGCGTTAATGGGTGTCTATGCCCTGATCTTAGAAAAACTGTTCATTTCCGAAGAATGGCTGCAGCTTTAAAATAACATGTTACAAGGAGATAGGAAGATGTCTAAAACCAGTGGTGTTTATCGGGATGTTATTATCGACTTGATTTCCGCCATCGAGCGGGAAGAACAGGCCAGTATCGACCAGGCGGCCGATATTTTAGCCAAAAGGGTTCAAGCCGACGGCCTGATTCATGTGATCGGGACCGGGGGCCATTCGAATCTCGCGGCGGAAGAGGTGCTATGGCGGGCCGGCGGGCTTGCGGCGGTCAATCCGTTATTGGATGCCGGAACCAACTTGATCCACGGCGCCAAACGGTCCAATTATATCGAACGGACACCGGGCTATGCCAAAGGAGTGTTGGACTCGTACGAAATCACCTCCGGCGATGCGCTGATTATTGTGAACGCGTACGGCATCAATGCCATGACCATCGACTGTGCTTTGGAGTGCCAACGGCGGGGAGTGACGTCGATCGGGATCACCTCGAAATCATTTGCGGATTCGGTGCCGGTGGGAGCGCCTTCGCGGCACCCGAGCGGTCAAAAACTTTACGAACTCGTGGATGTGTTTATCGATAGCCATCTGCCCCTGGGAGACTCGGTAGTGGAAGTGGCGGGGCTGCAACAGAAGATGGGGGCCACATCGACCTATGTAAACGCGTTTGCCGTCAACCTTTTGATGATCAGGACAGTCGAAAAATTACTGGCAATGGGGATCACCCCTCCGATATGGACCAGCGCCAATCTACCGAACGGCGACAGTCTCAATCAAAAATACGAAGCGCAATATCTGCCGCGAGTAAAGCACCTACGCTGAGCCGGTTTGCTTAGGATTCATTTTTTCGCAAGCGACCGATCTCGGCATTGCTAGCGGTGGCTTCGAGCAACGGGAGGACGCATGATGGACTCAAAATACCGGGCCGCTTTGGCGGAGTTTTATCACGATCAGTTGTTCAATCGTATTTTGCCGTTTTGGACGACTCACGGGATGGATGAAGAATACGGCGGTTATTTCACCTGTTTCAGTAATACGGGTGACCAACGGGTAAGCACCGATAAATACGTATGGTCGCAGGGCCGGTTTATTTGGCTATTCGCGAAATTGGCCGAATTGAAAGAAAGTTCGCACTACCTTGACCAGGCAAAAAAAGGGGTAGACTTCTTGCGCGCCCATTGTTTTTTGGAAGACGGTCGCTGCGCTTTTTTGTTGAGCCAAAATGGAACCCCCAAAGAACCGGAGCCGGGGAAGGGTTATGATTATAGCATTTATGCCGATTGTTTCGTGGTATTGGGCTTCGCGAAATATGCGGCTGTCAGTGGTGACTCCGCCGTCCTTGACGCGGCGTTGCAATTGTATGATTCGATCGTTGGCCGGATTGAACGGGATGACTTTCAGACCTACCCCGAACCGACCCCAAAAGGGTATAAATGCCATGGCATTCCGATGATTATGTTAAACGTCAGTCAGGAACTGGGGCAAGCGCTGGCTGGTTTTGACCACCCGCGGACAGCGGAGATTGAGCAACGCTGTAGTGCATTTTCGGATGAAGTCATGACAGAGTTTGGACAGGGCGACCTCCTCTTCGAGCTGATCAACCGGACGGACCATACCGAACAGAGTCTGTTGACCCGTTTCATCAATCCCGGTCACAATATTGAAAATATGTGGTTTGTGATGCATCATGCGTTGAAAACAAACGACATTGCCACGATCGACCAGGCGGTTGCGATCGTCGCCAAAATGTTTGAGCTTGGGTGGGATAGCGAATATGGCGGGTTATATCACTTTGTCGACCGCGAGGGAGGTCGACCCCGTGGCTCAATCAATCGGCCATCCGCAAACGCATTGATCAAAAAAATTGAAAACGGTTGGGATGACAAGTTATGGTGGGTTCACTCGGAGGCGCTTTATACAACGTTATTGGGCTATCATCTGACGGGCGATCGACGAATGATCGAGGCGTATCAAAAAGTGCATGATTATAGTTTTGCAACCTTCCCCAATCCGAATGCGCGGATCGGGGAGTGGATTCAGATCCGGGATCGTTATGGGAAACCCCAAGAGAAAGTGGTGGCGTTACCCGTGAAGGACCCGTTTCATATCACCCGCAATTTTATTTTAATGATCGAATTACTACGAAACATGGAACAATAATAAAAAAGCGGATTGTTCGCTCAAGCGAACCGTTTAGTTTAAAACATAAATGAGCTGCTTTTGTAAGGAGAAATTGCAAGATGGACAAACCGACAATAGTATTTACCAATGCTACGATCGTGACGCCAATTCGCCAAATCGAACACGGAGCGATCTTGGTGGAAGCGGGTTTAATCAGGGACTTTGGCCCACTCTCCGCCATCAATGTTCCGAACGAAGCGCGGGTTATTGATATTAAAGGGGCGTATATCAGTCCGGGATTTATCGATCTCCATCTGCACGGCGCCTGGGGCGGAGACGTGATGAGCGGTTCAGTCGACGAACTGGCAAAAATGGCGCAAGGATTGGTCAAAGGTGGAGTTACCGCATTCCTTCCAACAACGTTATCCGGATCGCTCTCCTCAATTACTAACGCCTTGGACGCTATCAGTCAAGCGTTGAAAGAAGATTTGGGCGGGGCAGAGATTATCGGAGCCCACTTGGAGGGGCCTTATTTTAACCTAGACCAAAAAGGAGCGCAAAATCCCCAGTATATCATCACGCCAGATCCCCAAGATTATCTGCCCATCCTCGACAAATACCCGTTCATCAAACGGGTCTCCGCTGCGCCGGAACTGCCGGGCGCTCATGAATTGGGGCAGGAACTGAAAAAACGGGGGATTGTGGCTTCGATCGCGCACTCCAGCGCCACCTATCAACAGGTGTTGCAGGCGATCGAGTGCGGGTATTCTCACGCGACCCATATGTTCTCCGGAATGTCCGGGATTGAGCGGGTAAAAGCCTATCGAATCCCGGGCGTCATTGAATCGGTGTTAATCTCCGATGAGTTGACCACGGAGATGATTGCGGATGGGCACCACCTACCGCCAAGCTTGATGAAGTTGGTTTTAATCGCCAAAGGGCTAGACAAAGTCTGTCTGGTGACGGACTCGATGGCCGCAGCGGGACTGGGGCCGGGCCGGTACCAATTGGGAGGTTTGGATGTTATTGTTGAAGCCGATATTCCCGCTGAATTTGAAATCCCGACCCAGCCCGGTAACTACGTGGCCAAACTGGCCGACCGGAGCGCCTTTGCCAGCAGTGTGGCGACAATGAATCAACTCGTCAGGAATATGGTCAATTTGGTTGGGTTAAATGTGGTGGATGCGGTGAAATTAGTGACGCTAAATCCCGCCCGGATGCAGGGGGTAACGTTTGAACGCGGGCTGATCGCCAAGGGGTTGCGGGCGGATCTGACCGTCTTTGATGACGAGTTTGATATTTTAATGACAATGGTAAACGGTAAAATTGTTTATCAAAAATCACATTAACTACAGCGACTCGCTCCTGTTACGCTGTGGGACCATACTTGGGGTGAATCATGCAAAACGCCAAAATTAAGGTCGGATTCGGAAAAGTTGAAATTACGCCGCCATTGGACTGTGAACTGACGGGGTTTGTCGCCAGACAAGGCAACAGCTGCGGTGTGCACGACGCTTTATGGGCGCGGGCGGTTGTCATCTCCGACGGTCGGCAAAAAATCGCGCTGGTGACGGCAGACCTGCTGGGGTTGGCGCGGGAGACAATCGGGTGGATCCGAGCGGAGGCCGCGCGACGGACCGATATTGTTCCGCAACAAATGATCATCGGCGCAACCCATACGCATTCCGGTCCGGTATCGATTGTGGGGGGATTTTTAGGTGAGCCGGATCTCCGGTATATCGCCCAATTGACGGAGCGAATCACCGCGGCGATTGTAATCGCTAACCAGACCATGGCAACGGTACGGCCGGCGGTTGGTCGGTCAAGCTGCTCGCTGGTGGGTAAAAACCGCCGGATTGCCGAAGGCCCGACCGATCCGGATATAATGGTTCTTCGGTTTGATGATGATGACGGGCGTCGAATTTTGCTGGTCAATTACGCCTGCCATCCGGTGGTGCTGGGGCCGGAGAACCGGTTGGTCTCAGGCGATTATCCCTATTACTTACAGAAGACCCTGGTCCAGGTCTACCCGGGCTGCGAGAGTCTGTTTTTTAATGGAGCAACCGGCGATATTAATGTCGGCCACCGAGCGACAGACAGTATTCAGAACGCCGCCGCATCCAAGCGGACGTTCGCCGAAGCGGAACGTTTGGGCCGGATCTTGGCGGGCCGGGTAATTGAAGCGGTGGAGACGGCTGAAGCGATCACTGACCCCACGTTGCGCTTCGCGGGTTGTGAGGTGAAATTGGCGTTGGAGGAACCGCTGCCCACTGCGGCGGAATATCAAAAACTACAACTGGAATTGGCAGCGCAAGCCAAAGAACTTCGAGGCGCCGCCGCCGCTTACGGGTCCATCCGTCAGGCTGAAGTTTGGAGTCAATGGGCGGAAGCGCAGCGGCGCCGGGCGGAAGCCGGACAGCTTGCTCCGGGATTAACCACCGAAGTCGCGGTATTCGCTTTGGGCGAGGTTGAGTTTGTTACATTTCCCGGAGAATTCTTTCATGAGTTGGGACAACAGGTCAAGCAAGCGCGACCCGGGAAAAAGGTGTTTATCATCGGCTATTGCAATGATGCCATTGGTTATGTGGCGCCTGCCGCCGCTTACGCCCAAGGCGGTTATGAGATCGAAGATTCGTATCGTTATTACGGACTGCCTGCCCGTTTAGTCCAAGGGGCCGGGGAGACGGTGGTTGCCGTCATCGGCAGGATGTTGCAAACGCTCCGGCATGAGACCGCTGCGGCAGACGCCAAGAACCTTGAAAGGGTATTTTTCAATCAATAACCCTAAATTAGATCGGAAGGAGCAGACTTGATGCAACCAAAATTAGTTTTAACGACCCGGGTGACCGGAGGAGATTATCAGCGAGCCGTTGATTTGGGGGTAACCAATCAGTTCGATGGTTTGGATTGGAACTTGGACTATTACCGGATTCCGGCCGCCTCCAATGCGCGCAAAGCTTTTGTGGACGCGGCGTTGGGAAGCGGGTTGCCTTCGCGGTTCCACGCGCCCTGCCAGGATGTTGAGTTGGCTCACGCCGATCCCCGGGTTTCCGGAGCGGCGCTGGCATATCTGAAGATGTATATTGATTTTTTGAAAGTGTTTCCGGAGACTCATTTTAATCTCCATATCGGCTCGCGGAGCATTGCCGAGGCTGAACTCTCATGGGAAACAGCCGTTCGTAATCTCAAAGAACTGGTGGAGTACGGCAAGGCGCAGGGAGTTACCGTCTGTCTGGAAAACCTAAAAAAAGGTTGGACCAGTGTACCCGAGAAACTGGCGCTGCTGGTTGAGGCGAGCGGAGCCATGGTTACTTTAGACATTGGTCATGCCCGGGCTTGTCTCGCGATGACCCAAAGCAGCGTTAAATTGGAAGAGTATATCGCGCCGTATGCTCAACGCATTCGCAATCTCCATCTGTATGAGATTGAAACGTTGGCGGGGCGGCATATGGAGCCGCAAAACCTCGAGAGTATCGGGGGGATCTTAGACCGGGTGCTGGGATATGGGGTAACCTGGTGGGTCATTGAATTAAGTGATTTTGCGGAGGTTTTACGAGTCAAGAATTTATTACGCGCCCATTTTTGCTGATGCAAACAGCGGACGTCATGTTTCAGGGAGGTGATCGGACAGTTGGCAGGTGCTTGAACAGTATTATTGAGATCAACAAAAAAGGGGTGTAGAATTATGAAACGCAGCAAAATGTTATGGTTGGTTATGGGTTTGATGTTGGTAATGACTTTGACCATGGTTCCGATGGCAACGGCGGCTGGAAAACTGGTTGTATACTCGCCGGCTACCAAAGCAACCACCGATATTATTATCGAAATGTGGAACAAAAAATATCCGGATATCTCCGTGGATGTTATCAACTCCGGGACTGGCGAATTGGCCACCCGGATTCGTACCGAAAGGGTAAATCCCCGGGCCGACATTCTCCTGACCGGCGGGACCGAGACCGTGGACGGGCTGATCGAGCTGCTTCAACCGTATAAGTCGGCCAATGATTCGGCTTTCAAAAAGAACTTCAAACATCCGAAGAATTATTACTACGCTTTTTCATTGCCATTGCAAGTAATTATCATTAACACCAAAACGATCAAAGAGAAAGATGCGCCTCAAAGCTGGAAAGACCTGACTAACCCCAAATGGAAAGGCAAAATGATCATGGCCAATCCGGCGGTCTCCGGCTCCGGTTTTGCCCAATTGAATATCATGTTGCAGCTATATGGTTGGGATTTTGTGAAAAAGATCGTCAATAACGCCAGCATTACTTCTTCATCCAAACTTTCGTATCAAGGCGTTGCCAATGGTGAGTTTGCCATTGGGTTAACCGGTGAATCCAACGTCTATACCCTGATTCAAGAGGGTTATCCGGTGAAAGCGATTTATCCGAAAGACGGAACCGCATTACGCTTTGATACTGTGGCGATCATCAAAAACGGCCCCAATCCGGAGAACGCCAAAAAGTTTATGGATTTTGTAACAACCAAAGAAGTGATGGCGGTCGTGGCGGATAAAGAATCCCGCCGGATGGGGCGGAGCGATGTTCCGGTCAAGGAAGGGTTAATCCCCACCGCCAAGATCAAATTCATGAAATACGATGAAAAAGCAGCGGGCGACCAAAAACAAGATACGTTGATGAAATTTGACGATATCTTTGCATCCAAACGGTAAACTAGACCATCGTACTATTCACCCGCCGGTGCGGAAACCGTTTGAAGCGGTTTCCGCACGGATTAGAGAATGCCAGGAGGTAATTGGATGAGTAACTTAAGTGTGAAAGATTTGATCAAAGATTTTGCGGGCGGATCGCGTGCCGTTGACCAGATCAACTTTACCGTCCCGGAGGGGAGCCTCTTTACCTTGTTGGGGCCCAGCGGATGTGGCAAAACTACGACGTTGCGGATGATCGCCGGTTTGGAGAACCCGACGTCGGGACATATTTTATTTGGCAATGAGGACTATACGACGTTTCCGCCGCACCGGCGGCAGATTGGCATGGTCTTTCAAAGCTACGCCTTGTTCCCCCATATGACGGTGTACGAGAACGTGGCCTACGGACTGAAGATTAGAAATATTCAAAAAGCCGAAATGCGGCAACGGGTTGAGAAGGTATTGGAGCTGGTCGGGTTGGCCCATACCATTGACAGGAAACCTTCGCAACTCAGCGGCGGGCAACAACAACGGATCGCTTTGGCGCGAGCGTTGGTTTACGAACCGAAGATCTTACTGTTGGACGAGCCGCTCTCCAATCTTGACGCCAAACTCCGCGTCTACATGCGGGAAGAGATCCGGAAAGTTCAGAAAAAAGCGGGGATTACCACTGTTTATGTAACGCACGATCAGGAGGAAGCTCTGAGCATTTCCGATTATATCGCGGTCATGCATGGCGGAAAGGTTAGCCAATTGGGGAAATCCTATGACATTTATGAGGACCCGGCTTCGGTCTTGGTCGCGGATTTTATCGGCAAAGCCAATTTCCTGGATGTTGAGATTCGGGGTGATGAAGCCGGACGCTATCAAGTGGCGGTTGGGGATTCGATGATCAACGTTGCCGCCGCCCGCGGCGAAGCCGGCAGTTTCAGCCCCGGAAAACAGGCGATTCTATTCTTCCGCCCGGAAAAAGTGTCGTTGGCTACCCAGCCGGTTTCCCAAAAGAGCATCCCTTGCACCATTTCCCACATTCTTTATTTGGGTGAAACCGTTCGCTATACGGTAAAATTAGCAACCGGGAAAGAAGTCAATATTTCGTTGAATCGGCGGATTGAAGCCTTAGCGGAAGGTTCGACCGGTTATTTGATATTGGAGGCGTCGGATGGGATCTTGTTCCCGTTTGAACAGAAAAATCTACTAAACGGGGGGAATTAACTTGCAAACGAGCAACCCGGTAACCCTTCCAATCAGTAAGAAGCGACTATCGCTGAAAGACATCGATTTTTCAGTTATTGCCGTGATGTTGGTCGTGTTGGGCGTTTTAGTGATGTTTCTGATCTTGCCCATCGGCAAGATGTTGATGTCCAGTTTTTTTGAGTCGGGAAAACCCGTTGCTTGGGAAAACTTGACTTTGAAAAACTTCAATCGTTTCTTTACATCGGCATTATACATAAAGGCGACCCTAAATTCGCTTTATACCAGTATTGCTTCGGTATTTCTGGCAATTCTGTTGGGGCTACCGTTGGCCTATATTATGAGTCGGGTGGCGATTCCCGGTAAAACTATTTTTACCTCACTGGCAACGTTGCCAATCATCATGCCGCCGTTTGTCGGAGCGTATTCGTGGATTTTGCTGCTGGGTAAAAACGGTTTTATCACGTATCTCATGAAAACGTGGTTTGGCATTACCTTGCCGAGTATCTACGGGTTTCATGGCATTACCCTGGCGATGGCGCTAAGTTATTATCCGTATGTCTTTTTAATGGTTCAGGGGGCGTTGGCCGTAGCTGACCCGTATTTAGAGGAAAGCGCCACCATCATGGGGGCCAGTGTGATGCGGAAACTCCGCACGATCACCCTTCCCTTGGTCCTGCCGGCGATCGCCGCCGGGGCTATCACCGTTTTTATGCGCGCGATCGGTAACTTCGGGGTTCCCTCGATTTTGGGCGGCGAATTTTATGTCTTGCCGACCTTGATCTTCTTTCAAGTGGCCGGATATTACAACATCAATACCGCCAGCGCCATCAGTCTGGTCAGTGTGGTCTTTTCGATCGGCGCGTTATTGATTATGAAATACATTACGGCGCGGAATAAGGCCGTCACCTTGACCATGACCACGCGGGCGGTGAAACCGATCGAAAACCCCATCGTGAAAGCGCTGAGCCTTGTCTATGTTATCGCGTTAATCGGGGCTTCGTTGGCGCCGCATTTGACCGTAGTGGTCGCCGCCTTATCGGAACGTTGGGCCGGGACTCCCTGGCCGACCAAGTTGTCCTTTATTAACTTTCAAAAAGTATTCATTCATGCGTTGGGTCCGTTGCAAAACAGTTTGACCCTTTCGTTGGTCGCCACGTTGCTCTCGGTAATTGTCGGAACGCTGATCGCCTACATTGCGGTGAAGAAGCAATTCAAAGGCAAATGGCTGATTGATGTCACTGTCATGTTGCCGTTTGTATTGCCGGGGATTGTGGTGGGTGTGGCGATGCTTTCGGCTTTTATTCAACCGCCGTTGTACCTGGCGGGAACGGCGTTTATCCTGGTTATTGCCTACTTTGTCCGCAGAATGCCCTATGTCTTCCGTTCGGCGGTTGGGTCGCTTGAGGGGATGGACCCGGCAATGGAGCAGGCGTCAACCGTGATGGGCGCTACTTGGGCCGTCACCTTTCGGCGGGTTACCTTTCCGCTGATCTCGCCCGGGATTTTGGCTGCGGGTCTACTCACTTTTACAACGTTGATCGGTGAACTCAGTACCACGATGATTCTTTACTCGGCGCAGTGGAAGACAGTTACGGTTTCGATCTATGAATATCTATTAGAGGATAAGCTGGGGCCGGCGTGTGCCTTGGGTACCATCGTTACATTGGTGGTACTGGTCGGAATTATGCTCGCGAACAAACTGTTGGGCGAGAAGGCGTCCAATATGTTCCGGGCCGGTTGATTTTTTAAGTAAACTATCATTATTATAAAGGCGGGAGAAGCAATGAAGATAAAGGTAGCGCAAACTCCGGAAGAATTGGGGAAAGAAGCGGCAGCGTTAGCTGCGGGGATCTTACAGGCCGTCATTGCGGAGAAGGGAAGGGCCAGATTGGTGCTGTCAACCGGGGCTTCCCAGTTTGAGACCATCAAGGCGCTGATTAAGCAGGATGTGGCCTGGGACAAGGTGGAGATGTTTCACCTGGATGAGTATGTCGGACTGCCCGAAAGCCATCCGGCCAGTTTTCGGAAATATCTGAAGGAGCGCTTCGTCAACCAGGTTAACCTGAAAAAAGCGGTGTTTGTCGATGGCGAGGGCGACGTTCCGGCCAACATCGCGCGGCTGTCGCAAGAGTTGACGGCCGAACCGGTGGATTTGGCGATAGTTGGTATTGGTGAAAATGCGCATATTGCCTTTAATGATCCACCGGCCGATTTTAATGTCCAAGCCGCGTATATTGTCGTCAAGCTGGATGAAAATTGTAAAAAACAGCAGGTTGGCGAGGGTTGGTTTCCTACCTTGAATGATGTTCCGAAAGAAGCAATCACGATGACTGTTTCCCAGATCATGCGCAGCCGGGCGATTGTCGCTCCGGTGCCGCATCGGGTGAAAGCGGCGGCGATTAAAGCCGCTCTTGAAAATGAGGTCACACCGCAAATTCCGGCGACCATTCTGAAAACCCATCCCAACTTGGTATTGCTGCTCGACCAAGCCGCGGCGTCCCAAGTGAGTCCGGATCTGATCGCCCAATATCAGGCATGAGTTTTTAAACCGTTTTGTTTACCCGAAAGGAGCTGCGTCCAACGATGCAGCTCCTTTACAATGTCGCCCGGCGAGGAAACACGGTCGTTGAGCAAGGATGCACAGTCGTCGGGCAAGGATGCACAGTCGTTGAGCGAGGATGCACGGTCGTTGAGCGAGGATGCACAGTCGTTGAGCGAGGATGCACAGTCG
>JAEZFP010000037.1 GCA_023417475.1 Bacillota bacterium | reverse complement strand
CACTATCGCACCGCTTTCCAGCCTCTCCTCCAGATGCTTCAACCGTTCCAGCAGGGAATCATATTGCTGCTCCATCTCCGGCCTGCACAGCTTGATGATCGCTATCTCGATCAGAACTCGCTTTCTTGCTGCATAACGGATCTGATTGGATAGCTCAGTGAACACCCTGATAAAGCGCATGATGGTCTGTTCTTCTATCCTCCCAGCCTCCTGCTTCAAGAGCAGAAGATTCTCTGTGGAGATCTCCGTTATCATATCAGATACTCCCTCCGTCGTCTTAAGCAGAAGAAGATTTCTTAGATACCAGATGAAGTCTACGGTAAATTGGCCCAGCTCCCGTCCGTTGCTTTCTATCTCCTCCAATACCTGAATGCAGGATGCCACATCCTGCTTCTTGATATGAGTCAGAAGCTTCGAGAACACTTCGGTGTCCACTGCGCCGAGCACCTCAAGGACATTGTCATAGGTAAGCTTCTTTCCCAGATAGAAGGAGATGCATTGATCCAGCAGGCTTAAACCATCTCGGAGGGATCCGTCAGCCACTCGGGCAACATAGCGGAGCGCCTTCTCCTCCACCTCGATGTTCTCCTCCTGCATCAGCTCTGCCATCCGGGCAGCGATGGTATCTATCGAAATTCGTTTGAAATCATACCTCTGACATCTGGATAATATGGTGACCGGAATCTTATGGACCTCCGTGGTGGCAAGGATGAAGATAACATAGGAGGGCGGTTCCTCTATGGTTTTTAATAAGGCGTTAAAGGCGCCCGTGGAAAGCATATGCACCTCGTCAATGATATACACCTTATACTTGCCTTCGGTCGGGGAATACCTGACCTCATCTACGATCTCACGCACATTGTCCACACCGTTATTGGAGGCAGCGTCGATTTCAATCACATTCATGGAGGTCTGCGCCGCTATCCCTTTGCACATGCTGCATTCATTGCAGGGATTGCCATCGACCGGGTTCTCACAATTAACGACCTTGGCTAACAGCTTAGCCACGGTCGTCTTACCGGTTCCCCTGGTCCCTGTAAACAAATAAGCATGTCCGATCCTACCGGCTTTTATCTGATTTCTTAAGGTTGTTACGATATGGTCCTGTCCCTTAACATCATTAAAATTGTCCGGACGAAACTTTCTGTAAAGAGCCGTATATGACATAAACAGCTTCCTTTCTAGCTTTCTGCACTGTTTTTGTATTTCCTTCCCAGTGCCTGCTGGAATTGATCCTTCATCTGAAGAAAAAGATCGACTATTTCCGGGTCAAACAGGGTTCCCCTCCCCTGACGGATAATCTCCACTGCCTCTTCGTGGGTGAAGGCCTTCTTATAGGTTCGGCGGGAGGTTAGTGCATCATAGACATCTGCAACGGTTAGAATCCTCACATAGAAGGGAATCTCCTCTCCCTTCAGTCCGTTGGGATAGCCCGTACCATCCCATCTCTCGTGATGGCAATAAGCCAAATCCCTGGCGAGAACCAGGAAGCGGGATTCACCGGTTTCCTTCATAATCTTCTCGAAGGTATCCTTTGCCAGGATGGTATGGGTCTTTATATATTCAAACTCATTAAAGTCCAGTGGAGAGGCCTTTTTGAGTATTTCGTCGTTAATACCGATTTTCCCGATATCATGCAGAGGTGCGGAACGAATGAGATCTCTTACATCCTCCTCAGGAATCCTTCCCCTAAACTCCTCTCTCTTAGTAACTTCCTCGAGGAGAAGCTTATAATATGCCGTAGTATTCTTTAGATGACCGCCGGTCGTAGTATCACGGCATTCTACCAGCTCCGCGATGCTGACAGAGATCGTGTCCTGATAGACCATATACTTCAGAGCATTGGTTCGAGAAGCCTGTAGCTCCAGAAAAATATTGACCCGGTTGATAATGACTGCTTCAGAGCAGGGCACAGTGATCAGGTCCGCATATCCGAGGCTGTATGCCCCCTCCTCCATGGCTGGCTCAGACCATCTCTTAAGAAGAAGTACGGGGATATCCTTCCCGTAGGGAGGCTTTAGAAATTCACGGTATAGCTTTATTCCATCCCTTCCTGTTACCGCAGCTGACATCAGAATTAGCTCGGGCTGATGCTCAGATAAAAAGCTGTAGCAAGCCTCCTTTGTCTCTGCTATGAAAAGCTCTACCCTTCCCTCAAGAGCACGGGTTACCAGCTTCTGTACCTCCGGGTCTGCCTCAATCATTAAGACCTGTCTCATGACGTCCCACCTCATCTGTCCAATTACCAGGATCACTATTCTTCTGCAATTATATCATTCCATTTTATATAAATCAATGTCTGTTCTCAATCCTGTAAGTACAGGAAAGCACTGTACAATATCGTAACACTTACATTTCTGTAACACATAGGTCTTCCATATCTCAGTCTCACCAGGCGCTTAATCAACTATTTTCTCAAAGTGCTGATAATCCTTACTGTTCTTCCAGTCCCCTCCCCAGGTAAAGCCCCTGCTAACGAAGGCCTCATAGCATGCATCGCCTTCCCTGATATAATACCTGCAGTCCTTCGTGCGGTCCGCATAGTCAGAGGCATTCTCCGGTAGAATGGTACTCCTTCCGTCAATTGTTGTGATATAGGGATTGTATAGCGGGTTGATATCAATTGCCCAGCCAAGACTGTGCTTGGAGAGGCGGGTGGTCCCTGCTATGAAGCGGTAGTTAAAGGCCGAGGAATTATTTGCAGCCATAGAGCGCTCATCCTCTGCATCATATTCATCAATCAATACCATGCGTTCAATCGGATAACTTATTCCATATAATTCCCTGAATATATCCAGGATATCCTGTGCAATGGCCTGATTTACTATCAGCTCACCGATTCGGGTATTGCCTTCAAAGTCATAATGCAGCACCCTTATGTACCTAAGCATCTCATAGGGAAACTCACAATCCTTCCCATAGGATTTTCCGTTGATTCTGGTCTTGACCTCAGTAGTAAGCTCCTCCATATAAAACATCCGGCTGATGGCACTCTCCTCTATCCCCTTCCCATGAAGGATGGTGCCCGCAGGATATTCCCTTAAGACCTCTATCAGCTCCTCCTGTGTGGAATAGGCCTCCAGGGCATCCGCCTCGATCACTCCCTTACTCCCCTGCATCCATATCTCCTCCTTATTTGATTCATCGAGTGAAGCATTCGTATGTAGCTCCTCTGGGGTATGAATCCCCTCTGCCCTGTCCTCTTCAATCATTTCTGTGACAGGAACTCCCTCCTCACCTACAGCATCAATCTCATGGCTTAGGCTCTCCTGCCCACCTTTTCGGTTCCCACAGGCCCCCGAGAATAAGCAAAGGAGGAGAATGCTTATACGATAAACATTTCTCCCTCCCATCTTAATCCTCCTCTATGACATGAATCTCCAGATAATCAAAATCAATCGGCTCCATGAAATTATCCTTCGTGAACCGGGTCTTGTCATGCTTTTTAAAATCCGCAACTGTGGAATCAAGCCAGATCGGCTTCGACAGGTCGTAGGTATGGCAGACCTCCTCAAGAGCAGCCATAACTTTCTGAGTCCTTCTCAGCTCTTTTTTATCATTACAGATCACCATATCCTTAATCATACGATTATCTGTGAATATCTTAGCCCATAAACGAAACATGGTGAAGCTCCTTTCGATACCTAAACTATCTAAATCATTGCGTAACCAATTCATTCTCTCAACTGTGCACACAGCAGTTATACATGATATAAGTAGGCCCTACCTCAGCTCACAAGCATAGCTTCCATAAGCTTAGAAACAACATTTCTCCTGCGTTCTCCCTTAGCTATTGCTCCGAAACATGGAACTGTTGTATGCATGAAAGAAACTGTCTGGGGTTCGCAATTAACTTATTCCTTATATGAATGAAAGGAATTATAAGTATAGATTCATTATTGCAGCAGCTGCTGCGAATTATAGTATACCACGATTATGATTAATTACATAGACCCTAATTCTGACTTTCTAAAATGTGAACTATCGGAAGGAAATGTCTGTACGAAATGTCTGAACTATGCCGATCCATTAAGGTGGGTGCTTTCATATCTCTCATAATCACACTCACAATCCTGACAGGAATCGGTTGCTTTCATAGGTTAGAACGTTTATAATTAAGGATAGGACACCGACCTCATGGATAGGGCGGGGGAAATGATAAACAGATGGAAGAGGAATAGGATCATGGAAGGTAATCTGCGCAGGGAAAACTTAATAAAGCTATTGAAGAACCGGCAGGAGCCCATCTCCGGAGGGGAGCTAGCAAAGCTCCTAGGTGTCAGCAGACAGGTCATTGTTCAGGATATCGCACTCCTTCGGGCATCCGATATAAACCTGCTCTCTACAACGAAGGGATACCTGCTCTATCAGTCAGAGTATCATATGGTAAAACGAGTATACCGGGTCAAGCATACGACAGAGCAGATCGAGGATGAATTATGTACGATCGTGGATAACGGCGGTAAAATCCTTGATGTCCTGGTGAATCATGAGATCTATGGCGAGATCGTTACCCCCTTAGTAATTCGTAACAGAAGTGATGTTTATGATTTTGTCCGAAAGGTGAAGGATAAGAAAATTGTTCCGTTAAAGGAGCTGACCGCAGGGATTCATCAGCATACCATTGAGGGAGATTCAGAGGAGACCCTGGACCGGATTGAACGGGCATTAGAAGAAAAGGGTTATTTATTGAAGTAAAGGATAATTGATATACAGGATAATTGATATAAATGATATTTGATATAAAAGATAAAGAAAGGGCATACAGGAGTCTTCTTTTTTTCTCCTTTATGCCCTGTTTCATTAAAATATTAGCGAAGATATAGCATGGGATTGACTGTTTCGCTATTCTCAAGTACCTGGAAGTATAGGTTACTGCCTTCTACCGAGTAATACTTTGTCGGTTCATTTACAGTACCAATGATCTTGCCTTCCTTCACTCTGTCCCCTACCTTGAGAGAATTATCTTTCTCGGAAAGCTGTCCATAGACCAAAGAGAAACCGTTGCCGATATCGGTGGTGATGGTTAAACCGGTCTCTTCGTTTGTGTCAATGTTGGTAACAACGCCGTCTGTTGCCGCTTTTACTTCTGTCCCCACCTCAGCATCTATGATAATTGCCGGGTTGCATTTAAACTGCATTAGTGTTGAAAAATAAGTTGTGTGCTCCATGCTGTAGGGCATGATTACATTGCCTTCCACCGGCCAGAGCAGGCCCTTCTCTACATTGAATTTCAGGTTCTCAGTTCTGTTATCTGCTTCCACTGTAGTACCTGAGGTCTCAACTGCGTCAGGCTCTGTTACTGCTGCATCCTTGTCTCCTGCCTTTGTTGCATCGGCCAGATCTACTCCATTCTCTTCATCTTGTGTATAGATATCATATTCCAGTAAGCTGTCATTGTTTGCGACATCCTGAGCAGCTGTGTCGTTCTGCGTGTTGTCTTCATTATTGGCAACATCATCAGACGAATTGTTATTCTCGGCCTGGAGCATATCGTCATCCTCAGCCGCTATGTTATTATTCGGTTCATTCAGATCCACAAAATCTTGTCCCTCAATCTGAGGCTCTGAGGATAGATTTGATCCAATGATCGCTACTGCAGCTATAGCTAAAACACCGACAAACAATAACACATAATAACCTTTACCTTTGAAAAATTCGGTAAATTTGTTCTTCTTCACTGTCATCACCTCAAAATATATTCTTCTCCGATAAGTAAATATTTATACCTCAGTCATATGCTGGAACCCAATAAATTTAATTCCAGTGATACAGGCTTCGGTTTGCTTACTACTCCTTCTATATCATTTCCAATTCCATATTTTTTAATCCATGTCGCATACTTTGTATTGACTTTTTTCAATAAAAATATAAAATAGAACTATGCGGATATGGTTCAATGGCAGAATGCGAGCTTCCCAAGCTTGAGATGCGGGTTCGATTCCCGTTATCCGCTTAAAATAAAAAGGAAGTATAGACCTGAATTTTCTAGGGCTATACTTCCTTTTCGATTATGTGATACATATAAGTGGGTCGGGAAGAATAAAATGCGAACCCACTGGTGAGCATCTTTTATTCTTCCTAAGCCTTGCCACGAGTTTGGGCAAGGCTTTTTCCCGTTTATCCGCTGACGAAGTCAAGGGAATAAAGCAGAATAGTCGGATACCATATGTCTACGATTTAGAATATTTATGCTTTTTTAGAATACTAAGATATATTTAAATAATCCTATAACTTTAATACGATTTATTTCTCATTTAATACCTCATCTTTTCGTTTATTACGTATCTGAGTTATTTTTTAAAGTTATCGCATTTGCTTTTAAACCATACTTTGAATACTTATATCTAATATATCTTGAAAACGAATCTTCATGCGTAGACAATATAATTTGTTTGTCACTAAATTCGTTTCTGACTAATTCCACGAAAGATGCAATATTTAACTCGTCCATTGTTTGTACCGGATCATCTATGAAGATACATTTGAAAGAACCTTCAGAGTATATTTTATTTAATGCTAGTGTAAAAGAAATAATTACAGCCGACAACTGCCCTGAACTTAATGTATAAATAATATCATGATCTTGCCTAGATGGAGATACAAATCTTATACTATTTAAACCCAAATCGTTCTCCATTTCCTTACCATCATTTTCAGATTCCTTAATTAATACACCAAGTCCCCCTTGATAAC
>JAEZFP010000073.1 GCA_023417475.1 Bacillota bacterium | reverse complement strand
AGTTTGCCGTAAGCTTCCTTCAGATTCCACCTCGCGGTGGACACCCTTGCTCTTAGCTATGTGCTTGGCACTATCTACCCGCACTCGGGACTTTCACCCGTTAGATTGCTCCCATGCTGGGCGCACTCAAAAAAAGATACCGAGGCGCAAACGGCGTCGGTATCTTTTAAAATATTAAATTTCCACCCTTGATTAATCGAACGATTGTTTTCCGGTTACCAAGTATGAAATCCGGCTTCGCAAACATGACAGGTCCCTTTTGGCCCAAAACGCAGTGGCTGCACCGGCAGCGTATCGGTGAATGTAAGGGTATTGCCGGGTGTGTCCGTCACCACAATATTAATATGAATGACTACAGTCTCCCGCATTTGCGTTGGCGTCAGAAGTTCAAAAGTGACAAATACGACTTCCGCCGTAACTTGGCAGGTTGCTCCCGCCGGAACGCCGGGTGTGTCAACAAAACCGCTGAAGGGAATATCGACGCCGACGTGACGAACGAAGCCGTTTAAATCAACAAAGAAAATTTGCTTATGCAGAGTGCCCTGAAAGATAACTTTATTGGCGATGACGAAACAATGCAAATCACGGACGCTGGCGACAATCTCATCAATCTTTTCTGCAGCTTGGGGAAGGGTAACCACATCGTCGACTAGAACTTGGGCGGTTGTTTCCGCCAGTACTGCCATTCGCATCCCTCTTCCCATCGAATCTGCCGCGCGAATCCGCGGTAGATCGGATAAACGATAAGTTAATGATCTCCTCTTATCTATTACATCATATGGGATTACGGATATCACGAATCTAAGCGGTAAGCATATTTTGTTCGTTTTTCATTCATTCGAAAAGAATTGCGCAAAGAGCCTATCCGGGGAAAAAGTTATTGCATAATTCCGTCAATTAAATCAATTTCAGCCGATTCTTCGACGCTTAACTGATTCCCGGGGCCAGCGCTTCAATTACGGTGGTTAACTGCTGCGCTTTGTCAACCTTATGTTGATGCATGGCGCGGCTGGCGATTTTGACCAAATCCTCAAACGCCAATCCGTCGTCGGGATATTCGGCAATTCCGAAGCTGACTGTGAGCGGACTGCCATTAGCTAGGACTAACGACTGGACCTCCCGATTTAACCGTTCTACCAACGATACGGCCTGGACGCGGTCGCTATGGGGCATCAAAATGACAAATTCATCTCCCCCATAACGGGCCAGCAGATCGGTGGAACGGGTTTTACTCTTCAAAAGTTGGCTTAAGCTTTTTAAGGCCACATCCCCAGCGGTATGTCCCAGCGTGTCATTGATCGTCTTAAAATGATCAATATCAATAAAGACCAACGCCAGCTTCAACCGATACCGCTTGCAACGTTCGCGCTCTTTCGCAAACGCTTCCATTAAATAGCGGCGGTTATAAATCTCGGTTAAAGGGTCAAAATCGGCCATTTTAATCAATCGCCGCACTACAACGGCCAGCAACCCCAATGAAAAAATGGTATTGCCAAGGCCCTTGAAGCAAAGTTCCAATACGCTGACATACAATGGGAAACGATAAAACTCATTCAAAAGGTCGAGGCAAGTTCCGAGCAAAAACAGAATAATTCCCACAAATGGAACTAGCCATAACTGCTTCCGGTACGAACGGAACAACCAGGTCATAGCGATGCCGGCAATCAGCGCCGAAAGCAACATAACAACTTTAAAGTAGAGATTGACATAAGGTAAATGGTCGTTTAATGTCAATGCAATCCCTCCGTGGGTTTTGCTTTTCTGTTATTATTATCGGATTAAACGCCCACTATAATTACCATTATTTTATAGAATTTCATATTTCAGTACTTTTTACCCATAGGGAGGACTTTAGACCTATAAAAAAGCCACCGTTGGGGCGGGAAAAACGGCGGTTTTCGCCCGGGCCAAACGATGGTTTTTGTCATAATTGATGATCGAATATATGTCACAATCAGTTTTTTAACCGCTTTAACTGCGACATATATTCCGCAATGTATGGCATATATTACTTTCGATGGACCACCGTCCCGCTGGCCTGATGGGTGGCGGTTACGGTGACTTCACAGATCTGGACGTGTTGGGGCGCGTTGGCGCAATAGAGGGCAATATCGGCAATATCGGCGGCCTCCAGCGGCTTAATCCCTTGATAAACCTGGCCGGCCCGCGCTTGATCCCCTTTAAACCGCACCACGCTAAAGTTGGTTTCCACCAATCCCGGTTGCAAATTGGTGACCCGGATCGGTTGGTCGACCAGATCCATTCGCAAACCGTCGCTGATAAACTTCACCGCCGCTTTGGTGGCGCAATAGACGGCGCCGTTGGGATAAGCCTGAACCCCGGCGATCGAACCGATATTAATGATATGGGCCGACTGTCCCCGTTCGATCATCCCCGGCACAATCAGGCGGGTCATATAAAGCAACCCTTTGACATTGGTATCGATCATCGTCTCCCAATCATCAATGTCGTTTTGATAAATCTTATCCAACCCCAGCGCCAATCCGGCATTATTGATCAAGATGTCAATCGCCCGCCAAGCTGCCGGGAGCGACTCCACCATCTGTTTCACGGCGGCCCGGTCCCGAACATCCAACGGGTGACAGTAAACTGCGGTCTGATATTTTTGTGCTAATTCAGCCGCGAAATCCTCAAGTTTCTTCAGGTTCCGCGCGGTTAAGATTAACCGGGCGCCCTGTTGGGCGAAAGCTCTGGCGCACGCCGCGCCGATCCCGCCGCTGGCGCCGGTGATGAAGACAGTTTTGTTGGTGACTGGCAAATGTCATTCCTCCCTATGTAACAGTTGAATAGATATTCGCGTTTCCAAACGGAAAATCCTTGGCTATAACCATTATCTCCACCAAAAAAATTATTGTCGCAAAAGGTTTGCGACAATAATTTTTTCGTTCAAACGCAACTCATGATTCTGATAAACTGTTCGCCGTTTTAATCATCGCCAAATAACGTTCCATCTCTTGTTGCAGATAGGATGCAAATAACTCGGTCATTGCTTCCGGTTTGCCCGTTTGGTGATAAGCGGCGAAACAATCGTAGTAACGACGCCGATCGGCAAACTTGATATCAATCGGCGGAAAACCGTTTTTCATCAGCTCCAAATTGGCTAACAGACGGCCAGTGCGGCCGTTACCATCAATAAACGGATGAATCGTTTCAAACTCCAAATGAAACCATGCCACCTGCCCAAGCAAATGGCTAAAATTTTTCGTTTCATGATACCTAGTCAATAGTTGTTCCATCTTTACCGGGATCAGATACGGTTGCAGCGGTATGTGAACAGCACCCAGAATGGTTACCGGAACGCGGCGATAAACGCCTTTATCCTGAGGTTTATTTACCAAAACCAAGCTATGAAGCTCCTTGATAACCTGCTCCGAGAGCGGTTCTTGTTTCCGGACTAATTCTAACACGAACAGAAACGCATCCCGGTGGCCGACCGCTTCCAGATGGTCTTTTAAGGGTTTTTGATCA
This sequence comes from Bacillota bacterium, assembly GCA_023417475.1. Lineage (GTDB taxonomy): Bacteria > Bacillota > UBA4882 > UBA8346 > UBA8346 > JAEYPR01. Next base: position 93,731 of record JAEZFP010000073.1, on the reverse strand, counting down.
ATGGTAATCCCTTCGAGAACCAATGCTGTTTCCTGTAACGTTAGGGTATTTCCTTCGATGGCATTGGAGTTGTAGGTGAAGGAGATCATAAATTCCTCACGCAACCGCATCAGCTCACCGGCGGTTAATGGCCGGTAGGAATCGATTTCCTCACGTAAGGCATCAATTTTAGCGAACATCCGCACACCTCCCGAGTTATTATATTATACACAAATATGACTCACCCGACTATGGTGTTTTTGGGGGAGATTTGACGAATAAAAAATGCCGCCTTCACTTGGAGGCAGCTCGATATTCTTTCATTTTCAAGTTGTAGGTGCTAAACTTTCTCTATTCATTTGGATAGCCTCTTTTACTTTATTTGCGGTTGGCCAATATTATTCATATTAGAAAAAGGCTTCCCTTATTCTATCCATAGGTATTGCCCTATTGAACATTTCACTATTCAATTTCCTCTTTTCTTTGTAAAAATACTTTAATTGCTTTATCTTCCCGTTCAATAAGCTCTTCATAGTGGCTTTGATCCGATACTAATTCTTTGTATCCCCATAAAGCCATCAAGTTATGTTCATTTTTATCCCCATAATATTGAAAGTACCATTCATTTGGTAACGCGTTGTCAACAACTATAAATAATTCTGAAGGGTGCCAAAACGGTAATGTTTCATGTTTATCAAACGTTAAATATTGTATAACACCCTTCCAAATAGCAATTCCATAAACAATATATATATTTCCGATATCTATCTGGAAATCTGTCGTTATTAAATCTCCTGCTTCAATTGACTGTAATGACAGATCTTCCCCCCTGTTAGCAATACATTTAACCTTCAATATTTGTTCCCTCCAATGTTTATTTGAATTTAAAATCAGCATATTGCCCAGTTTTAGTGTTATAAATGTAATGAATCTCAACTCCATTTACATTTCGAGCCATTTTCACCCATCCTTCAGAAGCAGGCCATCTTCGATCAGTCATCGCGATACGGAGAACGATACCGTTCTGTGGAGCTGAAATCACTTCTTCTATTGCAAGTTTTTCTTTTAGATTCTGAGGTTCTGCCCTTTTCCCAAAAGCAGGTCCAACCATTGCCGAAGCAAAAACCAGATTCAAATTTCTCCGATACGTAGGATCATCAAAAGCATTAATTTCATGCAAAATACCATAGATGTACGATTGGTTGTTCGATGATGTACTTTGTAGTGACCTCAACGAACTATTTAAATAACGGGAATCTCCTGTATAAAGTGTATTTGCAACATCCTTGCTAACCTCATTCGGATATACGTTACCTCCATTAACAATATGGTATCCGCTATCTGAGTTATAATCTCTAATTACCGAAAACTCACTACGAGTCCCTGGATCTCCATCTATTGCATCTCGTAACCCATTGGGGTCAATTCGATTGATGGGATTATCGCTACAATATACAAACCAATTATCTCCATCTTGTGCTGGATCTGCGCCAATGAACCTCCCCACTTCCGCATCATAAAACCTCGCCCCGAAATACTTCAACCCAGTCCCATCATCTTCCTTCTTGCCGGTGTAATCATAGCTGCCTTGAGGATTCAAGTTAGGAACCTGTAAACGGATTCCACTGAAATAAACCGTCATTCCCTGGTCGGCTTCTTCCGTAAGTCGAATCTCCATCCAGACCGCATTGGCAGGTGAATGCGAGTTTAAGGCAAACTGCTTCCAAATGCTCCCCTTACAAAAAAGGGATTTTGGCACAAATCGTAACCATCATACAGAGTATTTGCAAATGCAAAATCAAAATTAATCCCACGCCCCTTTACAGAATAGAATTTATGTAGTGAAGCGACTTTTAAACTATTGATTAGGATATGTTCCTCCCCATTATGGATATAATCCTGAAATGGATTTAACCCACTTCCATCCCAAGATGTAGCAACTCCATAGTTGATTGCCATGGTTTGATGACAATAGACAAAAAAATCAAGAATAATACGATGATTAAACTTCCCGTTAACTTTTTAGAACCTATCATATTTTCATCTCCTCACATTACATTATATTGGACAATATCATTGTTTCCTTAAATTTCTATATTTACCTTTTTATATTTTAACCAATTTTCTTATTCATATTAAGAGTCAATCTGCCCAAAATCTCGCGTTACAGGGAGTATTCCACCTACATTCATTTACAACCTAAGCTACTTCGCATTCCAACCGACAAAAAAATCCGCCCGAGCCATTCTCCAAGAACAGCCGGGCGGATTTCCCCCACTTCCGTCTTTTTATCTCTTCACCCCACCAAACGGCAGAGTTTCTCAAAAACCGAGTAATCCATGGTCGGCGTGCCGCCCGCCAGGACCCGCGCTTTGGCCAAAGCCAGCTGCAAACTGGCATACGCCACTTGCCGTTCGAGATAATACAAGTTTTCCAACTGCGGATCGGACAGATCGGAATGGTTATAACGATTCACCGCGGCATCATAGTTTGCAATGGCTTTTACCACTTCCGGATTGACCGGTTGCGGCACTTCCAGGGCCGGTGCGTCCTGGCCCAGCCAATTCTGTATGATTCGTTGCCAAACGGCTTTTATTTCATGAACGGCATGCGCCATCGCACCCATTTTTCCCGCCTCGCTTTCGGTAATACTATTAAATACGCGCAAACGTACCGGGAAATTCCTTTTTCCTTTATATATTTTCAGTTAAGGAAATTGGATAATACCTCATTTCGCCTTAGCAACGATTCCGTCAAACCGATGCTGATTAAAATGTCCGCCGTTTACCCATGCTAAATCCAATCCTACTCTTTAGCGTGGAGCGAGTCATGATGCGGTTCGGTTATTGCTGTATCGCCCTGGGTCTCCCCGATTGTTCAACGGCGCGGACGATCACGGTGAAAAACTTGGAAAAGATTGAGCCGGCCCATCGTTGGGGTCGGTTGACCAACATCGCCCGGGCGAATCTGGAAAACTCACGCCGGTTAGTCTGGTACAATCAGGCTCACGCGATCGGCCTTTATCGTTTTTCCTCGCAATTGGTGCCGCTGGCGACGCATCCGATCGCCGCCGGGTGGGATTATCTTGACTCTCTACGTCCGGAATTGTTAGCCGTAGGACGGGCGGTTAACGAAACGGGCTTGCGCGTCTCAACCCACCCCGGGCAGTACACCGTCCTAAACACCCCGTCCGATGCGGTCTGGCAAAACGCCTTGGCTGATCTGGAATATCACCACCGGGTTTTAAGCGCAATGGAACTGCGCCAGAACGCCCGGATGATCGTCCATGTCGGCGGAGCGTATCAAAACAAAACACAAGCGCTGGAACGCTTCAAACAACGTTTCGTCGAGATTCCCACGGCAATCCGCGACCGGATCTGCATTGAAAACGACGATCGGATCTTTACGGTACGGGATGTTTTGGGTCTGGCCGAAGCCTTAGGCGTGCCGATGGTAGTGGATGTGCACCACCACCGTTATTGCAACCAAGGGGAGGAGCTCCGGGAATATTTGCCCGCCATCTTTGCCACCTGGGGCGACGAGCGGCCCAAGATTCATCTGTCCAGCCCCAAATCGGAGCGGGACTGCCGCGCTCACGCCGATTGGGTCGAACCGCGCGATTTCCGGGAATTTCAATCCATCACCCCAACCGCAGCGGTTGATGTGATGGTTGAGGCCAAAATGAAAGACCTCGCGGTCTTTAAACTCCGCGAGGCGTTGGGGATATGACGGAACCTGTCGCGATGTTGAGCCGGCCAAGGTTACGACCGGCTCATGTAGGCCGGTTTAAATGATTGTCAAAAGCTTCCGGCGTTTCGCTCCGCACCATTTCGAACCGGGGTCCGGGGGGGGGAATCATGGCACTTGAACGGCTCTCCTGTTATCCCGCTGCAACCGGAATCTTCGGAATGATCAGCTTCTGGCCCGCCTCCAACAATTCCTGATTGACCACCTGATTGGCGCGGACCAGTGTTTCGACCGTGGTTTCATAACGCCGCGCGACCTTCCAAAGGGTGTCGCCCGGTTGGGCCACATAAAAGAGCATACTCGGCCGGGTCGCCGGATCGACCGGCAACACCAGCGCGCAATCGCGCAGCATCATCATGGCCCGCGGCGTCCGCCCAAATGCTCGGACCCGGATCTCGCCGGTCAGTCGCAACATCCGTTCACCGGTCATCTCCAGGTTCAAACTTTCCAAGGAGAGATGGGTGCGGAGCAATACTCCCGGAGCGATGCCGGGGAAGTCGATCAACCCGGCGATCGGCAGTTCATTGCCGCTGGAGAACCCCCACTCCGACATCGCCAACCGGGAATCGTCCCCCGAGTCCGCCATATAATAAAGTTGCAGATTCATCAGACCTTCGAGCATGATTTTACCGTCGCCGGCCTCTACCTTGACGGCGTTGGGCGCGCCCCGCCATCCGAGCAGTCGGTCCATCCCCGGTATCCCAAACGGCAGATTGACGTTGAGATCCAAATCCAATTCCCCGGTCGCTTCGCCAGAATACTCTTCCAATTCGAAAAGGTATTTCTGGGTATCAATCAACTCGTTGCCGGAAGCGCTAACCTCGGTCACCATCTCCCGGGTCACCACCCGGCTGACCGATACTTCCACCTCAATTTTGATACTGGCGCGTAGTTCCCGATGGGAAGTCCGGTCCAGATCAACCCGGGCGACAGTGATCCGGGGAATGACAATGTCGGTATCGGTGATTCCCTCAAAATCCAGCGAAGTTTCAAAGGGAAGACCGTTGCCGGCGCTCCGACTCCAGTCATTGAGAAAGACCTCCGTCGGTTGACCGTCATCATCGCTTCCCACATAGATCAGTGAAATATCGAGAAACCCTTTCACCACGATCTTACCGCGACTAACATCGCAGCTAACGCCGGACGGCCGCACCCCGTACCGGACCACCCGGTCCATACCCGGCTTCAGATTCGGCAATAATAACGGAGCCTGAACCGCCATTCGTTCTTGCCGGGTTCCGACCGGTTCTTCCACTTTTACCTGTTCTTTACTGACCTGACAGCGATCGGGCGGCGCGAACGCTAAATCCCCCACCACGCCAGCCGTTTGAATGCTCCGGGCGTGAATCGTGATATCGATCTGGATCCGCGCAACCACCCGGTCTTCATTATCTCGCTCAAATACACCGGCAACGGCGACGATGTCCACTTCAACATGGGTTTCGGGCCGGATGCCGGCAAGCGCAACGGTCTCCTCAAAAAAAACGGCTTCATCTTCACGCCAGTATAAACCGTGTTCTCGTGGCAGGTAAACGGCAACGTTATCGTTTGCGTCATCCTCCCGATCCTCAGCGTCGTCCCGCCGCCGGCGCTCCCCCAGCGCCTCCTCTTTAGTCAGATAAACCAAATACGGGTGCAACAACCCGGAGATGGTGATCACATCCTCCCCCACCACATACTGCGGCGGTTCGGCCAAAAAATCGCCGCCCACCACCGTCTGCAATCGCGGCGCATTTTCCGGCAGCGGCAATACCGTTTCAACGGAGATACGTTTTGAATAATCCTGGAGATAAAATGGATAACGCAACGTATCGTATTGACAATTAATACTCATTTTGCTCCTCCTTTCTTCTTTTCAATTCACTCCAGGCTAAGTCACCATTGTCATTTTCGCCAAACTCACCACCCCCCGTTCCTCCGTGTCGGAAGGAATACCTTGTCTAAACTTTAAATACCCTAGTGAATTTATATGCGGGGGCGCCGCGGAAAATATCTGTCTTTTTTCACCACCCCCGCCCCCCTCCCCGAAGTGGAAATATATAAAAACCGGAGCGAAAAGGTCACAGCCCGGGGCTCGGCCTTTTCGCTCCGGCGCAATACTCCAAAAGCCCCTTCCTTGAGGAAGGGATTCGTTGGCCAAAGTGATTCACAGCTTAATTTATTGGGTTGCTACAGCTTCGCCTCCGGTAACACCGCGAAACTCGCCGCGATCAAGTCATTGCCTATTTTGCCTAACTGCGCATATTCGCGCAACACCAAACCAAGCAATTGATATTTAATGGAAATTTTCAGCAAATGCAGCCAATCCTGTTCATCCCGGAAGATGAGCGTGTGCGGCGCCCGCCGTTTTAAATAATTCAATTGTGATAACCCCGCGCCAACCCGAACCGCACTGTTTCGATGATTCATCGCCTGAAGCAACCGGACTTCCCGAAATGGGACCCGTTCCGGGGTCGAGGTTTCTCCATTCCAATCCCAAGCCATTCCATGACCGATCCATAGCGTTTTGCCGTTTACGCCCAGTTGCAGGAGACGTTGCAGGGATTGCTCCGCCCGAACCTCGCTGTTTTGATAGGCGCCCGGATCCGCCCAATCCAGCTGCGGTTCCAACCCGACCCAGCCAACCTCCCGCGCCAACAGCGGCAGATTCAACCAGAATATTTGCTCCGAAAAACCGGATTTCTTAACCGTCGGCAACGGCAATATCAGAAACTGCGGAGCAAGCTGATTGCCCTTCAAAAACTTGATCAGCCCCACCCATTGAAACACCGCTTCCAACGGGGCATGACGCAAATCCATTCCCCAACGGAACTTGGGGAGCTTTCGCAGCGGCTTTGCCCAAAGCTCCCAGCGTTTCCGGTCAACCAGCAGTCGGTCCCAATCAGCGGTTTCACCCGTTACGAAAGGGTAAGCTCCCGGTTCGGCAGTTTCCGGGAAGATCCATTCGTTATCCAAGCCGAAGCGGCATTCCCCGCCGATTTGGGCGGTATGTTGAATTTCAGCTGTTTTCACACCGGGTTTCTCCCAAAGAAAGATCGCCTTCTCATTAAGCAGCAACTTCATGCCCGGATACAGCGAACGTTGCGGATTACCTTGCCCCGCGATGGTCCCCCAAGCGTCCGGGTGCACCTGAAACACTTGCGAAATTGCTTTTAACGTCTCCTGGGGTTTCACGGTATAGATAATCCGACCCGTCCGCCGGGCTGAATCTCGCAACGCTTTGAGCACCTCTCGGCCGGCGCGACCATCCACCCGAAGTTGAAAAGTCTTCTCAAACAATCCAACCGCTTCCTCGGTCAACACGCCATACCAGCCGTCGCATTGTCCGAAATAAAACCCGCTTTTCTTCAACAACTCCTGTAATTGGCGGACATCTGCGCCGAAATCGCCAAAACGCAAGTTACGCTTGCCTAACGGCAGCTCGGTCGCTTTTAATAATTGCCATGCCATTATCCCATACCCCCGCGTATTACTTTATGTTTAAAACCGGCGCATGGTGCCAAAGGCGGGCCGGGGCCCAAGCCGTTCGGAGTTTAACAGGGATTTTTCGGAAATGACATTGACAACCGCGGGGTTACGGATTAAAATTGACCTAATATCAACAGTAATGTCATACAATAAACAACTTTAAGGAGGCCGCCAAAATGTCCGAAGTGATCTTTTACGACACCACCCTTCGCGACGGTACGCAGGGTGAAGGCGTTTATTATTCAGTCCAGGATAAACTGCGCATTGTTCGCAAGTTGGATCAACTAGGCATTAATTATATTGAAGGCGGTTGGCCCGGCTCCAATCCGAAGGATTGGGAATTTTATCAAGCGGCTGCAAAAATGCGGTTCAAGCACGCCACACTGGCGGCGTTCGGCAGTACCCGCCGCGCCAATAATCACCCCGAAGACGATAAAACCTTAAACGACCTGTTGGCCACCGGTACCAAAGCCGTGGCCATCTTCGGCAAAAGTTGGGATCTTCACGCATTGGAAGTTTTACGGGTCTCTTTGGGGGAAAACCTTCAAATCATCGAAGATTCGGTGGCTTACCTTAAACGTCACGGCCGGGAAGTCATCTATGACGCCGAACATTTCTTCGACGGCTATAAAACCAACCCCCAATATGCCCTGGAAACTTTACGGGCGGCCGTACGGGGCGGCGTTAACACGATTGCGCTTTGCGACACCAACGGCGGCACACTCCCCCTTGAGGCGATCGAGATTGTCAAAACAGTACAACAAAGTTTGCCGATTCCGATCGGCGTTCATTTTCACAACGATTCCGGGACCGCGGTGGCCTCGACCATTATGGCGGTACAAAGCGGAGCGTCACATGTTCAAGGTACGTTTAACGGTTACGGCGAACGGTGCGGCAATGCCAACTTATCCAGCATCATCCCGACGTTGGTGTTGAAGTTGGGTCTAAACGCCAAAGTCAAACCCCATCTTACCGAATTAACCGAGGTTTCGCGATACATATCCGAATTAGCCAACCTGCATCACGATGAGCGTCAGCCTTATGTCGGAGCCTCGGCGTTTGCGCATAAAGCCGGCACCCACGTGGACGCGGTGCTGAAAAATCCGACGACTTTGGAACATATCCGCTCCGAACAAGTCGGGAATAAACGGCGTTTTCTCCTGTCGGATCAGGCCGGTCGCAGCACGATTCTGACCAAAGTACGGGAGATCATGCCGCAAACCAAAAAAGAGGATCCCCAGATCCTGGCCTTGACCAATCACCTCAAAGAGCTGGAAAACGGCGGCTACCAGTTTGAAGCGGCCGAAGCTTCTTTTGATTTACAAATCAAAAAAGCGTTCAACCTGTTTGAAAAAGCGTTCACCCTCGAAGGGTTTCGGCTCATCGTCGAAAAACGCGGCGATCAGCCGGTTTTCTCCGAGGCGACCATCAAAGTCGGAGTGGGCGACGAACGGGAAATCACCGCCGCCGAAGGCGACGGACCGGTTAACGCTTTGGACTCGGCCATCCGTAAGGCCTTGCACCGTTTTTATCCGGAGATCTCCGACATTGAACTCACCGACTATAAAGTGCGGGTTCTTGACGAAGACCGGGGCACCGCAGCCAAAGTCCGGGTTTTGATCGAGAGCAGCGACGGGCAGAACTCCTGGGGCACGGTGGGCGTTTCGGAGAACATTATTGAAGCCTCCTGGGAAGCGCTGGTTGACAGCATCGAATACGGAATCCATCTGAAGAAAGACCAAAAAACTGAAAATCTTTAGACAAACTGAACCAAAACCAAACCCACCGCCAGACCGGCAATAAATCCAGTCCCAACCCAAAAGATTCCCGCCAGTTTTTTAGCCATTGGAATCAATTCTTTCGCCACCAGCAAAAACATTGCCCCACCGGCAAAACCCAATGACAATGCGATCATGATCGGCGCTAAAGTGCCCAAAAACGCGCCGACCGTACTCCCCAGCGCCATCGGCAGCTCGACTAAGAAGAGGGCGCCAACGATCTTGGCCACGGCGATCTTGCCAATTTGCAATGCCGAAGCCATCACCATTCCTTCGGGAATATTATGTAGCGACATTAATAACGCTAATCCCAACCATCCGCTCAGACTCGGATTGGCGATATAGGTCGTTCCCAACGCGACTCCTTCCGGAAAATTATGTACCCCGATCCCCACGCCCAATAACAATCCGACTTTGGCGAAACGGGAAAATTTGCGCCGGCGGTACCATGGGATCCATTGCAGAAAAGCTTCAAAATATTGGACCAACAGCATACCGACGATTGTCCCCGCCAATGTTGGAAACAGCCCGCCATAATGCCAAGCTTCCGGCCAAAGATCAAACAATACCACCGCGACCATGATTCCCCCCGAAAACCCCAACAACCAACTCTGTTTGGTCAGACCCGCTCCCGAGCGAAACAGGACAGACAGCCCCCCGACCATGGTTCCGGCAACGCCCGTCACCAGCCCTAAAACAGTGGCCTTGAGCAGTTCCATTCCCTCACCCCGTTTCCACCTGTTCAACCAATTTTATGCCGGAATTTAACTCGGATATGTATCTTTTTCAACGGGCAAGACTAGCTTTAGGAGGAGAAGGCATGGCGGATAAGGGCAGATTGATCCCGTTGTTGTTTGCGGCGGGGTCAGGCGCGTTAATGGCGATCCAGGGGACGCTCAACAGTCTCTTGGGAAAAGTCATCGGTTTACTCGAAGGGACCTTCAGCGTCCATTTGTTGGGGACAATCACTGCGGGAGTATTATTGCTGATTTGGGGAAACGGCAGTTTCGGCAAGATCGCCGCGGTGCCATGGTACGCGTGGTTGGGCGGACCGATCGGGGTTGGCATCATATTTGGCGTAGCGGTCAGCATTCCCAAGCTAGGGGTGGGGGTCGCGACCACTGCCATCATCGGCGCCCAACTGCTTACCGCCTATCTGATCGACCATTTTGGTCTGCTCGGGATGGAGCAAATTCCATTCAATTTATGGAAATTGGGCGGGATTATCCTAATCGTGGCGGGAGCAAAGGTGTTGTTGAATTAGGGCGTTCAATCGCTTCGCTTCAATAAGTCCACCCAGACCTAAAGGTCAGGGCTACGTTGAAAACCGGTCTCAAGCCCTTCCGGGCTGGGTGATGCTTCGAACGTGACCAACTACACTTCCCATCGAAGTCCAACCGTCATGCATCGTCTCGCATTAACGCGAGCATCAAAAAAAGCTGTTGCCGGATGAACGGTCCCGTCCATGGAAAACAGCCCCTTGATTCTCGCAATGCCCGTCATTTACCCCAATGCCCATGCGGCACTGGCACAAACGCCTCAATCGACTCTCAGTTAATGATTTTCCTGACCGCTTCCAGCACTGCGTCTTTCTGAAACGGTTTTACCACAAAAGCGGCGGCCCCCGCTTCCATCGCCTCGGCAATCCGGAATTTCTGTCCTAACGCCGTACACATTAAAACCTTTGCCTCGGGATCGAACCGGCGAATTTGTCGCAATGCTTCGATGCCGTTCATCATGGGCATCGTGATATCCATGGTCACCAGATCGGGATGCAGTTCCTGATAACAGCGGATTCCTTCAAGACCGTTATTGGCTTCGCCAACGACTTCGTAATCGCCTTCTTCGAAAATCTGCTTCAAAAACATCCGACTGATTATGGCGTCATCAACGATTAATACCTTTTTTTTCATGGAAATTCCTTTCTTCATTCGTTGATAAATTTGCGTGGTACGATTGTTGGTTATGCGGTTTGTTGCAGCGTCGCTAATCGATACTCCGAGTAAATCACCCCGGGTCTTCGAAGGTCATCTCCTGAATCCTTTGGGTCATCGGGCAGATCTGCGCCTCTAATTCACAGATTAATTTGGTGATAATATCGCCTAGATCATCAACGCGATCACTCGCGGCTTCCAATTGATGTTTCTTCGTAAGCGCCAATGACTGCAGGTCCAAGGCGGTTAAACTTAATTGTCGGCTACTGCCGCTCAACGAGGCGATCAACCCGGTCAACCAATCGATTCGCTGGCGAATGCACCGTTCATTCTCCATCCATCCCACCTCCGCAATATTTTATGCAGTGAGGCCGGATTAGGTTTTTAGCATAGTAAAACTTACAAGCTTAATCATCCGCGTTCTATGTTAATTCAAAATACAAAAAAAGCGGGATTTTTCCCGCCGTTATTTCATATATAATCCGCCTTCCATGGCGGTAAACAGCATCCTTGCTTCTTACAAAATATATATCGGTCGAACTGGTAAATGCTTTATAAGGCTAAAGTCCTATTTTTTTACACTTTCAGTAAAACTTCGGAAGCACTCGTTTTGAGAACGTCTTCATATAAGGTCACGGTACGTTGGGCGATCGCCTGCCAACTGAAAAGCTCTTCCACTCGTTTTCGTCCTTGCGCCCGGAACTGCTCCCGCAAGCCCCGCTCATTCAGCAAACGCCGGATCGCCGCCGCCAGTTGCCGCGGTTGATCGGGTGGCACCAACAGTCCGGTCACGCCGTCGACCACCACCTCTTTGATCCCCCCGACCCGTGACGCCACCACCGGGGCCTGGCAAGCCATCGCTTCCAGATTAATAATTCCGAACGGTTCGTAAACTGACGGGCAGACGAAACTGTCGGCATGCGAATATAACTGAATCACCTGAGGCTTTGGCACCATCTCGTTGATCCAGATAATTTGCGGGTTGACGCCGATCTTCGTCCGCAATTCCGTTTCCAACTCCGGGGTGTCCGGCGCGCTGGCGCATAAAACCAACTTCACGTCGACATCCTGTAGTAGGGCCATGGCGTCCAATAATTGAAAAATCCCTTTTTGCCGGCTGATTCTCCCAACAAACAACAAATACGGTTGGGTTATCCCCTTTTCGTCCAGATAACTACGCTCGGCGGTCGGTTGATATTGTTCGAGATCAACGCCGTTATGGATGACCACGACCCGTTCCGGCGGGACGGGATAATACTTGAGAATATCCTGTTTCATCTCTTCAGAGACAGCCACAATCCGGTCTGCGGTTAAAACGCCGGTCCGCTCAATCCACGAACTTAGGGCATAACCGGTGGCCAATTGTTCTTCTTTCCAGGGACGTAACGGCTCAAGACTATGCATAGTGACGATCAACGGGACCGAATACAATGATTTGGCCAGAAACCCGGCAAAAAAAGTGTACCACGTATGACAATGCACGATATCCGCCTGCAGGGCTAGGTTGTTAAAAGCCAGGTTTACCGCCAAGGTTTGCAGCACTTTCGCGAACGGTTGATCGGTATTATGCAACCAATCCCAACCGGGAAATCCAATCGTCCGGAGCGTTCCCGATTGCTCGTTTTGATCTCCAAACGCCCGGACTTCGACCTCAATCAGCTTGGCCAAGGCTTTTGAAAGATAATCGACGTGAACACCGGCGCCGCCGTAAATATAGGGCGGAAACTCATTGGTGAATAACGCAGCTTTCATGGACAAACCCCTCTTTTCATCATTGTTTCCATCTGACCGATAAGCGCCAGCATTCCCTGTAACGGCACGTCCAACCAATCCGGACGATATTTCCGCTCATAATCGCATTCATACACCACGCGCTCCACTTGGAAAAAGAGCAATAGCTTTGCAAAACTGTCGGAGCGTGGCAGAAACGCAGCGCCAAATTCCTGACAGGTCTCGAAATAGCCGTTGACTAAACCGGAGACCAGCAAATGCTCATGGGTCGCCACCCAACCCGGCTCCTGGGAAATAGTGTAGACACGGTAACTGATCGAGCGGAGCATGGAGGCCAAATCTTTCAATGGCGAATCATAGTTTTCCCGTTCGACGATACTTTTAAGCGGTTCCCCCTCAAAGTCAATCACTTTCCAACCCGGTTCGGTCTTTAACACTTGTTCCAGATGAAGATCGCCATGGATCCGGAATTGCTGGCCCAAATCGGCAGCGCCGAACTCCGCCATGAACTGTCGCATGGTTGCGATCACCCGCTCGTGATGACTTTGGAAGATCTCCGAATATTGAACGACCCCGTCAAAAAATGGCTGAAAACGGCGTCGCAGGTCTTCCGGGGTCAGCGGCTGAATTCTCCCCTCGGACCGGGCAATCTGGTACAATTTACGGTGCAGGCCCGCCATTACTGCTCCAAGCCGGTAGGCTTGACGAAACAAAATCTCGGTGTCCGGCTCGTTTTGAGCCAACAATTCCCCCCAAACCTCCCATCCACTGCCCTGATTGGCAATGAATTGCTGCACAATACCTAGTGTATACTCTTGGGACGCCCGATAGACAATACTTCCCAAAATGGCCGGAACTTCATCCGATTGCAATTTGGTCAAAGCCAGGTACAACGTTAACTCGGGATTGACGCCCGGATAAATCCGCCGGTAATTTTTGATCAAATATTGATGGGTCACTAACAACAGCGAATTGCTCGAACGACCGTGAACCGTAAACCCGGGATCGAAAAACCCGCCCAACGGGTTAAAATAAAACTTGCCGCGCAATGCGTTGAAAACCCCGCCGTTGGCTAACAAGTCTTCGATTAAGCGGATATACTCCGGGGTGGCGATTCCGTCATAAAAGAAAAAGCCCTCGTTCTCAAAGAGATGCTCGCGTTGGAAAAGCAAGCCCGGTTGTTCCAATGCCAACAAAGGGATGAAATAAAAATAACCCGGGCGGGACTCGGGTCGAAAAAGATTGAACGATAGAAAAGTTTGGCCGGATGAATTGCCAAATTGCAATGAATCCTCCAAAATCAACTGTTGTTCCGTGCCGCGATCCGCATACCAACGTTCTTCCTTAAAAAACTTACCCGGAAGAGTGGCGCACGCTCGCTGCAGCCGCGGATTATAAAGCGGTTGCCAGTTGGACATAGGACACCTCGGCTGGGAGATTGAAACTGCAAAAAACGCTTTGCATTTCTCTTATTAGAATTTCTTGCCGAGGAAAATTTGATTCATGGATTCCGAATAAACACCTTCCGCTTGGTAGATAAATAGCGGCGGTAGAACTGTCACGCCCGATTTCGCTCCCGGACGAGCCTCCACCAGACAGAGATTGCTGGCGGTATGGGCGAAACTATGGATCAAACAGAGGCGTTTGGGCGTAAGATGATACTGCTCCAATTTGGTCAAGAGCGTGGCTAACCGCTCCGCCGGATAGATCAGGGCAACCCGTCCGTTTCCCTTGACCAACCTGGACATCGTGCGCAACAAATCGTCGAGATTGCAGGTAAGCTCAAATTTCGCTTGCGCTAACGCCGGATTTTCCGAGACCACGCCGCCGGTCACCGGAAAATACGGCGGATTGGCAATCACCCAGTGAAACGAATTGGGACTGATATTTTCCGGCAATTCCCGCAGATCGGCCTCGATAATCGTAATATTGGTTTCAAGTTGATTTAACAAGACGTTTCTGCGGGCAAGCTCCGCCAGTTCCGGTTGGATTTCAACTCCAACGACCTGCCGCAGCCCGTCCTGGCCTGCCAAAAGCAGCGTCAAGACCCCGCTGCCGGTTCCCAAGTCAATCAGCTTCTCATCCACCTTTGGAGTAACAAATCCGGTCAGCAAAAACGAATCCATCGTAAACTTAAATTTCGACGGGTTTTGAATTATTGAAAGCCCTTGATAGCCAAGACGATCCAGATGTTCACCGGCTTGAAGCCAGGGATTACAGTCGTTCAAACCAAACTCTCCTTTCAAATCATCCGGAGTGCCGTAAAAACGGTTTCGCCGTCACCGACCTATAGCCGTCCAATCCAGATCCCCACCAACACCAGGAGTAATCCGCCGAAATTATTGACGGCCAAATTTAAAAAACCGGCGACAAACTCGGCATTCCGGAAATAGTTGACACTATCCAGCGCATAAGCCGAAAAGGTGGTTAAGCCCCCTAAAAAACCGCTCATGAAAATCAACCGGGAGGACGGCGGCAGTAAATGCCGTTCGGCCAGGGAATACATCAGCCCGATTAAAAAACAGCCGCTTAAATTGACTCCCAGTGTTCCCCAAGCCAAACCGGAGCCAAACCACTTGGTCGCCAATGTCGATAATAAATACCGGCAGGCTGACCCAATCCCACCCCAAACGATAATCCATAGCACGTTTGTAATCATTGTCGTTCTCCCTGAATCGGTAAATAAATGTTCCGCGCTTGCTGCCGCTTGCGTCGGTAGCTTTGGGAAATGAATACGTGGCGAAAATTAAAACAAAAAACCCCTGAGCGATCGCACAGGAGTCATTAGCCTGAAAGGCGGTTAGCGGTGAACTCCATCACCGTGAACATTTGATTCTAATTTAAGTATAATTAAATTTATGTCAGTGTCAACCGTTTGCCTACAAATTGCTCATCCTTATCGCCTGACACCTGACACTCGCCTGCTTTGAGTGGAACCGGGGCTTACTCCGGTAAGCGCTTCGTCATAATCAACACCGCAAACGGCAGACCCGAGAAGGTTTGTACTTGCCGCGGTTGATAACCCAACCGTTCGTAAAAATGCTGCAACTTCGTAAACTCGGCTACGATAGCGATTTCAATCTCGTTGACCTTGAGCGCTTGCAACCGCGCTTCGGCAAAACGCAGCAACTTTTCACCATAACCATTGCCGCGGAATTCCGGCAAAACCGCCAGACGACTGATAAAACCCCGCTCCGCAACCTGCGAATCGTGGTGATAACGAACGGTTCCCAGCGCTGTCCCCTTGGAAAACGCGACGGCCAAGCGTTCGCCGCGCCGTGCCGCCGCCTGAATCCGCTCGGTTGTCTCGAAGGCGACGTAACGCGGGCAGGACACTTCGTCCAGCTGTAAAAGCTGGGCTTGCGCTTGAAAGGAAGTCCGGATAATCGCGGCGATGACCGGCGCAAAATCCGGAGTAACTTCCATGATCGTCAACAATCTAATCGTCTCCTTATCCTTCCAACGGATTACTGTTGAACCATTTTGATTTGAGAAACATTCTCCGGCAGCAACCGCTGACCGGCGGGTGCTTCTATGGCAAAGCTAGCGATCTCGGCACGTTTTGCCAACAGTTCCCGCGCTTGCTCCAGCGACTTCCCTTTTATCAATTCAATGATTTGCACGGTATTTACATTGCTGCGAATCCGCCCCCGCCCGTACAAGCGCAGTTTGGCCTGTTCCAATCCGGCGGCGATCACCCGGGCCTCAATTAATTCGGTCGAACCGGTCAACGCTTGAAAATTCTCCGGCAACCGCTTGCCAAACCGTTCGGTGATCAGTCGTTGCACTGCGGCTTGTTGCGGCGCCAAAATCGATGCTTTATACTCAATCTCGGTTGTTACCGTTTTACTCTCGCTACCGGCGGCAGGGATTGTGGTGATGCGAATAATCTCCCTTTTGGTTAAGGAAGGGAGGATCAAATAATCTTTGGACATCAGCGAGGCGAGCTGTTCCGAACTGGCCGCGACTACCCGCTGCCGCGCTTCCGCTTCACAACGGCGGATGTCGTTTAGCGTGACCATGGTCGAACGGGTGTCGGCGCCGCCGTAAGTCGGTTCCATCTGGATTACCTTGAAAAAATTCTGATAGCGGCCTTCCACCCGCGCAATTGAATTGGGAGGAAGGTTTCCACTACTACCCTTCGCTTCCGCCGTAATGGCGACTTGCTTCATTCCCAGCGCTTCGCCGGCGCCATCGCCTTGGTATTGAATGGTTTTCTTCGGAACCGTCACCTCGTCATCGGTTAAAAACCGGACTCCGGAAGCGGCCGTCAATACGGTTCCGCGGGGCAGAAGAATGTTCTGGGCGGAACGATTGGCCAAGGTCACCTTTCCGCCGGCCGCGCTGAGGCCGACCGTACGTGAGGCATCAATCGCTTTTTGCAGTTCCAAGCGGGAGTTTTTTTCCATCAGTTTCGCCGGCAACAACGCTTTATCATAATTGGCTTCTTCAATTGCGGTGGCGATTTGCAGATCCAACACAAAACTGAGGGTCTCTTCTTTGGGGGTGAATACTATGGTGGCCTGAGGCATCAAGAACCACCAACCGGCCAAAGCGAATCCGAACAAAATGACGACTCCGGCGATCAAGGCGAGTAGTCCGTTACGACCCGTTCGGCTCGGTTTGGGTTTGATCAACGGCGCTTGCCGCTTGTCAGGATGTCGCTCAGTGATTTTATGCGGAACAGCTCCTGATACATCCCGATTGGCGGCGACTAACGGATCAACATAAAACGAATTGAGCGGAGCCTGCCATTCCGCTGTCGCAAATTGGGCCGACTGCGCGGAAGGTTCCGTATTAACGGCGATCAGATCTTCATAATTATGCGAACGTTTGGCGGCTTGACCGTCATGACTCCAATCCTGAATGGGAGCTAAATTTCGCCCTTCAAGCCTTGGCTGTTCCGGATCAAACAGCGCCACCGTTTCCGGCTCGCGCGGCCCGACCGGCGAAATCGTCGCAGTTAAAATATCCTGATTCTTTGAATTGTTAAACAGCGGATCTAAAGGTGTGGTTGGCTCCTGCGCTAAAATGGTTTCGGGGAATTCCTGATAATTTCCATTGTGGGTGGCTTGGAATGTGGGACTCACCGCAGGGGGAGGCGTTGGGGGTGGTGAGAGCTCAATTTCCGGTGGCGGTTGATCCGCTTGTGGTTCGTCGGATTGGGAGGTGACCAGTTGGATGCCGGTTTGTTGCGCCAACAGTTTGAGGAAGGGATCGGTTGTTTGAATCAGCAGTTCTTTTGAAGCTTCATCGCTGCACATTTTTAATAAATTTAAATTCACTTCATCACAAACCAAACGAAGCCGTTCAGGGACTTCCAAGATTACTTGCGACGCCGAATGATAAACAATGGACTCCACCAGATTTTCCAGGCTCATATCGGCATTCACTTGAACCCGTTTCGTAGTCAATTTACCAATTCACCCCATTTTCCCAAAATCAAAACATTCGCTCAATCGAACGAAACTGCTATTTATTCATAGTTTTCCATGGATATTCTAATTCGACATTTTATTGGAATTTTCCTACAAAATATTGCTAATTTTTTTGCAATTTATTCATCTTCGTTAATGGCAATTAATTGCCATTATTTTTTTACTTTTTCAAACTCTCGTTGTACAATGATTATTAGGGATTTGGAATATTTGGAACCAAACCGTTCGTCAATCCGTTGTTTGGTTTTGTAACGATTTATCGTTCGAAAGTATCGGCCGTCCGGCGCGGCGTTTGCCGCGCCAAGGAAATAATCACCCGGAGGTTTCGAAGATGTTAGAAAATCTCAACTCAATTAACGAGGCAATTCAGAGCCAAAAAGAATTTATTCCCAAATTCAAAGAACAAGTGGGTCGCGTGGTTGTCGGTCAGGAGAAACTGATCGACGGCTTGCTGATTGGACTGCTGGCCAATGGACATATTCTTTTGGAAGGTGTTCCGGGGCTGGCCAAAACTTTATCGGTCAAATCCCTGGCCGCCGCGATTCAAGCCAATTTTCAGCGGATCCAATTTACGCCGGACTTATTGCCGGCGGATTTGGTCGGAACCTTGGTTTTCAACCCCCAAACGGGCTTATTTACTACGAAACAGGGACCGATTTTCGCTAACGTGATTTTGGCTGATGAAATAAACCGGGCGCCGGCCAAAGTGCAAAGCGCTTTATTGGAAGCGATGGAGGAAAAACAGGTGACCATCGGCGACCAGACCTATCGCCTGCCGGAACCGTTCATCGTTTTAGCCACCCAAAACCCCATCGAACAACACGGTACATATCCCTTGCCCGAAGCGCAACTGGATCGCTTCATGCTCAAATTGACCATTGGTTATCCAACCAAAGACGATGAACTTTTGATCATGGAACGGATGGCGCAAACCTCGCGCGCCTTGCCGATCCAACCGGTAATCAGTCCGGCCGAGATCTTAGCGGTCCGTAACGTCGTTGACCAAATCTATCTTGATACGAAGATCAAGGACTATATTGTCAATCTGGTGATGGCGACCCGCAATCCGCAACAGTATCAACTGGATTTAGCCGACTATATCGAGTTTGGCGCCTCGCCCCGGGCCACCATCAGCCTGGCGATTGCCGCCAAAGCCTATGCGTTTTTGCAAGGGCGGGCCTATGTCGTCCCCAATGACATCAAGGCAATCGGGCCCGATGTGTTGCGGCACCGCGTGATCATCAGCTACGAAGCCGAAGCCAATGAAATCTCGGTGGAAACGATCATCAAAACCATCTTTGACAGCATCGAAGTCCCCTGAAAAAATAAACCGGTCGAATCCCATCCCATTCTGATAATCGAGGCTTGCCATGATTGCAAAAGAGATCATCAAAAAAGTGAAAAATATTCAGCTCAAGATGCGCCATTTGAGTGACGAAGCCATCTCCGGCCATTATGTCAGCGCCTTTAAAGGTTCGGGGATTGAGTTTGACGAAGTGCGGGAGTATTATGCCGGTGACGACGTCCGGTCGATCGATTGGAATGTCACGGCCCGGAGCGGCCGCCCTTTTATCAAACGTTACGTTGAGGAACGGGAACTGACGGTGATGTTAGTGATCGATCTCAGCGCCTCGCAAGCTTTCGGCACCAGCGGCAGTTTAAAAAGCGAACTGGCCGCCGAAGTTTCGGCTTTGCTCGCCTTTTTAGCGATCAAAAACAATGACAAGGTCGGTTTATTAATCTTCACCGATCATTGCGAACGTTACGTTGCGCCGCAAAAAGGCGGGCGTCATGTTTTACGGGTGATTCGCGAAATCTTAGGTTATCAACCGTCCGGCACCGGAACCAATATCAGTCAGGCGCTGGACTTTGTCAATAAAGTGATCAAACAGCGCAGCATCGTCTTTCTACTCTCGGATTTCTGGGACCGCGATTTTGAACGCTCCTTGCGCAACACCGCCAAACGTCATGATCTGGTTGCGTTACGGGTGAGCGATCCGCGTGAGGCGGATTTGCCCGCTTTGGGTTTGATGGAGTTTGTCGACCGTGAAACCGGCCAACGAATGCTCGTGGACACCTCCGATCCCCAATTTCAACACCGGATTCACGAAAACACTCAAAAGCAGCGCGAAATGGTTACAAAAGCTTTTAAAAGTAGTAAAGTTGATTATATCGAGCTGCAAACCGATCAGTCGTATCTCGAACCGTTGCAACAGTTCTTTTTAAAGCGGCAACGACGCATTCATTAAACGGAGGCTAGGATGGTACAGCGTGTCACCTCACTGAAAAATATCGCGCGTTGGCAATGGACGGTGATCGGGTTGATTGTCGGCGGCTGTCTCTTGGGGATCGGCTGGTTTGGCGCACCCTGGCTTCTCAATCCGCTCACCTTACGTCCCGGGGAAACCGTCAAATCCCGTTTGACAGTGGCGCCCGGCATTCATCATATCGGCGATCCAATCAAGGTAACGCTGGAGATTCAGGCGCGACCCGGTCTTCAAGTCTATCCGCTCGGGTTAGCGAAGGACAGCATTACCCCCTTTGAATTGATTTCTCCCCAAACTGTGCAGCGGGAATGGCATTTGAACGGAACGCGCCAGACCGTTCAATGGCAATTGACCGCCTGGCAGGTTGGACGTTTCACCCTGCCCGGTCCAATGTTCACTTATATTGATCGCCAAAAGAACCGTTATACCAAACGCTCACCGCAGCTAACCGTCGCCGTGACCTCCGTTTTGCCGGTCCGGGAGTCGCGGAAGGAGCTCTTAAAACTGCCGCTCAAAGGGATCAAAAAACCTCTTCCCCTCCCGCCGCAATTATTATATCTCTGGGGGTTGCTGCTTTTGCTCGTGATCGTCGCGGCGGTTTACGGCGTCATTCGTTACTGCCGGCTACGCCGGGCGCGACCGGAACCAACGCCCGTCACGGAGCCCAAATTTTACGAATCCCCGGCTCAAATAGCGCTACGGCGCTTGACGGCTTTGGAAAATTCCGGACTGGTACAAAGCGGGGAGTTCAAACAGTTTTATATTGAGCTGAGCGAGATCGCCCGGCAATATATCGAAGCCCGTTATCAAATCAAGGCGTTGGAGATGACGACCGAGGAGTTTCTGGCGCTGATCATTGGGAACACGGGACATTTAAAGCTCGAACACCAATTTATGATAAAAGAGTTCTTGCACTCCGCCGATTTGGTTAAGTTCGCCAAACATATCCCGTTGCCGGAAAACGCCCGACAGGATCTGGCGCGAATCCGGCAATTGGTGCTGGAAACGCAAGCAGAACCGTTTGCGCCGGAGCGCAATGAGGATAGTCAGTCACTGAGGAGTATCAACTGATGCTGTTTCATAATCCGTTCTATTTAGGATTACTGCTTCTTGTGCCGTTGCTCATTCTTGGGAGCCGCCGGCAACGGCGCGGCGCCATTCAATACGCCGCGACCCAAGTTTTTCAAGGGATCGCTCCCAACTGGAAAGTCCGCTGGTCGGAGCGGTTGCCTTGGTTGAAGATTTGCGCTGTCAGTTGCGCCATCATCGCCTTGGCCCGGCCGCAGATCGGCGTGGAGCAATCGTTAGTGCGTCGCGCGGGGGTCGATATTGTCCTGGCTTTAGACGTATCCACCAGTATGCTGGCGGAGGACTTTCGCGGAGCGGCCGGGCGGGTCAACCGGCTGGCGGTTGTCAAAGAAGTGACCCGTGATTTCATCGCCCGCCGGCCCAACGACCGGATCGGAATCGTGATCTTCTCCGGTCGGCCTTATATCCTTTCCCCCCTGACTTGGGACCATGATTGGAGCGAAAGCCGCCTCGCCGAAGTGGAGTGCGGCATGATCGAGGACGGTACCGCCATCGGCGCGGCCTTGACTACGGCGGTCAGTCGCCTGGAGGAGTCGAAGGCCAAAAGCAAAGTGGTGATCTTATTGACCGACGGCAACAACAACGCCGGGGAAATCGCGCCCGAGACCGCGGCCAATGCCGCCAAAGCGCTTGGAGTTACAGTTTATACCATCGGCGCCGGTTCAACCGGACCGGTTCCCTACCCCATGCGCGATCAATGGGGGCGGAAATACTACCAAAATGTTCAGATCGATCTGGATGACGCGTTACTCCAAAAAATTGCCAAAACCGCCAACGGACGATATTTCCGGGCGACCGACTCCCAATCGTTACGGGCGATCTTCCAACGGATCGACCGGATGGAAAAAACCCGGATCGCCATGCCCCACTACCGGGAGTACCGGGAACTTTATCCGTATTTGCTGAGTTTAAGCCTATTTCTGCTGGTCGCGGAAGCTTGCCTTGCCAATACGTTATTCAGGAGACTGCCATGACGTTTGCAAATCCGTTGTTATTGATGGTAATGATCATTCCTTTGGGCATCGGCGTCTTTTTCTACTGGAGCCACCGCCGTTATCATTTGGATTTAACCAAATTTGCCGCAAATCAGCTACTGACCAGGATTGCCGGTGACCACGCGGCAAAATTCCGCTGGCAATGGCTGTTTCGTGGATTAGCTTTATTCTTTTTGGCGCTTGCCATCACCGGGCCGCAGTGGGGCTATCAATGGCAGGAAGTAAAACAACGCGGCTTGGAGATTGTTTTTGCATTGGATACCTCCAAAAGCATGTTGGCGGCCGATATTAAGCCAAGCCGGTTGGAACGGGCCAAGTTGGCGATCAAAGATTTTCTGACGCAAGTTCAATCCGACAAGGTCGGATTGGTCGCTTTCTCCGGCGCCAGTTTTCTACAATGTCCACTGACTATGGATTACAATGCTTTTGGCATTGCTTTGGACGCCTTAGACACCCAGAGCATTCCGCAAGGGGGAACGGCGATCGGCGCGGCGATTCAAACCGCCGTCCAGGCTTTTCAATCCGGTTCCGCCGGGAGCAAAGTCCTGATCATCATCTCCGACGGCGAAAACCACGACGGCGATCCGGTCAATCTCGCGAAAGCGGCGGCCAAAAACGGTATTACGGTTTGTACCATCGGTATCGGCAACCCCACCGGCGAACTGATCGCCATCAAAGACGCCCACGGTAACCCTTCCTATTTGAAGGATCGCTCCGGCAATGTTGTAAAAACCGCGCTCAATGAAGCCATGCTTCGCGAGGTCGCCACGGCCGGCAACGGTGTTTACGTCCGGGGGGAAGGCGTGTCCCTGGGGTTGGAAACCCTGCTCCAGCAAAAACTGGCGGGATTGAACCGCGGCGAACTCAGCAGCCGCTGGCAGAAACGGTATATTGACCGTTACCAAATCCCGTTGTTGATCGGTTTGTTCTGCTTATTCTTTGAATATTTGGTCGGTATCGCTTGGCTGCGTCCGAATTGGCCTTGGCGTCAACCACGACCGAACTGTTGAAACAATAATTTTGTCACCCGAACGCTTGAATCAGACGTTTGAAAAAGGAGGCGCCCCGGTGAAACCATCGACCAAAATAAAGCTCACGATCGCAAGCGGCGTTATCGGATTGGCTATTATCGCTTGGCTGGTTTGGGGAAATAGCCTACGGATGACGCAAGCGAACCGCGCCTTTCAGTCCGGTGCGCTCGACCAAGCGCGCCGCGGGTATCAACAATTACAACGCCAGGCTCCGAAAGCTCCGGCGCCCGCGCACAACTTGGGGCTTTGCGATTACCTGCAGGGAAATCTGGCAAGTTCGCTAAAATTCCTGAACCAAGCGGCAAAGCAAGTTGAGACTCTCAAAAGCAAAAACCGGAAAAAGACCGTTGCCAACCCCGTCTATTATCAATTGGGCAATGGCTTATTTAAAACGGCTGAAAAAGCAACTCAATCAAACGCCGGCTATCAGGCCGCCTTGGACAGCTATCAAAAAGCGATCATTGCCAACCCCGCCGATCTTGACGCCAAATATAATTACGAATTGACCAAACTTCGGTTGGAAGCGGCGCAACACAAGCAAAATACCCCGGAACAGTCGCAAGCTAACGATCAACCGAAAAATCAAAAAAACAACAACAGCCAAGCAAACCAAAACAACCAATCAAAACCGGGCAATGGCGCATCCAAACCCAATCAAGGGGCGATGACCAAGGAAGAGGCGGCCGCGTTACTGAAAATGTCCGAAAACGCCGCGCAATATCACGGGCCGGTCGTTCCCGGCAAAACGACCACCGACAAAGATTGGTAATTTATGATATAATACTGTCGATTTCACTGCACTAACCGATAAGGATGTGACAATGCATGCGGTCGCTCCGTTTCACAAAAATCCCTATGATAACGAGCGTTGCGTTGATTTTATTGTTGGCGGTCGCCTCGGGAACCCTGGGGGTTGCCGCCAAAGCCGAACTTGAGACCGGCACGATAATGATTGACGAGACCGTCCAGTTGACCATCGCCGTCACCGGGACGTTCGCCGCCAACCAACCCAGAGTGGTTACACCGGAAGGGTTGTCCCTCCGTTTTGTCGGACAATCCTCCGAAAATCAATGGATCAACGGGCGTTCCGCTTCGCAGGTCTCTTTCCAATACCTGATCACCGCCGTCAAACCGGGCCAATATAAACTGGGACCGTTTCAAGTGACAGTCGACGGCAAAGAATTCGCAACCAACAGTGTGACGCTGCAAGTCCGTTCCGAAGGTTCAAACACCGGTGTCCGGTCAAATTCCGCCGTGAAGTCTGACGAACCGCTGCTTTTGGAGATCCAACCCGCCAAAAGCCGCGCCTTTCTTGGAGAGCGGCTTCCCGTTACAATCCGCTTATATGTGAAGGATATTCAACTGAATGACCTAAGTTACCCGGTGCTGAATCAATCGGAGTTTGTCACGGCCAAGATGGCGAAACCGGTCTCGCAACGAACGGTTCGGAACGGCCAGACTTATCAGCTGGTGGAGTTCACCACCACCATGATTCCGGTTAAAACCGGCGCCTTCAATTTAGGACCGGCGACCGTCGATTGCGAAGTGCTGGTTCCGGTGCGTAGCCGCGACCCGTTTCTGGATGACTTTTTCAATGATTATCAAAAACAGACCATCCGGGTCAAGAGTAAAGCAGTCCGCTTTACGGCGCTCGATATTCCCGGCGCCAAACCCGCTGATTTTACCGGAGGGATCGGCCAATTCAAACTGTCCGTCAGTGCAACGCCACAGCAAGTGGCGGAAGGCGATCCGGTCACTGTCAAGCTGACTCTCACCGGCGCAGGAAACTTTGACTCCATTGGTCCGCCGGTCTTGCCGGGGCAAAACGGCTTCAAAGTCTATGCTCCGCAACGCAAGAGCAGTAGCGGCAACCCTTCCCAAAGCAACCAGGTTCTTTTTGAACAGGTCCTGATTCCGTTGGATGCGAAGTTGAAGCAGCTACCATCTTATTCATTGTCGTTTTTTAACCCGGCCACGCAGCGGTTTGAACGGATTACCAGTCCGGCGCTTCCGCTGGCGGTGAAAGCCAACCCCAATTTTCACGCCGAACAACCTACCGGTCAGACCGGCCAGGTTCCAGCTACCGGTCAAGATTTGGTTTACATCAAAGAAAACCTGGGCAAGCTCCGCACGGCGCAATATTCATTAGCGGACCAGCCCTGGTTCTGGTGGCTGCAACTCCTTCCCCTGCTGGCGCTGGCGGGCGCCAGCGTTTTCCGCCGGTTGCAACGGCGGTTGCAAGCCGATACGCCGGTCGCCCGTTCGTTGCGCGCCAATCAGCAGGCAACCCGGCAACTGCAACAAGTGCAAGAATTGGTTGCCAGCCAAAATTACGCCGGTTTACTCGACCGTTTAAGCGGCATTCTCCGCGAATTTCTCGGTGAAAAATATCAACTGCCCCCCGCCGGAATCACCGGCGCCATAGTCGCTGAGTTAGCCGAGCAAGAGGCTCCCGGGGAGATTCTTCCGTTAATCAAAGAATTTTTCGATCAATATGACTTCTACCGTTTTACCGGGGCGAAGCTCCATGACGGCGCGGCCCGCCGGCTCTGCGAGACGGTTCAGGCGATCGTCAAGGGATTGGAGAACCATCCGGGGAGCGACCGGCAATCCCAAGCCGGATTGGGGAGGGTTGTTTAAATGCGATTCGACCGTATCAAACCATTGTCCCAAATCATCCTGGCGCTGATCTTCCTGGTCGGTCTATCGCCAGCGGTCCGGGCCGCGGCCGGCGTCTCCCAACAACTTTTTAACCAGGCCAACCGCTACTATGGGCAAGGCGATTATACCCGGGCAGTCGCCGCTTATCAGCAACTTTTGAATACCGGCGTTGCCAGCGGCAATCTCTACTTCAACTTGGGAAACGCTTATTATCGACTGGGCCAATCCGGCCAAGCCATTTTGTATTATGAAAAAGCTCGCCGGCTCATGCCGCATGATCCCGAGTTATTGGCCAATCGCAACTTTGTCCAGTCCAAACTGACGCCGGGGCAGACCGCTTCCCCGCGAGGTTTTGATTCATGGCTGACGCATTTGCTCCCGCTCGATACGGGGTTGGCGGTCACCAGCGGCGCGTTCTTCCTATTGATTGGTTTGGTGATCGTAATATTACTGGTGCCGAACCCGGAACGGGGCCGCTCCAAATGGTACCGGACCGGCGGACTTTCCTTGGCGGCGATCATCTTTGGCTTAAGCCTCACCGTCACCGTTGCAACGCTAAACCTGCAAAACCGCAATATTGCCATTGCGGTGACTGACGGCACGGTCCGTTATGAACCGAGTCCAAACGCCACCGTCTTCTACCAGTTGCCGCCGGGAAGCCAAGTGGAGATCCTGGAACAAAAGTCGGGCTGGCTGAAAGTGCAACGCCCCGACCGGAAACAAGGGTGGATTGAAGCGCGGACGGTCACGGAAATATAACAATAAAAAAAGCCTGTCTCCTTGCGAGGCAGGCTTTTTTTGATCATTATGCTACAATTGATCCGCATCAAAAACGGTAATTAATACCCAACACCGCGCCGGAGGTCGTTGTTTCCAATAACTTCAGGCTATCGTTTTTCAGGACCACAGAGCGATAACGGTAACCCAAGTAAGCGCCCCAATTATCAGTGAACTGATAGTTCAGTTTGAATTTAACCGAACTTATTTTAACATTATCGACCACCGGCGTGAAAAATGAATCGCCGGAATCCCCGTCAATGGCATAGGCCAGGTCCAGTTCGGCATGGAGCTTATCCCCAAAGTTGTAGATTAAATCGGCTCCGATGGATAACCCGTTGACTTTTCCGGCAATCGAATCGCTGTCGTCAATTTTCACATAGGACACGGTGAGGTCGGTCTTGAAGTCGGCGGTTTCAATGATTTTATAACCCAGTTTGAGATCGTTGAGACGATAATCAAAATCGGCGTAATCGCCCCAACCGTGTTCCAACCCAACCTTCCATTTTTCACCGCAAACTTCAAAGCCCCCAAACGTTAATGCCAGATCCGCATCGACCATCTCAGCTCCCAGCACTTTCCCTTCATAGTTGCCTTGTCCACCCATACTGTCGAGATAAACGTTGACGGCCCCTAAGGTACTGATCGCCGGGATGAAGATCAGACTCAGCAGCGTCAAAAGCACCCATATTTTTTTCATCGTTCCACCTCCTTATTTTTTTAGAAGCTTCGCTCCCTTGGTATGTATATGACTGCTTATCCCAGGATATTCCCCAAACAACCGGGGACTTTGTACATCGGAATAAAAAAAGAGCCTTGCGGCTCCATTGGTTTGCGGTTAAAAGTTTAATACTTGAAACAACTTCAGTAAACTGAGCAGTACCACGCAGAATGTTATCATGGTTACACAATAGAGGATGGGTCTGACCAAGCTTTTCTCTTTGTTGGGATCGGTTTTAATCCGAATTTCCATTGGGAAACCTCCTTTCCCCAGACCGGCGGGGAAGTCCAGCTTCCGTGGCATGCTTTGCTGTTTTATCCAGCTTGACTTCTCCTCTGCGTTACGTCCGGAAATTGCTGAAGCCTTCGTATACCACTCAAGTCAATCTCCCCCTTGAATTTTGTTGTTCTCATCCTTGTAGTAAATTATATGGGCGACCTCCGCCGAATATGTCCAATTCGGAAAATTATCAATACTCACCAACGAAAAAAATATTCCCCCGCTGATTTGTCCTTACCTGACGTTTTGGCGGCAGGAATGGCGGCGTCGCTCGCGAATTTATCAAGCGAATCGGCAATATCCATTCAATCCAGCAAAACGGAGTAAACTCATGATTATTCGAAAAAGTTCCTTTACATTCCTATTGTTGCTCTGCTTCATCACGGCCTTGATGTTTGGTATCCATTTCAACTCCGGCACCAATGTCGGCGGGCCGTTGGCAAGTCCGTTGCCCCGTTTCACCGCGACCTTTATTGATGTGGGCCAAGGTGACGCTATGTTAATCCGAACGCCCACCGGCCGCCGGATGCTGATTGACGCCGGTACTCACGAAAGCGCCGACGCGGTTTGCGCTGCCATCGACCGTAGCGGTGGCGCCAAACTCGACGTAGTGATCGGAACGCATCCACACGAAGACCATATCGGCGGTTTGCCAACGGTCATTCGCCGCTATGGCATCGGTCGGCTCTACCTGCCGAAAGCCGCCGCCACCACCCGCACGTTTGAAGAACTATTGCAGGCTGTCAAAGCAAGCGGACTGAAGATTACTCCGGCCAAAGCGGGAATCCATTTTAATTTAGACTCCAACACGCAGGTGGATTTGTTGGCCCCCAACGGCAGTACCTATGAAGATTTGAACAACTATAGCGTTGTCACCAAAATCACCTACCGGAAAACAACCCTGCTGCTTACTGGCGACGCCGAAAGTCTGTCGGAACGGGAGATGCTGCAACGAGCGGCCTCGCTCCACGCCGACCTGCTTAAAGTCGGCCATCACGGCAGTCGCTCCTCGACCAGTCAGGAATTTTTAAATCAAGTCGCGCCGAAGATCGCCGTCATCTCGCTGGGCAAAAATAACAGCTATCACCATCCCCATCCGACGACGCTAACTAAACTGCGAAAAATGGGGATTGCAATTTACCGGACCGATCAGGACGGAACGGTCACAGTCACGAGCGACGGTCAAAAATTAACCGTCCAAACGGCGAAGGGAATGAAAACCTACTGATGAAAGTGATTATCGACCGGTTTGAAGAGGATGCCGCCGTGGTCGAACTGCCCGACCGGACCACGGCATTAATTCCCCGCCGGTTAATTCCGGGAGCGCGAGAAGGCGACGTGCTTGAGATCCGGATCGACCCGGCCGCCCGCGCCAATCGGGAAAAGAAAATCAACCGGTTAATGGACGAGCTGTTTGAAGGGTAAT
Organism: Bacillota bacterium; assembly: GCA_023417475.1. Classification (GTDB taxonomy): domain Bacteria; phylum Bacillota; class UBA4882; order UBA8346; family UBA8346; genus JAEYPR01. Next base: position 64,410 of record JAEZFP010000073.1, on the reverse strand, counting down.
CCTCCCGGAAAAGTCCGGCCTAAACGAGCATTTTGTGGATAACTGATCCCATTTTGTAACTCAATGATCTCATTTTGTGAATAACGTAGATCATTTTGTTAATAACATAGATCGTTCTGTGAATAACTCAGCTCATTTTGTTAATAACGTAGATCGTTCTGTGAATAACTCAGCTCATTTTGTTAATAACGTAGATCGTTCTGTGAATAACTCAGCTTATTTTGTTAGTAACGTAGATCGTTCTGTGAATAACTCAGCTCGTTTTGTTAATAACGTAGATCGTTCTGTGAATAACTCAACTCGTTTTGTTAGTAAACGATCTCATTGCCTGACCGAACGGGCTTCGGTTGTGGATAACTAAAAGAGACCGGGCAGTTAACCCGGTCTCTTTGTTTTGCAAAAATCGCCCGTTGTCTTTAAGCCTGCTTGGCAGCACTATGGCCCAAGTAGGCACTTTTAACCTCTTCATTCGCCAACAATTCTTTACCCGGTCCTTGCAGGGTAATCCGGCCGGTCTCCATGACAAAGCCTTGATCGGCGATGTGCAAGGCAGCGTTGGCGTTCTGTTCGATCAACAGAATCGTCACGCCTTGTTTATGAATCTCCTGGATGATCCGGAAGATCTCTTTGACAATCATTGGCGCCAACCCCAACGACGGTTCGTCCATCATTAACAGTTTGGGCCGGGACAACAACGCTCTGCCCACCGCCAGCATCTGTTGTTCGCCACCGGAGAGCGTCCCCGCCTGTTGCCAGGACCGCTGCTTTAAGATGGGAAAAAGGGTATAAACCCAGTCAATATCGTCTTGAATTCCCTTGACGTCGCTCCGGTAAAAGGCGCCGATTTTCAGGTTCTCCAAGACGGTCAGATTCGCAAAAACCCGCCGTCCTTCCGGAACCAGGGTGATCCCATTTTTGGCGAAGTTTTGCGTCTTCTCCTTTAGCAAATCCAGGCCTTTATAGGTAATGCCGCCGCTAACCGGCTTGACCAACCCCATGATGGTCCGTAAGGTCGTGCTTTTCCCAGCGCCGTTGGCACCGACCAGGGTGACGATCTTGCCTTCCGCAACCTCCAAGCTAATCCCTTTGAGGGCTTCGATACCGCCGTATGTGACGACGAGATTATCCAGTTTAAGCATGCTCTTCCACCCCCAGATAAGCCTCGATGACCCGCGGATTGTTTTGAATCTCATGCGGCGTGCCGCTGGCGATGGTGACACCGTAATCAAGCACATAAATTCGTTGCGAAATCCCCATGACCACATCCATATGATGTTCAATCATTAAGATCGTCAGCTTGTATTCATCGCGGATCTCTTTGATAAACTGCGTCAAATCAACGGTCTCTTTCGGATTCATCCCCGCCGCCGGCTCATCCAACAGCAAAATTTGGGGATGGGTCGCCAACGCCCGGGCGATCTCTAAGCGCCGCTGCAAGCCGTACGGCAGTGAACTGGCCTTCTCGTGAATGAGTTTCCCCAAGCCGACCCGTTCCAGCAATGCCAAGGATTTTTCCCGCATAGCCTTTTCCTGAACCCGGTACCCGGGGAGTTTCAAAATCGCCGCGGCGAAATTAGACTTCAAATGGACGTGATTGGCGATCAGCACGTTGTCCAGCACCGACAGGTCCTTAAACAGCCGGATGTTTTGAAAAGTCCGGGCAATCCCGCAGGCGGTGATCTGGTCCGACCGTCTGCCGGTGATGTTTTGGCCGTCAAACATCACTTGGCCTTGGGTTGGCGTGTAAACTCCGGTGATCATGTTAAAGGCCGTGGTTTTCCCAGCCCCGTTCGGCCCGATCAAGGCGATAATTTCACCGGAGTCGAGGTACAGGTTGAGTTCCTTGACCGCGGTCAAACCGCCGAATTGCATTGTCAAATTGCTAACCTGAAGTAAGCTCATTTGTTGGCACCTCCTCGGGACTGCGGCTTATAATTCTTGAAGATCCAACGTCTCCAGGTATTGCGATCCAACAGTTGATCCCAACTAAACTCATTGGTACCCATTAAACCGTGCCGGTAAAAGAGGACGACCAACATCAACAAGGCCGAAAACACCACGGCGCGCAAGCCGACAATCCCTTCGAAAACTACAAAGCCCAAATTGATCGACTCGTCCAAAAACCGCAAAACCTCATTGGCAATGGTAATGATAAAGGCCGAAATGATACTGCCGGTGAAACTGCCCATGCCGCCGAGGACGATAATGAGCAGAATATTGAAGGTTGTGATGAAAGTGAACATTTTCGGATCGATCGTGCCCAACAAGTTGCCGAGCAAACCGCCGCCCACTCCCGCAAAGAAAGCGCCGACCACAAAGGCTAAATTTTTGTGTTTGGTGATGCTGATCCCCATGGCCTCCGCCGCCACCTCATCCTCGCGGATGGCTTTGATCGCCCGCCCGTAACTGCTGTTGATCAACGAGACCAAAACCACCAAGGTCACGGCTACCGCTCCGAAACTCCAATAAAGATTAGTGGTATCGGGGATTCCTTTTAGACCCAAAGCGCCATTGGTGATATTTTGGGTATTGGTAAAAATGACGCGAATGATTTCCGCGAACCCCAGGGTGGCGATGGCTAAGTAGTCACCCTTTAACCGTAAGACCGGCGCGGCAATCAAATAACCGACCGCCGCCGCCATCAGACCGGCGACAACCAACGCGACCGGAAAAGGCAACGTCAACGTATCCAATGGTTTGACCAGCGGCACCATGTAGAAGATTTGTTGTTTGGTCGCTTCCGGCATGGTCAGCAACGCGGTCGTATAAGCGCCAACCGCCATAAATCCGGCGTGACCCAACGAAAACAGACCGGTAAAACCATTCACTAAATTCATACTCAACGCCAAAACCGCATAAATCGCGCAGACGTTAAGGATCCGAACCATATAGGCGTCCAGGCAGTTCTGGGCGTAAATCAAAAAACCCAACAATGCCAGGAGTGAAAAGGCGGTTAATAGTTGATTTCGTTTCATCGTCACACCTTCTCCGAGATTTTTTCGCCCATAATTCCGGTGGGCTTATAGAGCAGGATGACAATTAACAGCACAAACGCAAACGCATCCCGGTAACCGGTCAGATCGGGCAAAAACGCCACCAGCATAATCTCGCCGATACCCAAGATAAAGCCGCCGATCACTGCTCCGCCGACATTACCGATGCCGCCGATCACCGCGGCGATAAAACATTTCAGGCCGGGGATGATCCCCATTAACGGCGAGATCTGCGGAAACTTCATGCCCCACATGATTCCGCCCACCGCCGCCAAAGCCGAACCAATCCCAAAGGTGATCGCGATGGTTCGATCGACATTGATCCCCATCACCCGGGCGGTTTCATGGTCGCGGGAAACCGCCCGCATCGCCATGCCGGCTTTGGTCCGGTTAATCAGATATAATAAGCCGACCAAGCAAAGAACGGTCACCACCGGAATGTAAAACGTCAGCTTCTGAATGGAAACGCTGCCGACTTGGACTACATCGGTGAACAATTCCGGGGTGGGGAATGGTTTGGGAACTCCCCCAAACAGCACGGTCGTTAAATTTTCAAGTAAAAACGATGCGCCGATCGCCGAGATTAAGATGGAGATCTTCGGCGCATCCCGCAAGGGACGGTATGCCGTGGCTTCCACGGCCATTCCCAACAGCGCCGTGAGGATCAGTACCACCGGGAAGGTGATAAACCAAGGGATCCCAAAAGTAAAAACGCCAAAAAACGCAAAATAAGTGGCCATCATAAAAATATCGCCGTGAGCGAAATTAATCAGGCGAAGGATTCCGTAAACCATTGTATAACCGATGGCAATCAGTGCGTACAAGCTTCCCAAGGAGATGCCGTTGGAAAGATGCTGTAAAAACAGATCTAAAGTCATCATTAACACCGCCACAATTGCTTATTCAAGAGGCTGCGCCATGTTTACACAATGACGCAGCCTACATCTGGTTTCATCGTTAGGGATGAATGGTATCCAAATAAGTAAATTTACCGTTTTTAACCACTTTAATGACCGCGTCTTTCACCGCGTTGCGGTTTTCATCCAACGTAATCATTCCGGCGGCGCCCGCGAAGTTCTTGGTTGCGGCGATTGCATCGCGAACTTTCGGTCCGTCGGTCGATTTGGCCCGTTTGATCGCGTCGAGGATCACGATATAGGCATCGTAACCCAAAGCGGTAACGGCGGCCGGCTCTTGCTTGAACTCGGCGCGATACGCGTCAAGGAACTTCTTGGATTCTTGGGTGATCGGTTTTTCGGTTGCGAAGAAGGTGGAGAAGACGGCGCCCTCAACCTCTTTGCCGCCGATCTTTAAGAACTCGTTGGTCTCCCAGGTGTCGCCACCGATGATCGGACAGGTGATGCCCAATTTCCGGGCTTGGCTGATCACCAAAGCGGATTCGGTGAAGTTACCCGGCGCGAAGATAATATCGGGATTTTTGGATTTGATATTGGTCAATTGGGCCGAGAAATCCTGATCGCCGGTGTTGTAATTGGCGACTGCCACGATACAGTTGGCGTCTTTGGTGGATTTCTTGAAGCTGTCGGTGAAGAATTTCGCCAAACCGACCGCATAGTCATTGGAGACCTCTTGGATAATCGCGGCTTTTTTCGCTTTTAACTTGTTAAAAGCATAGTTCGCCATGACGGTTCCTTGGAACGGATCAATGAAACAAACCCGGAAATAATACTCGTTGCCTTGGGTGACCAAGGGATTGGTGCAAGAAGCGCCTACCGCCGGAACTTTGGCTTTCTTGACGATATCGCCGGCGGCCATGGACAACGAACTGCCCCAGCTGCCGATGATGGCGGTGACCTTGTCTTTTTCAACCAGACGGGCGGCGGCGGTGGCCGCTTCGACCTTGTCCGATTTGTTATCGGCAATCACCAAGGTTACTTTTCGGCCCAAAACGGTCGGATAAAGTTTGTTGGCAAGTTTGATCCCGTCGATTTCCAACTGGCCGCCTGCAGCGTTCGCGCCAGTTTTCGGTTCAAAGACGCCGATTTTGATTTCAGCGCTTGCCGCCAAGCCCATGGCGGAGGCAAACAAGCAAGCCACCAGCGACAGAACCATTAGAAAAGCTAAACTACGTTTCTTCAACTTCGGATCCCCCTTTTTTGATTTGTATTGATCATCGCAAGAACCGCTCAGTCCTTAACGATGCAATAACCGCAATGTGAAATCGATGTTATGTAATGGCATGCAATGCATTTCAACATTGTTATCTTTATAATAGTACAACATTTCCAGAACATTGTATATATTGCCTGAATCATTCATGTAAAAAATATTGCACGATTGTATTACAAAAAGATCAATTGTGAAGATATTGTTAGTTCCCTGCTTATATGGACAACGCCGCGTCGATACGTAACACCAAACATCAGCATTCCCCCCTCCAAAAAAGGAAAGATCCCCATCGGGATCTTCCTTTTTGAAGCCTGTCCAGAAGATTATTTTCGGGACTGACCTTCCGCCGCCTCGACGCCATTTTGATAGGTGGCAGTCAAAGCGCTGGCCTCCTCGGGCGTCCGAATGATATGCGGAGTAATGAAAATCAGCATCTCGGTCTTTTGCGTGTCGATCGCGGTATGTTTGAAAGCCCATCCCAGCAGCGGCACATCGCCGAGCACCGGCACTTTTTTGGTGGTTTCGGTTTTGTTGTCGCGGATCAAACCGCCGATCACCAATGTCTGCGTATCTTTCACAATCACCGAAGTGGTTGCGTCCCGGGTCGCAAACGTCGGATTTTCAGTCTGTTGATCGTTGGGCACCAAATTACTGGTGGATTGAAAGATATCGAGGTAAACGTTGCCCGACTCCCCGATCCGGGGAGTTACCTGAAGGGTGATGCCGGTATTTTTATAGGCGTAAGTCCGGTAGGTATTATCGTCCGTATCGGTCCGGCTCGAGACGGTATACGGGATTTGATCGCCGATTTGTAAGGAGGCGATCTGATTATTGCTTGCCAGTATCCTGGGATTCGACAACACGTTGAGTTGGCCGGTATTGGCCAACGCTTGCAGTTGCGCCCGCCAATCGGACTTGACGATGTTATAGACCACGCCGCTGCCGCCGGAGATCGATCCCAAATTGACACTGCCGTTGTTTTTACCGTCGAAACTAAGGTTGACGCCAAATTCATGACCTTTCGTCAACGTTACTTCCACCACGGTCGCTTCAATCAAAACTTGCGCCGGCATCACATCCAGTTGGGCCAGCATTCCCTTCAAAGCGTCCAGCAGTTTCGGCGGGGCGATGATCAACAGTGAGTTGGTTGGCAAGTCCGGAACAAACCGGACATACTCGTCAAGCATGTCATTGAGATTGATCTGGGTCCCGGTACGCTGTTGAATGGTAGAAACCGCCCGTTGTTGCGCCTGATTTTGCGCGGAATTGGTCGATCCGCTCCGGGAATTGGAATTCGATGACCCCGAACTGCTCCGGCTACTGGTATTGGACGAGCCGGTCCCGGTCGTCCGGCTCGCGCTGTTCGTCTGGTACGCGGACCGGCTGCCGAGAAACAGATCATTCATCAAATTGGACAGATCGGTCGCCCGCGCGTTTTGCAAACGGTACACGAAAACCGTCGGCTGATCCATGCTGGGCATATTTTGGTCCAATTCCCCGACCAAACTTTTGATCTCTTCCAGCACACCCAGGGACGCCGTGATGATCAGGACATTGGTTTTGGGTTCGGGGATCACCCAAACAGCCTGAGTCGGCAGTGTATCATAAACTTTGGGATCCGACGGATTGGCGGAATTTTCAGTCTTTGGCTTGTTGGCCCGCGGAAACATCAAGGTCCGCCGGGAGAAGCTCGACGTGATCTGGTTTAAAATTGCCGCCAAGCTGACCGCGTCGCCATTTTCCAAACGCATCACAAAGGTCACGTAATCATAAGTCCCCGCCCCTTCCGCCGCATCCAGCGAACGGGCCAGATTTTCAACGGTGGCGATGACTTCCGCGTTACCGGAGATGATTAGCGAGTTGCTCCAGGTATCGGCCACCACCTTATTGGGTATCAGATCGTAATTCTGATTGGCTTGCGCCATCCCCACCACTTCCTGGCTGAGTTGGGTAATCGCCCGCTGCAGGTTGGGATTGTTCCGCCGATTATTGGCTAAATTCTGAAGCCGGTTGGAGGTATCCCCATTGACCGGCGCCATCAATAATTGCGCTAATTCTTTGGCCATGGTGGCGGCGTCGGCATTATACAAGGGAAGAACTTTGATTTGAACGCGTTGCGCGAGGCTGTTCCCCTCGCGGGTTTTGGGATTGTCGGGAGTCTTGACGCCGTCTTCCATATTGTGAATGATCTCGGCGATCAATAAGACGTGCGCGGCGGTGTCGGTCAATAACAGGGTATTGGAACGCTCGTCAGCCACTATGCTGGCATTGGAAGCGCCAAAGAGACCGACCAATTCCTTCTGGAGATCAACCGCCCGCAATTTACGCAAGGGTAAGATCACGGTGACCATTCCGTCATTGGCTTTGACTTGATCCAAAGGTTTGACGGCGCTTAATTTCCTGGCGGCGTCCACCGGAAGCACTTTCAACATTCCGTCCGAACGGACAATGGTCACCCCGCGCAGCTCCAATACCGACCGCAAGGCGGCCACGGCTTGGTCAATCGTTACTTTTGCCGGCGAGATTACCGTCACCGGACCGGTCACTGTGGCGTCCTTCACGACCGTCAGTCCGGAGGCGGCGCTTATAAATTGAAGCACCCGGTCGATGTCCGCCCCCCGGAAGTCGAAACTGATCAGATTGTCCGCTCCATGAACGGCGCCGCTCCACCCCAATTGCAATCCAATCCCGATGATGACGATCATGATCATTAGCTGTTTCATCTGTTTTGCCATGTTGGTACCCCATTCCCTTCCCCATTGGCAATTCTGCCGTCAACCAAGTCTTGTTTACATGCCAAGTTACCCTTTTACCGGACTGATCCAAAAACCGCTTTGCGGATTCAAGCGGACCATCTTTCCTTGATACCGGACCGTCACTTGTGTTTGAGCGATTTTCAAGACCGTAATCCCCGCTTGACTCTGCCCTTCGGTAAAATACCACGATTCGGAACCCAAACCAATCAACGCCTGAAACCGTCCCTGCAGCGTAACCACTCCGAGCAGCTTGGGTTCGGCAGCGATCTCAAATCCGCCGTCAGCAACCGGCTCATACCCTCCGGAACTGTCGGCCGCGTAAAACGCCGCGCCTAGCCGCGACCAGTTAAGCGCGAGCGGATCGGTCTGTTGCAAACGGTTCCGGATATACTCCAGATAATTCCGGCGTTCTTTCCCGGTTAACGGCGGCTGCCGTTTTTTCGCAATCATTCCCCGATCGCCCGTTTTGCCGGCGTCAGTCAGAAATTCCAACGTCAAACCGGCATCCAACATGCCGTCTCCCGCCACCAGATTGACCCGGGTGATCCGGACCATCGGCAACTGGTTCCGGAAGTTGGCCATCAAGCCCAAAATCCGCGCGGGCGCCGCCTTCGCGCGAACATTCACCGGCAAGCAAAGCAACTTCCCTTCCTGTTTGGTCAAGCCGGGTTTGAGCTCTGTTAAGCGGGCATTGGCAGCGGTTGCGATTTGCGTCAATCGTTCAATGATCGCGGTTGGCAGTTCATTGGGATGTTCGGTTACGGTCAATGCCTGTCGTAGGCTGAGTGAGTTCTGATACCGGGCGTTGACCGAATTGGCGGAGCGCAATAACGATCCGGCTTTGGCTAAACGGTTGGCGGCCGTGGCCTTATCCGGCCAAGAGCCCAGCTGCGGTAATTGTTCTTTGGGTACAACGGATACGACGATACCGATCAACGTAATGCCAACCGCCGTGATAATCAGGATTTTTTCACGCCCGGTCATTCCTTCCGCCCCCTTTGACCGGAAATTGCGCCGGTCATGATCGTTAATCCGAAATCGACCCGCTCTCCCGCGGCGACCGGACGCAGATAGCTGACTGTCACCTTGCTCACTTGCGGTAACTTTCCTAGCTGTTTGGCAAAGTCGGCTACCGCTTCGTTCCCCTTGGCCGAACCGGTGATTAGCGATTCTTTGACACTATCCAGTTTCAAGGTTTTGATCTGCAAGCCATCCGGTAAGGCTGCTTGCAATTGTGTTAAAAACTCCACCCAATCCGGCGCGGCGGCCAAAGCCCTCCCGGTCTCCGCCAGATTGGATTCATTCACAACAGTTTGAGCATTGATTCGCGCTAGCTGTCCGGCCTGCGTAGCCACGTCGGCATATTCCCGGTCGAGGAACGCCACCTGCAGCCGCGCTTGCTGAAACAATCCCCCGGCGACCAACAGGGCGGCCATAGCCAATCCCAGACCGGCATACCATAATCGCCGCCGCAGCCATTGGTTGCGGCGGTTCAGCGCCAGCGCCACCATCCGGGGCGTCCGCATGTCAAACGGTCCCGGCAACATCGCCGCGCCAAGTATTCCCAATGTGGCGTACCCGGATGGAGCCAACCGCAATCCGGATTCATGATGATAATAAAGGATATTTTCGGCAAACCACGGTTCAACCCGTTGCAACGCCAAGCCGGACATGACGGCGAGCTGGGTCCGAGACTCCCGGTCGGCGTCCGTTCCCCAAATGTAAACCTCAAACTGATCCTGTGCGCTCAGCAGTTGCCGCAATCCCTCGGCAATCTCCGCGAGGTACCGGTTACGGTCGTTTCCGGCGGCCTGTACCCAGACCGAAGCGAGTTGATCCGGGGTTATCTGAAGCAACTCAGTCCCGGCCTGCTCCATCCGGATTCCCAGCGCATAATGTTCCCCAGCGGCAACAGTTTGTAATACCCGCAATGTCCCGGCTGTCGCCGGGATTACCCGCCGCACCCGGATTCCGGCTTGTTCCAGCCATTGTTGATAGCCGTCAATCACCGTCGCCCGGGTTCCCACCGTCAGGCAAAGGACTTTCCCTTCCATAGCGTCCCCGGACGGCAGGCAAACCCCGGCTACTTCGCCAAGTTGTTCGGTTTGCGCCGGAATGGTCCTGGCGAGCGTCGCCGCCGCGTAACCCCCGGATTTTCCAAGGACTGTTTCAGGAATCCGCTCCGATCGGGTCAACAGTTCCTGACGGCCGATGACCAAAGTCACGTCACGCGAATGGAGTTTCGCCCGTTCCCACATAGTTGTCAAACGTTCGGCAATTTCAGTAGGTTCATTGACATCGTGCAATGGAATCACCCCGTACCGGACGGGCAACGGTTGCCCGTCCCGCTCCCGTTCGGCGCTGAGCAGTTCGATCGAGCCGGGGTTAAATTGAACCAAAATCTCTTTGGACAGGGTCTTCAACCAACATTCACCCTTTCGCGTCATTGATCGGCTGTCGAATCGGTCTGACTGATATAGATCACTTTGGCTTGGTGATCTTGAATGTCAACAATTGCCGTTATCGTAATTTTCGTACGGTGGACCATGCTTTCAACCCGGACATTGAACCCGCCGCTATTGACGGTCACCCGGTCGACCACGAGCGGAACGGCTTCCGGAGCAATCTCCGCTAAATGTTGTATAAAACTTGACAACTGCCGGAAAGGTCCTTCGGAATCCCTGGCGGCCACAATCAGCTGCGCCGTGGTGTCGTTACAACCCGGCAAAGCGGCCAACACCGGCGCGGTTGCCGTATTCACATTCACGCGACCCCGGAGTTGGGTTCTGTTACCGACTGTAACATAGTCAACCACCATTCCTGCTTTTTCACGGCTTAAGCCCTCCAATTGAAATAACTGTTTCAATTGGGTGATGGCCTGTTTTTGCAATCCCCGATCAATAGCTTGGATATCCTGGTCGGTGAGCGAAGGAAGTCGCGCTTTCAATTGCGACAGATTGGAACGGTTGATCACGATTTTCGCCCTTCCCTGGGGATCAAAGTCCGGGCTACGCGTCCAGACCGAAAAGTACCGGTCCAACGGAATTGACCCGGTTGTTCCTTGAAACCCTTGTTTGGAGAAACCTTTCACCAATCCAAGCTCAGAGACTGTGTCAAACGGTTCGTTTTTCGCCGGATAACCCCTTTGTTCCTGATACCAATCGGACTCGGCGCCGTTTTCGCCCGGGGTGTTATCGATGTCGCGCCAATCCAAAAGCGAATCGATCTGTTCCTGAGACAGTTCGGCAAGCCCCTGGAACTCTTCGCCGGTGGCGAGATTCAGGTCCAGCTTGGCGCTCTCGTCTTGCAACCAGATGCGAACTGAATTATTGCCAAGATCCAAACCTGCGCCGCTTAACTCGACCATTCCGTCGGAGCGTTCCGGCGCTTCAGGGTCTAACCCGCTAAGCAAAGTGTAATCAAAAAAATTTTCGTCAATCATGGCCAGTTGCGTTTGGGCAAACTCCAATCCGGCCAGCGCGCCGTACTCAGCCTGGGTTCGATCCCGGGAATAGGCGGTCGCTTTAATATCCAACCGGGTCAAGCCGGCGACCGCCATCATGATCAAAAGAAGGATCGTTAAGACCATGATTGTTGACGGTACGACGAATCCGGCTTCATTCAGGACTGGACGTTGCGGTCGATATGTCACTGGTTTGGCTTCCTTCCGTCGCTCCCGCGTTAAGGAGTCGTACCGTTTCGCTAAATGTCACTACCTTCGTTGGAGCGTTGGGATCGGCCACGCCGATCGTTACCGCCACCGCTTGCGGCAACCGGCCGGAAACTCTGGAATCCCATTCGTCCAGCCATTCGCCGCCGTCATAATACTGAATGTTTAGGGCGACAATCTCTCGATGGCAAAACGCTTCGTCGCCTTGCATCGGCAATATTTGCTCCGTATCACTGGCGGCGAAGTCTTCGGCAGGTGTTTGAAACGGATAATCGTCACGCAGTTTAACCAATCCTCTCCCCTCCGGATCCAGATAATAACCCACTCGGGAAAGGTCATACGGCTGTATGTGGTTGGATCGCTGATCGGCAGTGATAAATTGAATGGCGTCCGCATCGCGTTGGTGCTCCGGGTCAAAATCGTCGACTCCGATAAAATCAACCAAAATACCGCCGGAATAGGCGGTTCGTAAGGCCGCGGTCAATTCGCGCAAATCCTGTAACGACTGATAACGGAGTTCCTGGGCGTTGGTGGTCCGGTTCCAAATCGTCAATCCGGCGCCGAAAAACTGATAAACGCCGCTGAGAATCAAGGTTCCGATGATCACGACCACCAATAGTTCAACGACGGTAAACCCCGCCTCGGATTGATTGCTAATTTTCATTCCTCACGACTGCCTTTGGTCTCTGTTTGGTTCTGGGTGATCGCGGAACGGAAGGTTGCATACGTGACCAAACTCGCTTGCCGTTCCGTGCCCGCTTGATTCCAAAATACGCTGACGGCGATGCGGTAAAGCCCGTTGTCATCGGGACCGCTGGCTTCCGATTGCCAATGATATTGGCGATGGGGATCATCGAAATCGCCGGCGTCAGTTAATGAAGTCGGATCGGTACTGGTAAGCAACGCTTCCATTTTCGATTGGGCTAGAGCGACCGCCGTGCGTTGGCGTTCCTGCACCCCCGCAATCTCGACACTCCGCGACAACGTTATGCCGATCCCCAAGAGCGCCACGGTTAGAATTACCGTGGCAATTAAGACTTCCACATAGGTGAATCCTGCTTCACTCGTATGACTCAGTTGTTGAAACCGTTTCCGTTTCATCGGCTTGAACCTCACTGGCCCGGCCGTTGGCCGTCACCACAATCAGACGCGTTTTGTCCTGGGCGTTTTTCAGTTCCAAATGGACTGCCGTCGCCGGGAGTCTGCCGCCAAAGCGGATGTAATCGTCACTATCGGGCCAGCCGCCGACGCCGCCACCGACGTCGGTTGTTTCGGCCTCCGTCGCAGCGGTTGCAGTATCCATTGGTTCGGGATCGTATTGCAAATTGACGGTAATATCGGCCGGTAAGGCGATCTCCCGCACGAACACCGGTTCTATCGCTTCGGCTTGATCACTTTCCGCTCCGGCGGCAGGCAGTTTCCAAACCGCAAAAACGTTGGCGACGGGATCAAAATAGACCCGTTGCTCCGTTTCCGTATTTTCGGCTTCAACCGCCGCCAAACGAAGCGTTGTTAGAATTTCTTGCGTAAGTAGCTGAAAACTGCGGGCTTGATAAAAATGCCGCCATGATACGGCGATCAAACCGGCGATAATTCCGGCGATGGTCATTACGACAATTAATTCAATCAGGGTAAACCCGGCGTTGCCCTTCCAATCACTGTTGTCCTTGCGATTTATTGGGCAGATCCCAACTGACGACATCCGCATCCTCACCGGTACCGCCTTCTTTACCATCTTTACCGTAGGTCAAAAGATCATAGGAGTCCGGATTATGCTCCCCCGGGCTGGAATAGAGATAAGCCCGGCCCCATGGGTCGTCAATCGCCGGATCTTTCAGATACGGGCCATTCCAATTGTCGGCCGGCGGTTCGGTGGTGGGCGCTTCCCGCAGGGCTGGCAAGCCCTGCTCGGTACTGGGATAACTGCCGTTATCCGCTTCATACATATCCAAGGCGGTTTTGATATTGGCAATATCGGCAATGGCCTTGGAACGGCGCGCTTGTTCGGTCCGACCGGTGAAGCGCGGTACGATTAACGTTGCCAAAACCGCTAAAATCACCATTACCACGATAATTTCGATCAATGTAAACCCGCGTTCGTCTCTGCCAATTTGCTGCCAGTTCTGTCGTTTTAACATTCGATAACCCCCTGTTTCAGATGAAAAATTGTTACAACGCCATGGCTAAAATCCGGAGCCGATGTCAAAGATGGGGACCAGGATCGAAATGACGATAAACGCCACTACCAACCCCATAAAGATGATCATGGCCGGCTCCAATAATGACAATACCCGTTTCAATCCGGTATCCACTTCAAACTCAAACATCTCCGCGATTTTCAGCAGCATCTTCTCCAAATTGCCGGTCTCTTCCCCGACGGCAACCATGTTGGTGAGGATTGGCGGAAAAAGCCCTTGTTTGACAAAAGCGGCTGCCAGGGCTTTACCCTCCCGCACCTCTGGCCGGGCTTCCATGACCGCGGATTTGACAACACGATTCCCCGAGACCGCCGCGGCAATCTCCAATGCTTCCATCACGCCCACTCCGCCGCTGCCCAGCACCGACATGGTCCGGGCAAATCGCGCCATGCTGATCTTGAGGGCGATCTCGCCCAACAAAGGGATCCGCAACAGCAGTCGGTCGATTTGAAAACGTCCGGCCGCCGTCCGGACATACCAGTGCAATCCCAAAACCACCCCGGCCAACGCCAACAGGATAACCAACCAATAAGCGGCGGTGAATTTGCCCAAACCCAACAACATCAGTGTGGTCCAAGGCAGCTGAGTCCCGAAACTCTCAAAAACTTTACTCATCTTCGGAATCACATATGCGATGATAAACCCGGTTGCGCCAATTGCCAGGGATATCAGAAAGACCGGATAGATCAGCGCTGACTTTAATTGGCTTTTACGGGTTGCTTCCTTCTCCAAATAATCGGCGAGCTTGGCCAGGATTACTTCCAGATGGCCGCTGATTTCGCCGGCCCGGACCATTTGGACTTGCAGTTCCGAAAATACATGGTGCTGCTTCGCCATGGCCTCCGACAGCGCGATTCCCGAACGGACCTCCGTCAAGAGGCTTTTGATGACCCGGTTCAATCCGCCGCGGTATTTCTGGGTGGACAAGGTTTCCAGGCCGCGGTCCAACGCCAAACCGGCCTCAATCAATGCCGCCAGTTGCACGAAAAACATGGTTAAGTCGGCAGTCCGCACTCGGGTCGCCGTTTGGCTGGGCTCAAACCAGCGGAGCGGCGCCAAGGCCTCTTTCAGTTCCGTCGCGTAGATCCCTTTTTGCAGGATTAATTGGTGTCCCGAGACCGGATCGGCAGCTTCGATCATGCCGTTCACTTCCCGTCCGGTTTGATCAAATCCGCTATATTTAAAAGTTTTGATGGCGCATCCCTCAAATCTGATCCTAATTCGCAAAAACTAAATCAACTCAGTGCTTTGCTTCTCCAAAGCCCCGTTTGGGATGAAAAATAAATCGCTCTTTGATTTTAAGTTGGTCGAATTACGCTTGGTCAAAAGCGGTGACCCGAGTCACCTCGTCCATGGTCGTCGCTCCGGCGGTCACTTTGGTTAGCCCGTCCTGCCGTAACGATATCATTCCGTTTTTGACGCCCGCCTGGTAGATGACATCGGCGGAAGCCCGCTCCAGAATTAATTGCCGAATCGCCCCGTTCACTTCTAACAGTTCAAAAAGACCAAGCCGACCTAAGTAACCGGTCTCGCGGCACTCGTTGCAACCCCGGCCGCGATTGCTCCGGTAGTTTTCACTCCCGGAAACGGGGGGAATCCCTGTTTCGCGGCAATGGGGGCAAACCCGCCGGACCAAACGTTGCGCCAGGATGCCAAAGACCGACGAGGCGACCAGATAGGGATCAATCCCCATATCCAACAGCCGGGTGACGGTCGAAGGCGCGTCATTGGTATGAATGGTCGAAAGGACCAGATGGCCGGTGAGCGAGGCCTGGATCGCGATCTCAGCCGTTTCCAAATCGCGGATCTCGCCGACCATGACAATATCCGGATCCTGACGCAAAATGGAGCGGAGCCCGCTGGCGAAGTCCAGACCGATCTTGGGCCGGACCGGAATCTGATTGATTCCTTCGATCTGATACTCTACCGGATCTTCGATGGTGATGATCTTCTTTTCGGTCGAATATAACTTGGTTAACGTCGCATAAAGTGAAGTAGTTTTCCCGCTGCCGGTCGGTCCCGTTACCAACAGAATCCCATGAGGACGTTTGATCATCCGTTCGAAACGGTCTAATGTCATACCGTCCATACCCAGGTCCTCAAGGCTTTTCAGCATTGTGTCGCGATCTAATAAACGCATCACGACGCTTTCGCCGTACACTGTCGGTACCGTGGAAACCCGGACGTCGATCTCCCGGCCGCCGATGCGCAATTTAATCCGGCCGTCCTGCGGCAGGCGCCGTTCGGCAATATTGAGACCAGCCATAATTTTGATCCGGGAAGTGATCGCCGCCTGAAAACTTTTTTGGGGCGCCGGAACTTCATGTAAAACACCGTCAATCCGAAACCGGACGACGAGACTGTATTCAAACGGTTCAATATGGATATCGCTGGCCCGTTCCTGCAAGGCCTGTTGAAAGAGGAGGTTGACAAACTTAATGGTAAACGCTTCTTCGGCCAATTTCTCCAGATCGGCGGTGTCGTCGTCTTCAGTCTGAACCACTTCCACTTCCTGTCCTTGCTGGTTGGCATCGCGTATCATTTTACTGATATAACAACGGTCGATCGCCCGACGCACCTCTTCGGCCGGCGCATTGAGCAATCGGATGGTATGGCCGGAGAGAAACCGGAGTTCCTCTCCCAACCGGGATGATTCCTGCCAAGTCGGATTTTCAACGCCCCACAGGATCATCAGAACGCCACCGGAGATCGCCACCGGTAGAACCAACCGTTCCGCGGCGTATTGCGAAGGGATCGTTACCAGAGCGGCTTCATCCGGGAGCAACGTCGCTAAGTTCTTGATGATGTCCGAGTCATTCCAGGCAATTGCCATTTAACTCCCTCCACATGCTAGAAACGCGACCCATCGCGAAATGTTGCAGCTAGTCACGATGTGCTCGAATATTTTTAGAATATTCCATTGCGGGTATCGAGTTAGTTGGATAATAAAGTAACTGACGTTGCCCATAGAGTTTATGTTCAAGCAATCGCCAAAAAACCCAACGTCTTTCCGAACGAAAGCGGTTGAGTTTTTAAGTACTTCACTGCTACCGTCCCCCGCCCCAACACTTATCGTTTTCCGGGTTACCAAGTCAAGTAACCTGCTCCACCGCGTCCCCACCAACCGGGTGTTTCGTTGTTGGCGTGAAGCACAACCCCTAAATGTCTGAAATTCGCTAGTCTACTGGAAATAGCGGGAATATTTTTCTTGCGCCATTAATATTAAGCATCGGAGGAAATACTCCTCCCGCAAGCTGCGAATTTTCTTCGGGATGATCAATCCATTCTGCAACTTCTAAACCCGGTTAAATCTTCACCCCATGAAGCAGAATATAACGGAGCTTTTTCCTTTTGCCGTTTATTTAAGCACCATCAAGGAGTTCCCAATGTTCAAACTGTTTAAATATTTAGCCCCGTTTCTCGTTTCAATCCTGGCCGTCATTGGCTTTCTATTCATTCAGGCCTTGAGCGATCTGTCGCTGCCGGACTATACGTCGCATATTGTCAACATTGGGATTCAACAACGTGGAATTGAAAACGCCGTCCCGCAGATTATCCGGCAACGGGAATTCAACAAGGTGTTATTGATGGTTCCGGCAGCGGAACGACCGCTCGTCGAACGCGCTTATGCCAAATTAGACCGGGCCGAGTTATCCGCCGCGACTCTGGAACGCTATGAAAAAAGTTATCCGTTGCTCAAAAAAGAAACGCTGGAACGCTTAAACACTCGCGATCCCAAGACGATCCGGCAGCTCAACCGCGTTCTGGGCAAGGCGGTGCTGTTGGTTGCCGGGATCGAGCAAGCCGGAATGGCTGGATTGGCCGCGTCGCTAAACCGTCCCCCGGCGCGACTCCAAGTACAACTTAGCAAGATCACGGATCCGTTTATCATCCTGGCTAAATTACCCGAACCGCAACTCCAGGCGATCCGCGCCAAGGCCGAAGTCCAGTTGCAAAACCTGCCGCAAAGCATGATTACACAAATGGCGGTCAACTATGTTTATCAGGAGTACCGGAGCGTCGGGGTCGACACCAACCAACTCCAGAATCATTATATTCTGAGCGCCGGGATGAAAATGTTGCTGATCGCCTTAGTCAGCGCCGTCACTTCGATCATTGTCGGGCTGCTGGCGGCCCGCATCGCCGCCGGGTTGAGCCGGAACCTGCGCAACCGGATCTTTCAAAAGGTGACCGACTTTTCCATCGCCGAATTAGACCAGTTTTCAACGGCCTCGTTAATCACCCGCAGCACCAATGATATTCAACAGATCCAAATGTTAATGGTACTGCTGCTGCGGATCGTATTTTACGCTCCCCTGCTTGGAATCGGCGGAATCATCAAGGTAGTCCAGACCAATGTGGCGATGGATTGGGTAATCGGCGTGGCGATCGGGGCGATTTTATTCTTAGTCGTGGTGCTGTTTGGGCTGGTTATTCCCAAATTCAAGCGGGTTCAAAAATTAATCGACCATCTCAACTTAGTGACCCGCGAGTTTTTAACTGGAATCCTGGTGATCCGGGCGTTTAACAACCAAAAACATGAAGAACAGAAATTTGATGCGGTCAACCAGGATCTAACCCGGACCAACCTGATGATCAACCGCCTAATGAGTTTGATGATGCCAATGATGATGCTGATCATGAACGGAATTACCCTCTTGATCGTCTGGGTTGGAGCACACCAGATCGACCTGGGTAAGATGCAAGTCGGCAGCATGATGGCGTTTATCCAGTATACGATGCAAATCATCATGGCCTTTTTGATGCTATCAATGATCTCGATCATGCTGCCCCGGGCCTTGGTTTCAGCCCAACGGATCACTGAAGTTCTGGAAACGAATCTTTCAATCAAAAACCCGAAAAAAAGGAAGAGCGTTCCGAAAAAATGCCAAGGAAAACTGGAATTTCGCGATGTTTCGTTCCGCTATCCGGGCGCGGAGGAAGCCGCGTTGTCCCATCTCTCGTTTACCGCCAAACCCGGTGAGACCACTGCGTTGATCGGCAGCACCGGGAGCGGTAAAACCACCCTGGCCAATCTGATTCTGCGTTTTTACGATGTGAGCGACGGCGCCATCCTCATCGACGGGATCGACCTTCGCGAGCTGGACTTGCATGACCTTCGGGAAAAAGTCGGTTACGTGCCGCAACGGAGCATCCTATTTTCGGGCACCATTGAAAGCAATATCCAATATGGCAAAAAAGTTGCCGGAGAAGCCGAGTTACGCCGGTCCGCCACGACCGCGCAAGCCATTGAATTTATCAACGAACTTCCGGAAGGGTTTCAAACCGGCATCGCCCAAGGCGGGACCAATGTTTCTGGCGGTCAAAAACAACGCTTGGCGATCGCCCGCGCCTTGGTAAAACAAGCGCAGATTTATATTTTCGACGACAGTTTCTCCGCATTGGATTATCGCACCGACGCCGCCTTACGCCGGGCCTTAAAGACGGAAATCAAGGACAGCACGCTTTTGGTGATTGCCCAGCGGATCAGCTCAATTAAACACGCTGACCAGATTATCGTTTTGGACGAAGGGCGAATGGTCGGCATGGGAACCCACCGCGAATTGTTGCAGACCTGCGAGGTATACCAACAAATCGCCCGTTCCCAACTATCACAGGAGGAACTTGAAGCATGAGTCCCCACGATAAAGCTGCGAAACGTCCGGGAGGGCGTTTCGGCGGGCCGATGGGCGGAACCATCGGTGCGGGTGAAAAGCCAAAAAACTTTCAAGGTACCATGAAACAACTTTTGGCCTACTTAAAACCTTACCGGGTCAGTATTTTACTGGTCTTCCTCTTCGCGAT
Organism: Bacillota bacterium; assembly: GCA_023417475.1. Taxonomy (GTDB): domain Bacteria; phylum Bacillota; class UBA4882; order UBA8346; family UBA8346; genus JAEYPR01. The sequence continues at coordinate 44,858 of JAEZFP010000073.1, read as the reverse complement.
CGCCAGTGCCGCCTTTTCCATCATCGGGCCAAAAATTCTCGGTCAAGCAACCACCAAACTGTTTGAAGGGCTGGTCAGTAAAATCGGCGGCGGACCGGGAATTAACTTCACCGAGATTGGAAACACCCTACTCTTTCTGGCGGGGTTATATGTCGTCAGCGCCGTTTGCTCGTTTATCCAAGGCTATATCATGTCCGGCGTCGCCCAACGGGTCTCGTTTAATTTGCGGCAAGAGATCTCCGAAAAGATCAACCGCTTGCCGTTGAAGTTTTTTGACAATACCACCCATGGCGAGGTGTTGTCCCGGGTCACCAACGATGTGGACACGGTCAGTCAAACCCTCAATCAAAGCCTGTCGCAGATCATCACTTCGATGACGATGATCGTCGGTATTCTGATTATGATGCTGACAATCAACTGGCAGATGACCCTGGCTTCACTCTGTATCTTGCCGTTGTCGATCTTCTTGATTGTCAGTGTAGTCAAGGTGTCCCAGCAATACTTCCGGGATCAGCAGGAATATTTGGGCCATGTCAACGGCCACGTCGAAGAGGTATACGGCGGACATCTGGTGATGAAAGCCTTTAATCAGGAAGCGATGGCGGTCGAAACATTTACCGATTTAAACCGGCATCTCTACCGGTCGGCTTGGAAATCGCAATTTCTCTCGGGATTGATGATGCCAATCATGTTGTTCATCGGCAACTTGGGTTATGTCGCCGTCTCCGTGCTCGGCGGCTGGCTGGCGATTAACAATGTGATTGCTGTCGGCGACATTCTTTCCTTCATTCAATATGTCCGCAATTTCACCCAACCTCTGTCCCAAGTGGCTCAGGTCTCCAATGTGCTTCAGTCGACTGCCGCCGCGGCCGAGCGGGTCTTTGCGTTTTTGGGCGAAGCGGAAGAACGCCCCGAGACCCATGATCCGGTACAATTGGAGACCGTCCGGGGCGAAGTCGCGTTTGACCATGTCCAATTCGGCTATCACCCCGATCAGATCATTATCCGCGATTTCTCGGCCCGGATTACCCCCGGCCGGAAAGTGGCCATCGTCGGACCGACCGGCGCCGGCAAAACGACCATTGTCAAACTGTTAATGCGTTTTTATGAGTTGAATCAAGGGGCGATCTTCATTGACGGCCGCGACAGCCGGGATTTTACCCGGGGCGACCTGCGCAAGCTGTTTGGGATGGTACTCCAGGATACCTGGCTGTTTAACGGCTCCATCGCCGACAATATTCGCTATGGCCGGTTGGACGCCCCTGACTCCGCCATTATCGAAGCCGCCAAAAACGCCCACGCGCATTCCTTCATTAAAACCTTACCGCAAGGGTATCAGATGGAGTTGAACGAAGAAGCCAGCAACATCTCCCAGGGACAAAAACAGTTACTTACCATTGCCCGGGCGATTTTGGCGGACCCGAAAATTTTAATTTTTGATGAGGCGACCAGTTCGGTCGATACCCGGACCGAACTGTTAATTCAAAAAGCGATGGACCATCTGATGCAAGGGCGGACCTGCTTCATCATTGCCCATCGCTTATCAACCATTCGCGACGCTGACCTGATCCTGGTGATGCAAAACGGGGACATCGTGGAACAGGGCAACCATCAAGAATTGTTGGCAGCCCATGGTTTTTACGCTTCGCTTTATTACAGCCAATTTGAAGGGAAAGAGATTGAGACGCAGGGATAATTGGCGTAACCCTTACCAGTTTGGTTATTCTTTCGCGGCACCTTGGTAATTAATCATTTTTCCATTGACCAGTACCGAAAGCGGACCATGACCGCCACAGATTAAACATTGCCGATTTTCAGTTTGGATTGCTTCAATCAGTTGAACAATCGCGTCACGCATGGCCGTCGCTTTTCGCGAATTCATATTCACGCTTCTCATTAGATAGGGGGCTAAAGAATTAAACTCCGAGCGTTCCTGGGAAAAACCGCTGATATTAACCAAGTTATCGCCGGTGAAGATTATCCCGGACTCCGCGCATACAAAAATCATTTCCCCAACCAGATGGCCGCCGCTCCCTTCCCAACTTCGAACAACAACTCGGCAACGGAGAAAGCGCCGATGCGAATGATTCCGTCATGCTCCACCGGCGTCCCTTCGTCAATTAGCTCGAATTGACTGCTATTGGGCGGCACGTAGCCGGAAATAATCCGGCTCAACTTGCTATACCCCAAACCCAAATCATGCGTTTCCCGGTAATCGGGGAGCCCGACGGTCTGACGATGTAAGCTAGCGGCGCTTTTTTGGTTCAGACCGATTTTGACATCGGGAAGCTTTGACAGAAAATTAGAACGTCAAAAAAGAAAAATGACGGCCAAAAAGACCGTCAAATCAATATTTTAATGGTCGGGGCGACAGGATTTGAACCTACGACCCCCTGCGCCCAAGGCAGGTGCGCTACCAAACTGCGCTACGCCCCGATATTCCTTCCTGAAGTGCAAGAATTAGTATATCGTAAAACCGGCCGCTCGTCAAGGGATTGTTCCCAGCCAATCTCTGACAATGGCCCGCGACTTCAGGAATTATTCCGCCTTCAGTACGCCTTCACGATTCACAGCCGTTGCAAATAAGCGGTAACTCCAGTCGGAGTGGTCTCAAGCACGCCATAGGTTAGCCCCTGATAAGCCCGTTCGCGGCTGAGCGTTCCGGGGTTAAAAAGCTGAATGCCATTCCAGGTATCGAGCAGCGGCTGGTGTGTATGGCCAAAAACAACCAAGACGGCGCCTTGCTCGCGTCCCGCCTCGCCCAACCGGCGTAAACCGTTTTTAACGCCGTAATAGTGCCCGTGGGTCAGCAAAACTTTATGGCCGTCAAGATATAACAACTGGCTGGCCGGAAACTCGCTGCCAAAGTCACAATTACCCGCGACTCCCTGGACGAACAGCTTGCTTTCATCCCGCAAACGGCAGATATCCCGGTAACCGTCTCCGGTGAAGAGCAATTGGTCGACGGGGCCTAGCGCCGCCACGGCTCGTTTCAGCTCGTCATAGGCGCCATGAATATCCCCAACGACACCGATTCGCATCAGCAGCTATCCTTGGTAATCGTCCACGCCAGCTTCCGCTCGCGCAAGCGAATTAAGAAAACAAGCTAGGTGGATGGACATCGGTTCAAGTTTTTTTCTAAGTAATTCCGGAGTAACGGCAGCAACGCTTTGACCGCCCGGGCGCGGTGGCTAAGCTCGTTCTTATGTTGACTGCCAATCTCCGCCATGGTTTGACCATACTCCGGCAGAAAGAAGATCGGATCATAACCGAAACCGTTTGAACCGCGGGGTTCGTCAATGATCTGCCCTTCCACCGCACCGGTGGCGGTTTCCAAAACCTGCCCAGCCGGATCATAAAAAGCCACCGCCGCCTGGAAGCGGGCTGCCCGCTCCGTCGCCGGAAATCCTTTGATCTTTTCTAACAAATGCTCAAAACGTTGCCGGTCATTCCAACCCGGTTCACCGTAACGGGCGGAATAAACCCCGGGTTCGCCGCCCAAGGCATCCACCTCCAGCCCGGAATCGTCGGCCAACGCCAGAGCACCGGTGAATTCACCAATGGCTTTCGCTTTGAGCGCCGCGTTTTCGAGAAAGGTCGTCCCCGTCTCCGCGACTTCGGGAACGTTCGTAAAATGGTCCAACCCGACAATCTCCACCGGCAATTCCGCGAGGAGACTCCGCAACTCGGCAACCTTCCCCTTATTCGTCGTGGCCAGGACGAGTTTTCGCACCGGCGATCCCCCCAATCCGATTGGCCACGGGACCTAAAACCGCTTTTTGAATCGCAACCAAATCTTGAATTCCTTTTTGGGCCAAACCCATCAGGTCGATGCACTCGTCCCAGGAGAAGGGATTTCCTTCGGCCGTACCCTGGACTTCGACCATTTTACCGGCGCCGGTCATCACCAAATTCATATCGACCGACACCTTCGAATCCTCAGCGTAACAAAGGTCCAACAATTGGACGTTATCATAAATGCCGACGCTGGTGGCGGCCAAGTAATCAAACAACGGCAACCCGTGGTGGGCCGGGATCACTTTATTCAACGCATCGGCCAAAGCGACAAAACTTCCGGTAATCGAAGCCGTCCGGGTTCCGCCATCCGCTTGGATCACATCGCAGTCAATCCAGATGGTTTTTTCTCCCAACGCTTTCAGATCGACCACCGCCCGGAGCGAACGGCCGACCAGCCGTTGGATCTCCTGGGTCCGGCCGCTGATCTTTCCTTTGGCCGCCTCACGGATATTCCGTTGGGGCGTCGCCCGCGGCAACATTGCGTATTCGGCGCTAATCCAACCGACTCCTTGCCCTTTTAACCAGGATGGCACTTTATCTTCAATCGTAGCCGTACAAATGACTTTGGTATTGCCCACCTCAATCAACACCGAACCTTCGGCGTGAATGATATAATCGCGGTGGATCTTCACTTGACGCAGTTCATCATATTGACGACCGTCGAGACGTTCCATAATGTATCCTCCAACTCGAATCTAATTGATGTTTACAACATCATCACAACTTACGGGCATACGCGGCGCGGCCTTGTTGGTACAGATCGTTCCCCGCCGCGTCGATCGCCACAATAACCGGAAAATCTTCCACCTCAAAACGATGAATCGCTTCGGTTCCCAAATCGGGGTAACAAACCACCTCAGCCGTGCGAATGGCTTTGGCCACTAAAGCGCCGGCCCCGCCCAACGCCGCGAAATAAACGGCGCCATACTGACGGATCGCCGCGATCACCTCCGGAGAACGCTGCCCTTTGCCGATCATGCCTTTCAGCCCGATTTGCAACAGCTCCGGAGTATAAGAATCCATCCGGCCGCTGGTAGTGGGACCGGCCGCGCCAATGACTTTGCCCGGCGGGGTGGGAGAAGGCCCCACGTAAAAGATGGTCGCCCCAGCCAGTTGCACCGGGAGTTCTTTCCCTTCCCGGAGGGTTTGAATGAGCCGTTGGTGCGCCGCATCCCGTCCGGTCAATAAGATTCCGCTCAGCAACACCGAATCGCCCGCGCGCAACTGGTAGATAGCATCTTCGGAAAGGGGTAATTTAATACGTTTGGTTTCCATAGCCTCGCCTCGTCAATTAAATCGTTCCGCACTGATGGCGGGTGACATGACATGAGATATTGACCGCCACCGGCAGACCGGCGATATGGGTCGGATAGCTCTCAATATGCACGGCCAGAGCAGTACAACGGCCGCCCAACCCTTGCGGGCCGATCCCCAGTTCATTAACGGCCATGAGCAACTCCGCTTCCAACTGGGCATAACGTGAATCAGGATTGACCGAACCAATCTCCCGCAGCAGGGAACGTTTGGCCAACTCCGCCGCCAACTCCATTGTCCCGCCGACCCCAACCCCGACCACCACCGGTGGACAAGGGTTAGCCCCGGCTTTACTGACGGTATCGATGATAAACTCTTTCGCCCCGGCTAACCCTTGCGCCGGAGTCAACATGGCCAAACGGCTCATATTTTCGCTGCCAAACCCTTTGGGGGCGACCGTAATCGTCAGACGGTCCCCGGGCACAACCCGGGTATGAATCACCGCCGGGGTATTATCCCCGGTATTGGTCCGCCAAAATGGGGTCGCAACCACCGACTTCCGTAAAAATCCCTCCTGATAACCACGACGGACTCCTTCATTGATCGCCGCGACGAAATCACCGCCGCTGACGGTAACCTCCTGACCATAATCGACAAAGATCACCGCCATCCCGGTATCCTGGCAGATCGGAAGCTGCTGTTCCCCGGCGACGGCCAGATTTTCAATCAACCCGTTGAGACAGGCCCGGCCGGTGGGCGACTCCTCTTCCGCCACCGCCCGCGCCAACGCTTGATGCAGATCGGGACCAAGGGAAAGATTGGCCTCCCGGCATAACGCGGCAACGAGTTCGCTAATGGTTTCCGTATCAATTTGACGCATTGCTTTTCCCCTATCAAACAACCAAAATCAAGCTTTTCTCAGACAACGTGGTTTACCACCGTTGTCACGGTGGTATTTTAAACATTCGCAACAAATTCCAAAGCGGGGACACTGCTTTGCGGAACAGGTGCAATGTTGTTTATTCTGTTCACGGTTTTGGCAATCCATTCCGGTTCCCTCCGTTCAACCCCGACCCAACAGTTTGAGCAACACCGCTTTTTCAGCGTGCAACCGGTTTTCGGCCTGGTCGAAAATGACGGAGTTCGGTTGCTCGATCACATCGCGGGTAATCTCATAACCGGTATGAATCGGCATATCGTGCATGATCAAGGCCTTGCTGTCTTGCAACAACTCCCCGTTCAATTGGTACGGGAGCATCTGGGCGATCCGGCGTTCTTTCTCGGCGGCAAACTTCGGATCCAGGAAAAATTCCATGTCGACCCAGGTGTCGGTATAAACCACATCGGCTTGGGCGACCGCTGCCTGAAGGTCAAGCGTGCGCTGATATAAACCGGTAGCCGCGGCTTGGTCCAAAAGTTCCTTGTCCAGGCTGGCCTCATTAATCTCCGGGGTCACCATGGTAATCTTCATCCCCAATTTAGTGCCGCCTTCAATCAGGGAGTTGGCGACATTATTGTGGATCCCGCTGTAGACAAGATTGATCCCTTCCAAATGCCCTTTATGTTCCAGGATGGTCATAAAATCGGCTAACGCCTGGGTCGGGTGGTATTTGTTGTCGCAACCGTTAATGACCGGCACATAGGAATAATCGGCCATCTCTTGAACTTGTTCGAAGGTGAGCACCCGCGCCATCAAAACATCGACATTCCGGGAGAGGTAGCGGATCTCATCCTTCATCTCCGCCAAGACCAGGTTGGTACTGCGCCAATCCATATAAATCGCATGCCCGCCCAGTTGGGTCATGGCCACTTCAAACGATACGCGGGTCCGGGTCGAAGTCTTTTGAAAGATCATGCCCAAGGTCAAATGATCCAATGCCTGCCAATATTGCGGCTGATTTTGCTTGACCTTGACCGCCAATTCCAATAATTCGCGCAGTTCCTGCCCCGACCATCCCTTAAAATTCGTCATGTGCCGTACTGCCATTCCCATCGCTCCCTCTTATTGATGTATGCCACACTTCCGAACCGTACATATTTATCGACAAATTTCCTTAATTTACTAAAGTCCTAATCATTTCATTATAAACCATTCCGGCTGCTCCGTCTACCCCAAAGCCGGTTAAACTCCGCGAAAAAACCTCACCCCGGCTGGAGTGAGGTTACTTTGGTCCAACGAATAATTATGCGCCGTTGGCAATCTCACCAGGCGCTCCAGGGATTTTGCTTTAATTGCGCCACGGTCGTTTCGTCCAAGGCGTAAATCAACCCCTTTAAAAGCTTAATGGTCGCTGCCAGGTCGTCCAAGGCTACGATTCCTTGGTGGCTATGGGCGTAACGAACCGGAACCCCCAACACTAACGTGGGAACACCACCCGTCCCGGCGAGTTGAATCGCGCTGCCGTCGGTGCCGCCGCTTTCACGGACCGTCACCTGATAAGCGATACCCAACTGCTCGGCTTGGGCAATCGCCAATTTGGCCAAGGTTTGGTTGGCAAACATCGACGGATCGTAAATCCGGATCTGCGGGCCACCTCCCAAACGGCCTTGGACAACGGAATTGTCGGGAAAATCATCAGCAGGCGGGCCTTCCAATACTAGGCACAAGTCTGGTTGAACCAATGAAGATACCGCTCGGGCTCCCTTCAGTCCATTTTCCTCCTGAACGGTCCCGGCGCCGTAAACCCGGTTGGGTTGAGTGCCATCCAATTCGCGCAACAATTGGATGACTGCCGCGCAACCAATCCGGTCGTCAAAAGCTTTTCCGACTAAAGTGTCGGTTCCGCTCAAACGGCTGGTGGCAACCGCCGGCGCCACCGGGTCGCCGACGGCGATTCCCAACGCCCTCACCGCTTCGGCATTGCGCGCGCCAACGTCGATATAAAGATCGTTCAACTTTAACGCCCGGTTTTTGTCTTCCTCACCCAGAAAATGGGGCGGTTTGGCCCCCATGACACCCAGATGGTCGCCGCGACTCGAACGGATCAAAACCCGTTGCGCCAACAAGGTTGGCGGCCACCAACCGCCCAACGGAACCACCTTCAGATAACCGTTCGGCATAATCGCCCGGATCAGCAGTCCAACTTCATCCAAGTGCGCCGCCAGTAAAATCTTCGGTCCGACAGTCCCGCCGCGATGAGTCGCCACAATACTTCCCAAATTATCATAAGCGATCTCGGCCACCGCTTCAGTCTGGCGCCGAAAGATCTCCCGCACTTCCCCTTCAAAACCAGACGGTCCAAACGCGTCCGCCAGTTCGATCACTAACTTCGTTAACTCCGTCACCCGCTTCACCCTTTCGCGGCATTGTTCACCGATGTTTCACTTAGCTTATGCCGCTAATTCTGATAAAAATCCATAATGCCCTGGAAGATGCCTGCCGCGGCCTTTTCGCGGAACTCGGGCGACCGGATGGTGGTTTCTTCTTGAAAATTGGAGAGAAAACCCAACTCCACCAGGATGCCGGGCATCTGCGCCTCGCGGATCACCACAAAATCGTTGTATTTGACGCCCAAATTATTAAATTGGGTATTACGAATCAGTTCATCCAGGACATTTTTGGCCAAGGCTTTGGAATCGGCCCGGCTTTGGTAGTAGTATACCTCAACGCCTTGGACCTGATAATTCTGATGATTATTGGTGTGAACGCTAACGAATAAATCCGCGAAGATATAGTTGGCAAGGAACGATCGTTCATACAGGCTGATAAAGGTATCGTCCATCCGCGTCATTACCACGTGGGCGCCGGCTTCTTCCAAAAGACTCTTCAGATGCAACGAGACATCAAGGTTCACCTCTTTTTCAAGAGTACCCTGACGGCCGCTGGCGCCGGGATCAACCCCACCGTGGCCGGGGTCGAGCACCACTGTCTTGCCGATGATCGGCGAACGTTTGAAACCGATCACCAATCTCCGCCGGTCGGCGCTGCTTTGCGTGTTGACTCCCACAAAATAATTGAGCGCAATCTCCATCCGAACCGTCGTGGCGTTCAGATTGTAAATCTTGACGCCCTTCACCTGTTCGCTTTTGATGGCCGGTACCGTCAGTCCGCCGCCCACTTTGGCAAAGTTGAAATCAACCTCCAAGCGTTGCGGGTTTTTTTGTTTGCGAAGGATATTGACCAGCTCGCCGTCGCTGTCAATGGTCAATTGCCCGCTGCCGTTAGCCTCGGACCACGCTAGCGCCGTAATCCGTTGCATGGTCCGGACCTCAATCAAATTGGGATTGTTTTGGGAACGGGTCACAAAACACGGCGCTGTTTCGCCCAAATCCAAAACCACCCGGACCGTATTGGGATCAAATTGGCTCATCCGGACCGACTTAACCCACTGACCGTCGCCGACGATCGGATTGGTATTCCCGGCTAAGGTGGCGCCATCCAAATCAATCACCAGCCGGTTCGGCCGGTCGTAAGTCGCCACCCGGTATTTGGCGGGAAAGGTTGAACGGATATAAACTTTGCGTTCTTGATCCTTGGTGAAGAAGCTGACTTCATCGACCCGGTAGTTCATCACAATCATCAGCCGGTTGGAGTTCGGTTCTTGGATGATCCGGTAACCGTTGAGTTGGTTGAGATCGAAAACCACCCGCAAACCGGCTTCAGTTTTGCTGTAACGCACTTTTTTGACGAGGGGGTTGTCGGTCAACGACCCGTCAAACGCCGGATGAGGCATCACTCCGTCCAAATCGACCACCAGACGGTCCGGGTTGGTCAGCAAGAAACTTTTGACCTGCAACGGTCTGGCGCCGATCAAAACAAAAGCCGGTCGATCTTGGTATTTGACAACCTCCATACCCAGCAGGTAATTGTCGTTCCAACTCAAATTGAAACTTTGCGCGTTTTGACTGACTGCCGCAATCCCCAAACGGCCAATAAACTCCAACGGCAGCCAAAGTTGGCCGTCTCGCTGAAACGGCGCGGTTTTCAAGCGACGCGGCTCACCATTAGTGGTATACTCCACGGTGTTTTCAAACATCACAATCGATAGACTGCCAAAGCGAAGCCCAATCTCACCGGTATCCGGGTCCCAGTCGCTGGCAATATGTAGGTATTTCCCGAGAAACGGCAGATTGATATATTGACTGTTGTCTTTCTCGATCACCCGGATCTCCGGATCAAGCGCCCGTCCATCCAAAGTGACCGCCAGGTCCAGACTCTCCGCATGTATTATCGTTACTGCCGCCCCGGCAAGGAACGCCAAAATAATTAGGCCGAATAACCAAACTCGTTTCGACAAAAGCTTCGCCGCCTTTCAAGTTTGATTATTCGACCCAAAAACTAGGGTTCCTGCTGGATACACCCTAAAAAGCGCTGGAATTAATCTGCAAGTTCCAGATTGGCGTAGGCTAAAATCAAGGATTTGATCCCCAAACCCGGGAACGCCACTTTCACTTGGGCCTCCGGACCATTGCCTTCCTTAGTGACAATCGTGCCGATTCCCCATTTGACATGGCGGACCTTCACCCCGACCCGGATCTGCTCCGGATCAGTTCCGGTCTTCGTGACATTCCTGACCGGCGCCACCGGCGGCATGCCTGGTCGGGTCGGCCGTGTTGTCGCTTGCGGCGGCGCGACTGGAGCGGGATGTCCGGTGCTCAAGGTGTTGGCTTTCGCTCCCTTGGCATTGGCCAAAATCTCCCGGGGAAGTTCCAGCAGAAATCGTGACGGAGCGGCCACGTTGGTGCTGCCGTAAACGGTCCGCAAGTTAGCGTGGGTCACGTACAGCCGGCGCTGGGCGCGGGTTATTCCGACGTAACAGAGTCGCCGTTCTTCCTCCAATTCGCGGTTTTCCAGCAACGCCCGGCTGTGCGGGAAAATCCCTTCTTCCAAACCTACCAGAAACACGATGGGAAACTCCAAACCTTTGGCGGAGTGCAGCGTCATCAAAACCACGGTTTCGGCGTCGGCTTCATAGTTGTCGACATCAGCCACCAATGCCACCGTTTCCAAAAACGCGGCTAAACTCTTATCGTCACTGTTCCGTTCAAACTCAACCGTTAAGGAGATAAACTCGTCCAAGTTCTCTAACCGTCCCTGAGACTCGATGGTGTTCTCAGCCCGCAGTTCCTGCAGATAAGCGCTTTCTTTCAAAATCAGCTCGGCCAGCTCTTTAACGCCCAACACCTCACGTTGCTCGACCCAGCCCCGCAACAGGCTGAAGAAGCCGCTTAACGGTTTGAGCGCCCGCGCGGTGAGGCTGGGAATCTCCTCAAGATGGGCGGCCCCTTCCATTACCGAATACTGATTATCGTCGAGAAAGAAGAGGAACCGTTCGTAACTGGCATCGCCAATCCCCCGTTTGGGGACGTTGATGACCCGGCCGAGGCTCACCCGGTCGGACGGGTTATAGACCAGCCGCAAGTACGCCAGGATATCCTTGATCTCTTTCCGTTCGTAGAAGCGTAACCCGCCGATGACCCGGTACGGCAAACCGCGTTGGATTAAGGCTTCTTCAAAACTACGCGATTGGGCGTTGGTCCGGTATAACAAGGCGAAGTCATTGTATTTGTAACCTTCCTCATCGTGCAAGCGTTTGAGCTCATCCACCACAAACCAAGCCTCGGCCCGTTCATCATCGGCCCGGAATAACAGGATCTTATCGCCTGCGCGATTTTCGGTCCACAACCGCTTCTCCCGGCGGCCCCGATTGTTTTTGATCACCTCATTGGCGGCCAGCAAAATGTTCTGGGTGGAACGGTAGTTCTGCTCCAATTTGATGACATGAGTTTGGGGAAAATCCCGCTCAAACTCTAAGATATTCCGGATATCGGCGCTACGGAAGCTATAAATCGACTGGTCGTCGTCACCCACGACGCAAAGGTTTTGATACTGCTTGGCCAACAAATTGACCATGACGTATTGGGCGTGGTTGGTATCCTGATACTCGTCGACCATAATATAGCGGAACTTCTGTTGATACTTCTCCAGCACCTCCGGTTGCTCCCGGAAGAGCCGGACCGTGATCATGATCAGATCGTCAAAGTCCAAGCCGTTATTTTGTCGCAACTTCTGCTGGTAACGCTTATACACCTCAGCCACCGTATTGGACCAATGGTCGTCCGCTTTCCGGGCGTAGGCCTCAACCCCGATCAGTTCGTTTTTCGCGCCGGAGATCGAACTAAGCAAAGCTTTGGGCGCATAACTTTTATCGCTTAGATTCATCTCTTTCAAAATATTCTTGACGATCGTCCCCTGATCCTGGCTGTCAAAAATGACAAAGTTGCGATTATAACCCAAAGCTTCAATCTCGCTGCGTAAGATCCGGACGCAAGCGGTATGGAAGGTGGAGACCCAGATCGCTTCGGCGCCCGGCCCAACAATTTTGCTAACCCGTTCCCGCATTTCCTGCGCGGCTTTATTGGTAAAGGTCACCGCCAGGATCTGCCACGGGGCAACCCCTTTCGACAACAGATAAGCGATGCGGTGGGTCAACACCCGGGTCTTCCCCGAGCCCGCTCCCGCCAAAATGAGAAGCGGCCCCTCGGTATGGCAGACCGCTTCGCGTTGTGGTTCGTTTAACCCTGCTAAAATATCCATGATTGTCACTCCAACTCTCTATGTCGCACGGAATCTTGAAACTATAATTTTCACCTGCCGTTGCAAATCAGTTTCAACTTCCATCAAAAACGTCGTTATTAAATTCCGTATCGGGTACAATTCTCCTGCCGGACAAACAAAGTTCTCACCGGTTGCTTCAATTGTTCGTTACGAACCGGCCACGCGAAGCTGAACCGCGGCTGTCGGCGGTTCTTTCATCCGGCGCGCGATCAAGATGTTGGCAAACGAGATAAAAGCGGCAGTGATAAAGATGCTTTCAAATCCAAACCGCGCCCAAAGCAACCCGCCTAAAATCGGGATGGACATCGCCACCATGTGATCCAGGGAGACTCCCATCGATAATGTGGGAGTTAAGTCGTTGGAATCAATCAGGTGCTTATGGACATAGGTGGTCCGCGCCATCGCCACCGAACTTAAGAGCAGATCCACGATGTAACAAGTAAAAACCAGATAAATCGCATTTTCCCCTAGGCCGATGTGGTTGGCTACGGTATACCCGAAACAGACGCCGATAAACGCGACCGCTTCCCAGGTGATCACTTTCCGTTCGCCAACCCGGTCAATTAACCAACCCAACCACGGTTTGAAAAAGATTCCGATCACCGCCGCGATAAACATCAAAGCCGCCATTACCGAAGCATTTTGCTTAAACACCTGTACAATTACCCAAGGCGCAAACGTCAGAAAAACTTGCTTCCGCGCGCCATACAAAATCGATAGCCAGTAAAAAAGGGCATACTCCTTTCGCCACAACAAACGAACCTTCATCCCGGAATGAGCCGGGTGGTGCTGAATCTTCATGGCGAAAGCGCAGAACATCCCCAACAGACCGAAAAAGGCCGCCAACGTAAAGACCAACCGGTAGTCCATTTTCAACCAGCCCATCACGATCCAGATGATCAAACAGCCGATGATCGAGGCGGCGGTTTGGGCACCATTGAGCAGACCCAGATTTTTACCCATCTCCCCTTCTTTTGAAAGACGCAAGGTTATGCTGGAAGAGAGTGGCATAAACAGATGCGCCCCGGTACTCCAGACCACCATACTGGTGACCATCCAAGCGAACTGCGGTTGCCCGTGCCATAAGTAAAACGACTGGCCCCACATACCCAAAGCGGTTAAACCGACGGCAACCCCCAGCATCCGGACGTCGGCCATAAACATCAACAAGCCGGAGACGATGGCGATTACAAACCCGGGAAACTCTCGTGGCAGCTCCAAAAGCCCTCTGACTTCGGGCGAGACGTGAAAGATATCATGTAGATAATTGCTGAATACCGTATCATTAATCCCACTGGTGATCCCGACCAGCAGCCACGTTAGAAAAAGCAGCTTAAATTCACGGCTAAAACCGGACCAGAGTTTACGCATGAAACCTCCTCGCCGAAAATATCGGCAAGCTATTTGAAATAAAAAGGTGACAGCCAACATCAAGACAGTCACCTTCATAATATTTATTTAAAGAATTAGCATCAATTAAGCTAAGGCATTAAATAAATCATTCGTGATCCTTTGGCATAAAAAATCATACAGATATCGATCTTCCAGTCAATCTTCCATCGGTGTTAGCTTGAGCTTTCATCCAGGTTTTTACTGTTCGCAAAAACACATAGTAGCTTTGCAGTACACACAAAATGAGGCCATGAACTCCATCGAGAAAACCTAGTCTAAATAAATAGGTCTTCAAGAAATGACGAATTGGACGGAATACAATTTTGAATAAATTAACCCGTCGCCCTTTATTAAGAGCCTCTTGAGCAGCTAAGGTCGTATATAGATTGGTTTTATTCACAAACTGCTCAATACTGGTGTAAGAAAAGTGATCGATATGATTTTTTAAATACCCAATCTCACCTTGGATATTTAACGATTCATGAACCAACCCTTTATAAAAACTATTCTCAGTCCGTTTATACAACCGTAATTTATAACGTGGGTGCCATCCACAATGTTTAATCCATTTTCCCAAGAAATAATGGTGCATTGTCATATAAAATCCGACTTCTTTCGGCGAATCTGCCAAAACCCTTTGAATCTCATTTGCCAATTCAGGGGTGACCCGTTCATCGGCATCAATAAGTAGGACCCAATCACCGCTTAATTGTTTAAGTCCGGCGTTACGCATCTCACTAAAATTTGTACGTAAAATCGGGACAACTTTCACCGGATATTGTTGGGCAATTTTTACCGTATTATCAGTACTTTCGGAATCTGCGACCACAACCTCGTCGGCCCACAGTAAATGTTCTAAACATCCGGCGATCATTTTTTCTTCATTATAAGTATTAATTAAAACAGACAATTTTGGCATTTTCGACCCTCATTTACTGTGCAATTAAACCACCTTGATAATTTTAGCATTTATTAAAGGTCTATGTCAATGTAAGCTAAGTCCTCCATACAACAACACCTTTTCGATGTTTCCGAATTATTCGAGCCTTCGTTTTTTTCAATTATTTTAGGTTATTAATACTTCGATTAAAGGATTTGTTTGGAACTATACCGAAATTTATGATAGCTCTTTCTTTTGCTGCCTCTTAAACTATTTGATAATTTCGTTTGGAGAATCACAATGGGAAATAACGCAACGATTAAACTAAGCATTATTATTGTCACCTGGAATAATCAATCAATTATTCGTCAGTGTTTGCAATCAGTTTATCATTCAATCCAAAATGTAGCTTTTGAAGTGATTGTGGTTGATAATCAATCAAGCGACAACACCTGTTCAATTATTCAAAGCCGGTTCCCACAGGTTAATTTGGTTGTTTCTGAGCGAAACCTTGGTTTTGCAGGGGGTAACAATCTTGGTTATTCTCATGCCAAAGGCGAATACATTTTGCTCTTAAATCCGGATGCCTTTTTGGATTATGGCTGGCCTGAAGATTTGCTCGATAACCTTTACGCGAATCCACAAATTGGAGTTCTAGGGGCTAATCTTCGTCATGAGGGCGGCGGGGTTGGTCAATCCTATGGTTCGACCTCTCTGGGTTCGGTTATTTCGGGTGACTTTCGTTTTCTACGCCCGTTTTACAAAAAATGCCGTCATATTTATGATCCTGTTTATCAACTTTATTCTGTCGATTATGTTGTCGGCGCGTTTCTGTTAACGCGCAAGACGGTCATTGACCAAATCGGTTTTCTGGATCAATCTTTTTTTGCCTATTATGAAGAAACTGACTTTTGTCGGCGTGTTAAACAAAGCGGCTACGATGTAGTAATGAAAGAAGATTTCTGGGTAACTCATATCGGTGGAAAGAGTTTTGACCAATGGGGTGAACGTGTTAAAATATTATACGATAAAAGTAAGTTAACCTATATTAATAAACACTACGGCCAACTTGTCGTTCATAGTTATGTTATGGCCTTACTCACAAATTTCTCAATTAAGTTTGCTTTTTATTGGTTAATATCGCATTTGATGCCGTTGGAAGTGTTAAAGAAGCGGTCTGAAAAGAAATTTTCTAGATTAAAAATACTGCAAGCTGCTATGAAAAATGACTTAATTACCTAATCATCAAAACTTTTTCGTTTCAATTCTTTTGAGCCCGCATTTAACTGCAATCATCCTGCAAAAAATCTTAGGAGATAATTCTTTTGTTTAATCGACTACAGAACTTGTATAAACATTGGCTTTTATTATGGATTAAACCTATGCCTTTAAAAACTCCCCCAAATGATGTTAGATCTGTTTGGTTAGTGCGGACAGGCGCTTTGGGCGATTTATTCATCATCTCCATGTTTCCGCGATTAATCAAAAAGAAATGGCCAAATTGTCGATTAAATGTTATCGTTGGGAAACCCTTTATTGAAGTCTGGCAACATAACCCGTATATTGATCGTATCATAGCAGTTGATTCAATTAGAAAGAACTATATTAAACTTTTTCAATTTGCAAAAACAATCCGCGAAGATTCAGTAGACATATTTCTTTCTCTTGAACCAGATATCTCATGCTCCTTGCTGGGAGTTCTAGCGAAACCAAGATGGGGTTGTAGCGTAGGGGTACTAAGGTTAAAACATTATTGGAGTGAAATGTTTTTTGATCTTAAAAAAAATCGGGTGGCTTTTTTTAAGGATTTAGCCCAAGTAGTGGGCTTAGACACAAGTGATTGGCGACAGGAGATTTTCTATCCCAAACAAGAGTTTGAAGAAAAAGCCCAACAATTAATCGGTCCTAAAAGCAAGGTTCGTATTGGTCTTTCTCCCTGGGCTGGAAGTTGGTATGCTAAAAACTGGCCAATAAACCTCGCGGCTACCTTCTGTGACTTATTATTCGAAAGAGGATTTGAGGTGATTTTATTAGGAATTGCTGCCGATCAGGAGAATGCAAAAAAGCTCATTGAAATGTCATTATATAAACCATTAAATTTAGTTGGCAAAACAACAATCACAGAACTTACAGCAGTTATTAAAAACATAGACGCAGTAATTTCATGTGATTGCGGGGCTGCTCATTTAGCTGCTACCGTAAACAAACCTCAAGTAGTTCTTTTTGGTCCAACGAACGCATTCGAATGGACCCCTAATAACGAAATGCTCAGCACTCTTCAAGGAGAAAATTGCCCTGAATGTAAACCTCGTTACTTAAAAGAAAAAGGATGTCAATATGACTATAATTGTATGAAACACGATCCCTCTGTTGTTTTAAACCAGTTATTAAAAGTTTTAGATTATGATAACACCTAATAAAATAAAAGCTGCCCCAGCATTAGGAGCAGCTCTTTTCAATCTCCTAATCTTCGTCTTAACCGTTTCCCGCCATGACTTAAAGTTCAGTTGGTTCTTGAGCTCGGGTTTTTCATTAATTAACCGACTCTTTAAGCGCATGAATCAATCCTCTTCGCAAATAAAGGTCGGAACATTTCGAATCGTAAATAAAGATCATGAATCCTTTTGTCGGGACTACTTTGTAGCCAATTTTATTTAAAAAATCAGTAACTGCTGACTCGGCATCGGGTCGGTGATAAGTAGTAATTGCTATTTTTGTATTACTTCTTGTCAACAGCTCTTTTCCGCCTTCCAAAATCTCCATTTCCGCCCCCTCGGCGTCTGTTTTTATAAGATCAATTGATTGTCCCGAACCAAAAAATGTATCTAATTTCATAACATTATTAGAATCATTATCAGATACAAATTTATTTATTATAGTCACCTTTTCGCGCCAGGGGGCAAATGTTGCCTCAAGGGCTTCAATCCATTTCAAATCGGCTTCAAACAAATATACCTTACCGGCTTTTTCAACTATTTCCAATGCAAAATTTCCTTCGGCACATCCTATATCTAAGCATACATCGCCCTCTTTCACCTGAAAGTTCGTATTTAAATAACAATGGGGCGAACTTGAATCCTGTTCTAGACAAATGCCTCGATAATAGTCCTGAATCTTTTCTAACTTCATTTCTCGGGGAAAATATAGTTTCTTCCCACAATGTTCAACATAGTACAATAATAATTTTCCATCATAATTAATCTTTACCGGTTGTTTTCGGTATTTATTGATAAATTTGTATGGAAAAATCAGTTTAATACTAGATATTGTAAAAACATTCAAGCCCTTTAAAAAATTCAACGCTATTTTTTCTTCATCAGTCGTTTTTTCAATTCTCTTGTAATAAGCTAGTATTTCTTTCCTTAAACGATTAAGCCGCCATTTTTCCCGTAATTTTCTTGGTACCAAATGTTTAAGTTTCATAGATAACTTCCTCTTCTCACTTGAATGGTAATACAATTTAATATAATCTACCTAAAATCTTTCGAAGTCTATGTTGTTCACCCAGTAGATTTTTAATTTCAAGTATATAGCGGGGGCCAATAACGATATTACAATTCATCCCTCGAAAACAAACCTATTTTACCATATGGATGCAAATTATACTACCGATTCTATGTTTTGATAAAAATTCTGGTAATTGACCTCCCGTCGTTAAGAATAACCCCGTCGCAAATCGGTTCCCGACGCCAACTTCTTTGCCAATTGCGTTTGGCGTAATCCGACAGGATTGACATTACATCAACCAGAACCGTCATCCCGCCGACAAAGACTCCACCCGGTTCCGGCCGTTGTGCTTGGCTTGATATAGCGCTTGATCGGCTGTTTTCACCATCTCCCGCCAGTCGCCGGATTCGCCGGGATGCCAAGTGCAGACTCCGACGCTAATGGTCATTGGTTGCGCTTCCGGCGGCAAAAAAGCGGTTTGGGTAACATTCTGACGAATCCGTTGGGCAACGTTATAACCCAGCTCAAGGTCAGACTCCGGGAGGATGATCGCAAACTCTTCTCCGCCATAGCGCCCCACATAATCGCCTTGCCGGACATTGGCTTTGAGTAATTTCGCCAACTGAAACAAGACCTGATCCCCAAAGGGATGGCCGTAAGTATCATTGATTATTTTAAAATGATCGATATCCAGCATCAAAAAAGTCAATGGTTTTTGGAGGGCCAGATGCCTGGCGAACTCCTCTTCTAAAAGCTTGGTGATTTGGGCGTGATTATAGATTTCGGTCAATCCGTCCTTCAACGCCATATCTTGCAGAAGCGAATTCATCTGCTTCAGCTCGGTTTCCCGTAGCCGGATCGCTTCCTGCATCTGATTGAAATGCCTCACCAGTTGATCCAACTCGCTATGGGTTGTAAGCGCAATCGGCCGGTAATGTTGGGCAGATACTTCGGCTGTAGCTGCAATCAACTGTTTAATCGGTTGAATGATCCGCAAACTCAAAATTATGGCCAAACCGGCCCCGATCAAAATAACTCCCATCGTCAAGATGCCGATAAACCCAAATAGTTTGTGCAGCGGCTGCAAGACAGCCCGCTCCTTAAACTCCACAATTAAACCCGCTTGAATCGGTTTTAGCCATTGAAATGACCCCAAGACCGGCTCGCCCATGAAATCCCGATAGGTCGCGGTTCCGGATTTTCCGCCAGTAACCTGTCGAATGGCCCGCGACTCCTGATAGTCACGCCAGACTTTGGTAAAGCGGCTTTCCGTAAGAATGATCCCGTTTTTATCCACCAAATAAACATGACCCAGTTGGCCTAGGTTTTGGTCTTCCACAATCTCCCGGTACTTTTCAAGGCGGATATATCCCGCCAAAACGTACGGTTTTCGCTGTTCGACATAGAACAATTGGCTGATGGCCAGCACCGGCAGACCGGTGATTCGCGAGATAAAAAAACCGCTAGTCGCTGGCTGACCACGAATTGCTTGAGCAAAATACTGGCGGTCATTAGTCCTGATATTCAACGGGCCGTGATTCGAATTAATAATGTTTCCGACTGGATCGATAATGGCAATCTCGGAAAAATTGTCATCCAAAATCATCTGCTTACGGAACAACCTTTGAATATCACTTGAGGAGAGCTGCTTTTCCGTCAACAATGAAAGATAAAGCCCTTGCGACTGCATACTGTATTGACGCTCCGCCGTCCAACGTTGCAGCGCTTTGCCGACTTCGAGGCGATAACTCTCGACCAAATTTAATTGTTGCTTGATTAGCGCCATCCGGGTTACCGCAAATAATGAAAAGGTGATCATGATAAACGTTAATCCGATAATCACCCCAAACGACAAAAATTGCCGTAAAAAGATTTTGCTCTGAAAAAGCTGTTGCAAAAAAACAAGTCCACGCTGAATATGATGTTTCATCGTTGCCCCATCATCGCTAGTTATCATTGAGCCCATCCGTCCCCAACGACGGATGTTTTTAGTCCGTTGTCTTTCGGTGCTTACGCTTATTGGATAAATACGGCCGAATACCAGTTTTGGGGTTGATCGTGATCCCGCAACGTCTCGATGGGCAAACCCATTTGACGGACGGTCTTAAAGACATCGATTCCGACGCTGTGAAATGCCGGACGGGCCTGTTTCGGATTGGCGCATTCACGGCCTTGAAGCCCGAGGCATTTTTCGCACAACGCGCAGTCGCTTAAGGAAAAAGCCAAGTAATAATCGTCGAGAAACGCTTGGCGTTCGATTGCAAACGACGCTTTTTGCGAGATTCGCTTATCGGAAGAATGAATAATGATTCCCCATTGATACTTTTCAAAGATCCGCTGATACTCCCAGGGTTTGTACGAACCGGGACGGGACGGGCACGTAGGACCTTTTCCCCAATCACTGCAGCCAAACATGCATTTTAGAATAGTTCGCGGATCAAACACAATCTCAGCGACGGTAAACTTAACCGCATGATCGGCGCCTAATTTCAATGCCAGCTCAATATATTTCTGGTGGTCCATGCCATTGTTCCTCCAATTTGCGCAAGTTACTCTCATTATAGCGAGAGTCCCCCCAAAAAACAACGAAAAGGTAGCTAATTAATCGCTGCGCCATGTTGCTAATCACGCTATTTATAGGCAAAACACCGGTTTTGGCAGTTGAAACCACCAAATCTACTGTAACCGCCGACGTTCATCAAAACGAAACCGAAAGTTTACCATAAACTACGTGTAGCAGCGAAAATAATATAACCAAAAATCAGTCCCATCCTGAATCTACCGCCAAATTTAGAATAAAATATTGCCAAACGCTTGGATTATGTTAAATCACAGCAGTAAAAAGTTCATACAATGCTAACATTCCGTTTAACAAATTTAAATCTTTACGTATTATTATTATAGTAGGGACAATTCGATATAAACTTTCACAAGGAGCAATTCACGATGATTCAGAAGAACCCAACCGAAGAATTAGTATTTCATTTAATGCAATCCAAAAAAAACTCATTCCATTTCGGCGAAATCTCGCTTGGTGTCCAAAAGCTGCTGGATGTGCTTAAACAAAAAGGTTATGTCGTTCATTTCACCGAAACCGCCGGATCCTGCGAACCGAAGATTCTTTCCAAAGAAGAATGTTTGGCGAATGGCTACGACTTTGAACACCAAATCATCGACTGCCGTTCGTAATACCAGTACCATTACTTATTCCGTTTGAGTTTGTTATTGGTGCTCATCCATATAGTGGTTTCGACTTTTAGGTTGGTTATTTGGTTTCTGAATCACCGTTCGTTGTTGAGCGGTGGTTTTTATTTTGGGAATCAAAAAACTGTTTGCGTCCTTTCCAGGTTTCCAAACAGTTTCAATCCGGGATCAATTAACAACGGTGTCGCAAGATATTAAACGATCTTGCGACACTCCATATAAAATCGTTTCTCTGCCGCTTCCCCCATCGAAAATGTCTTGCGCGGCAAGACGCCTTCGACTACCACCGTCCGGAACAACGCCTGTTTTGACAAGGGCGGCAGATACAATCCCAGGTTCCCCGTTTTCCTCCCCAACGATGTTACAACCTCGTTGCCATGTATATAATCAATTTGCGCTTCGGGGTGGTTCGTTAACCAACCGTCGCTAAAACTTTGCAACGTTCCGACGGCCAGCGTCTGCCGGGGGTTGGTCACGGTGATGATCCCATAACCGGCGAGCTGGCCGTAACCGATCACCTGTTCCCCGGAGTCCGGTTGGGCGTTCACCCGTTCCAACATCGCGTTTTCATCCGGCAGCGGCGTCAAAAACGTTTCCGAACCAAGCGCGTTGCAGTAGTGCCGCATTTCAGACAGGAATTTCTCCGAATCCAAGTTGAACAAAACCCGGTGAATCGGTTCAAACTCCAAACCGGCGTCGTGGACATTCACCAGCTCGACCAGGGCAAAGCGGGCGGGATGGTTGGCAAGCGCTTCGGCATCGCCCAGCGTTGTTTTAATCTTTTCCCAGACCGTTTTGGCAGTCGCCAATGAATGGTTCCCGTCCCCAACCGCCATCAGCAGCACCTTGGCGGATTCCACTCCATATTTGGCGGCAAACAATTCCGGGGCCGCCAATTTCGCCAATCCCGCCAAAAACCGATTAATAGCTGCGGGGTCGGTGATATGGTAACCCGTGAGGTGACCGCCGTTCATCATTAAGTCGATGTCATACAGCGGCGACGTAGCTTTGGCAGTTTCAGCCAAACCCTCGATCAGTTGCCGTTCGGGATCGTCGATCAACACCATAACATGGGGACTCTCAACGGCCGCGCCTTCCCGGACCCGCACCCGGGGCGGAATCCGCTCTAATACGGTTCCTTCGGTGGCTCGGATCAAACTTTGGGCCCCTTGATGGAAGTCATAACACTCGAGGTCAACGGCAACCACCAAACCCCGCCGGATTTTCCCGTGACTGGTGGTCCGCTCAACCCAGATGAACCCCGGGTCAATCGGCTGCAATACCGTTTGTTCCAAATAAGCCAGCATGGTTTGTTGGATCCGGCAGATCCGCTCCGGTTCATCACTTTTTCCCAGATACACTTCAGGAAAGACGATCTGTAGCGTGGACGGATTATCCCCCACCAACTCCGCTACGTGCCGCCAATATTCCGGCTCCGACGTATATTGGTCGCAGGCGACCACCGGCCATTTCGCCAGGTCAATTCGGGGATTGGGTAAAAGAACCTCTGGAATGCCAATCCCTAGTTCCGCGCGATTCATCAAGTTGATCCCTCACAATTTTTTGTCATCCCATCCGGTGGTTAATGATGTCTTAAACTCGATTTGCACTGAAAAATTTCCATCCGGCAACGTACTTCCGGCGGTATTGATAATCCGGTAGATGACCGTCTCCTCACGGGGGTGTCCGGCCCAATCCCAATAACTGGTGACGGTAACCCATTGACTGGTCATGGTCGTAAAACGAACTCCGTCCAGCGACCATTGCAACTGACTGATGGGAATCCGATTGGCCGGATTGGTATTGTCGACGATATAAGCGTCTTTCGCCCTGATCGTAAGCGTCCATTGCCACGGCAATAAGGACAACGGAAAGGGAACCTGTTGTTCCGAGGTTACCTTGACATTCTCCATGGTTTCAATATACGGGCTTTGACTTGGATCCTTGACCTGAAAATTAAGGTTGTTGGGCGAGACTTTCACCTCAGTATATTCGCCGGGCGAATCGGCCCAAACCGAAACGGCGCCGCTAATGAACAGCACCAATGCCAACAGACAGCTGATTTTCAAGGGCGTTTTGTAAAATAATGGTTTCATGCGTTTGACTCCTGAAATAAGGAGGATTTTAAGTATTTTGAAACGAATTATACCGATTATGGAATACACTAACAGAAAAGTTGTTTGTTTTCAAATATATATTTCGTTAATCATCGCCATTTTCCTGCTCTGCGCCGTCAATATTCAAGCTTTGGGCGCAGAGGTTGTTTTAAATTCAGCCTTTTCCGTCAATCTTCCCGAGAAAAGCTCCGCCAATCCCGGCGAATTTATAACCTATGTTTTGGAACTGAATAACCGGAGTTCCCGAGAGATTAATCTACAAGTGGAATATAACAGCGTTCACAATTGGAATGTCATCGGCGACGTCAATATAACCGTTCCGGCTCATACCAATAAACAATACTTTCCGGTGACGATCTTCATTCCCCAAAACGCGCCCGCCGGTCTGGAAGAGCTGGTCCGGGTACGATTCAAATTAAACGACGCCACGTTCCCGTTGCCTGATGTGGCGCTTCCGGTCCATGTCAACTCGGTTTCCGCCATTCAGTTCAATACGCCGCAGACCGCCAACGGCGTGTACGGTTCCTCCGTTAATTATGATATTGTCGTTACCAACACCGGCAACACCACCGAACAATT
Organism: Bacillota bacterium; assembly: GCA_023417475.1. Taxonomy (GTDB): domain Bacteria; phylum Bacillota; class UBA4882; order UBA8346; family UBA8346; genus JAEYPR01. Next base: position 20,629 of record JAEZFP010000073.1, on the reverse strand, counting down.
TTCGGTCACGTCGCGCTCCTTCAATCTGTTTTTTGTCAAACTCCAACCGGAACATTTCGAATTAGCCCCGGGAGCGTCCCAAACCGTCACGGTTACGCTGATGATCCCGGTTTATACCGCTGCTTCCTCCGATCAACTTGAGTTGACCTTCGCGTGGGGCCGCGAACAAAAAGTTATCAACTTAACCACATTTATCGTTGACAAACTGAACTCCTTAAGCTCCCAGTATTACATCTGGAAAGGAAATCTCCATTTAAATCGGCCCTTTTCCAGTTCGGCGACCTCCGATCGTCTCAACGGCGAACTTTCGCTCAGCGGACAACTCGGACCTGACAGTACCGCCAGTTTCTATAGTTCAAACCAAGCTTGGTTTGCCGAGATCAATCAGAGCCTCAACGACGTCAAGATCGGTAAATTCCCGCTCACCTGGCAAGGATTGGCCAGCCCCAAGCTCGGTCACGCCAGCCTTTTCGCCACCACCAAGCTTGGCGCCCAAACCGTTACCGTTTCGCGTTGGGTCTCCGCCGACCGTCCCGGCGAATATATCTGGGGCACGGAAGCTTTTTTAAATTCCCACTCTAGTTTGCGTTATCTGTACGATCCGGCTCCGAGCCAGGATCAGAACATTGTCGAATGGAATTACCAAACCAGTAAAAGTGATTCGTTCTGGTCAAACACCCTTGCCGTCGACCCTAGCCATCAAGGGCATTACGCCGGATCGGTCCATGTGGCGACGAAGCTTGATAATTGGCAATGGAATTCCTACTTTCAATATCTCCAGCGTTTCTACGATACCCGCTATCAACGAAGTTTCGCCAGTACGCTCGCCTTGCCGCCGCTTAAGGATTATTTGACCGGGTACTTTCAGGGAATTTATGAAGCGAAGCAACTTCGGGAAGCCGAACTGCTCAACAATTATGACAATTATCAATTCAACGCCTATCTAACCCTGCTTTCCAAATATCAATTCTACGCCACCCGGAGCTTCTATTACCGCAATGACGAGCTGGACTCGGACAACCTCTCCTGGAGCCTCGGTTCCCAATGGGAAAGCGGGTTGTTCACTCACGAATGGTTGATCAGTCATTCGGCCGACGCGGATCAAACCGAACCGAAAAAGACTCATTATGCCAGTTTTGACTGGTATACACGCTATCAACTCAATCCGAGTCAACAATTAATCCTCAACCCGCAACTTAATTCCGACGAATCCAGGCTTGGCTTGGGGTTGAAGCAACGCTGGGCCTTTGGCCCCGAACTGTTAACCGTCCTTTACCCTTATATCGATCCATCCCCCAAGTTCAATTGGACGATCAATCTCGACTGGCCAATTTACCAATATCAACTGCTCTTTAAATATTCGGGCATCTGGGACGCTAGCGGCTATACAACCGATTATTGCAGCCTGACCGTGAACAAGAAGTTCTCGTATCCGGTGAAGAAACCGCTGGGAACCGTCGCCGGTGTCGCCTTTATCGACAAAAACCGCAACGGCGTTCGGGATGACGGCGAACCGACCGTCACCAATTTGAGCCTCCTGGCCGACAATCGAACAACGGCCCAAACCGATTCCCAAGGAAATTACAGTTTGGGCGGACTGAATCCCGGCGAACATCAAGTGACCATCGACCCACGTTACAACGTAATTTACAATCTTGAATATCCCGATCTCAAAGTGAACTTGAAGCCGTATCAAACCGTCACCCTAAATCTGCCGTTAATTCGGACCCAAAACATTACCGGTCGGATTTACCAAGACCGGAATCAAAATCAACGCCTTGACCCTACCGAAAAAGGCATCCCGGGCGTGCCGCTCATTCTGAAGAATTTGGAAACCGGGGAAGTTTCGCAAACCTTTACCGACCTGGAAGGAACCTTTACGTTTACCCAGCTAAACCCCACCGATTATCAGTTAACCGTCGATTCGCAAGCGTTGCCGGAAGATTGGCAAACCGCTACGGATTTTCACCCCTTGTCGATCAACGCCAGGCAACTGGAGGACCAGGCGCCGCTGCAAATCGGATTAATCCCCTATGAAAAGCCGGTGGAGATCATCGCCTTACCGACAGCCTCGCTCACGCTGGAACTCCATCGCGAACTGGCCTACTTCGGCGATATCGTCAAAATTACCATTGAAACCAGCGATCCGCTCAAACGGCTCACTTTGACACTACCCGACCATTCGGTGATTCAGTTGGACCCCAAAAAGACCCACTGGTCCTATTCCTGGAAGGTAGGGCCGACAACCCCTGTGGGTGAAGGAAAAATCCGTTGCGTTGGGGAGACCACCGGAGGAACCATTGTTCAGGAGGATATCAACATCGTCATCTTGCAACGGTAATCAATAGCTACGCAGGCCAAAACCTCCACCATGGAGGTTTTTATTTTGGCATAAAAAAAACCTCTGGTTGACCAGAGGTTCATCGGGGGGGATGTGGGTAAACTAATTACTAAAACAAAGTTGGTATTGTAAATTAAGTGGGCTTTCATTCGCAGCAGCTTCATTTTTCGGAGCTTGTCCGCGCCCTTGCTCTGGCTCTGGCTGATAGCGATAATAGATCCGGAAATTCACCCAGTCGGCTTTGGCGCCTATGGCCACGGTGGTCATTCCCGCCGCGAGACCGCTCCAATTTTGACCGTCGTTGGACCATTCCAGCGATTCGCTGGAATTTTCGGTATTGGCAACCATCTTCCATTGCCGTTGTGAGTTACTGAAGACTGCCAGATCAACTTGATATACCGCTTCGGCAGCAGCCGATCGGACCAACGAGATGCCGTTCACGCGGTACCGGGCAATCTCTGGGACCGTAACCGCAATCGTGTGCGAAGCGGTGGCGGCCAACACCGGAATGGTTACCAATGCCAATATCAGTATAAATATCAATTGCCAATGTCGTCGGGAAATACGTACGAACATTAAAACCCCCCACTTCCTGTGCGGGGGCAGTCGAAAAAGGGTAACAAAAAAACAACCCAATTTTTCGGCGGCCCGGCCATCTTAGCATTACAATTACGGTATGCCTTAGATCCGTGACTTTGCGTCCCCAGCTTTCGCTGAGTTTGCCATTGTCGGATTTAGTTGCTTTATATTTTTAAAACTTTACACGTTTATTATAACATTCTGGATAATTTTTTACAACTATCAAATAAGAAATTCGCTTATTTTACTTCAAACGTGGTTTGCATCGCTTTCATACTCTTGTCCCCCAGATCGGCGACGGCAAGCGCCACGTAATAACCGGGTTTGAAATTAAAGTTGTAATCCCGCAGCCCAAACTCATGGATGGAATCGGGCAAGATCAGTCCTTCGTTAAAGGGAATCACATAAACGATGACCCCCTGGCGGTCCCGGACCTCCAACCGGCCCTTGAACCGCAGAAACGAAGCACCGCTATTTTTGATCCGAAATGCCGCCGCAACCTTTTTCGTTTCACTGAGCCAATTCAATTTGAAACGATCAATATTACCCACTGCGGGCGGAGAACCGTTGACATCGATTTTCAGGATATAAGCGATCCGGCCGGCCGTGGTCAATTGGACCATCGGTTTTTCTCCGGAGTTGGCCGGTACTGAGGTGAACATGATCGCTCCCCAATAACTCCCGGAAGCCCCGGCGGGCACTTTCACCGTATATTGGAGGCGTTGCCCCCGTTTGGGCGGGATCGTCAAACGGTTTACGGCAAAGGAAACCCATGGGGACGCTGAACGTTTCACGGTCCCCATGGGTAAAAATTGATATTCTCCGGCGGTCGTTAATGACCAGTCATGTTTCACGACGCTGATCTCGATCGTCTCATTTTCCGAACCGTAGACCAAAATCTCACCGCTATAAGTCTGACCGGGCGCAATTTGTAAGGTGATATCCGGGGGACTGATCCCCATCTCCAATGCGAGACAAGGAACGGTCAATATCGTCAATAATACCAGTGAAAGCAGTAAATATCTTTTTTTCTTAGCCACTGTTACCACCCTTAGCAAATTGCCTTGGCGAACTTATTGAGCCGCGGCGGTGTATGTAACGGTTGTCTGATAGGTTTGATTGGGCACTAAGTTCGAGAGATCGCCCTTCAGGGTGTACGGAACGACCACAGATTGGCTACCCTTTGAGGTTGTAAAGTTATAACCGTCAAGGCTCGCGCTTCCCGAATACAACAACGGCTTTAATTCGGCCGCATCGTTTAAGGCGGTGGTAACGCGGGCGCCACCCGAGCTATTGGTGATCACGGCGACAGTTGCGGCGCCGATTTGCTTGTTGATTGCTCCCGTGTCGGAAATGTCGCTGTCTTGCACGTTGTAGACGAGTTTTTGATCATTGACGGTATTGTTGGTGGCGTCGGCAACTTTGGTAATGCTGATCCGGATATAGGCCGGGATTTTAACGGAAATCGTATGCGAAGCCGTGGTTGCCGCCAGAGTCAAACTGCCTGAAACCATTAAACCGAGTAAACCTGCTAATAGAATTCCCTTTTTCATTCGAAAACCCTCCTCATTTTTCTTTTTAACAATAATCCCCTGAAAATAAATACAAAAAAACCGCCAAATAATGAATTCGCCGGTTTCACTACTCGCTCCGCCAATCTCAAGTGACCACATACAAGATTGGCTTCATCGCTTCTATATCTATTGTAATTATAATTTTAGACGGTTGCACTGCGCTTGTCAACCCAAAAAATGCAAATAAACGCTGGGAAAAATACTATTTACATATTTCAAGGAGCTTACCTGTATCTTTATGAATTGCAACGTCTCTTTCCGCAATAAAACCGGATACATATTCATTGTGTTGTATCCGGTTTTAAATTATGGCAATTTTGAAATTTTCGTTCAATCAACCAATCAATAGTTCATCCCCACGTTGCGCCGGACCCGCTCCATGGTCGCGGCGGCGACGGCGCGGGCTTTGCCCGCTCCCAACTTCATGATGTCATGGACATCATCCGGGGAGATCTGGGCCCGTTTGGCGCGGTATGGCGCAAAGTACTCCCAAATCGTGGCCAACAACTCTTTTTTAATATCCCCGTACCGCAACCCCGGAGTTTCAAATCGCGCTTGCAACTGTTCCCTGCCGGCTTGATCCAGAAACAAACTGTAGAGATCGAAAAGGATGTTCCCCACAATCGGTTTCGGTTGGTCCACCGGCGTCGAGTCGGTCTTGATCGACATGATCTTCTGTTTCAAGGTCGCCTCGTCCACGAAAATCTCAATGGTGTTGCCGTACGATTTGGACATTTTCTGACCGTCCAGTCCCGGAATGGTTGCCAAATCGTCTTCGATGTCGGGTTCGGGGATTCCAAAGGTTTCGCCGTAAGTACTATTAAAGCGGAGGGCGATGTCCCGGGCGACCTCCACGTGTTGCTTCTGATCTTTTCCCACCGGTACCCGGTTGGCGTCGTAGAGCAAAATATCGGCCGCCATCAAGACCGGATAGGAAAACAAGCCGTGGCTGGCCGGGATCCCTTTGGCCAACTTGTCTTTATAGGAGTGGCAACGTTCCAGCAAACCCATGCCGGTGACATTGCTCAGATACCAAGTCAACTCCGTCACCTCGGGCACATCGGATTGGACCCAAAAGATTGATTTTTGGGGGTCAAGCCCTAACGCCAGGAAATCGCAGATCGCGTCATAGGTCTGCCGCCGCAATTTCGCGCCGTCAAAGACCGACGTCAACGCGTGAAAATTAACGATAAAACAGAATAACTCGTGATTTTCCTGATGTTCGATCATCCGTTTCATCATTCCGAAATAATTGCCGATATGTAAGTTCCCAGAAGGTTGGATACCGGATAGGACACGCATGGATAAAACACTCCTTTTTGGTTCGTGATTCGTTTCTGATCCTTGTTTGGTTGAACGCAGTTCTGGTATAGTATTCCCCGGTTCCCCGGCGCCGTTGTCCGGTTGGCAAATCCCGCGGCGCGGTTCCCGGATGTCGAATCCTGCTACCGCGGTCCGTTGATGTCGATTCTTGCCGGCGAATTTTGCTTCCCGGGGGTTTAAATGTCGAATTCCGCCAGTCGATTAACGTTCCTCGGTTCTGGACTGACGCCTATACCTTATAGCAATATTATTACGGATCGCTCCGAAAATTGCAATGCCGCCCCGGTTATTTGGGAAGGGTTGACGAAAGGAAGCCGACCCTCCTTAGCCGCGAATCTCCCCGATCAACGCCCGGATCGCCTGATCCAGCTTCTGCGCTTCCCGGGCCGCGGCGGTTGCGAAATCTGCTCCGGCGGAGGCGTACAGGATGCTGCGGGACGCATTGATGATCATGCCCATCCCGCGCGAATCCAAGGCGTGGATTACGGTTTGCCGCAGGTCGCCGCCCTGGGCTCCGATGCCGGGGATTAGCAACGGCAAATCCCCGACGATCTTCCGGACCGCGGCGATTTGCTCGGGGTAGGTCGCTCCCACCACCAGACTGCAGTTATGATTCTCATTCCAAGTTTCGGCCACCCGCCGGGCCACCGTCTGATAAAGTAATTCGCCCGCGCCGGAGAGCTCCTGGAATTCAGCCGCACCCGGATTGGAGGTATGACAGAGGACGATCACCCCGATGGCGGGATTGCTCAGGAACGGCTGCAACGCTTCTTTTCCCAAGTACGGGTGGACGGTTATGGCATGAGCGGCGCAAATTTCAAAAGCCGCTTTGACATACCCTTGGTTGGTGTTCCCGATATCGGCGCGTTTGGCGTCAAGGATAATCGGGTGGTCCGGATACGTCTCCCGGATATATTGGTTGGTGCGAATCAACCCTTCCAAGCCGGCCGGGCCGTAGCCCTCATAAAAGGCGCTGTTCGGTTTGAACGCGCAACAATAGGCGGCAGTCGCGTCAATGATTGCCCGATTGAACCGGAACAAGGCTTCGGCAACCGGCACTCCTGGATAACGCGGCGCAAGCTTGGCGTAATCGGTGTCCAATCCGACGCACAAAAAATGCCCTTGTTCCCAGCGTTTTTCGATCAATTGTTGATAATTACTCATCTGAATCTCCCTCCGGCAACGGTACGGTCGGCTCTAAAAATTTGGTTCGTCCTAAACAGAGGCTCCGGAGCCGCTTACCCAAATATTTTAAATCTTACATATTCGCGATTCGCCGCACAGTTCCTCTCCCCAATATCGGTTGCGACAAATTATTGATGATCCTCCCCAATATTCCGAGCGATATATCCGGAAGGATTTTTCCCAATCGACACGAAGATAATAACTAAGTTCGGCCAAAAATCGATTGGACCGAAGTTTTAACATAACCCGGCGCTTAATAACGCTTAATCGCACATTTTTATCGGATAAGGAGTGGAGTCCATGAATCGTTTTATCAATATTGCCATCGGCGTCGTGATTGCAGTGGCGTTGCTCGTCTGGAGCACCAGCAGTCAATATCTTGACTGGCTATGGTACAAATCGGTCAGCAGCACCAGTGTTTTTTGGGTCTCATTGTTAACGGGACCAATCACCAAGATTAGCATCGGTTTGTTGATCTTCGCTTTTCTCGGCGTGAATCTATGGTTGGCGTTACGCGCTTTTAACCGGGTTCAGGTGTACACGGAGACCGATATTTGGCCGGAGATTCCTAAGAACGCCGTGATATTGCCGGCATTGGGGCTTTCCGCGGTCTTGTCGTTCCTGTTGGCGTCGGGACTGGCTTTGGATTGGACGGTGATCCAACAGTTCCTGCACCAGGTTCCCACCGGCCTAAAAGACCCCGTCTTCGAGAAAGATTTGGGATTTTATCTGTTTTCATACCCGTTCTTTCAACAACTGAACAGTTTGGTAACGAGCGTCGCTTTCTTAGGCTTAGCCGGAACCGCCGCGCTTTACTTCGTCGCCAAAGCTTTCTGGAAGGACGGCCCCCATTGGGAGCTTTGGCAACCCGCCAAGATCCACCTGGCCGTTTTGGCCATCCTGTTCTTCGCTGCGAAAATCTGGGGATACGCGCTTGGCCAGTTTAATTTGCTCTATCAGGAAACAGCCCAACTGACCGGGATCAACTATACCGCTTACCACGCCAAGCTCTTCGGTTTAAAGGTACTTAGCGTCGTTTTGGTCCTCGTTATTGTGGCGTTTATCGTCAATCTCTTCCGGAAAGGGACTCGGCTGATGATCGGGGCGATCGGCGCCTGGCTGGTTCTCTCCTTCCTGTTGCTGGCAGTCTATCCGGGGCTGATGCAATCCTTTGTGGTTGCGCCGAACGAGTACACCTTGGAAGAACCGTTCCTCAAAAACCATATCGATTTCACCCGTAAAGCGTACGGTCTCGACAAAATTAAAATTCAACCCTTCATTCCCAAGGAAGACGGTAACGTCCCGCTGAATCCGGCCAACCCGGCCTTGGCCGATCTGCGTTTATGGGACTACCGCCCCTTGCTTTCATCCTATAATCAGCTGCAAAGAATCCGGCCGTATTACAGTTTCAACGATATCGACATCGACCGTTACCAGACCCCGACCGGACAACGCCAGGTGATGCTGTCGGCGCGCGAGTTAAACAGCGCAGCGTTGGCCGCCACGGCGCAAAACTGGATCAATATTCACTTGACCTATACGCATGGTTACGGAATCGCCGCCAACCAAGTCAATGAATACACGGCCCAGGGACAGCCGAATTTTATCGCCAGGGATCTCCCGACCGAAAGCAATCCCAACTTTCCCGGCCTCAAAGTGGCTCAACCCCGGATTTATTATGGCGAGACCGGCCCCAACGCCAGAAGTGATTATGCCATTGTCAATACAAAAAACGCCGAGTTTGACTATCCGCAGGGCGAAGGCGTCGCCTCCAACTCCTATGACGGCAAAAAGGGGATTCCGTTAAATTCGTTATACAATCGCCTTCTGTTGACCGCGGTTTTTGGCGACACCAACTTCCTCCTTTCCAACTTGATCACCCCTGAAAGCAGTATTTTGCTTCACCGCAACATCAATACCCGGGTGAAAAAGCTGGCGCCGTTTTTAACTTTTGATCAGGATCCCTATCTGGTCGTGTCCGGCGGCAAACTGTACTGGATCATTGACGCCTACACTACTTCCAGCAGTTTTCCATACGCCAAAATCCACAACGATCAAACCGGGTATTTCAACTACATCCGCAACTCCGTCAAGGCGGTGGTGAACGCCTATGACGGCAGCGTTGACTTTTATGTCGTCGATAACGCCGACCCGTTGATCAAGGTCTGGCAAACGATCTTCCCGCGTCTGTTCAAACCGGCCGCCGCCCTTGATCCGGATCTGGCGAGCCACTTCCGTTATCCGGAGAAGATCATGGAAGTCCAGCGGGATATGATCAGCCAATATCATATGACCAACGCCAAATCCTTTTACGGGAAAGAGGACTACTGGGAGATTCCCGTTCACAACCAGGACGAGCCGTTTGATCCGTATTACGTGACCTTGCAACTCCCCGGGAATAAAAACTCGGAATTCGTCATGATGCAGCCGTTTTCACCACGGGGCAGCCGGAACCTGGTCTCCTGGATGGTGGCCCGTTGCGATCAACCGAATTACGGTGAATTGATCCTCTACGTCTTGCCGAAAGATCAGAATATTTACGGTCCGGCCCAGATCGACTCCAGGATCAATCAAGACCAGACCATCTCGCAGTTGGTCACCCTTTGGAACCAACAATCCTCCAAAGTTACCTGGGGCAATTTGTTGATCGTGCCCTTGGAAAAATCCATCCTTTATGTCAAGCCGCTCTTTATGGAGTCGTCCCGGAGCCAGCAGGCCGAGTTGAAAAAAGTGGTCATGGTCTATGAGGACCAGGTCGCGATCGGCGATAATTTGGCCGACACCATCGCCAAACTGAACATAACGCCGGGAACGACACCCGCCGCTCCGGTCAGTCCGGCCAATCCGTCGGCGCAGCCGACGCAACCCGCCCAGCCGAACCCCGCCAACCGCAAGACCCAAATTCTGAAACGGCTGAACGACTTGACCCGGGAGCAACAACGGCTATTGCAAGAGTTGTCGAATATGTAGCCAGTTAAGAGCCGGGCGTTCCGCCCGGCTCATTTTGTGTTTACAGCTCCAATCCTTCCAGATCCTCCAACTTCTCCTTCAGCATCGCCACGCTGTCGTGGATTCCCTGGTTGTAGACCGCCGGAGCCAGTTGCTCCAGAAAGAAGTCCAAAACCAACAGCGCTGCCAAATCTCCGATCTCCTCCTCGCGTTCACTCCGGAAGAACTCCTTGATCGCCGCAGTTAAAAAAGCTTTCTTTTCTTTGCTCAATTGAATACGGGGTTTACCCATGACAGCGTCCTTTCAGCCGATGATTCGTTTTGACAAGTTGCGACGGCAACCGCCGCAACTCCTACCCTAATCCTAATTCGACTGACGCTTGGATCATCCTGCCGGAACCGTACTTGCAATACCGTCAACAATCCCGCAGATCGCTTGGACAAGACTGTTCAAGCGTGTTATAATAATTTCGAATTAACAACCGAATCCACGCTTTCACTTAACGAGGACAATGATGAAAAAGTGCAACGATTTTCTCCTGATTAACCTGGGATTGATTTTGGTGGCCGCCGGAATTCACTTTTTTAAGATCCCCAATCATTTTGCCACCGGCGGCGTCAGCGGTTTGGCCATCGTTATCGGCCGCTTTTCCCCGGGCCTTGCGGTCGGACCGTTGATGCTGATCATCAATATCTTATTGTTATTGGTCGGATTCGCCATGATCGGCCGGAACTTCGGTTCCAAGACGATCTATTCCAGTTTCGCCCTCTCCGGCATGGTCTGGCTTTTCGGCAAGATCGCCCCGATGACTCATCCTTTCACCAATGACGCGTTATTGGAACTGATCATGTCCATTTTACTGCCGGCGGTTGGCTCCGCCATTGTTTTCAATCAGAACGCTTCGACCGGCGGGACTGACATTGTCGCCAAAATTTTGAACAAACTGACCGACATCGATATTGGCAAAGCCCTCTTGGTAGCCGACTTCGCCATCACCATCCTCGCCGGTTTCGTCTACGGAATCCGGATCGGGATGTACTCCTTCCTCGGGTTGATCCTGAAAGCTTTTCTGATCGACATGGCGATTGAAAGTTTCAATCTTCGCAAATACATGGTTATCGTCAGCGAACAACCGGAGCTGGTGAAAGAGTACATTATTCAAAACCTGCACCGCGGCGCGACGGTGTATGACGCCTCCGGCGCTTACACCAACGGTCAAAAACAGGTCATCACTACCGTGGTCAACCGGGCGCAAGCGATTGCGTTGCGGAAATACATCCGCGAGATCGACCCCAACTCCTTCATTACCATCACCAATACCTCCGAAATTATCGGCAAAGGGTTTCGCAGCGTCTGATCATTGATCATGCCGGCTAAAAAACGGGAACAGTAGCTTTTGACGGCTACCGTTCCCGTTTTTTAACGTCCGAATCGTCCCGCTGGGCTTCGGCTAGGACAAATCGGAACATTGCTTCGTATGCACCAATCGATAGCGTTTGGAAAAATAGATCGCCAGCGAGCACAGGAGCAAAATCCCCAATATCAATAAAATCTGCCGTCCCGAAAAGACCACCCGTTCCACCGGATTAAAAGTCCGACCGGCGGCGACGACCGAATGAACCACCGGCGCCAACACCGGGGCCAACGGACCCATCAGCAACCAGGTATAGACCGCCGCGAAAATTCCGTGTAAAAACCGGGCGATGACATAGGGGGTCATCCGGATATCGGTATCTTGAATCACGCTGGCGACTTGGGCGTGAACGGAAAGCCCGCTCCAGGCGATGATCCAACTGGCGATCATCATTTTATCAGCCATCGGGGCAACCGCCTGACTCGCCGCCACCGTCCCCAAGTCAATCTCCAAGATGCCGTTAAAGACCGAGCCGGCCAATCCCGGGGCGATCCCCAACATCTGAAGCAGTCCGCCCAATACCGGAGTGATCATTTTCATCACCTGAAAAACGTCGAACATCTTGACCAATACGGCGAACAATACGATAAAACCGCCGATCATTAACAAAGTCGTGATCGAGTCCTTCACCGCGTCCCCCAACAGACGGCCGATGGGCCGGCCGTCATCCCGCCGCGCCTTAAAAAGCGCCCGGACCGCCCGACGCAACATTTGCGGTTGCAAGCTCTCCCGCTCTTTTTTTACACTGACGCCCCCATCCTTTTGGTAAAACTTAAAAACAACGCCCACCGTAAAGCTGGAGATATAATGGGCAATAGCTAAGGTGGCGCCCAATTCCGGACGGCCGAACATTCCGACCGCCACCGCGCCGAAGATAAATAGCGGATCGGCGGTATTGGTAAACGATAACAACCGTTCGCCCTCGCTCCGGCTGCACAGGCCGGACCGGCGAAATTTTCCAGTGATCACCGCGTCCATCGGATAACCCGCCGCCAACCCCATCGACAAGGCGAAAGCTCCGACGCCCGGCACATTAAAGAGCGGCCGCATTAACGGTTCCAACAACACCCCCAGGAAATGGACCACGCCCATGCCCAACATGATCTCCGAAAGGACGAAAAACGGCAGCAACGATGGGAGCACCACTTCCCAAAAAAGCCGCAACCCGGCGACGGCAGCCCGGACCCCTTCCGCCGGAAACACTACCAACGATAGGGTAAACAAGGTGATCAACAGCGCGCCAAGAATTACTTTTATCTTGCGGAGCACGACGAAGCGCATAATATCCCCCCGAACGGCGACAGTCTTTTTTATATGTATAGCGTCAGCCTTGGGTTTTAGAAGGAAAAATTCCCGATCAAGTAATTAAGGAATATAAAAGAACATAGAAGAAAATAAGGGAATATAGACCTTGACTAAGCGAAAATAAAGTCTTATAATGGTAAAAAAAGCTAGAGGAAGAACGATGGTTGAAAGCAGTTTCGAACCGGTAAAAGATGTTCTCACCTTGGAAGAGGCCAGCCAACTATTCCAAGTCAGCACCAAAACCTTTCTCAAACTTCTCAAGGAAGAATCGCTTCCCGCCCGCAAAGTCGGCCGCGAGTGGCGTTTCTCCCGGGTTGCCTTGTTGCAGTGGATTGCCATGGGGAATTCTCAAGACTATGCGGTGGTCGAAGATGAAAACAAAGCCTATTTCGCCCAAGTCGCCCCAGTCTATGACGAGCTGCGCAAGGATTCGTATGGTGACGGCGGTTCCCTCCGGGATCTGGTGGTAAACCAATACCCGCCCGCGCCGCATTCGCAAGTAGCCGACATTGGCACCGGCACCGGATATCTCGCCAAAGGCCTGGCTCAATACGCCGCCAAAGTGACTGCCGTCGACCTGTCCACCGCTATGCTGGAGGTGGCCGGGAATGAACTGAATCAAGCCGGGCTGCATCCTGTCGAGCTTTTAGAGGGCGACGCCCATGACCTGCCGCTGGCCGACGACACGCAAGATATGATCTTCGCCAATCTCCTGTTACATCATCTGCTCGAACCGCAAATCGCCATCCGCGAGATGTTCCGTGCATTGAAACCGGGAGGCCGGCTCGTCGTTACCGATGTCATGGCCCACCGCCACCAATGGGTGAAACCGGAAAAGTTCGATGTCTGGTTGGGGTTTGAAGATGTCGAGCTCAAGCAATGGTTTCATGACGCCGGCTTCACCGAGGTTAACGTCAACGAGTTGGGGTGTCAATGCCGCACGACCAATCAAGCCGGGATGACCGTTGAGATTCCAATGTTCATTGCCACCGGCGTCAAAAGCAACAATAATCAATGAGGTGATTTTTAATGGGAATGACAATGACTGAAAAGATCCTGGCGGCCCACGCCGGGAAAGAAACGGTAACTCCGGGCGAACTGATCCAGGCCAAAGTTGATTTGGTCTTAGGCAACGATATCACATCGCCTTTAGCGATCCGGGAATTTGAAAAGAGCGGTGCCCCAACGGTGTTTGACCGTCACAAGATCGCATTGGTCCCGGATCATTTTACGCCCAATAAAGACATCAAATCGGCCGAACAAGCCAAACAGATGCGCGAGTTCGCCCGTAAACACGAGATTGTCAATTATTTCGAAGTCGGCCAGATGGGTATCGAACATTGCCTGCTGCCGGAGCAAGGCCTGGCTTTGCCGGGCGATCTGATCATCGGAGCCGACTCGCATACCTGTACTTACGGGGCGGTTGGCGCTTTCTCCACCGGAGTCGGCAGTACCGACATGGCGGCGGCCATGGCCTTGGGCGAGGTCTGGTTTAAGGTTCCGGAAAGCATCAAGTTTGTTTTCTACGGCAAATTACCACGCTGGGTCGGGGGAAAAGACTTAATTCTCTATACCATCGGCCAGATCGGCGTCGACGGCGCCCGGTACCAAGCGATGGAATTCAGTGGCGAAACCATTGGCGCATTATCAATGGACGGCCGGTTCACCATGGCCAACATGGCGATTGAAGCCGGGGCTAAAAACGGGATCTTTGCGGTGGACCAAAAAACCCTCGATTATATCGCGTCCCGCGCCAAACGTCCCTATACCGTCTACACTAGCGACGCCGACGCCCGTTACAGCCAAGTTTATGAGTGGGATGTCACGAAGTTGGAACCCCAAATCGCTTTCCCCCACCTGCCGGAGAACACCCGTCCGTTGTCCGCCTGTGGCGATGTGGCAATTGATCAAGCAGTGATTGGTTCATGCACCAATGGGCGAATCGAAGATCTGCGCGAAGCCGCCGTCGTTCTGAAAGGACAGAAGGTCAACTCCAATGTCCGGCTGATTGTGATTCCCGGAACCCAGACAATTTGGAAACAAGCGATGCAGGAAGGTTTGTTTGATATCTTTGTGGATGCCGGCGCGGTCGTCTCCACGCCCACGTGCGGTCCTTGCTTAGGCGGCCATATGGGCATTCTCGCCAAGGGCGAACGGGCGATCGCCACCACCAATCGCAATTTCGTCGGCCGGATGGGACATCCCGAAAGCGAAGTGTATTTGGCGGGACCGGCGATCGCCGCCGCATCGGCAATCGCCGGAAAGATTAGCGGACCTGAGGAGGTTGGAGTAAAATGAACAATATGTTACAAGGAAAAGTTTGGAAATTTGGCAACGATATCGATACCGACCTGATCATTCCCGCGCGGTATCTCAATACCAGCGACCCCCAGGAATTGGCCGCTCATTGCATGGAAGACGCCGACCCCCAATTTGTCAACAAAATGGCGGTTAACGACATCATTGTCGCCGGCAAGAACTTCGGGTGCGGCAGTTCCCGCGAGCACGCCCCGCTGGCAATCAAAGTCGCCGGGGTTTCCTGCGTAATTGCGGCCTCGTTCGCCCGGATCTTTTACCGCAACGCGATCAATATCGGTCTGCCGATTTTGGAATCTCCCGAAGCCAGCGCCGCCATTGCCGAAGGACACCAAATCCGGGTCGACCTATCCAACGGTCAGATCCAGGATTTGACCGACGGTCAAACCTATCAAGCGGCTCCATTCCCCTCCTTTATGCAAGAACTGATTAACGCCGGAGGGTTGATTGAATATGTTAAGCGGCGCCTAGCCGCCCGCTAATCACACTGGAGGTGAAAAAAATGTATAAAATTGCTGTCCTGGCCGGCGATGGCATCGGCCGGGAGATCGTTCCCGAAGCGGTCGCCACTTTAGAAAAAGTCGCCGCCAAGTTTCAATATACCTTTCAATTCCGCGAGGGTCTGATCAGTGAAGACGCCTATGACCAAACCGGCCATCCGCTGCCGCCGGCCACTTTGGAGCTTTGCAAACAGTCCGACGCCGTGCTGTTGGGGGCCGTAGGCAGTCCCAAAATGGACCAACTGCCCCCGGAACTCCGTCCGGAACGGGCTGCGCTCCTACCGCTCCGCAAAGAGTTGGGATTGTTCGCCAACCTTCGTCCCGTCCAAGTTTACGAGCCGCTGCTTGACGCTTCCAGTCTTAAGCCGGACGTGATCCGCGGCATTGATCTCTTGATCTACCGCGAGTTGACCGGTGGCCTTTACTTCGGCCCCAAAAAACGCGAAATCCTACCGAGCGGCATCGAACAGGCAATTGACACGCTAGTTTACAGCACCCCGGAGATCGAACGCATCGCCCGGCTGGCCTTCACCGCGGCCCGGCAACGTAAGAAACGGCTTTGCTCGGTTGACAAGGCCAATGTCCTGGAAAGTTCACGGCTTTGGCGCGAGACCATCGTCAAAGTGGCCGCCGAATTCCCGGAGGTGGAATTATCCCATATGTACGTCGATAACTGCGCGATGCAATTGGTGCGTAACCCGGGCCAATTTGATGTGATTGTCACCGAAAATACCTTTGGCGATATTTTATCCGATCAGGCTTCGATGCTGGCCGGTTCGCTGGGGATGCTCGCTTCGGCCAGTCTTGGCGGCGAGGTCGCCCTTTACGAGCCGTCTCACGGTTCGGCTCCCGACATTGCCGGTCAAGACCTGGCGAATCCCTTGGCGACCATTCTCAGCGTCGCCTTGATGCTCCGGCATAGTTTCGGACTGGCGCCGGCCGCCGTTGCCATTGAAGCCGCTGTGGCTCAAGTTTTAGACGACGGCTACCGCACCGCCGATCTGATGACCCCGGGCATGAAACGGGTCGGAACGCGGGAGATGGGCCAGTTGGTCCGGGAGCGGATTTAAAATTGAACTAACCAATTGTAAAAATACCACCGTAACTTAGCAAAAAGACAAGAGTCCGTACTTCAGACGAGGCCACTGAAAAACTGCTCGAAATAACCTTGACCTACAATATATTGATAGCCTAAAGCAAGCTACTCACTATCTATTGTAGGTCAATCTTTCAGAGCGGTGGTTTTTCAGTGGCTTGCTTCAGACTTTTGTCTTTTTATTTTTTGATCGAATTCAAAGCAATCCTTTCATCTCCTCTCCCATTGGAATAACACGCCGGACGTGACGGTGCGTAAACTATCTGTATCATGGAAAACATTGCGCCCGGTTATCATTGCCTACGTTCTTCGTGCAAAATGAAAGAGATTGACTTGGAGGCGATCCCGTGACCTATATTGAGAATATCCCCCAGCCGTTCTTAGATGATTTGGTCAACAATCACGTGGTCCCCTTTGTCGGAGCGGGGTTGTCATTTAATGCCATCCCACCGTTGCCGTCGTTTGAGGGAATTGCGATTGAACTTGGGAAACAAATACCCGGCTACAACTTGCGCAAATGTACTGAACCCGTAAACCGGTATTGGGTTGATCCAATTGATGTCATGGCAGCCTTTCAACAGGAGTTTGGCCGCACCCAACTGCTTGAAGCGTTGGCAAATCGGCTCAACCCCCCGGTTGCTGAACCGGGTGAACCGATTAGCGTCTTTGCGCAACTGCCCTTCCCGATCGTGGCAACCTCCAACTTTGACGTTTTGTTGGAGAACGCCTACCAGCGTCTCGGCATACCGGTCGCTCCCCAAGTAAGCGAAACCCAGATTGCCGTGAATATCGCTCCTCAAGGCGTACGGTTGTTCAAGTTCCACGGCGATTTCAATCATCCCGAAGATATTGCCGTTACTGAGAAGGACTATGACGCTTACCACGCTCGTTATCCGTTGAAAACGGTCTATCTCACCTATCTGCTTGCCGCTTATACTCCTTTTTTCATTGGTTACAGCTTGAGCGACTATGATTTCCGTACTGTCCTCCGTTTGGTGGGTCAACAGATCGGGCTGTTTCAACGCTTGGGATATTCGATTCAGGTCAATGCGACCCCCGACGCAGTCCTCCGCTTGCGCCGTCACAACGTTTACTCCATTAATTATGTCGGCAGTGAGTACACCTATCCCGCAGTTCTAAGGGGAGTCCTGACGGAACTACTCGACTACTGGACCGGAACGATGATCCGGGATTGGATAGCCACCGACCCGGCGGTTGCCGCAGCGCTGAATAATGATCCGCCCCACAACAACCTATGTTTTGTCGCCATTGCACCGGAACGGTTAACCGCTTATAAAAATAGCATTTATCCGATCATTCGCGAGCTGGGAGCAGTCCCGGTGACATTGTGGGATATTGCCACCAAAATTGATTCGGTCGCCAAAATCTTCGCTCTGGCGGAACGCTCGGCCCGGATTGTCACTGATGCGTCGTTTACTTACGCAAACTATCTGCAACATCGCTACCCCAAAACCAAGTTATTTATGGCCGAAACCCCGACCGGCAACGGCGCTGTCAAACCGCAAGCCTTCGGCAGCGAACTGGCTGCAGTCGGTAAAGCTCTTCGCAAATGGTTAAAATAAAGTCAAATCAAGGGCGTTGTCGCTCTTTAATTTTGGTACGGAATTTAAAAAATCCGGTCATCCCGGATTTTTCTTTGCTTGTTCAATCTCATAATTGACGCGATTAATCTCGACTAAAAGTTTGCGACGGTCTGCCCTGCTCAAGGCCGGGGATTTTAGAAACTCCTGCAAATGCCGCAAATAATCTTTAAACATTGATTCCCCCAAATGTTAGACCTGTCCTGATAGATTATGCTTAAATCGATGCCTTCATTCATCAACTACGTTCAAACTTTTTTATTCCTGACTCCTTCTGCCGTTTTCCGTCAGACAGGGAATAACCTAACCGGCAATCAGCTAAACCACTGAAAAACTTCTGAAATTAACATTGACCTACAATATATTGATAGCCTAAAGAAGGTTTAATACCATATATTGCAGGTCAATCTATCGAGTCGGAGGTTTTTCGTGGCCTCGCAATCAACCGGTAGGTTTGCGATGGGACGCACCTGCGGAAGGTCAGTCCCGCCCCTCTTGTTCGACATTCTCCGGGAAACGTTCAAACTCGGCTTGTTGCTTCTGGTTCGGCTCTTCGGGAAACTGCTCTTCATCAGCCATGATGATCCCTCCATTTTCGGAATAAAAATAAGTAGTTAATTATATGCATAAGCATAAACCTTTATTCCACTTTTTTCGTCCGAGTCAAAGCATCAAAGGACACCAGAGCTTTTCCGGCAACTGATTTTTCCATGTTTTAATTCAGCGTTTCCGCCGTCAGCCTCAACGCCCGCTCCACTTCACCGAGAAACGTTTCGGCATCCATTTTTTCCGGATATCCAAAGATTCTGATCCGGATGATGAAAGCTAAAACCTGTTCATCAGCGAGATTTTCCAGGGAATGAAACGGACAGTTTTCTTGTTCAAAAAGTGTTCTGATTCCCGCGACACAGATTTGATCCGCTAAGTTCATGCTCACGCTCCTTTCTGTTTTCGCTTTTCTCTTCGGCGGAAATTATTAGAATTCGATATATTTCCGCAGATCAAAAAAGGACCCAGCATGAATTAGCGCTGGGTCAACGGAAAATAGGTTATTTCGGACCAATGGGCCGCACCTGGTTCGGATCGGGCCGGAAGTTTTGAAGCCGTTTTTGTTGTTCCGGAGTTAATACGGCGTTCAATTGCTCCATTAAACGGCGCTCTAGCAGACGAAGCTTCACCCGGGTTAATGTAACTTCGACCTCTTTTTCCTCAATCACCTTTTGGTTTAAGATTTTCTCGCCCCATAACCGGCGTAATTGGATTTGATTCTTCTCAAGAGCAAACCAAAGCGGTTGACTTTCTCTGATAAACGATTGTCTAATCTCCATTATTTTTAGTTGCTGTTCAAAAGAGAGATCCAATTTTGCATCCGCCAATTTCAGAAGCGGCGGCGGACAATCGGGGCTTCGCATTTCACCCCGAGACGTTGGGTCGGGGGCGCCGGAGTAGGGACGGTCATTCATCATTTCCGATTCCGCCCCAGGAGGAGGGTTGGGCGCGCCCGGTTCATTTTTGACCGGTTCATTAGCCAATGCCACAAAGGGAACTGCGCCGATCAAGACAATTAGAGCGCCGATTAAAGCAACTTTTTTCATCGTTTCAGCTCCTTTAAAATGATGTTATAAACAGTATATAACGCCAAATTTGGATTTGGTTTTGAACCGGGAGGTCAAGTATCCAAACGGACTCCTTCTAAGATCCCATAAGTGATACCCGCCGTGCCCGAACCCTCACCGGCAATCCGGTTTGAAACTGCCGCCATCTTTCATTGTCGCTGCAACGGCATTTTCAACGGCGGGACGTTGCAGGTTTTTCAACCGTTCCACGACTTGGGTCAATTTGCTTCCAGCGCCGCTTTACGGATGGGTACCTCGAATCACCTCACCATTCACTCATTCACTCTCAAAATAACAGTTCGCCACATACTGGATACTTGTTTTGACATTTTCGTCTTTGACAGTTTTAATTAAATCCATCAACAAATTGCGAGCGTTTGTTTTTTCTCCAATTGAAGCGGCTTCAATCGCCCGTTTCATTAGTTTCTTTTGCGCCTCGTTCAATTGTGGACCAATCGCTTCTAGCTCATCAATTCCCAGACTGATCGCAACCTC
This sequence comes from Bacillota bacterium, assembly GCA_023417475.1. Lineage (GTDB taxonomy): Bacteria > Bacillota > UBA4882 > UBA8346 > UBA8346 > JAEYPR01. The sequence goes on along the minus strand of JAEZFP010000073.1, from coordinate 334 downwards.
GTCGAAATCTTCGGATACCCCGCTTGATTTGGATCGTTTCATTTTATTTGGCAACTCCTTCGCTTCGAATCGCATTATCAATATTCTTTCTCCGTCAAAACAAGTTAAACCTTTTTCGTCATTTTCCTGCTCCATATTGTGAAAATCGGCAATTGTAAAAATTCACGTTCAAGTGATTATCTCCCCTCATCGGGCACTGCTCGCCCAATGAACGCAAACCAAAAACCCCGCCCTTTGCATAAATGCAAAGGGGCGGGGTTTTCAAAAAAGATAGGTCCTGGCGAAGACCTAGTCTCCCGGCCGGTTTCCCGACAAGTACCATCGGCGCGGAGGG